>NZ_JAUJRI010000009.1:0-259412 GCF_030504405.1 Burkholderia sp. AU44665 | reverse complement strand
GCTTCGGACGGCGGCAAGCGTAACCATCGAACGGCATCCGAAAGTCCAGTCGGATGCGAACCCCTACGACCGTGAGTGGTTTGCCTACTTCGCGCAGCGTGCTGCGATCCGAAGCCGGGTCTCCCGCACACGCCGCATGTGGTGCGGCCGCAGCTAGTACGCGTGCTGTCATAAAGCAGGTACACACGCCGGTCGGTACGTTGTGCCGCCGGGTTAGTTTAACCACTGGCCTTATAGAGGCTTGAGCCGTATGCGGGGAAACTCGCACGTACGGTTCTTAGGGGGCGGCGGCGCAGCAATGCGTCGTCGCTACCCGACTTTTCCATTGACGGCTGCTGCCATCCGCACGACCGCCGCCTGGCCACGACACCGCGCGCGCCGATGGCCCGAAATCGCGATTCCATTTATCGGCGCGCTCCCCGGGCAAGTAAAAAATTCCTTCGAAAAAGATGGGTTCCGTCTCTTTTTACTGGCCGCGTCATTCATACGACGAATTCACAAAATGTCACAATCTTGCTCATTACCGATGATTTATATTCCTTAACCGTTTGTTTCAATTGCATCAAAAAGCAAACGTTTGCCTGCTCGCACAGCCATGTTTGCCGTTTCAGTCGAGCAGGCCGATCACGATACCCGGGGGCACGAATGCGCATATTGGTTGTGGAGGACGATCCCGTTCAGGCGGAGGAAGTGCAAAGCGCACTTTCCCCTTATTGCCACACGATCAAGGTCGTCGTCGATGGAGAGCAGGCGCTGCGCTACCTGCGATCCGAATCCGTCGACGCCGTCGTGCTCGATTGGCACTTGCCCAGCCTGACCGGCATCGAAGTCCTGAACTGGATCCGGACACGTGCCGATGTCGAATACGGCGTGCTGTTCCTCACCAGCCGCGTCGAGGAACTCGATGTCGTCAGGGCGCTGGAGGCCGGCGCCGACGACTATCTGAGCAAGCCGTTCCGCGCCGAGGAGCTCGCCGCGCGGGTCAACGCGCTGTTGCGCCGCGTTGCGCGCAACGTGAAGCGCGACGAGCCGATCCGGGCGGGCGCGTACGTGCTGGACCCGGTGGAGCGCGCGGTCCGGCTTCGCGATACCAAGATCGAATTGACGACGAAGGAATTTCAACTCGTCGCGTGCCTGTTTCACAATCTCGGCAAGATCATGTCGCGCGAGTTGCTGGCGACCACGGCGTGGGGGCGGGAACTGGGAACGGAGTCGCGTTCGCTCGATACGCATATCTACCGGATTCGGCAGAAGCTGAAACTCGGGATCGAGAACGGCTTGCGCCTTTCCGCCATCTATACGCTCGGTTATCGACTCGATCAGATCAAACCCGCCGCCGAAGCGTCGGCCGACGTTCGTCGCGACGTAGGCATGCTGATGGAAAGCCGCGCGTGAGTTTCGTTGCAGGTAGGTAGCCGTGTCTCGGGCAGGAGGCGGGGCTCCCGGCATGCGCCGGCGCTTCGTCACGCAACGAGACGGGCTTCCGCGGCACTGGCCATCTCGAATCTCGCGCGGGCGCCGCAACGGCATTGCCGATGCTGATCGTCGCATTCTGCACCGCGACGAACCGCATCCGCACGGCGCCTGATATGCGCCGGCCGACGCGCCGGATTCCCTTGCGCCGCACGCCGACGTAATGACCGCCCCGCGTTCGCTTTGAACTCCTATTCATTTCGGAACACCTGACCATCGGATCTCCGATGCCTCCCGGCGTTTTGACACCGACGCGTGCTGCAAGTCAGCCCAAACCGTCTACGTGCGCCCCATCCGATCCATCGCAATAATGGCAGCGTCGTCACACGTTAACAATCATTCAATGCGTGACAAATGTTTGCTTTTTGATTCGAATGTTCTCTCCTAATATCTAGCATAACAAGGATCATGCAATTAAAGACGTTTATATCATTTTGAAAATGATCGATTCTCCGCACGGAAATCGGCATTCACCAATCTATAAAAGTCATCGCAAAGTACCCAGAACTATTCTCGAAGACGAATTTATTCGTCCAAAAATCAAGATCGCATATTGAATTGGCAGTTGTTCCGACTATCCCATTTACAGTAACGGCGGCCTGCCGTCGAGCACGATTTTTTCATGCCGAGATACAGAAATGGAAAACCTCATGAAGCGATCGGTGATCACCGCGACCGCGGCGTTGTCACGCGATCGACTTACCCGGCCCGCCCCAATCCCATTCGAGACCCGACACACTGTCGTGGTCGCACCCGATCATTCCATTCCGATATTTCGACGGCCGTGCGCCGTCGAAGTCGCCGAGCGACGCTCCCGCTCAAGACCCGCTTGCAGCGCCATGGACGACACCTCGCATCGTCCTCCATGGACAGCGCAAGATCTCGATCAACCGCCCATGACGCAAATTTTATTGTCACAAGGCATTTAGCACCACTACCCAATCGTATCCGATAAAGATTTATTCCTTCATAGGGGTGATCAAGATGAATAGAGTGTACAAGGTCATATGGAGCAAGTCTCGCGGCACGTTCGTCGCAGCATCGGAGCTCGGCAAGGCGCGCGGCAAGGGCGACTCCGGCTCGGACGTCTCGTGCGACGACCGGCTGGCGGGATCACACTCGGTGATCGGACAGCAACGGACCATTCGAATCCTTCTCGGCTTGGCGATCCCGGTTTGCCTCGGCGCGTCTTACCAGATCGCACACGCCCAGTATTCCGCTGGCAACGGCAGTGCCACGGGGACCGGAGATGTCGCGATCTCAGGCGCCGGCGGCGTAGCCGCAACCGCAAGCGGTGGACTTGGAATTGCCATCGGCAGCCAAGCATCTACCTCCGGACTGAATGCAGTAGCGCTGGGCACGAATGCCCATTCGTCCGCCGCCGGCGCAATCTCGATGGGAGCAAATGCACTCGCTACCGGAGGGAATGCGCTCTCGATCGGCGTGAACGCGACTGCGTCCGGGCAAACCAGCACCGCTCTCGGTCCCGCAGCCCTTGCGTTGGGCATCACGTCAACTGCGGTCGGCCCCAATTCATTGGCAACCGCTGCAAACTCTGTTGCCTTGGGCGTCTTGGCGTCTGCAACCAACACCGCGGCGACGGCGATCGGCTCGAGCGCCGTCGCGAGCGACACCGGCGCCAGCGCTTTCGGGCAAGCCGCCACAGCCTCCAGTAGCAGTTCGACTGCCATCGGCGGCAACACGACAGCCAGCGGAATCGGTGCGAGCGCGATCGGCCATCAGGCACTCGCGACCGGCACCAACGCTTCCTCGTTCGGCGCCTCTGCCGCCGCGACCGCCGAGAACGCCAGTGCGCTCGGCGATTTCTCCACGGCATCCGGAATCGGCAGCACGGCGTTGGGTGCGGGTGCACGGTCGAGCGCAGACAACGCGCTGTCCGGTGGATTGAATGCAGCGGCGTCCGGCGTTTCATCGATTTCCCTCGGCAACGCGTCGGTTGCCTCCAACAATTCCGCGACGACGCTCGGCGCCGGCGGTACCGCATCGGGCGACCACTCGACCGCGCTGGCGACGCTCGCGACCGCGGCCGGCAGCTACTCGATCGCCGCGGGCTTCAAGTCGATCACCACCAACACCGCCGACGCCGGCATCGCACTGGGTTCCGGCGCATCGGTCAGCGGCGCGTCCGGCGTCGCGATCGGCGTCAACAGCGGGGCGTCGGGTGTCAACGCGGTCGCGCTCGGCCCGGGCGGCACGGCGGGCGTCCCCGGTTCCGGCACGCAGGCGACGGGCGCGCAGGCCGTGTCCATCGGCTACAACGCGCTCGCCAGCAATACCTACGCGCAGGCATTCGGCAGCCAGGCGACGGCGAGCGGCACGAGCTCGATCGCCATCGGCAACACCGCCACGGCGTCCACCCTGTTCGGCATCGCCCTCGGCAACCTGGCGACCGCATCCGGCATTTCCGGCGTCGCGCTCGGCGCGGGTGCTACCGCAGGCGCCGACAACTCGGTGGCGCTTGGCGTGAATGCCGGGGTATCGGCATACGGCGGCGTCGCGATCGGCACCGGCTCGCAAGCGCTGGCCGGCTCGACGGTCGCATTCGGCGACACCAGCACGGTGGCCGCAGCCGCGGGCGCGGGTTCGATCGCCGGCGGTCACAACTCGCAGGTGACCGGCGGCACCGGTGCGATCGCACTCGGCGAAGGCCAAACCGCGAACGGCAACGGCGCGGTGGCGATCGGCGATCCGAACACGGCTACCGGCAACGGCGCCGTGGCCATGGGCGCCAACAACACTGCGAACGGCAATGGCGCGGTCGCGCTGGGCAATACGAACGTCGCGACCGGGCAGGGTTCCGTCGCGCTCGGCAACGCGTCGCAGGCCAATGTCGCGGGCGCGATCGCGATCGGCGATGCGGCCAACGTCCAGGCCGCTGCCACCGGTGGCGTCGCGCTCGGCTCGGGTGCGACTGCGAGCGTGGCCAACAGCGTCGCGCTCGGCGCGAATTCAGCGACGGTCGCCGCCACGCCGACTTCGAGCGCGGTCATTGGCGGCGTGACCTACAACTTCGCGGGCGCGGCACCGGCCGGCGTCGTGAGCGTCGGTGCGCCGGGCGCGGAGCGCCAGATCCAGAACGTTGCGGCCGGCCAGTTGAGCGGCGCCAGCACCGACGCGGTCAACGGGTCGCAGTTGTTCGCGACCAACCAGCAAGTAACGGCAAACACGACCGCGATATCGAACATCAACAACGGCGCGGGCATCAAGTACTTCCACGCGAATTCGACTGCACCCGATTCGTCGGCGACCGGCGCCGATGCCGTCGCGATCGGCGGCAACGCGCAAGCGACGGTCGCGAATTCTGTCGCGCTCGGTGCGAACGCGACCACCACCGCGGCCACCCCAACCTCGAGCGCGGTCATCGGCGGCGTGACCTACAACTTCGCGGGCGCAGCCCCCGCCGGCGTCGTGAGCGTCGGCGCACCGGGCGCGGAGCGCCAGATCCAGAACGTTGCGGCCGGCCAGTTGAGCGGCACCAGCACCGATGCGGTCAACGGTTCGCAATTGTTCGCGACCAACGAGCAGGTGACGGCCAACACGACGGCCATCTCGAACATCAACAATGGCGCCGGCATCAAATACTTCCACGCGAACTCGACGCTGGCCGACAGTCAGGCGACCGGGACGGACAGCATTGCCGTCGGCCCTCAGGCAGTCGCGAGCGCGGCCGGCAGCCTGGCCGCCGGCACCGGCGCGCAATCGAGCGCGGCGAGCGGCGTGGCGCTCGGTGCGCAGACGGCCGTTTCGATAGCCGGCGGCGTCGCGATCGGCTCGGGCGCCGTATCGGATCGCGCCATCGCGGCCGGCAGCGGCACGATTCCGGCCGGCAGCCACACCGTACCGTTCAATACGTCCGACGCGACCCTGCTGGGCGCCGTGTCGTTCGGCAGTGCATCGGGCAACACGTACCGGCAACTGATCAACGTCGCCGACGGGACCGACGCGCACGATGCGGTCACGGTCCGGCAGTTGACCGGGGCCCTGCAATCGTTCGCCGTCACGCCGACGATGTACTTCCATGCCAACTCGACCGCCGCCGATTCGCTCGCGGTAGGCGCCGAATCGATCGCGGTGGGGCCGACCACCGTCGTCAATGGAGACAACGGCGTCGGGATCGGCAACGGTGCGATCGTGCAGCAGACGGCGCCCGGCGGCGTGGCCATCGGTCAGGCCGCGAACTCGGGGCAGGCCGATGCCATCGCGCTGGGCAGCGGCGCGAATGCGACGGGGCCGCAATCGATCGCACAAGGCGCGAACGCCGTCGCCGGCACGTCGGGCGGCATCGCGATCGGCTCCGGCGCGAACAGCAGCGCAGCCGACGCCATCGCGTTGGGCTCGGGCGCCAGCGCGAGCTTCGCGAACAGCATCGCGCTCGGCGCCGGCTCGGTCACGACGGTCGGCGCGCAGTCGAACTACATTGCGTACGGCTTGAGCAGCCCGCAGTCGTCTGCCGGCGAAATCAACGTCGGCAACCGCAAGATCACCGGTCTCGCCGCCGGCTCGGCCGGCACCGACGCGGTCAACGTCAGCCAGCTCGAGGCCGTCAACCAGAACCTGACGACGCTGATCCAGAACATCAGCAGTACCAACGGTAACGGCGGCTTCCCGTCGACACCGGGCTCGTCGACGCCGCCCGCATCGACGGGCTCGAACTCGTCGGCAGGCGGCAACGGCGCGGTGGCGTCCGGCTCGAACAGCACGGCGGTCGGCAACGGCTCGACCGCATCGGGCACCGGCTCGACGACGATCGGCTCGGGCGCGACGTCGTCCGGCAACGGCTCCGTGGCGATCGGCTCGGGCAGCAACGACGGCGGGCGCAACAACGTCGTGTCGATCGGCACGGCGACTTCGACGCGGCAACTCACGAACGTCGCCGCCGGCACCGCGCCCACCGATGGCGTCAATGTCCAGCAACTGAATGCCGCGGTGGGCAACGCGAACGCGTACACCGACGCGAAGATCCAGTCGCTGCGACGCGACGCGGACGGCGGCACCGCCAGTGCGATGGCCGTCGCGGGCCTGCCGCAACCGTCCGGCCCCGGCAAGAGCATGGTGGCGATCGCCGGCAGCGTCTATCGCAGCCAGTCGGGGCAGGCGATCGGCATCTCGACGATCTCCGAGAACAATCACTGGATCTATAAGGCCGCCATCACGACCAACACGCGCAACGACTACGGCGCCGTGATCGGCGCGGGTTACCAGTGGTGACGGCGGAAAAACGGCTGTCCTGCAGCGACACGCGGCGGCCGCGCGCAACGATCGATCGTTGCCGCGGCGCCGGATACGCGGCTCCTTATACGATGAGAGACTGATCATGAAAATCCAATGGGCACTTGCGCTGTCCGTCAGTGTGCTTTCCGTTGCATCCCTGGCAGGCTGTGCGGCCGACGGGCCGCCCCGCTTCCCGGATCCGCAATCCGCCAGCCCGAAGGGCGGCACGTTCGTGAACGTGGCCAACCTGCGTAACGTCGGGCCCGGCCTCAACAAGGACCAGATGTTCGACCTGCTCGGTCCTCCTCACTTCAACGAGTGGTTCGTCGGCAGCCACGTGTGGAACTACCTGTTCGACTTCCGCCGCGGCAACGAAGTCGTCTCGTGCCAGTACCAGGTGCGCTACGACGAGCACATGAAGGTGAGCAATACGTACTGGCGCGACCCCGCATGCGCGGACTTCGTGCGCACGCAATCCGCCGCGCCGGCGGCCGCGGCAGAGCCGCCGGCCGCGCCGATCGAGCAATTCACGCTGCAAAGCGACGCGCTGTTCGCGTTCGGCCAATCGAGCCTCGAATCGATGCAGCCGGGCGGCAAGGCGCAGCTCGACGATGCGGTCGAGCGGATCAAGCGCCACAAGACGATCACGCGGATCGTCGTCGTCGGGCACACCGACCGGATCGGCACCCCCGCGGTGAACGACCCGCTGTCGCGCGCGCGGGCGCAAACGGTCCGCCGCTATCTGATCGCGCATGGCCTGGACGGAAACGTCATCGAGGCGGACGGCGTGGGATCGCGCGAGCCCGTCGCGCATTGCCCGCCCGGCCAGAGCCGCGCCGTGATCGCGTGCCTGCAGCCCGATCGCCGGGTCTCGATCGCGGTCAGCGGCCGCGACTGACCTGCCGCGACGCCGGTGGCGTCATTCACGCTTCGCCCGCGTGGCGGGCGCCACATCGAACGACCGGCAAACCGGCATCGCGCCCCTGTGGGCGGTAACGCGCGCCTCGGGCTTGCCGGCATCGCCGGCGGCATCGCGTTTGCCGCCGTATCGGCGCCGGGCCGGAACGACCGAGCGCCCGCGCCGCGCCCTACCCGTGCGGAAAGCGCGCGACGCGGCACGACGGCGCTTGATTCGAACGCCTGAGCGACCAGCTACCAGCAATCCGGATGACGACGATGAGAAGGGTCGGGGTGTATGTGGATGGCAGCAGCATCGACGCGAATGGCGGCCATCTGATGCGATACGACGTGCTGCGCGCGCTCGCGGGTCGGGCCGGCGCCACGATTCAGCGGTTGCACGCGTATCTGAGTTTCGACGCACGCCGCGCGGCACGCTCCGCCGATTACGACGCGCGGATCAAGGGCTATCAGGCGGCACTGCGCGACAAGGGATTCCGCGTCACGGTCAAGCCGCTCAGACACATCGCCGACGAGGATGGCACCGAAACCGTCAAATCGAATTCGGATCTGGGCATGGCCATCGACGCGCTGTCCGAATCGGACCGGCTCGACACCGTGCTCGTCGCCACCAGCGACGGCGATTTCGTCGAAGTCGTACGAGCGTTGCAGAAGAAGGGATGCCGGGTCGAAGTCCTCGGGTTCGACAACGTGCCGCTCGAATTACGCGATGCGGCCGACCAGTTCATCAGCGGCTATCTGGTGCCGGGCCTGCTGCCGGTTCGCGATGCGGCCTCCGGCTCGCCTGCCTGGGGCCAGGTCGGCTCACGCGTGCGCGGCGTGTGCAACCGGTTCGAGCCGGACGACGGATATGGCTTCATCGCGTTCTGGGCCGCGTTGCCCGATACGCCGCTGCTCGCGGCGGCCGAGACGAGCCCCGCCTACTTTCGCGGCAGCAGTTTGCAGGATCCGTCGATCGTCGCGCGGTTGCCGTCTCGAAGCACGATTCTCGAATTCGACCTCGCGATGCCCGCGAAACACACGGGCGCCCCTGAGGCGCGCCGGATTCAGGTCGTTTCCAGCGCCTAGCCATCAAGGCATCGCGGCAGCCCGATCAGCGCCCGAGCGCCGCGTCGTGATCGTGCTTCGACAGGAACATGAGGAAGGTCGTCCCTTCCCCCAGCTTCGAGCGGACCTGCAGCTTTCCGCCGAGCGAATCGACGACCGTCTTGACGAATGCCAGGCCCAAACCATGCCCGGACATCGACGCGCCGCCGTCCAGTTGCGTGAATTCGCGAAACAGCTTTTCCTGGTCGCGCTCGGATATGCCGGTTCCGTAATCGGTCACGGCGATCTTCACGTGCCGATCCGTGGCCGACAACTCCACGTCGACCGTGGAGGCTTCGCGACCGAACTTGATCGCGTTGCCGATCAGATTGACGAATGCCCGCCGCAGCAATTGCACATCGGCGATCGTACTGAGCCCGGGCTCCGCCGTCAGGTTGACGATCGTCGATTTCGCACTCGCCTGCGGCAGCAGATCGTCGACGGCATCGCCGAGCACCAGTGCGGGATCGACCGCGGCCAGCTTCGGCGGCAGATTCTCGGCCCTGGCAAGAAAGAGGAAATCGTCGGAGAGGGTCAGCGCGCGCGTCGCATACTGTGATACCAGTTCGGCGAAGCGCTGCGGCGTGTACCGCGACGGATCCCGCCGGATCTGCGAAACGAGCGCGAGAATCGACGCCTGCGGCGACCGCATGTCGTGCGACAGGAATCGCAGCGCCATGTCCCGCTGCCGCTCGGCCATCCGGACGGACGAGACGTCCGCGACATGAAAGACCAGCGCGCGCTCGCCATAGACGGACGGGCGGATCGGTGCGCACTTGATCAGCAGCGAACGACCGCACCGTGCATTGGCGATCTCGATTCCCTGGTCGAGCTGCGATTTCGTCTGTGCCGACAGCGCGTCGCCGTCAGGCCAGTGATCGAGCGACGTCAACGCCTGCGCGACGAATTCATTCGCCCGATGCGATGCGGTGATCTGAAACAGCACGTCCGAAACCGGCCGGCCCACCGGCGCCCGCCCGGCATCCGGATGCTCGTCGGGCTCCGCGCACCACGCGGCGATCCGCCGGTTCGCCAGCAGCACGACACCGTCGGCCGACGCAATCAGCGTCGCTTCCGGCAGACTGTCGACCCATGCGTCGATGAGCGCACGATAGCGACGTACTCGCGCATCCAGATTCGCAGTCCTGTCCAGTTGCCGCCGAACCGGGTCGACGTGTCGCACGACGCTCGCCGACTCCGCATGCAGCAACGGGTCGGTCGCCATGCGGTCGCCGAGGAGACCGATGAAGCGCAGCAACACTTCGGTACGCCGCCAGAACACCAGCACGCAGGCGAGCACGCACATCAGCATGCCGGTGGCGGGCGGCAGCGCCTCGCCGCCGACCACGAACACGGCATACGCGATCGCAGCAACCGCTCCTGCGACGACGAACGATGCAACGAGGCCGGCACCAGGACCGAACCGGTAGAGCAACGCACAGATCACGCACACGACGGCCTCGTTGAACAGCAGCGCCCACGCAAGACCGGCCTGTTGAAGCGGTGCCGCCGCGGCCGGCGCAGGCGATGCAACGATTGCCGCGGCATCGTCTCCGATCGGCCGCACGCCGGCCGACGACACGCCGGGCCGGCCATGCCCGAGGTCGGCAGCCGCGCGAATCAGGACCGCGCGGCCGCTCAGCCGGTTCGACGGCACCGCGCCGTCCAGCACGTTGACGTACGAGTAGCGCTCGCAAGGTCCGTTCCAGTGAAACGCAGCGTCGCGCGCGCAGGCTTGATCGGCGTTGCCGGAATTGCCGAGGTTGCCGCTCCCGGCCTCCGTTCGTGCGCCGCCGCGACTTGCCGCCTCGCCACCGCGGTGCCCGGCACGTGCGCGCGCGACGTCCCGCAAGCCGGTCAGGTCGATACTGACGACTGCGACGCCGCTTCCGGCAAGCCGCTCCATCATCCGCTCACGGGTTTCGATGCTGAACGGCCAGTTGCCCAGACGCGCGGTCGTACGTTCGTCGACCACGATCATCGCCAGCGGCTTGACGGGCCCGCCGTGGGCCGACCGTGACACGAACCCGAACCACGCGCGGTCGACGCGTTGCAGCGCATGTGTCGCCGTGAGCACCGCACAGACCAGCACCAGCGCAAACGTCACGCGTATCCGCTCCGTGGCGCAATACGAGGACACGCTCCCGGCCATCTGCCTGCCTTCATCACATGAACGGCGCCGCCCCAGCCCCAAAAATCTTCCGAACATGTCGATCAGATGATGCTCCATCGATATCGCATTGATCGGCATCTGACATGCCTGCGTCAAACACCGCACCCCACTTCAAGCAGCATTGACCGGAGACGCAGCAGCCGGTCACCCCCCTTCACGTGCCGATCGCCCGCCCTGTACATACGCGCGCGGACGTACCCGGCCAAACGACCTCCAAGCAGCGATCCGTAATTTAATATGCGTTAATTATACTTCAATTTTCACCGGAATTAACCATAAAATTTAATTACAATTAAATTAACATTTAATTCAAGCTCCATCCTGATACTTTCCATAATAAGCCATCACTTCCAGGCGACATCATCCCTCATCCAAAGCACGCGCATCGCTCGCTCCACCCAAAAAATCTGTGAATTAAAAGCCGAATCATCACACAAAACGAAAATCAATTCAGCTTTCAATATGCAGTCCCGATATCACAATACGATTCCCATGAATCTCATTCTCAAAAATCGAGCCCCAATATACAAAACAATAAACAAATTTACATTTGTTTATTTTCCATGAGTTGAAATTTTTCATTCCACTCAATAGAATCGATCGATCAGCAACATGCTGCCGACATTTAATCGGCGTATCCGGACATTCATGAATTTCCCCTTTGCATCAAACGATCCGCTCGACGATGCCGAACGCGGACTTCGTCAGGGCGAGTTCTTTTTCCTCCTGCAACCCAAGTTCGCGCTCCAGGGAATCCGTCTGGCCGGTTTCGAATGTCTGATGCGCTGGCGCCATCCGGCGCGCGGCATCCTGGAGCCCGCGTCGTTCATCAGCCTGATCGAGGATTCATCTCTGGCCACGCGCTTCACCGAACTGCTCACCCGAAGAGCGGCGCACATGCTGGCGCAGTGGAAGGCGGCCGGTTACGGCAAGCTGTCGCTCGCGATCAATCTGTCTCCGTCGGAGCTGGGGCACGCGGATTTTCCGGCGCAGCTTTCCGCACTGCTGACGTCGCTCGGGCTCGAGCCGGCTCGCGTCGAAATCGAGCTGACCGATGTCGTTCCGCCTGCCCGGCTCGACTGGCTGGTGGAGGCCATCCATGCGACGCAGGCAATCGGCGTGCGCGTCGCATTGGACGACTTCGGTGCAGGCTTCAATTCGCTGACGCTGTTGCAACAGTTGCCGGTGGATATCGTCAAGTTCGATCGCTCGCTGATCCGCGATGTCCTGCAAAACAACGAATCCATGCGGGTCGTTGAGACCCTGGTGCACATCGCGCAAAGCCATGGCAAGCACATCGTGATGACGGGCATCGAAACCGCCGCGCAGTTCGAATGGGCCAGCACGCTGCCGGACGTCGACGGCCAGGGTTTCTATCTCGGCGAGCCGCTGCGCGAAGCGGCGGTCCAGACGTTCATCGCCGATTGCCATGCGCGGATCCTGTCGTAGCCCCGCGCGCGCCGTAGGCGAGTAGGCGCCATCCGTGCTTCAAGCGCGAGGCCGCGTGCTTCATGCGTCGGGTCGGCATGCCGGACGCCGCCGCATCCCAGGATTCATCCGGAATATCGGGTGCCATCTACGCTCCGATCGGGCTGTTTGTTCACGCCGCCGTGTGCGACGTGCAGCCAGCATAGAACGGCGGCCCGAGCGCTCAAAGTGAACTTTTGTCACTTTCACGAGCATTTCCACAGGGCTCCCACATTCCGGGAAAATGCCGATCCGTCGGGCACCGACGTGCGCCGGTGCCTCGCCCGTGAATTACCAGCGAATCAACGCCGAGCCCCACGTGAAGCCCGAGCCCATTGCAGGCGTCAGGACGAGATCGTTCTCCTTGATGCGTCCGTCGGATACGGCTTCGCCGAGCGCGAGCGGAATCGACGCCGCCGACGTGTTGCCGTGTTTGCCGACGGTGAGCACGACCTTCTCCATCGGCAGATTCAACTTCGTGCCGACGGTTTGCACGATGCGCTGGTTCGCCTGATGCGGAACGATCCAGTCGACGTCGTCCCGGGTCAGCCCGTGCGCATCGAGCGCTTCCTGCGACGCGTCGGCGAGATTGACGACCGCATGCAGAAATACGTCGCGGCCCTCCAGATGCATCTTGCCGGCGCTTTGCGTCGACGATACCCCGCCGTCCGTGTGAATCTTGTCCCAGTACCGTCCATCCGAATGCAGATGCGTGGACAGCACACCGCGCGGCCTGTCGCCTTCGCGCCGTTCGCCGCGCAGCACCAGCGCGCCCGCGCCGTCGCCGAACAGCACGCAGCTATTGCGGTCCTGCCAGTCCACGATACGCGACATCGTTTCCGCGCCGATCACCAGCGCGGTGCGCGCCTGCCCGAGCCGGATCATGTTGTCGGCGACCGAGAGCGCGAACACGAAGCCCGAACAAACGGCCTGCACGTCGAACGCAGCCCCCCGCGGCATGCCGATCGCTTCCTGAACGCGGACGGCCGTCGCAGGCATCGTGCGATCGGGCGTGCAGGTCGCGAGCACGATGAGATCGACGTCGGCCGCGGCGATCCCTGCGTGACTCAGCGCGGCCCGGGCCGCGCCGATCGCGAGATCGGACGTGTTCTCGCCGGGCGCCGCGATCCTGCGCTCCTTGATGCCGGTGCGCTGCGTGATCCACTCGTCCGTGGTGTCGACCTTCAGCGCGATGTCATGATTCGTCATGCGGTGCTCGGGCAACGCGGAACCGCAGCCGACGACGCGCGACATCCAGTGGTCCACGCGATTGATTTCCACCATCTTCGGTACTCCGATCAAAGTCGATGACGCGCCGGCCGCCCGATGTCTCGAACCGGCGCCCTGGCGTTACCAGCTTCCGACGCCCGCGTCCTCGCCCGGCTCCGCGGCGGCGCTCGTGCCCTGCGGTTGCAGCGAGACGAGATGCTCGGCCAGCGCATTGAAGGTCGGATAGTCGTAAAGGACCGTATCGTCGATCTTGATGTTGAGCCGCTCTTCGAGGAAGAACGCGAGTTCGACGGAATGCATCGAGTCGAAGCCGGCGTCGGCGAAGGTCTGTTCGAGATCGGTCGGCACCTTCAGGTTGTTCGCTTCGGTCCACTCCTGGATCCACGCAAGAATGGTTTCCGCGGTGACCGTCGGCCCGTTGACGGCTGCAGCTTGAAGTTGATCGTTCATGGCATCGATTCCTTGAAGTCGGATTGAGGACGGTGAAGGCGCGGCGGCGACGCCGCGCCCGGGAAACGGAAAGGCAGCGCCTATGCGGGTGTCGCGCGCATCAGCGGTTCCGGATCGGCGTGCGGCGCATCGGCAGCGCGTCCGCCGAGAAAGTGCGCGAGACGCCGCACGGAAGGTGCACGCACGATGGAGTTGTGGTCGTCGTCGAACACGTCGACCGTGATGCCGCCGCGCCCGAAACGGCGCAATTGCTGCTCCGCCAGCACGCTCGACATCCCGCGCTTGTCGCGCGCGGCGAGCGCGTATCCGATGTGCGTTTGCACCTGCCGCGGCTGGTGACAGGCGAGCGCCACCGCGCTCGCGGCATGCAGCCGCGCGATGTGGTCGAACATCTCAGGCTGGGCGCGGCGGCGCACGTCGGCGAGATAGAAGTCCTGATCGAGCATCGCATCGAAACGCGGGTCGGCCAGCCATCGCTCGACTGCCTGCATACCGTCATCCGGCGCGAGATCAGCGGCCAGTGCGCGCAACCGCGTGGCGAATTCGCCGTCGTGGAGCGGACTGTCGACGATCGTCAACGGCGGCGCGCTCCCGCCCTCCGACTCCCACTGCACGGCCATTTCGTGCGCGACGATCCCGCCGAACGACCAGCCGCCGAGCAGGTCGGGCTGCCTGCCGTGCGTCGCGAGCAGCGCCGCGCGGTAGCGCGACGCCAGTTGCGCGATCGAAAGATACGCGGGCGCGTGGCCCTGATCCGCGTACGGATGACGGATCGCGACGACCGTCGGGTCGCCCGGCCATGCCGCGGCCAGTTCCTGATAACACAGCACGTTTCCGCCGACCGGATGCACGAGCGCAACGAGCGGCCCGGCCCCGTCGCGCAGCGTCACGACCAGGCCGACGTCGCCGCCCGTTTCGGCCGGTTGCCGGGGATCGGCCGCCACGACTTCGCGAACGGACGCGTCACCGTTCGTCGCGCCGAACCACGCGGCCAGCGTCTGGAGCGACGCGCCGCGCGCCAGCATGGCGATCGGCGGCATCTTGCCGAGCCGCTGATGCAGCCGCGCCCGCAGCTCCGTCAACGCCAGCGAGTCGAGCCCCTGGCCGACGAGCGACAGCCCATCGTCGAGCACGACGGTATCCGGCGCGACCGCTGCCGCGATCGTGCGCAACGTCGCGAGCATCTGCGCCGCGCCCGCCGGTGCCGCGTCGGCGCGATCCACCTCGATCGAACGCGGCGGCCGGGCTTCCGCATTCGATGCGCCATCGCTTCGTTGGCGCACCGCACCACGCGCCGCTTCGGTGAGATCGGGAAACGGCAACTCGAAACGCTCGGTGTCGAACGCGTAGCCCGGCGCTTCGGCAGGCCGCGGCGCATTGCCGTACAGCTTGTGCCACGCGATCTTCTGCCCTTCGCCGTAAAGGCGCGCGCAGCCGTGGGCGAAGCCGGTCGATTCGGTTTCCTCATCGCCTTCCGGGCCGTCGGCGAGCGACGCGATCGCGCACGTCCAGTCGCCGCCGGCGGCGGCGCGCGCGAGCTTGGCGAGCGCCGCGCCGGGCCCCACTTCGACGAAGAGCGTCTTGCCGTCCGACGCCGCCAGCAACGCGTCATGAAAACGCACCGGCTGCTCGACGAGATCGAGCCAGTGCTCGACGCCGGCGATCGCATCGGTCGCGACGGCGCCCGTGAGGGTGGAGACGATCGGAATCGACGGCGGCGCGAACGTCAGCGGTTCGAGCGCGCGCCGGAACGCGTCGCGCATCGAACGCAACATCGGCGAATGGCCCGGCGTGCCGTAGGTCTTGAGCAGCGACACACGCTTGCCCGCCGCGACCATCGCGTCGTGCACGCGCGCCACCGCTTCCGGCGTGCCGCTGACGACGGTCTGCCCCGGCCCGTTGATGCCGGCGACGAACAGATCCTCGCCGAACGCGAACCGCGCGGCGAGTTCGTCGGCCGCGGCGGCCACCGCGAGCATCGCGCCGGCCGGCGTCGCGGTATCGAACAGTCGGCCGCGCGCCTCCACCGCCTTGAGACCGTCGCCGAGCGACATCACGCCGCCGATCACGGCGGCCACGTGCTCGCCGAGCGAATGCCCGATCAGCAGATCCGGCTGCACGCCGAGCTCCATCCAGGTACGTGAAAGTGCGTAGCACACGACGAAGTGAGCCAGTTGCCCCGGATGATGGCGCACGGTTTGCGCGCCACGGCCGACGATCGCATCGAGCACGTCGCGGGCCGTTTCGCTACCCAGCAGGCGCAGACACGCGTCCGCGTGTTTGCGGAACAGCCCGTTGCCGTGGTAGAGGTTTCCGCCGACGCCCGGCTGCCACGCCCCTTGCCCCGGCACGAGAAACGCGACGCGGGACTTGCGCGGCGGCTCGCCCGCATGCCAGTTGCCGGACGGATTGTCCGCGAGAAACGCGTCGAGCGCGTCGATGAAATCCGCTTTCGTCGTGCCGACCAGCGCGACACGATGATCGAAATGATCGCGTCGCACGTTCGACGTATGACACGCATCGCGCAGCGGCACGGACGTGCCCGCGAGCCAGGCCCGCCATGCCGACGCGACACGCCGCCGTGCGTCCGGCGAGCGCCCGGACAGCGTCAATACGCGTTCGCGGTCGATCGGCGCAGCGGTGTCCGGCACGGGCGCCGGCGCGGACAGAATCAGGTGGACGTTGGTCCCGGTGATGCCGAAACCGCTCACGCCGACCAGCGTCTCGCCTTCGTCGAGCGGCGTACCCTCGCGTGGAATGGCGAGTTGCGCGCCTTCCCAGTGAAAGCGCGGGTTCGGCGTCTCGAAGTTCACCTGCGCGGGTACGTGGCGGTGCCGCAGGATCAGCATCGCCTTGATGAAGCCGGCCATGCCCGCGGCGCCCTCCAGATGCCCGAGCTGGGACTTCACGGAGCCGACGAGGATCGGCTTGTCGCGTGCGACGGCGCGCGTATAGACGTTACGCAACGCGGAAAGCTCAATCGGATCGCCGAGCGCCGTGCCCGTGCCATGCGCTTCCACGTAGGCGACTGCTTCCGGCCGAACGCCGGCGCGCATCATTGCCCGGCGAATGACGGCTTCCTGCGCCGCGCCGTTGGGCGCGGTGAGGCCGTTACTCGCGCCGTCGCTGTTGACGGCCGACCCGATCAGCACCGCATCGATGCGATCGCCGTGCGCGAGCGCGTCGTCGTGCCGCTTCATCACGATCACGCCGCCGCCTTCGCCGCGAATATAGCCGTCGGCGCTCGCGTCGAAAGGACGGCATTGCCCGGAGGCGGACATCGCCTGGAGCCGCGCGATGCCGATCGTTTCCTCCGGCCCGAGGATCAGGTTCACGCCGCCGGCGATCGCGACGTCGCACTCGCCGGCCTGCAGGCTCTGCGCGGCAAGATGGATCGCGACCAGCGACGACGAACAGGTCGTATCGACGAAGATCGCGGGCCCGCTCAAACCCAGTATGTGCGCGACGCGCCCGGGGGCCATCGCGCGCAGGTTGCCGAGCTTCGAATACGTGGTGATGCGCGACGGATCGCCGGACCAGACGGTGCGCCGGCCATAGTCGGCCTCGCCGATCGTCATGAAGACCCCGACGTTCCTGCCGCGCAGCCGGCCCGGCGCGATGCCCGCGTTCTCGAGCGCCGCCCATGCGAGTTCGAGCATCCAGCGCTGCTGCGGATCCATCTCAATCGCCTCGGCCGCCGAGGTCCGGAACAGCTTGCGGTCGAAGCGGAACGGATCGTCGACATAGCCGGCCACGCGCGAATACGTGGTGCCGGGCTCGTCGGTATCCGGCGAGTAGTACGCGTCGATATCGAAGCGTTCGCGCGGCGTTTCGCGGATCGCCGTGCGCCCGGAATTCAGCAGCGTCCAATAGCTCGACGCACAGGACGCGCCGCCGGGGAACCGGCACGACATGCCGATGATGGCGACGCGCTGCGCTTGCGTGTTTGACTGGTTCATACCGTCCTCGCGGCGGAAAGCGTTCATCCGGCCTAGTGGCGGCTCGCCGCGGCGAGATCGTCGCTGCTGCTCGCCTGGACGAGCACGGCCATGTTGCCGGGCAGGTGCCGGTTCTCGCGGATCTTCGCGTGCGCGTCCGGCAGGCGGCTCCACGGAAACACTTCCGACAGGCACGGGTCGATCTTGCCGCTCATCACGAGCCGGTTCGCCTGCGACGCTTCCTTGAGGTTGGCGAAGTGACTGCCCTGAATGCGTTTCTGGCGCATCCACACGTAGCGCGCATCGCAGGTCAGGTCGTAGCCGCTCGTCGCCGCGCAGAACACGACCATGCCGCCGCGCTTCACGACGTAGCAGGACGGGGCGAACGTATTGCGGCCCGGGTGCTCGAACACCATGTCGACGTCGCGCTTTTCGCCGAGCGCACCCCAGATCGCCTTTCCGAAGCGCTTGACTTCATCGACGTAGGCCGCGTACTCGGCCTTCGCATCGACGGGCGGCGGCGCGCCCCAGCACGAGAAATCCGAACGGTTGATCACGCCCGCCGCGCCGAGCCGTTTGACGAATTCGGCCTTCGACGCGTCGGAGACCACGGCGACGGGGCGCGCGCCCGCGAGCGCCGCGAGCTGGATCGCCATCGTTCCGAGCCCGCCCGCCGCGCCCCACACGAGCACCGATTGCCCGGCGGAAAGCACGTGCGGCTTGTGGCCGAACAGCATCCGGTATGCGGTCGCGAGCGTGAGCGTATAGCAGGCGCTGGCGGCCCACGTGAGGTGCTTCGGGCGCGGCATCAACTGCGTCGACTGCACGCGCGCGAACTGCGCGAACGAGCCATGCGACGTTTCATAACCCCAGATCCGCTGCGACGGGGACAGCATCGGATCGCCGCCGTTGCATTCCTCGTCGTCGCCATCGACCTGGGAGCAGTGTGCGACCACCTCGTCGCCGACCTTCCATTTCTTCACGTTCGACCCGACGGCCCATACGATGCCGGCCGCATCCGAGCCCGTGATGTGATACGGATCGTCATGCAGGTCCAGCACCGAGAACGGCTGGCCGAGCGCCGCCCACACGCCGTTGTAGTTGACGCCGGCCGCCATCACGAGAATCAGCACGTCGTCCGGGCCGAGCGACGGCACGTCGACGATTTCGTTCGTGAACGCGTGCTGCGGCTCCCCGTGGTTCTCGCGACGAATCGTCCACGCGTGCATTTTCCTCGGCACGACGCCCAGCGGGATCGCGCTGCCGATGTCGAACAGTTCCGGCGGGTTCCTTCTCGTTTCGACAGCGAAATCGATCGTTTTGGTATCCATAACAATACTCGTGAAAGAGTTGATCCGGGAAAAGTTGCACTCGTGCTAGGCCGCGGCCATCCCGCCGTCCACCGACAGTGCGGTACCGGTCATGAACGAAGACGCGTCGCTCGCGAGGAACGCGACCGCCTCGGCGATTTCCTGTTCGGTGCCCAGCCGGCCGACCGGATGAAACGCCTTGATCTGGTCGGTCATGCCGGTTTCATCGAGAAACTTCTCCACCATCGCCGTCGCCACGAACGCCGGGCAGATCGCATTGACACGGATATTCTGCTTCGCGTATTCGAGCGCGGCCGCTTTCGTCAGCCCGAGAATCCCGGCCTTCGACGCGTGATAACTGCAGCCGCCGAATGCAGACGCCACGAGGCCATAAGTGGACGACATATTGACGATCGCACCGCTGCCCGCTTTCAGCATTTCGGGAATTTCGTATTTCATCGAAAGGAACATCCCTTTCAGATTGATATTCATCACGTAATCCCAGCTCGCCTCGTCGGTATCGGCCACGGCTTTGCCGAATGCCTCCACGCCGGCGTTGTTGAACGCAATATCGAGCCTGCCGAATTCGTGCACGGTCTGCGCGACCATCCGCGCGCAATCCTCCGCGCTCGATACATCGGTCTTCACGAACAGCGCTTCGCCGCCCGCGCGGCGGATCTCCTCGACGACGGCCAGACCTTCGTCGATGCGGCGCGACGCGATCGCGACCCGCGCGCCTTCCCTGGCAAACAACAACGCCGTGGTCCGGCCGATACCCGAACTTCCCCCGGTCACGAGGGCGACTTTTTCATGAAGCTTCAGCATCGTATTCTCCAGTCGCATTGATATGCAGGCCCCGTCATCACCATCCCGATTTTTCAGATCGAAAATGAATCGTCGGTTCTTGACCGGATGGATTCTAGACGGCGAAAAGCGTGCGCCGATGAAAAGTGAAAAAAGTTCAAATTTGATTGTCGAACGGACGAATATCATCGCTGACGTCACGACACTCCGCGTTCAACCATCGGCCTTCCATGCGTACGAATACGATCACCCGGCATGAACTCGGCATGTCCGTCATACACGCGATCGGCGACGAAGGCTTCGTCGGGCTGAGCGCGGCACTCGACCGTCTCGACCCCGATTTCAAGCGATTGCTCGTCGAGGGCGCATATGCCGACATCATCGCCCGCCCCAACCTCTCGCTGAAGCACCGGGAACTCGTGACGGTCGCGGTACTCGCGACGATGGGCAATGCGGATGGCGCACTGAAATACCATGCGGGCGGCATGCTGAATACCGGCTGGACGCCGCACGCGGTGCTCGACACGGCGTTCGAGACGCTCCATTACGCAGGCGTGCCGGTGGCCGCGGCCGCGATACGCCACATCGCCGGGTTGTTGCGCGAGCGTGCCATCGATATCGACGTCGACGTCGATTTTTTAGAGGATCCCGAAGCGACGATCGCCACGTTGCTTGAGCGCCGGCAACGGCCGTTCGATGCGCTGACGCCGAAAGAGCGCCGGCTCGCCGCGCTTGCCATCGTCATCGCGCGCGAAAACCGGCACGATGCGGTTCGCGTACACGTGAACGACTGCCTGCACGCGGGCTGGACGCGCGGCGAACTGACGGAGGTATTGATTCAACTGACCGGCTACATCGGCTGGCCGCTCGTACTGCCCGTGTCGCGCATCGTGCTCGACGCGTTCGATGCGTTCAGTGCGCTCAATGGGGCGCCGGACGACTCGGCGGGAATCCAGGCCGATGCACCGGCCGAGCGGCATGCGCTGCAACGCGACCTGTATCGGTCGAACGCGGCAGGCGGCTTTGTGGACATGTCGTCCGCGATCGAGCGTGGCATCGATCGGCTGGCCAGCGCGGCATCGGGCGATGAGCCGGTCGAGCACGTGAAGGCACGCCACCTGACGGCAATCGCGTGCCTGACCTGCCTCGCGCGCAATGCCGACGCCGACGCGCTCGCCGCGCACATCCGCGACGCACGCCGGTCGGGCGCATCGCGACCCGAGATCGTCGAGGCCATCGTCGGCGCGCTGCCTCACGCCGGCGTGCTGGCCGTGCAATGGGCGCTCGCCGAGGCGAGCCGTTCGTTCGCCTCGGCGGCTCCGCATGCGGCGCGCGAGCACGACGACGTGCAGGCATGAAGACGACCGCGTTCCACCTCTCTCCCACACCATGCGGCACGAACGACACAGGAAACGACGATGAACGACGAAGGCGGATACGATCTCGAGGATCTCATGCCCGGCATGAACGCGTGCTTTTCGAAAACCCTTTCCGAGCACGACGTGCTGCTGTTCGCGAACGCGACGGGCGACCGGAACCCCGTGCATCTCGACGAGGCCTATGCGCAGCGAACATTTTTCGGCGGCCGCATCGCGCACGGCATGTTGTCCGCCTCCGTGATATCGGCGGCGATCGCGACGCATCTGCCAGGACCCGGCTCGATCTATCTGTCGCAGGATCTGCAATTCCGCCGCCCGGTCAAGCTGGGCGAAACGGTCTGCGCGACGGTGACGGTCAAGGAGATTCTCGCGAGCCGGCGTCGGGTCGTGCTGGAAACGCGCTGCGAAGTCGACGGCCTCGTCGTCGTGGAGGGCACGGCGGTGGTGATGCCCACGAATGCGGCGGCGCGCCGGAAAGAAGCGGCGACCGTGCAGGATCAGGCGGTTTGACGGCCGCCCGAAGCGCGACTGCCGGCGTCGTCGGGCGTGCGACCCGCGGTCGCGCTACGCGGGTTTGCGCAGCGGCTCGAGCAGGTGCCTCAGGCCGTTATGGTCGATCTCGTGCATCAGCGCGAGCTGCCGGCCGATTTCGCCGCGCGGGAAGCCTTCACGCGCCAGCCAGTTGAGGTAAGGCCCGGGCAGGTCGGCAAGGAGTCGCCCTTTGTATTTTCCGAAGGGCATGGTGACGGCGACGAGGGATTCAAGATCTGGGGTGCGCATGCGCGTATTGTGCACGGCTTTGCGCAGCCGCGCGCGTCACGGCCCGGCTGCGGCCCAAGGCCGCGAATCCGACCCTTCGCGGCGGGATGAATCAACCAACCGGCCCCGATTGACAATCGGGATTCACGTCAGCCGCCGGCTTGCTTCGCGCCTGCTAGACTGGAACTTCCCCCTGCAAACCATGGAGGGAATCATGATGTCCATCTATGTCGTGAAGACCGGCGAGCAGTTCCTCTGCACCGCCGAGGACGGCGATATCGGCATGGCGCCGGCCATCGAAGACGCGGCCTCCTTCGGTTCGTACGACGAAGCGGAGAAAGCCGCGAGCGCGCATGCCGACCCCGGGTACGAGATCGTGGCCGTCTGCATGATCAGGCACTGAGCGCCGATCCGCGGCCCGGTGCGCAGGGCGATCCGCGTACCGGACGCCCGTCGCCGCGCGTCGGCGGCGTCGATGCGACGGGCCCTGCGTTCGCACGCCGCGGACGGGCGGTTCGCGCCACGCGTCGTCCACGCCAAGCATCATTGCCGCAAGCGAGCCGTCCGGCTTCGACGGCCACGCTTGCGGCAAGCGGGTCGCAGCGTCCTACTTCTGCAGCGAGATTTCCACGCGACGGTTGCGCGCGCGTCCTTCGGCGGTATCGTTCGATGCCGCCGGGTTCGCCTCCCCGTGGCCGACCGCGGCAAACGCATCGGCCTTCAGCCCGTGCTCGCGCAGATAGCCGGCGACCGCATCCGCCCGGCGCTTCGACAGCGCCTGATTGTGCGCATCCGAGCCGGTTGCGTCGGTATAGCCGTCCACTTCCACGCGCGCGAAATGCTTGTCGCTCTGCCGGCTCAGCAGCGTGTCGAGCGCGGCGGTGGCGGCAGGCGTCAGCACGGCCGAGTCGGTCGCGAAATACGCATCGCCGGTCAGGCTCACTTTTTCGGCCGGCACGGGCGCCGGCGTAACGGCCTCGGCGGCCGGCGCGGGCGCCGCGCCGCACTGGAACACGATCGAATGCGCATCGGCGCCGTCGCGGTACGGCGTGGTGGTGTCGACGAGGCGCACGGCCTCGTTGCCGCACATGCGCGTCGCGACCTTCATGCAGGTCTTCGCGCTCGACAGGATGCCGTGGCAGTCGACCTGGAACGTCCGGATGCCGTTTCGCGGCTGCAGTTCGTACGCGTTGTACGTCGGCCCCGACGCACTCGAACAGGCCGCGAGGGAAACGACGGACGCCAGCAGGGCAAGATGGATGTTTTTCACTTGATGACTCCGAGAATGCGATGAGCACGGCGCGTGCGGCGCGATGTCGCGACGCATCCGCGCGTGTTTGCGTTCGGCGCGGCCCGCTCCGGCAACGCGTGCCGGAACGAACCGCCGCGCGCGATTACTTCCACTGGTACAGCATGCCCGCGCCGACCACGCGCTGGCTGCCGGCGAAGCCGCCGTTCAGCGTCGCCTTCAGGTTCTCCGTGACGCGCGCCTGCACACCGACCGCCATGGCCTTCTGGCCCTGGAACGTCGCCGTGCCGACCCCCATCGCGAAGTTCGAATCGCGGTCCATGTGCGGGATCGACGCCATCGCGGCGGTCGCGGCGATCCCCTCGCGGGCCATCGAATCGGTCTGCTGGATCTGCTGCTGCATCTGCGTGAGCTGGTTGTTGACCGTGTTCAGCGACTGCGTGAACTGGTTCGATACCGCGTTCAACTGGTTCACGTTCACCGCGTCGGTGCCCTGCGTGCCCGCCGCGACGTTCACGACCTGCCGCGCCGAATCCGCCGAGCCGACCGCGACCACGTTCGAGCGCCCGCCGTCGTTGCTGCCCGTGCCGATCGCCGTCGAGTTGTTGCCCGACGCGGTCGAGCCGACGCCGATCGCCGTCGAGCCGTTGCCCGACGCCGTCGAACCGTTGCCGACCGCCGTGCTGTTGGAGCCCGACGCGACCGCGCCCGAGCCGCCCGCCGACGAGTTCGAGCCGCTCGCCCCCGGCGGCACGTTGCCGCCGGTCGGGTTCGTCGTGTACTGCCCGCCGAGGTTGGTCGTACGCTGGTCGATCAGCGTCGTCAACTGGTTCGCGACCGAATCGAGCTGCGACACGTTCACCGCGTCGGTGCCGTTCTTGCCGGCCGCGAGCCCGGTGATCTGGCGATTGCCGATGTTCACTTCGCCGGCCGACGACTGCGGGCTGCTCAGCCCGTACGCGACGTAGTTCGTCAGCGCGCCGACCGTGGTCAGCGAACCGGCGCCCAGCGCGACGCTGTTCGCGAACGTCGCCGATGCGCCGGCGCCGAGCGCGAGCGCATCGGTTGCGCTGCCGCGGGCCCCCGAGCCGAGCGCGACGCTGCCCACGCTGACCGCCACCGCATTCGCGCCCTGCGCGACCGACTGCGCGCCGGTCGCCGTCGCGCCGCTGCCCAGCGCGATCGCGTCGGCCTGCGCGGAACTCGCCGCCTGGCCGATCGCGACCCCGCCCGGCGCGGTCTGGTCGACGATCGCACCGTTGCCGATGCCCACGCCGTTGTCGCCGTTGACGACCGTCGTCGGCCCGACCGCGATCGATTCCGCGCCGACGGCCAGCGAATCGCCCGCCGTCGAATTCGCGTGGAAGTACTTCTGGCCCGTCACCGCGAACGATTGCAGCGCGCCGGTCAACTGCCGCACCGTTACCGCATCCTGCTGGCCGGTGCCGTCGGCGACGTTGGTGATCTGGCGGTAGGTCCTGTTCGTCGCGTCGCCGACCGATACCGCGCCGAGCAGCGTCTGGTCGGTCGTGTCGAACGGGATCGACGCGCTGCCATTGCGGATGATGCCGGACGACGGTGCCGTCGCACGGTCGGCGACCGAGCCCGAGCCGAGCGCGATGCTGCCGTCCACGCGCGAGATCGCGTTCGGGCCGATCGCGACGCTGTCGACGCCGAGCGCCTGGCTGTCCGGCGCGGTCGAATTCGCGTGGAAGTACTTGATGCCGTTCGCGTTGATGTTGTCGATCGCCGAGCCGACGTTGTTGTTGATCGTCGTGGAGCCGTCGCTGTTGTACGTCACGTACGACGGCGCCGAGATCGTGCCGGTGGTCGGATCGTAGGTGGCGCCGCCGCCGATCGCGCCGGCCGTGCTGTTGCCGAGGTTCGTGTTGTTGTTCGTGATCGAGCTCAGGCTGGTGGACAGCGAGCCGATGCCGGTCGACGTGGCCGTCGACAGCGAGGTCAGGCTGCTGTTCGTCGAGCTCAGGCCCGTGGACAGCGAACCGACGACCGTCGACGTCGACGTGGACAGCGACGTGATCGTGCTGTTGGTCGAGCTCAAGCCGGTGGACAGCGAGCCGGCGACGGTCGACGTCGAAGTCGACAGCGACGTCAGGTTGCTGTTCGTCGAGCTCAGGCCCGTGGACAGCGAGCCGACGACGGTCGAGGTCGAAGTCGACAGCGACGTGATCGTGCTGTTGGTCGAGCTCAGGCCGGTGGACAGCGAACTGATGCCCGTCGACGTCGACGTGGACAGCGACGCCACCGAGCTAATGGTCGAGCTCAACCCGGTGGACAACGAACCGATGCCGGTGGACGTAGACGTGGACAGCGACGTGATGCTCGACGCCGTCGACGTCGACAGCGAATCGAGCGCGGTGTTCGTCGCGGCGAGTTGCGATCCGTTGATCGCGTCCGTGCTCGACGAACTGATTCGCCCGGCCGCGACGTTGGTGATCTGGCGCTCGCTGCCCGCCGCGCCGACGCTGACGACGCTGGTCGGATTGACGCCGTTGAACGTGTACGTGACGCCGCCGATAGTGCCGGTCGACGTCGGATTCGGCGCGGCCGTCACCGACCCGGAGCCGAGCGCGACGTCGCCGGCGCGGGTCGCCGCCGTCGCGCCGTCACCCAACGCGATATTGCCGGCCATCCCCGCCGCACCCGCCGTCGAACCATTGCCCAATGCGACGCTGCCCTGACCGATCGCCTTGTTGTTGTTGCCGATCGCCACCGCGCCATTGGCTTGATTGGTGACCGTCGCAGATGCCGTGCCGTCGCTATTGGCGATGTTGTTCGCCCCACCCGTGAAAGCACCGGTGCCGCTGGCGTAACTCGGATCGCCGATCGCTACCGCACCGTTGCCGACGGCAGTGTTGCCCGCGCCGATGGAAACCGCGGTGCCGCCCGTCGCGGTGGCGCCCGTGCCGATCGCGACGGCGTTGCCGGAATCGGCGGCGGCACTGCTACCCACGGCAATCGCGTTGGTGGCCGACGCATTGGCGGCGTCGCCGATCGCCACGGCGGCAGTACCGGTCGCGACCGCGGTCGCACCGAATGCGGACGAGAACTGACCTGTCGCCTGGCTGCCGGTACCGACCGCCGTGGCACGATAGGTCGGCGTGCCGGTGTTGTTGCCGGCGATCGACGAAGCGCCGATGGCAACACTGCCGTCGTCGATCGCCGAAGACGCGGCCCCCAGGGCGACCGTGTTCGTGGCGGCGGACGTGGCCTGCGTGCCCAGCGCGATCGCATTGGTGGCGGTCGCCTTGCTGGAGGTGCCGGCCGCGAACGCGTTGGTCTGCGATGCCGTCGCGCTGGAGCCCAGGGCGGTGCCCCCTGCGCCGGCGGCGAGCGCGAGATTGCCCAACGCCAGGCCGAACTGCTGCGTCGCACTCGATTGAATGCCGATCGCGACCGAACTGACGCCCGATCCGACTGTGTTCACGCCGAACGCAAGCGCATTGTTGGCGCTGGCCGTCGTATTCGAGCCCATCGCGATCGAATTGGCGCCGAGCGACTGCGTGCCCGAGCCGGGCACACCCGCGGTGCCGCCCCAGCCGATCGCGATCGACGACGTGCCCTTCGCGCCGCTGTTGACGCCCATCGCGACGCCGGAATTACCGGAAGCCAGCGCGCCGCTGCCCACCGCGACGCCGGCCGCTCCCGAACTCGTCGACTGATTGCCGAGCGCGACCGAGCCCGTATCGGTTGCATTCGACGCATAGCCGAGCGAGACGCTTTGAGCGCCTACCGCACTCGCGCCGAGACCGAGCGCGGCCGCATACTGGCCGGACGCCAGCGCGTTGTTGCCGAGCCCGATGGCCGAAGCGCCGGTCGCAGCCGCGCCGCTGCCCATCGCCACCGCGCCGTTTTGGGTCGCGCTCGAGAGATTGCCGACGGCAACCGAGAAAGTGCCGCTGCCAATCGACTGCACGCCCAGCGCCACGCCGTTGAAGCCGGTCACTTGCGAATTGATGCCGATGGCCGTCCCGCCATCGGCCATCGCATGCGCGCCGGGGCCGATCGCCGTGGACGACAGGCCAGCCGCCGTCGACAGATTGCCGTAAGAGGTCGCATTCACCTGCGACGCCACGGAACCGTTGCCGATCGCCGTCGAACTGGCGCCCCCGGTCGCGGAGCCGCCACCCGCCGAATATTGCGCATGTGCACCGGCCTGGAACAGCCCGAGATACGCGGCCGTCATCATCACGACGAGCCGTCTGGGCGAGAGCGCCGGCTTCGTCGCGATGCCCGCGTCAGCCGCATGCACGGACGCGCTTGTCGACGACGCGACCCGCTTGCCGCGCGCACGATCGAGCTCCGACGCCGCAACCCAGGCGCCCAGTGCTTCGTTCCAGATCGACTTGAACGACTTGTTCATCTTGTGTTCCCTCGGTTCTCATGTGCTGGATGACACAACAGCGAACGCGGCGCCAGGCGCGGCGCGGACCTGCTCCGCTTGCGCCTGTCTCGCGACGCCTCGCTTCTCACTTCGTATCACTAATCAAAACTACGAACAGCGTTGCCCGACACGCTCGCCCCATATCGCGAGTGCGCGACCGACCGCCGCGCATGCCCGTTCGGCACGATGCGCGATGGCGATCGCCGGTTATCGATTCACGGAAGTCGACATCGCCCGCCCGGCGGCGACACGGCGCACGACGCGCCGCGAATCCGCACGCGCGCACACCGCCGCACCCGCCGAAGGGCGACTTCGAATCTCATTGGAAAAGCGTCGCTCGGACGCTGGACGAACGGATGCCGGCCCGCATCGCGGGCGGCCCGTCATATGTCATTCAGGCGGTGAAAGGCGCCATGCAGTCCCCGGATCTGACGCACGCGCCGCCGGATCGCCGACGCTGACAGCCCGCACCGGATCGATCGACCCGGCGCGCTGACCTGCCATGCTTGTCGTATTCATGTTTTTCGTATCCGCCTGATTCGAAGAGCGCCGCGCGCGGCCCCCGGGATCGATACAGCGCCCGGCGGCTCACACGAAGTCGCTCACCCCTTTTCCGTCCGGCGGGCGACCGGCTTTTCCGGATTTCCCGGAAAAGCCGGCTACTCACCGCACGGCCCCGGCATCGAATTAATCGATCGAATTTACTTGACGATTTTCTTCTCGCTCGACGCCTTGCACCCACCCCAACCCGTCATTTCTCGATTCGCCCTGTATGTCGAAAAATCTCGCCAATCATGACGTTTTCATTACCCTCGTGCCCGTTATTCTTTTGTTACCGACTTCCCAACATCCGGGAATGCCATCATTCAATTCGCCATCGAATGTCGGCTGCCCTGAGAGCGACGGCGACAACAATCCTCACGGCGACCCGAAGCGGTGAAAGAACCGATTCCAGCCGCACCGGGGCTAGTGTGCAGGCATTCGTCCAAACAAACCTTTTCCGCAGCGGGAAAACCCTTTTCCGGAGCGGACGGCATTTACATTCATACAGATCTTCAGGAAACGCGATTTTCCAGAAACAGGAATATCGAGCCGATATCAACGAAAACTTAACCGGTATGACGAGAAACGAACGGATTCGATTTACGCCGACACAGCGAATTTCGATATCTCGCGCGCGAATTCATCGTCCGGGCCACTCCGGCTCTTCAAATCATTAAATCGGAAATAAAGTCCGAAACCCGCGAAATCGGTTCGGCACATTTTTCCGCTCCGTTTTGTCCAGGGCGGACAACACCACCGCGCTGCCGCCACTACGCCCGTGCGACAAGCCCACACGCGCCGCACGGAATCCTCACAATCGAGGTTGCCGTCGGCATATAATTTTTTGCAACAATCGTGCAGATAGCACTGCCCCCCGACCTGACAGGCCACTCCTTCCCACGCGTTCGCAACCATGCCATCCCGCCTGCCCAGTCCGGCATCGCCTCGCATCACGCCGGATCTCGCTGGCGCGCATATTCTCATCGTCGACGATCGGCCGAACGACCTGCGGCTCCTGACCGAAATCCTGCGCACCGCGCAGTGCCGGATCAGCGTCGCGTTCGACGGACTGCAGGCCTATCACCGCGCGCAAGCGATCGCGCCCGATCTGATCCTGATGGACGTGCGCATGCCGCGCATGGACGGTTTCGCCGCGAGCCGGCTGCTGGCGTCCACACCGTCCACGCAATCCATTCCGGTCATCATCCTGACGGCCGCGGGCGACCTCGAGGATCGGATCGCGGGGCTCGAAACGGGTGCGATCGACTACATCGTCAAGCCGTTCGAGCCGGCGGAAGTGATCGCGCGGGTTCGCAATCACCTGAAGCGCGTGCGACGCAGCCAGCCGTTCGCGCACCTGCCCGAATTGCCCGACAACCCCGATGCGGCGCTCGTGCGCGCGGCGAGCGACGTGCTGCTGCGCAACCTGCGCCATCCGCCGGCGCTCGAGGATCTCGCGAAGCAGGTCGGTACGCACGAGAAGCGGCTGTCCCGCGTATTCCGCGATCATCTCGGCCAGACCGTATTCGAGTACCTGCGCGACACGCGCCTGCGCGCCGCGATGCACTTCCTGGCGGAAACGTCGATGGGGATCGGCGACATCGCCGAGGAAATCGGCTTTTCCACGCCCGGCAATTTCGCGACGGCGTTCCGCGAACGCTTCGGCATCACGCCGTCCGACTGGCGGCGCCAGCGCCACGCGGTCGACGCGCCGGCCGCACCGGCGGGGCGCCACGGCGATGCGTAGGCAATACGCGGCATGGACGGCCGGATGTCGCGCGGTACTCCTGCTTCTTGCGGCGCTGGCCGTCACATGCGCGACGGCCAGCGCCGCGACGACGCCGAACGCCGCGGGACTCGAAGCCGTATCGGTTTTCGAGGACGCCGGCGGGACGCTGTCCGTCGACGCGGTCGCCGCCCGGCTCGCCGACCCGGGCCGCCACGCGGCCACGGCAACCGCGCCCTCGTTCAACGTGATGTTTTCGCGCTCGGCATGGTGGGTGCGCGCGACGCTGGTCAACCGCGACAGCGAGACGCGCCCGCTGGTGCTCGCGATTCGCGATGCGCGCGTCGACCGGGCCGACTTCTATGTCGCGCCGCACGGCCAATGGATGCTCGAGCGCAGCTTCCCGGCCGATCGCGGCGATGCGCGCGACGCGCCGTCGCGCTACCCGACCCTCGACGTCACGCTGCGCGCGGGCGAACGGCTCCCCGTGCTGATCCGCATCACGTCGCGCAAGGAAATGCGGCTCGCGCCGGTCGCGTTCACCCGCGACGCGTGGACCGCGCAGGAATTGCACGCGTCGATGTGGAACTTCGGCTTCTTCGGCGGGTTGCTCGCCCTCGTCTGGTGTGCGCTGCTGATCGGCTTTTTCTCGCGCAGCGGCGTGTTCCTCGTGCTGGCCGTGCTGACCCTGAACACCGCGCTGTTCGAGGCCGCGTATCGCGGCTATCTCGCGATGGCCTTGTCGCCCGGCGCGCGCGAGTGGTCGACGCGCGGCGAAACGATCTTCGTGTACCTGTCGGTCGCCTGCTTCATCGTGTTCATCCTGATGGTCGCGCATCGCGAGAAGGCGAGGATGCCGATGCGCGCGGTGTATGTGGTGTTTCTCGCGCTCGAATGCGCGGGGATCGCCGGCGCGGCGTTCGGCGATCTGGCGACCTTCGCCCGGTTCTGCCTGTGGCTGAACACCGTGCTCGCGGTCGTGAACATCAGCCTGGCGCTGACGCTCGTGATCCGGCGCACGCCGACGGCCCGCGTGATGTTGATCGCGGTGGCGTTCGCGACGTTCAACATGCTGATCCGCATGCTCGACGGCCGCGACGCGCTGCCGCCGCTGCTGTCGTGGATCCGGTCGGACGTCTTTCCGAACCCCGTCATCGCGATCATCGGGCTCGCGACGCACCTGCTGGTGCTGGCCGCGTGGATCCACCACGTGGGCCGGCAGCGCACCGAGGCGCGCAAGCGGCTCGAGCACTGGCAGCTCACCGAGCAGGACCGGCTGCGCGACGAAGTCGCGCGGCGCACGGTGGCGCTCAACGATGCATTGCAGCAGTCGAGGACGCACATGCAGCAGAAGATCGAGACGCTCGGCTATGTCAGCCACGACCTGCGCGCGCCGCTGTCGACGATCAACGGCTATGCGAAGCTGCTGCTGGAAGGCGCGACGCACGGCCAGGCGCGGCTGATCCGGTCGATCGACCGCAGCATCCGCTACCAGCTCACGCTGATCGACGAATTGCTGGCGTTCACGAAGGCCGAACTCCAGCCGCTCGGCGTCGCGCCCGACCGCACCGACCTGCCCGGGCTGCTGGACGACATCGGCCACTACGCGGTCGCGCTGTGCGCGCAGCAGGACAACCGGTTCGTCTACCAACCCGTCACGCCGCTGCCGCGCACGGTGCTGATCGACGGTATCCGGCTGCAACAGGTGCTGCTGAACCTGTTGTCGAACGCATCGAAATTCACGCGCAACGGCACGGTCACGCTGTCGGTTCATGCGGCGCGCGAAGGGGATGCATGGCGCCTGCTGTTCGAGGTGGCCGATACGGGCATCGGCATCGACATCGGCGCGACCGCCGACATCTTCCGCGCGTACCAGCAGGTGCAGGCCGTGAACGGCGGCACCGGGCTCGGCCTGTTCATCGCGCAGCGCATCGTCGCCGCGATGGGCGGCGAGCTGGCCGTCGCGAGCCAGCCGGGGGTCGGCACGACGTTCTCGTTCGCGGTCGTCGCGCCGGCCCTCGGCCACGCGCTCGCGCCGGTGTCGGGGCTCGTCAGGCGGTTCGATCCCGCCGACGAAGCGGCGCCGGCCAGCGCCGCGCCCGCGATGCGCAGCCCGTCCGCCGATGCGCTCGCCGAACTGATCGTGCTCGCCGGCGAAGGCCGGCTGACCGATATCGAGGAATGGCTCGGCCGGTATGTGGCCGAGCCGGATCATGCGCCGTTCGTGCAGGAAATGCGCGAGCACCTCGATGCGCTGGATCTGCACGCAATCGAAAAACTGGCCGGCTCGCTGAAGCGCACGCGCGTCGCGGATACGTCGTTCGACACCGAGGCGGACGCGACGGGGCCGGCCTGACGGCGCGGGCGGCCATGCTCGCCGGCCGCGCATCGGCCACGCCCGTCGCCGGATCATCGCGCTTCATGTCGTACTCGTCGCGCAAGGGTGGCCAGTCGCGCTACGACCGCCGCATCGTCGATACCAGCGCGACGTCCTCTTCGGGCGGCGCCGGCCGCGCGGGTGCGGCATTGCGCGCCGGCCGCCGCGCGCCGAGCCCGGTGCCGCCGGTGCGCCGCCGCGTCGCGTGCCGCTCGATGACCCGCTGCAGCACGCAGAACACGCACAGCAGCGCACCGATCACGATCCGCGTCCACCACGAACTCAGCGTGCCGTCGAACGTGATCAGCACCTGGATCGTGCCGAGGATGCCGACTCCGAACACCGAACCGATCACGTAGCCCACGCCGCCCGTCAGCAGCGTGCCGCCGATCACGGTCGCGGCGATCGCGTCGAGCTCCATTCCCTGCGCCTGCAGCCCGTAGCCCGACAGCACGTACAGCGTGAACACCACGCCGCCGAGCGCCGAACAGAAGCCGCTCAGCGCATAGACGCCGATCTTCGTGCGCGCGACCGGCAAGCCCATCAGCAGCGCCGAGCGTTCGTTGCCGCCGACCGCATACACGTTGCGGCCGAAGCGCGTGAAATGCGCGACGTAGATCGCGACGGCCAGCGTCGCGAGCGCGATCAGCGCGCCGGCGCTCAGCGTGCCGCCGCCGACCGGCACGCTGATGCCCGCGATCGCATGGAACGCCGGCGCGTTGATCGTGATCGACTGCGTCGTGATCAGGAAGCACGCGCCGCGCGCGAGGAACATCCCGGCGAGCGTGACGATGAACGGCTGCAACCGGAAATAGTGGATCAGCGCGCCCATCGCCGCGCCATACAGCGCGCCGAACGCGAGCACCAGCGGCACGATCACCCACACGGGCCAGTGCAGCCGTTCGGCGCCGACCGCGCAGAAGATCGTTGTCAGCGCAACGACGGAGCCGACCGACAGGTCGATGCCGCCGGACACGATCACGAACGTCATGCCGATCGCGACGATCAGCAGGAACGCGTTGTCGACGAGCAGCCCGGTCAGCACCTGCATCGAGAAAAAGCCCGTGTACATCACGGACCCGAAGCCGAACAGCGCGACGAACAGCACGATCGTCACGACGATCGGCAGCGTGCGCGGATCGGCGAGGCGGCCAAGGAAACGGTTCATCGCGGCGTCGCTCCGGTGGTGGTGGCGCGCGATCGCGCGAAAGGCAGCAGCCGCGACGCGTGCCGCACCAGCAGCGCGCGCGCCGCGTCCGACTGGATCAGCGTCACGACGATCACGACGACCGCCTTGACGACGAGCGTCGCCTCCGGCGGCACGCCGATCGAATAGGTCGTGTAGGTCAGCGTCTGGATGATCAGCGCGCCGAGCACCGAGCCCGCGAGGCTGAAGCGGCCGCCGAGCAGCGACGTGCCGCCGAGCGTGACCGCGAGGATCGCGTCGAGCTCGAGCAGCAGCCCGGCGTTGTTGCCGTCGGCGCTGCGCACGTTCGAGCTCGCGAGAATGCCCGCGAGCGCCGACATCACGCCGGAGCACAGATACACGCCGAACACGATCGCGCCCGAGCGCAGCCCGACGAGCCGCGTCGCGACCGGGTTCACGCCGATCGCGCGAATGAACAGCCCGAGCGCCGTGCGGTTCACGAGCAACGCGATCGCGCCGATCGTCGCGACGGCGATCCACACCGCGCACGGCACGGTCGCGAGATAGCCACCGCCGAGCGCGAGATAGCCGGGCGCGCCGATCGGGATGATCTGGCCGCCCGTCAGCAGTTGCGCGACGCCGCGCCCGGCCACCATCAGGATCAGCGTCGCGATGATCGGCTGCATCCCGACGAACGCGACGAGCAGCCCGTTCCACGCACCGGCCAGCAGCCCGACGCCGAGCGCCGCGGCCAGCGCCGCGCCGACCCGCGACGGGTCCGCCTCGAGCACGGTCGCGGCCGCGGCGCCGGCGATCGCGACGATCGCGCCGACCGAGATGTCGATGCCGCGCGTCGCGATCACGAGCGTCATCCCGAGCGACACGATCACGAGCGGCGCCGCGCGATTCAGGATGTCGATCGGCGCGCCGAACAGGTGGCCGTCGAGCAGCACGATCGACAGGAAGCCCGGACGATGCGCGACGTCCAGCGCGAACAGCAGCGCGAGCGTCAGCACCGGCCACGCGAGCGGATGACGAAACAGCGTGCGCAAGCGCGTCATGACTGACCTCCCGCGATCAACCGGTAAACCTGCTCCTCGGACGCATCGGCGCCCGTCAATTCCGCGACCTTGCGCCGGTCGCGCAGCACCGCGATCCGGTGGCTCACGCGCACGACCTCGCCGATCTCCGACGAGATGAACAGGATCGCCAGCCCCTGCGCGCACAACGCCAGCACGCGCTCCATGATGTCGAACTTCGCGGCGACGTCGATGCCGCGCGTCGGCTCGTCGAGAATCAGCAGCTTCGGGTCCGTCGCGAGCCAGCGCGCGAGCAGCACCTTCTGCTGGTTGCCGCCCGACAGCAGCCCGATCGGCTGCTCCGCGTCGCGCGCCTTGATGCCGAGCCGCGCGATATACGTGTCGGCGATCTCGCGCTGGCGCGCCCGCCCGATCAGCCGCCACCAGCCGCGCCGCGCCTGCAGCGCGAGCACGATGTTCTCGCGGATCGACAGCGCGGCGACGATGCCCTCCTTCTTGCGGTCTTCCGGGCAGTACGCGATGCCGTTGCGCACCGCGTCGTGCGGCGACGCGAGCCGCTTGCGCGCGCCGTCGATCTCGATCGCGCCGGTATCCGGGCGCGCCGCGGCGAACGCCAGTTGCGCGGTTTCGGTGCGGCCCGAGCCGAGCAGCCCGGCCAGCCCGACGATCTCGCCGGGGCGCACGTCGAGATCGAGCGCGCTCATCATCCCGCGCCGGCCGACCTGCCGCATCGACAGGAACGGCGCGGCGGCCGCGGCGTCACGCTCGACCGCCGCCGCGCCCGCCTGCAGCGTATCGGACATGCGTTCGCGGCCGGTCATCTTCGCGACCAGCACGTCGACCGGCAGGTCGCGCGCGAGGTATTCGCCTTCGCGCTCGCCGTTGCGCATCACGGTGATCCGGTCGGACACCGCATAGGTCTGCTCGAGAAAATGCGTGACGAACAGGATCGCGATGCCGGACGCCTTCAGCCGCCGCAGCACGTCGAACAGCCGCGCGACCTCGCCGTCGTCGAGGCTCGAGGTCGGCTCGTCGAGAATCAGCACGCGTGCGTCGACCGACACCGCGCGCGCGATCGCGACCATCTGCTGCACGGCGATCGGATACGCGTCGAGCGAGCGCGTGACGTCGAGCGACAGGTCGAGTTCGGCGAGCGCCGCCCGCGCACGCGCGTGAATCGTGTTCCAGTCGATCGCGCCGCGCCGCATCGGCTGCCGGCCCGCGAAGATGTTCTCCGCGACCGACAGGTTCGCGCACAGGTTGACTTCCTGGTAGAGCGTCTGGATCCCGGCCGCCTCCGCCTCGCGCGGCGCGGCGAAATTCACCGGCGCGCCGCCGACGCGAATCTCGCCCGCATCGTGCGCATGCACGCCGGTGAGCACGTTGATCAGCGTCGACTTGCCCGCGCCGTTCTGGCCCATCAACGCGTGGATCTCACCCGGAAACAGCCGGAAATCGACGCGCTGCAGCGCGCTGACACCCGGAAACGACTTGTCGATGCCGATCATCTCGACCACCGGCGGACTCTGCATGCAGCCTCCCTCGAAGCGTCGCCGGACGGCGGCCGCCAGGCCGCCGCCCGTGCGGACAGGTCAGTACTTCCGGGTCGGCAGCACCTGCGCCGCGACGTTCATCGGGAACACCGTCTCGTTGGTCACGATGCGCTTGGGCACCGGCTTGCCGGCGACGACGTCCTTCACCGCGCTCATCAGTTGCGGGCCGAGCAGCGGGCTGCATTCGACGTCGACGTTGATCTTGCCCGCGACCATCGCCTGGAAGCCGCCCTTCGTCGCATCGAACGACACGACGCTCACGTCCTTGCCGGGCTTGATGCCAGCCTCTTCCATCGCCTGGATCGCGCCGAGCGCCATGTCGTCGTTGTGCGCGTAGACGACGTTGATCTGCTTGCCGTAGGTCTTCGCGAACGCTTCCATCACCTGCTTGCCGCCGGCGAGCGTGAAGTCGCCGCTCTGCGAGGCGATCACCTTGAATTTCGGATTGTTCTTGATCACTTCGAGCAGGCCCGCGCGGCGATCGTTGGCCGGCGCGGAGCCGACCGTGCCCTGCAGCTCGACGATATTGATCGGGCCTGCGTCGTTCTTGTAGCGCTCTTCCAGCCAGTGCCCCGCGCGCCGTCCTTCCTCGAGGAAGTCGGAGCCGATCATCGTCACGTACAGCGACGGGTCCTTCACGTCGACGCCGCGGTCGGTCAGGATCACGGGGATATGCGCGGCCTTCGCCTCGGTCAGCACGGGCTCCCAGCCCGATTCGACGACCGGCGAGAACGCGATCACGTCGACCTTCTGCGCGATGAACGAGCGGATCGCGCGAATCTGGTTCTCCTGCTTCTGCTGTGCGTCGGAAAACTTCAGGTTGATGCCGGCGTCCTTCGCCGCACTCTTCACCGACACGGTGTTCGCGGTGCGCCATGCGCTTTCAGCGCCGACTTGCGAGAACCCGAGCGTGATCGGCTTTTGCTGCGCGTGCGCGCCGCCTGCCAGCACCGTCGCCGCGGCGACGATCGCGCCTGCCGCCAGCTTCCTGATGAATGTCATGGTCCGTCTCCGATGATGTCGTTGTGTGCCGCGGCGCTGTTGTGTTTCTGCGTGGCGCTGGCGCGGATCGGGCTGCGCCGGCCGGCGTGTCCGGCCGGCGCGGTATACATGCCCCGCATCAGTCTAGGAACAAGTCCGATAACCTTCCAATGAAATGTTGGATTGGGCTGATATCGGAATCGGCATACGTATAAACACCTAACCGCGCTGGCCGCCCCGCGCGGGGCGGCGCACGGTTCTTGCTCCTTCGCCATGGCTGTTCGCACCCCATGCCGGACGCCCGCCCTTCACGCGAACCCAAGGAGACAAGCATGATCGCTGCACGTGAACGCGGGTCGCCGCGCACCGCCGCCGTCGCCGTCGCCGTCGCCGGCCGGCGCCCCGCGGCATGAAGCAGCACGCTTCTGGCACGGTCGCCGCACTGCGCCATGTCGACGACCGCCACCCCGGCTACACGCGCCGCCGGCTGCGCAACGGCTTCGCGTACTACGCGCAGGACGGCACGCGCATTCGCGATGCCGCGGAAATCGCCCGCATCGACGCGCTCGCGATCCCGCCCGCCTATACCGACGTGTGGATCTGCGCGGATCCGCTCGGCCATCTGCAGGCGACGGGCCGCGACGCGCGCGGGCGCAAGCAGTATCGCTATCACCCGCAGTGGCGCGCGACCCGCGATGCGAACAAGTACGCGCGGATGGCCGCGTTCGCGCGGGCGCTGCCGCGCATCCGCGCGCGCGTCACGCGCGATCTGGCGTTGCCGGGCATGCCGCGCGACAAGGTCGTCGCGACGATCGTCCGCTTGCTCGACACGACGCTCGCGCGGATCGGCAACGCGGAATACGCGCGCGAAAACGGCTCGTACGGGCTGACGACGCTGCGCAAGCGCCATTTGAAGATCCAGCCCGGCCGGGTGCGCCTGCGCTTCGCCGGCAAGAGCGGGATCGAACACGACGTGACGGTCGACGACGCGCGGGTCGCGCGGATCGTGCGGCGCTGCGCGGAGCTGCCCGGTCACGAGCTGTTCCAGTATGTGGACGACGACGGCGTACGCCATCCGGTCGGGTCGTCCGACGTGAACGACTACCTGCGCGAGGCCGGCGGCGCCGATTTCACCGCGAAGGATTACCGGACGTGGGCCGGCAGCGTGCACGCGCTGGGATTGTTGCGGCGCACGCCGCATCGCGGCGTCACGCATGCGCGCAAGCAGATCGTCGAGACCGTGCGCGCGGTGGCCGACCTGCTGCGCAACACGCCGGCCGTCTGCCGGCGCTGCTACATTCATCCGGCCGTGCTCGACGCGTTCGAGTCCGGCGCGCTCGCCACGCTCGCGGTCCGGCGTACGCCGCGCGGCCTGCGCGCGGACGAAGCGGCGTTCGTCGCGTTGCTGGTTTCCGCCAGCACGCGCGCGGCGAGATGAGCGTGCACATCGGGCCGAGGCCCGACCACGCACGACCGGCGCGGCTGCCCGCGTGTCGTTTACCACCGGGTTCCGGGCGCATGACCGATAGCCGCTCGCGCGCGTTTCTCTAAACTGGTTCGCACAACACGCCTGCCCGGTGTCGTCCGCTGCGCGCGTCACGCCACCGGCATCGAGGCATCCCCGAGATATCCGCCTTCGCTGCCCGTCGGCCCGCACGGCCCCGCTGCGCGCCTGCCGGTTGCCAAGGCAATTCCAGGAGCGTTCATTGAGTTCATCGCAAGCGCACCCCGCGAAAGCCCGGTCTTCGCGCAAGGCCCTCAAGCTGGATGACGTCACGATCGTCGACCCGGCCGTCCTCAAGCGCGCGGTTGGCGCGATGGCGTTCGGCAATGCGATGGAATGGTTCGACTTCGGCGTCTACAGCTATATCGCCGTCACGCTCGGCAAGGTGTTCTTCCCGTCCAGCAGCCCGTCCGCGCAGTTGCTCGCCACCTTCGGCACGTTCGCGGCCGCGTTCCTCGTGCGCCCGCTCGGCGGCATGGTGTTCGGCCCGCTCGGCGACCGCATCGGCCGCCAGCGCGTGCTCGCCGCCACGATGATCATGATGGCCGTCGGCACCTTCGCGATCGGCCTCATCCCGAGCTATGCGTCGATCGGCATCATGGCCCCGATCCTGCTGCTCGTCGCCCGCCTCGTGCAGGGCTTCTCGACCGGCGGCGAATACGGCGGCGCCGCCACCTTCATCGCCGAGTTCTCCACCGACAGGCGCCGCGGCTTCATGGGCAGCTTCCTCGAGTTCGGCACGCTGATCGGCTATACGCTCGGCGCGGCCACGGTCGCGCTGTTGACGGCCACGCTGTCGCAGGAAGCGCTGCTGTCGTGGGGCTGGCGCGTGCCGTTCTTCATCGCCGGCCCGCTCGGCCTCGTCGGCCTCTACGTGCGGCTCAAGCTCGAGGAAACGCCGGCATTCAAAAAGGAAGCCGAAGCACGCGAAGCGGACGAGCGCGCGCGGCCGAAGCAGCGCTTCGCGACGCTGCTGGTCGAACAGTGGAAGCCGCTGCTGCAATGCGTCGGCCTCGTGCTGATCTTCAACGTGACCGACTACATGGCGCTGTCGTATCTGCCGAGCTACCTGTCGGCGACGCTGCACGTGCGCGAATCGCTCGGGCTCTTCATGGTGCTGCTCGTGATGGTGCTGATGATGCCGATGACGCTGTACGCCGGGCATCTGTCGGACAAGATCGGCCGCAAGCCGGTGATGATGGCCGGCTGCGTGGGCCTGCTCGCGCTGTCGGTGCCGGCGCTGATGCTGATCCGCACCGGCGCCATGCTGCCGATTTTCGGCGGGATGCTGATCTACGGCATCCTGCTGTCGACGTTCACCGGCGTGATGCCGTCGGCGCTGCCCGCGCTGTTCCCGACGCGGATCCGCTACGGCGCGCTCGCGATCGGCTTCAACGTGTCGGTGTCGCTGTTCGGCGGCACGACGCCGCTCGTCACCGCATGGCTCGTCGATCGCACCGGCGACCTGATGATGCCCGCGTACTACCTGATGGGCGCGTCGTTCATCGGCATCGTGTCGGTGCTCGCGCTGCGCGAGACCGCGCGCCAGCCGCTGCCCGGTTCCGGGCCGTGCGTCGCGAGCCGCGCGGAAGCGTTGAGCCTCGTGCGCGGCGGGGCCGACGAAGCGCGTGTGCGCGATCGCAAGTTCACGCCGGTCAGCGAGCGCGCGTGACGCGGATCGATGCGACGCCGCGCGGCCTGCGCGGGCGTCGCCGTTCGCGCGATCGTCAGTTCGCCTGCAGTTGCTGCGCGTCGAACCAGTCGAGCAGCGCGCGCGTGACGAACGCGGGATTTTCCAGGTTCGAGATATGGCCGGCGTCGGGCACCAGCGTGTGCGCACAGCCGATCACGTTCGCCATCTTCACGGTTTCCGACGGCGGGCGCGCCATGTCGCCCGCGCCGCACATCAGCAGCGTGCGCGCGGCATCGAGTTCGGCGAGTGCCGCGAGCGTATCGGGCCGGCCGAAAATCAGCCGGCCGAGCGGCGCGATCGATTGCCGCAGCCGGTCGGCGGGCAGGTTCGCGAGCGCTTGGCGAAACGCGGCCGGCACCGGGCCCTCCAGATTGACGTCCGGCCGGAAGAACAGCGGCACGATCGCGTCGAGCAACGGCGGCGCGATGCGGCCCGCGGCCTCGATCGCATCGAGCATCGCGAAATAGCGGGTGCGCGTCGCATCGGGCTCGGCTTCGAGCGACGCGTCCATGATCACGAGCGAGCGCACGCGCCGCGGCTCGCGCAATGCGAGCCGCGCGCCCCACATGCCGCCGACGCTGAGCCCGACGACCGCGCACTGTTCGATGTCCAGCGCGTCCAGCAGCGCGCTCGCGTGCGCGGCGAGGTCGTCGAGCGTGTGCGTGCCTTGCGGCAGCGCGCCCGATTCGCCGTGCCCCCACAGGTCCGGCACGATCACGCGATACCGGCTCGACAGCGCATCGATCTGCGGCGCCCACATCGTGGCGTCCCACAGATAGCTGTGCCCGAGCAGCACCGGAAACCCGGTGCCATGATCGTGGTAATGCAGGGTACTGCCTTGAATGCGCTGTGCGGGCATGCTGCCTCCGGAGTGTCAGGGCTCGGCGGCAGCCCGGAAACGGGCGCCGCGATGGCGGCGTTCTGTGACGAACGCGAAGCGGCGCATCATCGCACAATTTGCAGCGGCTGCGCATGACGCCGCGCACCGCGCATTCGCCGTGCCGCGCTATCCGACGCGATACATCGGCAGCACGTTGCTGCCGGCCGTGTCGTGCTCCGACACGAGCGGATGGCATGCTTGCTCGAGCAGCCAGTTGGTCAGCACCGCGATATCGAATTCGTTGCACGCATCGGGGTTCTGCACGAGCACATAGCTGCCCGATGCAACGGTGCAATGCGGGAACAGCTCGACGAGCCGCCCCTGCTTCAACAGCCCGTCGACCAGCGGCCGCCTTCCGATCGCGATGCCGTGCCCGTCGACCGCCGCCTGGATCAGTTGATCGTACTGGCTGAAGTGCAGCGCGCCGGCCGGCCGCAGCCGCGGCACGCCGAGTTCCTTCAGCAATTGGCTCCACCCGTGCCACGGCCATTCGCCGCGCGGGTCGTCGAGATGCAGCAGCACGTGCTTGTCGAGGTCGGCCGGCTTCATCGACGCGGCGTCGCCCGCCGCCGTCATCAGGCTCGGGCTGCATACGGCCACGACACGCTCGCGAAACAGCACGTCCGTATCGTCGGTCGACGTATACGGGCCGGCATAGCGCACGGCCAGATGCAAACGTTTGCGCTTGAGATCTTCGATTTCGCTCGTGGCCGACACGCGCACGTCGATGTCCGGATAGCTTGCGCGGAACGAACCGAGGCGCGGAATCAGCCACAGCGCGGCGAACGAGACGGTGGTCGACAACGAGATGGCGCGCTGGCCGACACTCGACGACAGCTTGCCGACCACGGATTCGAGATCGGACAACGCGAACGAGATCGCGTCGTACAACTCGCGCCCCTTGTCGGTCAACGTCAGCGAACGAATGTGCCGATGAAAGAGCTCGATCCGGAGCTGCTCCTCGAGCGCCTTGACCTGGCGGCTCACGGCCGACTGCGTGACGTTCAGTTCCTGCCCCGCACGCGTGAAGCTCAAATGGCGCGCCGCGCATTCGAAGCCTCTCAGGAAATCCAGCGAAGGCAAACTTCTCAATCTCTTTGCCAATCTCACATTAGCCATACCGCCGCCTCAAAGTTGCACCCACCGACAGGCAAGTTGCCGCTCGTCTCCCTGAATCGTCTCTCCTATTTGGATTCTGAAACGATTTTATAGTGAAAGCACGGATGCATTCCATTCTTATTTTCAATCGTGACACTTGTATTTATCTATCGAATTTCGTTACATCGATATTTTCTTACACAAATATTATCGGGTAGTGATTTTGTAAATCGATATACAAGTGAATGGAAGGCTCGAAAACAGTGGACAAATTCTCGCCAAAACAGGTATTTATCGGCTAAATCAGCCGCTGTCTCGGGGATTGCTTCGTACCGGGAAAGCCGGCATCCGACGCATACAATTCAATTTCAATCAGCCGACTATTCATTATGTTTTCCGGATTGCGAAAAAACAAACCGCCCGCAACAGGCAAGCAAATGCCTTTTAAATCCGGAATTCAACGTTTATTGAACAATACTAAACACACGACATTCAAGCTTGCCATGCGAGTTCAAGAAACTGATGAGCCGATTATTTCCGGAAATGAATAACCCGCCGGCCGGCAATGCCGATCGGCGTACATCGGGTTCGCCTGTCGGCCGGAATCCGGTGGCCGCCGCGCCGCGCGAGGGCCCATTCACTATGCGTTGCCCGGCACCTCATTCGTCCGCGCGGTCACTTCGCGGCGATAGCGGTTCAGCTCCTGCGCGGTCGCGAACGTGCGTTCGAACAGAATCGACAGGTTGTGCAGGATCCGCTCGACCACCTTCTTCTCCCACTCGCCGTCGAAGCGGATCTGCTCGTCGAGCCAGCGCTCGAGCCATTCCGGATCCGGCAGGCGCGATTGCACGGTGTCGCGCGGGAACAGCGCCTGGTTCACGTGCAGGTTGGTCGGGTGCAGCGGCTTCTCGGTGCGGCGCGCCGACGCCATCAGCACGCCGATCTTCGCGAAGGCCGCACGTGCGACGTCGCCGCTGTTGTTCAGCGCCTTCTTCATGTAGCGCAGGTACGCGCCGCCATGACGCGCCTCGTCGCGCGAAATCGTTTCGTAGATCTGCTTGATGACGGGCTCGGTGTGCCAGTCGGCCGCGCAGCGGTACCAGTGGTTCAAACGGATCTCGCCGCAGAAGTGCAGCATCAGCGTCTCGAGCGGCGGCGCCGGATCGAACTGGAAACGCACCGCGTGCAGTTCCTCCTCGGTCGGCACCAGTTCCGGCTTGAAGCGGCGCAGGTATTCCATCAGCACGAGCGAATGCTTCTGCTCCTCGAAGAACCACACGCTCATGAACGCGGAAAAGTCGCTGTCGTGCTGGTTGTCGCGCAGGAACATTTCCGTCGCGGGCAGCGCCGACCATTCGGTGATCGCGTTCATCTTGATCGTCTTCGCCTGCTCGTCGGTGAGCAGCGAAGCGTCGAACCTGTCCCACTGAATGTCCTTCTCCATGTCCCAGCGGACAGCTTCGAGCGACCTGAAAAGTTCCGGATAGAGCATCGTCGTCACCGTCGTCGCCATGCAATCCGCACCGGCGCTCATGCCGACTGCGTCGACGCCGGCGCGGCGGCTTCCGCATCGGGCTCGCGATCGTCCCGATCGTCGTCCACCGAACGCGGCGCGAGCCGGCCGCACAGCAGCGCATGGTAGAACTGCCGATACGAGCGGTGGTAATACCGGATGCGCGGCGCGATCGCGCCATGCAGGTCGTGCAACCGCTCGATCGGCAGGTTCGGCATCATGTGATGCTCGACGTGATAGTTGTTGCCGTTCGTGAACCACGTCATGAACGCGTTGCTCTCGATCGTCCGCGTGTTGCGGAACGGGTCGGTGCTCGTCAGGTCGCAGCGGTAGTGCTCGGGCATCTCGACCAGCGCGTGCACGGGCGCCGCGACGAACACGAGCGGGACGACCCACACCCAGACGACGAACCACGTGTGCAGCACGAACGACAGCGCCGCGAGCAGCGCGATCGCGGCCGCCATCAGCAGGTAGTCGCGGCGGATCGCGCGCGACACGAGCGCGTTGTCGCCGAAGCGCGCACCCGGCACGACGAGCTTCACGACGTTCCTCGCGAACTGGATATAGTGCGCGGCCATCGACAGCCGCCACATCCACAGCCCGACATTGACGACGGGGCTCGCGCCGTACTGGTCGCCGTAGTCGAAGAACTCCTTGTTCTCCGGCGTGCCGAGCAGCCGGTGGTGGCGCAGGTGGCTGTCCTGGTATGCGTGGAACGACACGAGCATCGGCATGCCGAGCAGCACGCCGAACACCATGTTCAGGCGCTTGCTGCGGAACCCCTGGTAATGCAGCGCCTGGTGCTGCAGCTCGACGCCGTGCGCATACATCGCACCGATCAGCAGGATGCCGACCGCCTTCAGGATCACGAACGCCGACAGCGCGAACATCATCCCGTGCGCGACGAGCGCAACGTATACAACCAGCTTCAGCGAGAAGACCACGCCGCTCGGGCGGCTCTTCATGTCTGTAACCGGTTTCGGCCGGGCGACAAGCGATGAGGTGACGGACAAGACGCTCTCCTTGGGCCGGGCTGCCCGGCACGATGACGCGGCGACGCTGGCGCGCTGCCGGGTTGCCATTCTTCTGTGAGTCGATGTTTCGGACAAACGAATTTTCCGAACGCATTGCATGACGCCCGCGCATGAGCGCACCACATCGTGAACTAGACGACCGGTCGAATGAGACCGACCAGTCACCTCGTGGATGCGTACCGCTCATGCATAGCCTGCATAGATTCCGTTTGTCGCCGCCGATCGATCCGGCAAGAATCCTCCTCACTCGACGAACGGCGCCGCCGGCACCGTGGCGCGAGCGGCCGTGTTCCTCAAGGGGAGAACCCTCGTGACGAAGTACGCATCCACCATTCATCGCCTGATCGAATCGCTCGAGGACGTCGCGGGCGCCATGCATCGCATGACGTTCGTCGACGATGCGGGCCGCGAAGCGGGCATCACGTACCGGCACTTCGCGCAAGAGGTGTTTCGCCAGGCCGGCGCGCTGCACGAGCTCGGCGTGCGCGAGAACGATCTGGTGATGCTCGCGCTGCCCGCGTCGGTCGAGCATGCGGCCGCGATGATGGCCTGCGTGATGACGGGTGCACTGCCCTGCACCGTGCCGGTTCCCGTGCGGCGGCCGACGGCCGCGCGGCAGGTGGCGGACGTCGCGTGCGAGCTGTACCGGCCGCGCCTCGTCATCGCCGCGGATGCACAGGCCGCGGCGTGGCGAGACGACGCGTTTCCGGCGGCCGCCACGCGCGTCGTCGATCTCGCGACGCTGTCGAGCGCCGCGAATGCCGGCGCGCGCGCGCCAATCAGCGCGAAGAGCGGCCACGATCCGCATCATGTCCAGCTCACGTCGGGTTCGACGTCGCATCCGAAAGCCGCGGTGCTGAGCCACGAGAACGTGATCGCGAACGTGCTCGGCATCGGCGGGTCGGTGCGCTTCGATATCGCGGCCGGCGACGGCACCGCGTCGTGGCTGCCGCTCTATCACGACATGGGGCTGCTCACGCTGCTGTCCAATCTGCATTACCGTGCGCCGCTGCTGATGATGCAGCCGAACAGCTTCATCCGGAATCCGCTCGGCTGGCTGAAGCGCATCGCATCGGCACGCGCGACGACGACGTCCGTGCCGACATTCGCGCTGCGCTACTGCGTGCGCCGCTTCAATGCCGCCGCGATGGACGGCGTCGATCTGTCCGCGTGCCGCAACATCTTCATCGGCGGCGAACGCGTGGACGACGCGACGCTGCGCGATTTCGCCGCGACGTTCGCGCCGTACGGGCTGGCGGCGTCGGCGCTGCAGCCGTGCTACGGGATGGCCGAATCGACGCTCGCGGTATCGATGCATCGTGCATGGCACGAAGGCGCGGTCGAGGGCGCACCGTACGTGATCGCCGACACGCTCGACCGGCGCGCGCTGATCGAGCGCCGCGACGCGCAGCCGGCCGCCGCGAAGGACGGGCGCGAGACGGAGACCGAAACGGTGCTCGCGATGGGCACGCCGATCGACGGGATGGCGTTCTGCATCCTCGACGACGGCGACCATGCGCTGGGCAACCGCGCGGTCGGCGAAGTCGCGATCCGCGGCACGTCGGTGATGCTCGGCTACCTGGCCCCCGACGACGGCACGATCGCCGCGCCGCTGACGGCCGACGGCTGGTTCCGCACCGGCGACATCGGCTACGTCGCGGACGGCCAGCTGCATATCCTCGGCCGCAAGAAGGAAGTCATCATCATTCGCGGCAGCAACTATTTCCCGCACGAGATCGAGGAAGCGCTCGCGTCGCACAGCGCGCTGCGCAAGAGCACGTGCATCGCGTTCGGCCTGCCCGACCCCGAAACCGGCACCGAGCGGCTGGTCGTCGCGATCGAGGCACGGCCCGTCGACGCGACGCCGCAAACGCGCACCGAGTGCCAGCAGTTGCTCGCGTCGCGCATCGGCTTCGCCGCGCAGGATCTGTGCTTCGTCGAACCCGGCTCGCTGCCGCGCACGACGAGCGGCAAGCTGCAGCGCCTGAAATGCCGCGATCTCTATGCGAACGGCGCGTTGCCCGTGATCGCCGCATCGGCCGCCGTCGCCGAAGCCGGCCAGGGAGCGTTCGCATGACGCCCGCGTCGCTATCGCCGGTGCTCGAACTGCGCGACGTCACGCGCGTGTACGAGGGCGCGGACCACGTCGTCGCGGTGCGCGGCGCGACGATCTCGATCGCTCCGCGCGACGTCGTCGCGCTCGTCGGCCCGTCGGGCAGCGGCAAGAGCACGCTGCTGAACCTCGCAGGCTTTCTCGACGTGCCGAGCAGCGGCGAACGCTGGCTCGAAGGCCGCCGGATCGACGACGCGCCGGACACGCTCGAACGGATTCGCCGCGAACGCATCGGCTTCGTGTTCCAGCAATTCAACCTGATTCCGGTGATGTCGGCGCTCGAGAACGTCGAGCTCGGCTGCTTCGCGTGGGGCACGCCGCGCACGCGGCGCGAACGCGCGCGCGCGATGCTCGACGCGGTGGGGCTCGCCGCGCGCGAACGGCATCGCCCCGGCGAGCTGTCCGGCGGCGAGCAGCAGCGCGTCGCGCTGGCCCGCGCGCTCGCCAAGGAGCCGGCGATCGTGATCGCGGACGAGCCGACCGCGAGCCTCGACAGCGCCAACGCGCGGGCGGTCGCCGAATTGATCCTCGACACCAACCGCACGCTGGGCACCGCTTTTCTGATTGCGTCGCACGACGATCGTCTGTGTGCGCACCTGCCGCGCCGCATCGAGATGCGCGACGGCGTACCGGGAGTGAATCGTGAACTGGTCGACGTTTGCGTGGCGTAACCTCTGGCGCAACAAGCGCCGCACCGTGCTGACGATGGCGATGATCGGCGTCGCCGCGTTCGCGTCGAGCCTCGCGCTCGGCTACGTGATCGCGACCTTCGACGCGGTGCGCGAAGGGTCGATCGACAGCGGCGTCGGCCATGTGCAGGTGCTGCACCACGGCTATCTCGACCTGATCGGCGAGCGGCCGCTGCAGTACGGGCTGACCGCCGACGAGCAGGCCGCCGCCACGCAGGCGATTGCAAAGCTGCGCGGCGTCGCGACGACCGCACGCGGCATCGACTTCGACGGCCTCGTGTCGAACGGCGACCTCAGCTACGGCTTCGTCGGCGAAGGCATCGAGCCGAACCGCGAGCCGCCCGGCTTCTTCGACTATCACACGGTGCTGTCGGGCCGCTACCTGTCGCCGACGAATGCCGGCACCGAAGTCGTCGTCGGCGCGGAACTCGCGCGCAAGCTCGGCGTGCACGTCGGCTCGGTCGTGCAGTTGATGGCGTCGACCGCGCACGGCGGCATCAACGCGACCGACGCGCAGATCGTCGGCGTGATGAGCACCGGCAACAAGGACGTCGACGAGCGGATCGTCGACGTGACGTTCACGGCCGCGCAGGCGCTGCTGCGCACCGACCGCGCGTCGCGCATCGCGGTGTTCCTCGACGACACCGCCGGCACGCCGGCCGCCGCCGCGACGCTGCGCGCCGCGCTGCCGACGCTCGACGTGAAGACCTGGGACCAGCTCGTGTCGCTCTATCACCAGGTCGTCGCGCTGTACAAGAACCAGTTCTCGGTGTTCGGCGCGATCCTGTGCGTGACGATCCTGCTGTCGATGAGCAACTGGATCTTGATGAGCATCGTCGAACGCCGCCGCGAGATCTCGACGCTTCGCGCGCTCGGCGTGCCGGCCGCGACGGTGCGCGGCGTGCTGATCCAGGAAACCGCGCTGCTCGGCCTGCTCGGCGCGGCCGCCGGCATCGCGCTCGCGCTGCTGACGATGGTCGCGCTCAATCACGCGCGGATCCACCTGCCCGCGCCGCCCGGCCGCGTGAAGCCGATCCTGCTCGAATTCACGGTGTCGCCCGCCGCCGTGGCCGCCGTCGAAGCCGCGTTCGTCGTGCTCGGCGTGGCCGCGGCGCTGCTCGCGACGCTCGGTCTCGCGAAACGCAACATCCTAGAAGGACTCGCCCCATGAATCGCATTCGCCTGACGTTCGCCGCGCTCGTCGCGTGCGCGCCGCTCGCCGCGCAGGCGGCCGACACGCCGACGGCCCAGACCATGCTCGCCCGTGCCGACGCGTACCGCAGCACGGCCGCCGATACGCAGACCAACATCGAGATCACCAACGAGGTCGGCGGACAGTCCGGCGACGCGACGCGCTATCTCGTCTACACGCGCGGCAACGGCGACACGCTCGCGCTGACGCGCAGCGGCGAGAACGACGGCCAGAAGTACCTCGCGACGACGCGCGGGCACTGGTTCTACGTGCCGAACACGCGCAGCGCGGTGCGCATCAACGGGATGCAGCGGCTGCAGGGCGAAGTCGTGATCAGCGACATCACGCGCACGCACTGGGCGGACAGCTATCGCGCGACGGCCGCCCCCGGCACGACCACGATCGCCGGCAAGCCGGCCACCGAGCTCGACCTGAGCGCGACCGATCCCGACAACGTCTATCCGACGATCAAGCTGTGGGTCACGCCCGACACCGACGTGCCGGTGCGCGCGCAGTTCTTCCTCGCGAGCGGCCTGCTGTTTCGCAGCGCCGATTTCTCCGCGCCGGTCGACGCGAACGGCCGCAAGGTGATCCGCAAGATCACCTATCGCAACGAGGTCGAGAAGCAGCGCGCGAGCGTCGTCGACATCCTCGACGGTCAGCCGCGCAAGATCCCGTCGGGCTGGTTCAACCCCGACACGCTCGCCGATGGCCAGTGAGTACGACGCCGATGCCGACGCTCATCGTGACCGCCTCCGCTCATCACACGATCGCGCCCGCCGCGGCTGGCCCGGTGTCGCGCTCGCGATCCCGCTCGCGCTCGGCTGCGCGCTCGCGCATGGAGAATCGCTGATGGACCAGCTCGGCACGCTCAACGGCATCGGCTACGCACGCTCCGTCGACAGCATGGACGGCCGCGCATTGCTCGGCCGCCTGATCGGCGACTCGCCGCGCAACCAGCAGGAAGCCGGGCTGCTCGCGCGCATCGACGGCGAGAACCTGTTCGCGAATGCGCGCGTCGTCGCGAGCAACCATTCGCTCGGCGCGCAGGCAAGCCGCTTCAACGAAGCCGGCGTGCGCTACGCGTTCGACAACGGCATCACGCTCACGGCCGGCAAGCGGATCGACGCGCTCGACACGTCGCAGGCGTTCTTCCCGCTCGGCTTCTTCCAGAAACGGGCCGCGACGGCCGACATCTACGATCGCTACGGCGACGTCGAGGGCACGCCGCTCGTCGAAGCGAAATGGGCCGGCGAGCAGACCACGCTGCAGTTCATCGCCGGGGAGAACCGCACGCTGCGCAACGACGTCGACAACCGCGACGTCGAAGGCGCGACGCAGCTCCTACGCGGCGCCTACAACTGGTCGGGCGGCTCGGCCGCGCTGCTCGCGGGCCATCACGCGGGCCGTGGCGGCGCGGGCGCGACGCTGTCGTTCGACGTCGCGCGCTCGAACACCGTCTATGCGAGCGCGTGGCTCGAACGCGGCACGACGCGGCCGCTGCCGGCCTTCATCGCGAACGGTACGCCGCTCGATTCGGCGGCCGCGTACGACGCCGTCGATCGCCGCAACGACCGCCAGTACATGTGGCGCAGCGCGGTCGGCATGCAGAGCGCGCTGCCCGGCAACCTGTCGCTGATCGTCGAGTGGTCGCACGACGAAGCGCGTTACGACGCAAGCCAGTGGCGCCGGATGGTCGGCGCGGCGCAGGCGAACAACGCGCTGCTGCCCGTCGCGCCCGGCGCCGCGCTGGCCGGCCTCGGCGGCACGGCCAACTTCGTGAGCGTCGACGGCAACCTGCGCGACTACCTGTTCGCGCGGCTCGGCAAGAAGATCGGCCGCGTCGAGTATTCGCTGCGCGGCGTCTATTCGCCGCAGGACAAGGGCCTGCTCGCGATCGCGCAGATCGTCGCCGACGTGAACAAGCGCGTGAGCGTCGATGTCGCCGTGTCGCACGCGTTTTCCGACAGCAATTCCGAGTACCGGATGGTCGGTCTCGGCACCCGCATCGACGCCGCCGTGCGCGTGCGTTTCTGACTGGAACCCTGCCATGTCCACGCTTTCCGTTCCCGCTTCGACCGCCACGCCGCTCGCGCCGCCGCTACTGTTGCGCGTGGCCGACCAGGCCGCGTATCCGGTGCTGCGCCACCTCGACGCGATCGGCACGCCGCCGCACGCGGCGGCCCGGCTCGTCGAAGCCGCCGCCGTGCGGCTGCTCGACAGCGAGATGGTGATCGCGCTGCGCACCGCCGCACCGGACGTGCTGCCGGATGCGTCCGCGTCGACACCGCTGCGGCACGACGAGGCGCCGCTCACCGAAGCGCTGCTCGAACAGATCGGCCGCGAAGGATTTCATCACCTGTTCAAGCCGTTCATGCGCGCGTTCATCCGCATCATGTTCGGGCTGTTCTTCTCCGACGACCAGAACCGCCGCGCATGCGAGTGCATCGACGCCGGCCATCACTTCGCGTTCCTGATGAGCGACGGCGGCGGCCCGACGCTCGCCGCCTGGCGCACGGTCGTGCGCAGCGACGACAACGGGCTCGCGCTGACCGTCGACAAGGTGTGGGGCATCGAGGCGCACCGCGACTGCATGGCCGTCGTCGCGGCACGCGTGCCGGGCGTGATGTTCCCGGCCGCCTATCTCGTGTGGCCCGACGAGTATCGAAAACTGAAACGCACGACCTGCGGCGCGCCGTTCCTCGCGGGCAACCTGCAGCTTGCGAACGTTGGCGGCCAGGTGCGCGTCGCCGCCGAGGATCGCCTGCGCATCGGCGGCCCGACCGTGTTCAACAAATACCTGACCGTCGTGCGGCCGTACTTCGTTCGCGCGCTGATGGCGCACGTCGGCTGGCTCGAACGGACGGGCCGCATCGAGCTCGACGCCGACGCGCGCGCCGTGCACCGCTTCATCGCGGACGCCGCGCGCGCCCAGACCGACGACGCGCATTACAGCTTCGGCAAGGTGCAGCGCGTGCTCGCGATCAAGCTGCTGTCGAACGAGTTCCTGTCCGCGCTCGTGCGCGACGGCAAGGTGCAGCTGTTCGACGACCAGCGCGACCTGCTGGCGTTTTCGAAGATGGAAGGCAGTTCGTACCGTTGTTATCACGAGCTTCGCAAGAGCCTGCGCTGCGAAGCCGGCAGTTGACCCACGCGACAGGCCGATCGATCCCGATCAAACCCACTCAACTCCAGGAGCTCCTCTCATGACGACCCAGAACGTTCCGGCCGACGCGCTCGACATCCTGTCCCGCGAAGTCGCGAAGATCCTCAACGTCGAAACCGTCGACACGGACGCCGGCATCGGCGAACTCGGCATCGATTCGCTGAACATCGTCGAGCTGATCGTGTTCTGCGAACAGCTTTACGGTTCGATCGATCCGGAAGCGCTGAACATCACGCAGTACACGACGCTGCAGCAGCTCGACGCGCAATTGCGCAGCCAGCAGCACGCGGCCTGACACGGCGATGCTCGCGCCCCTCGCCCCCATGGCGGCCGCCGCCGTCCAGCCGGCCCCGGCCACTGCGCTGACCGTGCAGGCGCTCGCGTACCGGCGCGTCGCGCCGTCGCGCGACGGCGTGGCCGCGCCGCTCGACGACACGGCCCGCGCGATCGGCACGCTCGCGTGCGCCGAACGCGAGCGGCTGTGCGGCGCGGTCGGCGCGGACGACTACGTGGTCAGCTCGACGATCCTGTCGATGCTGCTGATGAACGATTCGCCGCAGCATCGCGTGTTCGCGCAGGCGCTGGCCGGCGCGAACGACTACACGCCCGACTGGATGACCTGCTCGTACGAATGCGCGGGCTGGGGCTACGTGCTGCGCCGCACGCTCGCGACCGCGGCCGAGACGGGGCCGCGCACGCTGCTGCTGCAGATCGTCGACATCGACGTGCACGGCTATACGTACTGGCACGGCAATCCCGCGTGGGGACGCTCGGGCTTCGGCATCTGCACGCTGCTCGTCGACGTCGGCCGCGAACCGGCGGCGTCGGTGATCGCCGACGCCGCCCCGCCGGCCAGCGCGGTCGTGCGGCTCGGCCGCGACATCCGCACGTTCTGCGCGGCGCGCCCCGGGCTGCACGCGGCGCTGCCGTTCTTCCCGGCCACGTCGCGCCGCGCGCTGCTCGCGTCGGTCGGCAAGACGCCGCTGCTGCCGGACGGCCACGGCGTGTTCGGGCATGCGTTCGGCAGCGACCCGTGGCTGTCGGTGCTGCTCGCTAACCGCGACGGCGACACGCCGCGCCGCGCGGCCGTCTGCTCGCTCGCGCTGAACGGCTATTACGCGATCGCGGACGTCGCGTTCGCGCCGGACGCGACGTTCTCTCTCGACGGCGAGGCATGACATGGTGCGTCCCGTTCATTTCACCTACCGGATCGAGCGCGACGCGCGGCAGCCGGTCGCGGTCGCGGCCAGCGCGTACCGGATGCCGCTCGGCACGCCGGCCGACTATGCGCGCGCCGCGCTCGCGGAAGCGGCCGGCGACGCGTACGATGCGGGCAATGCGTACGACGCGGCCGGCGGCGAGCGCCGCGTGCTGCTCGACCACGTGCAGTATTTCGGATTCCTCGCGGAAATCACCGCGCGGATCCGCGACGCCGTGCATCCGGACGCCCGCGTGTTCATCGAAGTGTGCGCGCCGTATTTCGGCGCGCTGCCGGCCGAACTGCTCGCGCCGCACGTGCTGCTCGGCGTGCACCTGTACGACGAAGCGTTGCGCGACGCCGCGCGCGGCGCACCGGTCGTGTGGATCGGCGATCGCATTCTGCGCGATGCGGAATTCGCCGGCGACAACCGCGTGTGCTGCGCGATCTGGCCCGCGCGGCTCGCCGACGCGTTCGACGCGCAACTGCGCGGCGCGTGGCCGTCGTTCGCGATCCGGCTCGAACCGCATCCGGGCGCGTCGCGCGCCGCCGCCCCGCTCACCGATTCCGCCCATCATTCCGGCGCCGCCGCGCGGCCGGGGAGACCCTGACATGAATGACACGCTTACCGTGATGCAGGACACGGCCGATATCCGCTGGTCGATGCCCGTCGACGCGCTGATGTCGAACGACTACGCGCTGCGCGAAGAGGCGCTGAACCGGCTGTACGAGAAGGCGAAGGCCGCGCAGTGGGACGTCGCGACCGACGTCGACTGGCGCCACGACCTCGATCCGGCCAACCCGCTCGGCATGCCCGACCCGACGCTCCTGATCTACGGCACCGAGCTGTGGGGCAAGCTCGCCGACGCCGACAAGCGCGAGGTGCGCCATCACGCGCAGGGCTGGCTGCTGTCGCAGATCCTGCACGGCGAGCAGGCCGCGCTGATCTGCGCGTCGAAGCTCGCGTCGGCCGAGAGCGGCCTGAGCGCGCGGCTGTGCGCGGCCGCGCAGATGATGGACGAAGCACGCCACGTCGAGGCGTACGCGAAGCTCGTCAACGAGAAGCTCGACGTCAGCTACCCGATGAGCCGCTCGCTGAAGGGGCTGCTGCACGACACGATCACGAGCAGCGCGCTCGACATGACGAACCTCGGGATGCAGGTGCTCGTCGAAGGCATCGCGCTGTCGATCTTCCAGAGCGTCGTCGCGTACAGCACCGACCCGTTCATCAAGGACTTGTTCCTGCGGATCCAGCGCGACGAAGCGCGCCACTTCGCGGTCGGCCGGATCACGCTGTGCCGCGTGTACGCGGAAATGAGTTCGCACGAACTGCGCGAACGCGAGGAGTTCATCTGCGAAGGCGCGGCCGTGCTGTACGAACACCTGTGCGCGGACGACATCTGGGAACCGATGGGGCTGTCCAAGCGCGAATGCAGCGCGATGGTGCGCGAATCGCCGGTGTCGAGCTCGATCCGCCGCTCGATCTTCCGGCGCCTCGTGCCGACGATCCGCGAAATGGGCCTGCTCACGCCGACCGTGCAGGCGACCTTCGAAAAGCTCGACGTCCTCGACTACGCGGCGATGCCGCTCAACTGACATGACGATGCCCTCTTCCCACGCATCCCGCGACGCCGGCTTCTGGATCGGCATCGACGCGGTGGCCTACGAGCTGCCGGGCCCGCCCGTCGACATCGAGGCCTGGGCCGCCGAGCGCGACTATCCGGCCCAGCGGGCGGCCGCGATCGCGCAGTCGGGCAGCCGCTATTTCCACATGGCGCTCGACACGAGCGAGACCGATCTCGCGATCGCGGCGGTCGGCCGGCTGCTCGACACCGCGCGCGTGCATCCGTCCGACGTCGGCGCGATCGTGCACGTGCATACGCAGCAATTCAGCGTGCCGCCGGCGCCGCGCAGCCTGCCGCACGAAGTGGCCGCGCAGTTCGGCATCGAGCCGCTGTGGCTCGGCTCCGTCGCGCAACTGAACTGCGTGTCGGTCGCGGCCGGCATCGAAACCGTGCGCGCGCTGATGCGCCGCCATCCGCGGCTCGACGCGGCGCTCGTCGTGTCGTCCGACCGCGTGTACGGCGAGGACTACCGGATGCGGCAGATGACGGGCGTGCAGTGCGACGGCGCGGCCGCGATGCTGATCGCGCGCAACAGCACGAAGAACCGGCTCGGCGGCATCGCGATCGAAACGCACGCGAAATGGCATCGCGGGTCGGACACGGTCGCCGCGAACGAGGCCGACCTGATCATGATGGAGTGGCCGTACACGCGCCGTGCGATCGACGCGGCCGTCGCGCTCGAGCCGCATGCGCTCGACGCGTACGACCTCGTGCTGCCGCACAACGCCGACCTGCCCGGCTGGAACGCGCTATGCCGCGCGATGCGCGTGCCGGCCGAGCGGCTCTATGCGGACAACATCCATGCGCGCGGCCACGCGTGCTGTTCGGATTTCCCGATCAACCTGGCCGACGTCGGGCTCGATGCGCTCGCGCACGGCAAGCGCGTGCTCGGCGTGATGCAGTCGAACTGCGGCGCGTATGCGGCCGCCACACTTCATCCGGTGGGCCGCCATGACGCCTGAACGCCCGCTTCCGCCCGCCGCCGATCACGCGTGGATCGCCGACCTGCGTACGCCGTGCTACGTGTACGAGCCGGAGGTCGCGATCGCGCGCTACCGGTCGCTGAAGGCGCGGCTCGGCACGCGGCTGATCGTGTCGCTGAAGGCGAACCCGAACCAGGACATGCTCGCGCGCTGCGCGCATGCGTACGAGGACGGCGTCGAACTCGCGAGCCGCGGCGAACTCGATGCGGTAATCGGCCGGATCAGGACGCCGCGCTACCTGAACAATCCGTCGATGGACGAGATGTTCATGCGTGCGGGGCTCGCGTCGCGCTGCCATTTCGTGCTCGACAACCCGGACGCGGTCGCGCGTTTCGTGCCGCTCGCGCGCGAAGCGGCGGCCGGCGGCAGCACGCCGGGCGCCGTGCTGCTGCGCGTGAACGCCGGCGCGCTGGCCGGCGTTCATGCGCGGGCGCAGTGGCACGACCACTTCGGGATGACGCCGAACGAGGCGCACGACGCGGTGCGCACGCTCGCGGCCGCCGGCTTGCCCGTGGCCGGGCTGCACGTGTTCTCCGGCCCGCATTCGTTCATCCGCCAGGACCCGGCGCAGCCCGACACGCTCGTGCTGCCCGAACTGCTCGCGGCGCTCGCCCGCGATCTCGCGCCGGCCAACGGCGCGCCGCTCGGCTCGTTGAGCCTCGGCGGCGGTTTTGCCGACGATCATCCGGGCGATGCCGCGTTCGAGCGCTATGCCGCCGCGCTCGCGCCGCTGGCCGGCCAGTATTCGCTCGCCCATGAATCCGGCCGCGCGATCTTCGCCGATGCGGGCGTGTTCGCGACGCGCGTCGTCGCGGTGAAGGCGTGGCAGGACCGCACGATCGCCGTCTGCGACGGCGGGCTGTCCCATGCGTTCCTGCTCGCGCAGACCGAATCGGTGATGCGCCGCCTGGCCGCGCCGTCGCTCGTGCGCCGCTCACCCGCGCCGCCGTCGCGCGGTGTGCCGACGCTCTACGTCGGCAGCACCTGCAGCCGCGCGGACGTGATCGGCCGCGACGACACGGGCGCGCCGCCGCAAGTCGGCGACATCGCGGTGTTCGCACGCTGCGGCGCGTATCACCGCACGTACTCGATGGCGCATTTCCTGTCCCACGAAGCCGCGCACGTGTACGTGCGGCCTGCCTGAACCAGAGGAGCCGATCATGAACGCATTGATCAGCATCGCCGACCTGCTCGAACATGGCGCCGCGCGCTGGCCGCATCGTCCGGCGTATGCCGACGGCGGCCGCACGCTGACGTACGACCAGCTCGCCCGCGCCGTCCGGCGCGCCGCCGCCGTACTCGCGGCGCGCGGCGTGCAGCCCGGCGAGCGCGTCGCGATCTACGCGCCGAAGCGCATCGAAACCGTGGTCGCGATGCTCGCGGCCAACGCGCTCGGCGCGATCTTCGTGCCGGTCAACCCGCAGTTGAAGGAAGCGCAGATCGAACACATCGTCGCCGACAGCGGCGCAGCGCTGTTCGTGACCGGTGCGCAGCGGCTCAAGCGCCTGCCGGCGCTCGCCGCGCTCGTCGGCACGCGCACGCTGCTGATCGAGGAACTGGCCGATGCGATCGATTCGCCCGGCACCGACACGCCGGCGTCGGCAGCGGCCCCCGCCGGCCGCCCGGTCGACGACGATCCGGCCGCGCTGCTCTACACGTCCGGCTCGACCGGCAAGCCGAAAGGCGTCGTCGTATCGCACCGCAACCTGGTGTCGGGCGCGTTCAGCGTCGCCGCGTACCAGCAGCTCGCCGACGACGACGTCGTGCTCGGCGTGTTGCCGCTCAGCTTCGATGCGGGCCTGAGCCAGCTGACGACCGCGCTGGCGTCCGGCGCGTGCTACACGCCGCTCGACTTCCTGCAGCCGGCCGAAGTGCCGCGCCATTGCGACGCGTTCGGCGTCACGTCGATCACCGGCGTGCCGCCGCTGTGGATGCAGCTCGCATCGGCCGGCTGGAGCGACGCCGCGCGCACGCGGATCCGCCGCTTCGCGAACACCGGCGGCCATCTCGCGACGCCGCTGCTGCACCGTCTGCAGGCGCTGTTCACGCACGCGTCGCCGTACCTGATGTACGGGCTGACCGAAGCATTCCGCTCGACCTACCTGCCGCCCGCGGATGCGGCGCTGCGCCCGACGTCGATCGGCAAGGCCGTGCCGAACGCGGAAATCCTCGTGCTGCGCGCGGATGGCAGCGAATGCGCGGCCGACGAGCCCGGCGAACTCGTGCATCGCGGCGCATTCGTCACGCTCGGCTACTGGAACCGGCCCGAGCTGACCGCGCAGCGCTTTCGCCCGCTGCCGCGCCGGCACGGCGAAATCCCGCGCCCGGACGTCGCCGTATGGTCCGGCGACATCGTGCGGCGCGACGCGGACGGCTACCTGTACTTCGTCGCGCGCGGCGACGACATGATCAAGACGTCCGGCTATCGCGTGAGCCCCACCGAGGTCGAGGACGTGCTGTTCGCGCTGCCGCACATCCGCGAGGCCGCGGTATTCAGCGTTCCGCATCCGGCGCTCGGCGAGGCGATCGCCGCATGCGTCGTGTCGACGCTCGACGCCGACGCGTGCCGCATCGACATCGCCCGCGCGTGCCGCGACGCGTTGCCCACCTACATGAACCCGCTCGTCGTCGAGCCGCTGCCGGCGTTGCCGCGCAACCCGAACGGCAAGATCGACCGACCGGCGCTGAAAGCGCAGTATCGCGACGCGTTCGCGCGCCCGAACCTCGAGGAGACCGCCGCATGACCCCGTCGACGCTCGATGAACCCTGTGTCGGCGCGCCGCGCGTCGCCGCGCCCGGCACGCTCGCGTTGTCCGGCGGCGTCGTGGTGCTGCCGCCCGCCGTCGTGTTCAGCGCGATCCAGGCGCAGGAGCGCCATCCCGGCTACCGCCATCTGCTGCTGCCGCAGGCGCGCTTTGCGCGGCCGCGCGGCATGGGCGCGCTGACGCCCGACGAAGGCACGCGCCTCGCGCCGGGCGGCCGGCCCGCGCTGCGCGTCGCGCCGCCGGGGCGCAGCCTCGCCGATCTCGCCGCCGATGCGGCGCTCGACCTGCGCGACCAGCTCGGCTCCGGCGCGCTCGCGCGCACGACGCATCTGATCGTCGCCAGTTGCGCGCTCAACGAAGGCATCGGCGACTCGGTCGTCGGCCGCATGCAGTACGAACTCGGGCTGCAGCGCGTGACGCCGTTCGCGCTCGGCCAGAACGGCACGCTCGGCTGGTATTCGGCGCTGATGCTGCTCGACGGGCTGCTGCTCGACGAAGGCGACCAGGCGCTCGTGATCCTCAGTGACAAGTGGCTCTACCCGTTCTTCCGCCAGTTCGGCGATCTGGTCGGTTACGGCGACGCGGCCGCCGCGCTGCTCGTGTCGCGCGCGGGGCCGGCGCCGGAACCGGCCGCGTGGGGTGGCGTGCGCGCCGTCGCGATGGAGTTCGGGCCATCGGTCGCCGATCCGTGGGCCGATGCGCCGGCCGCGCTGCGCGACACGCTCGCGCCGGTCGCCGCCCGCGCGATCCGCCGCGCGCTCGACCAGGCCAACCTGCGCGCGAACCAGATCGACTGGTGCGTGCCGCCCGGCTTCGATCCCGGCTTCGCGGCGCGCGTGGCCGACGCCGCATCGATCCCGGTGGGCGCGCGCATCCAGCACGACGGGGCCGGCCATCTGTCGTCGGCCGAATCGGCTGCCGCGCTGATCCGGCTCGCGGGCGCGCTCGATGAAGGCGAACGCCGCACGGTGCTCGTCTGGGACGCGGCGCTGCATGGCGCGGCGGCGGCGGCCGTCGTCGATCTGGCCGGCGGCCTCGACGCCGCGCTCGATATCGAAGGAGACGCATGATGAGCGCATACAAAGTCAGCCTGCGCGAGTTGCGCTTCTTTCTGTGGGAACTGTTCGAGGCCGATCGGCACTTTCTCGAACACGGGCCGTACAGCGCGCACGATCGTGCGTCCGTCGACGCGCTGCTCGAACGCGCGCGCGACTTCGCGCTCGACCTCGGGCGCAGCTACCAGCAGGCGGACGTCGAGGGCTGCACGCTGCTCGACGACGGCCAGGTACGGATTCCTTCGCATTTCCATGCGCTGTGGGCGCGTTTTCGCGACGAGTGGTCGAACACGCTGTTCGGCACCGCGCACGGGCTGCCGCCGATCGTCACGCAGATGATCTACGAGATGTTCATGGGCGCGAATCCGTCGTTCATGACGTACGGCGGCTTCACGCGCCCCGCGGTCAAGCTGCTGCAGATGCACGGCACGCCGCATCAGAAGGCGCTGATCGCGCCGCTCGAAGCGTACCGCTGGGACGCGTGCTTCTGCGCGACCGAACCGCAGGCGGGCACCGACCTCACCGCGGTCGCGCTGCGCGCGACGCCGCTCGAACGCGATATCTACGCGATCGACGGCGAAAAGGTCTACATCTCGGCCGGCATGCACGAGCTGACGGAAAACACGCTGTATTTCGTGCTCGGGCGCATCGATACCGCATCGCCGGATTCATTCTCGCTGTCGTGCCTCGTCGTGCCGCGCTTCTGGCCCGACGAAGAGACCGGCGAGCTGCGGCCGAACCATGTCGACTGCATCGGCCTGCCGCGCAAGATGGGGCTCAAGGGCTGCGCGAACACGCATCTCGTGTTCGGCGCGAACGGCACGACGAAAGGCTGGCTGCTCGGCGGCCGGCGCAACGTCGGCCTGCTGCAGTTGATGCCGCTGATGAATCAGGCGCGGATGAGCACCGGGATGTTCGGCGTCGGCGTCGCGTCGAGCGCGTACCTGCACGCGGTCGAGTATGCGGGCCGCCGGCTGCAGGGGCGGCCGATCGAGCGCGCGTCGAACACGAACGCCGCGCGCGTCGCGATCGTCGAGCACGCGGACGTGCAGCGCATGCTGGTCGACATGAAAAGCCGCGTCGACGGTTGCCGCGGCCTGCTCGGCAAGCTCGCCGCGACCGCGACGCGCGCGGCGATGCTCGAAGCGACGCCCGACGCCGACCCGGCCGAGATCGAGCGCCACCGCAAGCTGCAACTGCTGCTGACGCCGATCTGCAAGGCGTTCATCTCCGACCAGGCATGGCGCATCTGCGAGACGGCGATCCAGGTGCATGGCGGGCTCGGCTATACCGACGCGAGCCCGGTCGAGCAGAATGCGCGCGACGTGAAGATCCTGTCGATCTGGGAAGGCACGAACTACATCCAGGCGCAGGACCTCGTGCGCGACAAGCTCGGCTTCGGCCGCCATTCGCGGCTGATCCAGTACTACCGCGACGAACTCGATGCATTCCTCGCCCAGCAGCATCACGCCGGCACGCAAGCGGAGCTGCGGCCGCTGTTCGACGCGCTGCGCGCGGGCGCCGACCGGATCGCCGCCGCGCTCGACGACATCGCGCGCGACGTGCAGGACGGCCACACGCATCGCAGCAGCCAGTTCTACACGCGCTTTCTGGAGATGTTCGGCGTGGTCACGTCGGCGTGGGTGCTGCTCGAATCGGCGACGATCGCCGCGCGCCGGCTCGATGCGCCGGAAACGGCCGACATGCCGGCCGAGCTCGCGTTCTATCGCGGCAAGCTGAAAAGCGCGCGCTACTACTTCGCGAACGTGCTGCCCGTCGTCGACCAGCACGCGGCCGTGATCGCCGCGATGGCGCACGCGGCGATCAGCGTCAGCAGCGACGAACTCGCCGCGGCGGAATGACATGGACACGACTCTCGATTCCGGCATCCCCGCCGCCCCGACCGCCGATGCGCCGCGCAACCTGCTCGGCCGCCCGACGACGCGCCATCGCGGCACCGACATCGACGGCGCGACGCTCGACCCCGAAGCGCTGCGCGTGCGCGATCTCGACCTGAACGCGCTGATCGGCGCGACGACGTTCGAAGGCGCGCTCGCGCATCTGTGGTTCGACGTCGCGCCCGGCCGCGCCGACCATCGCGCGCACGAGGCCGCGATCGCCGCGCGGCTCGCGGCGTTCGCCGACGCGCTGGCGCCGGGCTCGGTCGCCCAGTCGGTCGCGGCCGACCTCGGTGCGGCGGGCGTCGCGCCGGTGTTCGCGGCCGCGTCCGGCCTGCTGCGCGGCCTCGACGACGTGCTCGAACGCATGCGCGGCCCGGCGCCGGACGACGCCGATCTCGACACGATGCTGCTGTGCGCGGCCGCCGCGCCGTTCCTGCTGCACGCGGCGATCGAGGGCCGGCCGTTCGCCGCCGGCCCGCGCGCCGGCTACGGCACGGCGCTCGACGCCGCGCGGACGCAAGCGCAACGCATGCTCGCGCTGACCGGCGCGACGCGCCACGACGCGCCGGCGCAAGCCGCGATGGACATGCTGCTCGTCGCGTGGCACGCCGGCTTCGGCTACATCACGCCGACCGTGCTCGCGCCGCGCGTCGCGATCGGCACCGGCGTCACGCTGACGCAGGCGATCGCGTCCGGCTTCCTCGCGAGCGGGCCGTCGCACGTCGGCGCCGCGCTCGAAGCGATGCAGTGGCTCGCGGCGCTCGCGCGATCGGTGCCCGGCGGCGCCGGCGCACCGTCGGCGGCGCTCGACGCAGCCGGGCGCGCGGCGATCGATGCGGCGCTCGACGCGAAACGCACGCTGTACGGCTTCGGCCATCCGCTGTTCGTCGCCGATCCGCGTCCGCCGCACATGCGCGGCCGGTTCGCGGCCTGCGGCTTCGGCGGCGGCTACGTGACGCTGTTCGACGCGTGCTGCGCACAGGCCGACGCGCGCCGCGCGCTGCGGCCGAACATCGATTTCCTGACTGCCGCGACGCTGCTCGAACTCGGCGTCGCCGCGCCGCCGTGGGGCGTCGGCGTCGGGCTCGGCGCGCGCATCGCGGCGATGGCCGCGCATGCGGTGGAACGGCGCCGCCGCCCGGCGTTCGGCGTCAACAGCGCGACCGCGCGACGGCTGCTGGCCGCCGTGCCGGTCGGCTGGTTGTGAACCCTCACCCTTTCGCACAAGGAACGTCATGCTGCTCAAGAACCTGCGCCCGGCGAACGACTACGATCGCTTCGCCACCGAAACGCTCGAACCGTGGGACCTGCTGTTCATCAGCCGCATCCGCCAGCTCGCGCGCGGGATGACGCCCGGCACGATCGCCGACATCGGCACGGCCACCGGCGTCGTGCCGGTGCGGCTCGCGACCGATCCGGCGATGCGCGGCTGGCGCTACGTCGGCATCGACCTCGATCCGGCAATGCTCGACGAAGGCCGCCCGCGCATTCGCGAACTCGGGCTCGACGACACGATCGAGATGCGCGTCGGCGACGCGCTCGCGCTGCCGTTCGACGCCGGCACGCTGACGATGGCGGTCGGCCGCGCGACGCTGCACCATCTGCCCGACAAGGCGTTGAGCCTCACCGAGATGTACCGCGTGCTGGAGCCGGGCGGCATCGCGCTCGTGCACGACATGCGCCGCGACGCGCCGCAGCACCTGCTCGACCGCTTCACCGAGATGCGCGCGGCCGCCGACTATCCGCCGACCCACGTCGAGGAAAAGATCACGCTCGACGAGGCGCATGCGCTGGTGGCAGAAGCCGGTCTGACGCAGGTTGCGTCGATCTACAGCCCGAGCGCGGGGCTCGGCGCGCTCGGCTTCGAAATCCTGCTGAAGAAACCGGCGCTGGCCTGAGCGATGACCGATCTCGCCTTCCTCGCCGCACATGCCGCCGTGCGGCTCGGCGCCGACGACGTGCACTGCGCGCCGGTCGCGCCCGGCGCGACGCTGCCGCTGTGCGTGAGCCCGCGCAGCGCCGAACTCGCGACGTCGCCGGAGACGTTCGTCGCGTGGTACCGCTCGCGGCTCGACACGATCGACACGCTGCTCGATGCGTGCGGCGCGCTGCTGTGGCGCGGCTTCGCGGTGCCCGACACCGCCGCGTTCGGCCGCCTCGGCGCGCTCTACCCCGCACACGCGAACGGCTACACGGCCGGCGCCGCGCCGCGCCGGCAGATCGACGGCCAGGTCTACGAGTCGACCCGCATGCCGCCGCCGTTCAAGATCGGGCTGCACCAGGAGATGGCCTACATGCCCGCATTCCCGCGCCTCGTCGCGTTCTACTGCCGGCAGCCGGCCGACGCGGGCGGCGAAACGCCGATCTGCGACATGCGCCGCGTGACCGCGCGCGTGCCGGCCGCGCTGCGCGCGCGGTTTGCGGAACGCGGCGTGATGTACCTGCGCAATTTCGCGGCGCCGGGCGACCGCGCGGACGGCCTCGCCGCCAATCCGAACCTGCCGTTCGCCGCGTACCACCGGCCGTGGGACGACGCATTCGGCACGACGGCGCGCGACGAAGTCGAACGGCTGTGCGCGGAACGCGGCGTCGGCTGCCGCTGGCTCGACGACGGCAGCGTGACCGTATCGCACGTCGGCAGCGCGCTGCGCACGCATCCGCGCACCGGCGAGACGGTGTGGTTCAACCAGGCGAGCGCGCAGCACCCGAACCCGCGCTCGATGGGCGCGCTCAGCTATCGCTACCTGCAGCGCATGTACGGCACGCGCGCCGCGTTTCCGTACGAGATCCGCTACGGCGACGGCTCGCCGATGCCGTTCGACGATCTGGTGGCGATCTACGACGCGCTCGACGAAGAGGAACGGGCGTTCCCGTGGCAGGCCGGCGACGTGCTCGTCGTCGACAACATGCTGGTCGCGCACGGCCGCAACCCGTACCGCGGCGTGCGCGACACGCAGGTCATGCTGTTCGACTGAGGATGCCGACGATGAGCGTTTCGTTTCTTGCGTCCGTGCGCGCGATGTTCGGCCCGCCCGCCGCGTTCGACCGGCCGCGGCGCGCGGGCACGCCGCCGCTGCCCGACGCGCATGCGCCGGGCGCGGCGCTCGGCGCGCGCGCGATCGACGTCGCGGCCGGCGATTTCCGCTTCTCCGCGCGCCACGTGCGGTTCCGGCTCGGCGCGATCACCGCGATCGTCGGGCCGAACGGCTCCGGCAAGACCACGCTGCTCGAAACGCTGCTCGGCTTCCGGCGCGGCGGCAGCGACGTGCGCGTGCTCGACGTGCCGGCCGAACGCTTCATGCGCGATTCGCGCTCGCTGCAGCGGATCGGCGCGCAATTGCAGAAGGTCGAGTATCCCGATCACCTGCGCGTGTCGGAGATCGTCGCGCTGCACCGCGCGATGTACGCGCACACCGATGCGGCGATCGCCGACGCGCTCGGCATCGCCGAACTGCTCGACAAGCCGTGCCGCGCGCTGTCGAAGGGGCAGCGCCAGCGCGTGGACCTCTACGTTGCGCTCGCGCACCGGCCCGAGCTGGCCGTGCTCGACGAACCGTTCACGGGCCTCGACCGCCGCTACGCGGGCGTCGTGATCGACCTGCTGCGCCACCGCGCAAGCGGCACGAGCATCGCGATGATCTGCCATTCCGAGGAGGAACTGAGCGTGGTCGACGATCTCGTGTGGGTGCGCGACGGCGGCGTGCGCTACCAGGGCGACCAGGACACGCTGCGCGCCGAGCTCGTCGGCGATGCGCGCGCGGTCCTGCATTGCCGCGACGAGGCCGATGCGCGCGCGCTGCGCAAGCGGCTCGCGGCGCTACCCGGCGTGACCGGCGTGCGCGTGTCGGCCGCGCACGTGGTCGAGGCGTTCGGCGATGCGACGCTGCATCCGAACGTGCACCGGATCGTCGGCGAACGGGGCATCCAGCATCTCGCGCTCGCGCCGAGCACGCCGGGCGACCTGCTGCGCCTGTGCACCGAGGGCCCGAGCCATGACTAAGGTGTTCCTGATCCTCGTGCGCAACGAGCTGCTCGGCTATCTGCGCAGCCGCTCGTCGCTGTTCTGGACGCTCGTGTTCCCCGTGTTCCTGCTGAGCGTGATGCTGTTCGCGTTCGGCGGCTCCGGTTCGCTCGGCACGGCCGACATCGCGTTCGAGTTGCCCGGCGGCGCGACGCCGTACAACCAGGCGTGCCAGGCGCAGATCGTCGCCAGCCTGTCGCACAGCGACACGGTGAGGGCGACCTTCGGCGGCCGCGGCGCGCCGGCCGAGCGCGTGACCGTCGTGCTCGGCGCCGACGAGCGCACGCCGGCGACGATCCGCTACGACTTCAACGGCTCGCTCGCGGTCAAGGCGGCATCGAGAGTCGTCGAGATCGCGCTCGCGCGCTGCGCCGCGCAGCGGCTCGGGCTGCCGGCCGCGCAGGCGCGCTTCGAGAACGCGGCGCCCACGCGCCGCCCGTTCGACTACGGCGCGTTCTTCGCGACCGGCATCCTGGTGATGGCGTTCATGGCGATCGGCCTGAACTCGACGACCACCGCGATCGCCGCGCTGCGCGAGCGCAATACGTTCAAGCTGTACGTGTGCTTCCCGGTGTCGCGCGGCGTGTTCCTCGCCGCGCTGATCGTCGCGCGGATGGCGATGATGGCGCTGTCGGCGCTCGTGCTGCTGACGGTCGCGCGCGTCGCGTTCGGCATCGCGCTGCCGATCGCGACGCCGGACGGGCTGCGCGCGTTGCCGATCGTGCTGCTCGGCGCGGCGATGGTGCTGAGCATCGGCGTGCTGCTCGCCAGCCGCACGCGCTCGCTCGCGGCCGCCGAGCTCGCGTGCAACGTCACCTACTACCCGCTGCTGTTCTTCAGCGACCTGACGATCCCGATGCACGACGCGCCCGCGTGGCTGAAGGCCGGGCTCGCGTTCCTGCCGACCAACCAGTTCGCGGTCGCGCTGCGCGGCGCGCTCGTCGACGGCGCGCCGTACGCGCAGCTCGCGCCGCAACTGCTCGGCATGACCGCGTGCACCGCGCTGTTCCTGTTCGCCGCCGCGCGGCTGTTCCGCTGGCACGACGCGTGACGCGTCGCCCCGCTGTTTCGACGAAGGAGAGACACAGATGAAATCGACCCATCCCATAACCGGCTACCTGCTGCACGCGAGCAACTTCCTGCCGGCGATCGTGTTCCTGTTCTACGGCCGGCTCGGCCCCGAACAGCCGGACCTGCGCTGGACCCACGCGTTCCTGATCGGCGGCGTGCTCGCGCTCGTGCACGGCGCGTGGCTGATGCGCCGCGCGGAGCGCAACAGCATCGCGCTCGGCGTCGACCTGTTCCTCGTGATCGGTGCGGTGCTCGCGCTGGTTTCGCCGACAGGTAGCCGTCTGTGGGGCGAGGACCTCGGGCCGGCCGCGATGCTCGTCTGCGTGCTGGTGGTCGGCATCGTGCATACCGCGTGGTCGGACGGCGGCTTCGTCGACGGCACGCTCGTCGATCGCGCGCGGGCGCGTTCGCTGTCGCTCGTGCTGCTCGCCGTCACCGTCGTCGCGCTAGCGGTGTCGATCGCGATGCGCCACAGCCCGCTGTGGGGCGGCGTCGTGCCGCTGATCGCGCTGGTCGTCGTACGCGGCCGGCTGCGCAAGCAGCTCGCGCGGGCAAGCTGACGATGAACGCGCTGCCCGCACACGCGGCACACGCCGCGCCGCGGCACGCGCTCGCCGCGGCGCTCGGCGACGGCTGGCTCGAAGGCGCCGCATGCGAGCCGTATGCGACCGACGTCCTGCATCACGGCGGTGTGCCGCTCGGTGTCGCGCGGCCGGCATCGACCGCCGACGTGCGCGCGCTCGTTCGCGCCGCCGTCGCGCACCGGATCGCGCTCGTCGCCCAAGGTGCGCGCACGGGCCTCGTCGGCGCGGCCGTGCCCGATCGCAGCGGCACGCAATGCGTGGTGTCGTTCGAGCGGATGCGCGCCGTTCGCGCGTTCGATCCGGCCAATCGCAGCATCACGGTCGAGGCCGGCGTGCGGCTGTCCGACATCAATCGCGTCGCGGGCGACGCCGGGCTCTGCGTGCCGATCGATCTCGGCAGCGATCCGGCGGCCGGCGGCCTCGTCGGCGCGAACACGGGCGGCAGCCGCCTGATCAAGTACGGCGACGTGCGCCGTCACGTGCTCGGCGTCGAAGTCGTGCTGGCGGATGAAGCCGGCACCGTGATCGACACGCTCGCGCCGCTGCGCAAGCGCAACGCGGGCTTCGACGTCGCGCAATGCTTCATCGGCGCGAATGGCGCGAACGGGCTCGTCACCGCCGTATCGTTCGCGCTCGCGCCGCTCGAACGGTCGTCGTGCGCGGTGTTCGTCGCGTTCGCGTCGTACGACGCGGCGCTCGCCGGCCTGCTCGCGTTCGAACGCGCATTCGGCGAGATGCTGTCGGCGTTCGAATTCATGTCGGCGGCGGCGGTCGGTTGCGTCGCCGCCGCGTTTCCCGCATTGCGCGCGCCGTTCGAGGCCGGCACGGCTGCCTGCTACGCGCTCGTCGAGATCGCGACCGGCATGCCGGGCCTCGATGCGCTGCTGGAGGAGCGCGCCGTCGCGACGCTCGACGCGCTCGCAAGCGATCGCGCGGTGCTGGACGCGGCGTGCGCGCCGGCGGAACGGTTCTGGCGGATTCGCGACGCGCTGCCGGCCGCGGTCGCGCAGGACGGCGTGCCGCTGTCGTTCGACGTGTCGTTTCCGCGCGGCGCGCTGGCCGGATTCGTCGCCGACGCCGAGCGGTGGCTCGCCGCCGCGCATCCGGCGCTGCGCTGTCATGCGTTCGGACATTTCGGCGACGGCGGTTGCCATCTCGTCGTGTCGATCCCGCATGCCGACGCGCATCGCTACGGGCCGCTGCAGCAGGTGGCGCTGCGCGGCGCGCTGTACGACCGCGTCGTGCAGGCAGGCGGCTGCTTCAGCGCCGAGCATGGCGTCGGGCCGGTCAATATCGCGTACTACCGCAAGCACGTGCCGGCCGCGCAACGGCAACTCGCCGGCGCCGTCCAGCGCGCGATCGACCCGCTCGGCCTGGTCGGGCGCGTCCGTTACTGATGCACCGCTTCGACACCCCACGGAGAATTCGCATGATGTCGCCATGCCCGCCCTGCCCAACCGTCGCCGCCGAGCCGGACGACGATCCGTCGTCCGCGGGCATTCCCGCGCTGCCCGACTCGGGTGCGGTGGTCAACGTACGTGGCGTCGCGTATGTCATTGAATTGCCGCCGCGTGACCATGCGCGGCCGGCGCTGTGGCGCGAGCTTGCGCACTGGCGCAACGATCGGTCGGGCGATGACGCATCGGACGGCGATGCCGAGCGCGATGCACCACCGGGTTAGGTGAGCGTTCGCGTCGCTCCGTGCGGTCGTGACGAGCGGCCGCACACGGTCGTCGTCGATGTCGATACAAGCGGAACTGCTGCCACCGGCGCCGATGCCGATGACCCACACCGCTTCACGCAGCGCGCCGAACACGGCCGCGTCGGCAGGCGGCTCACCCCGCCCGCGCCACCCGGAAGACCGACATCGCGACCTGCATCGACCCGGCCTGCTGCTCAAGCGCCGTCGCGGCGGCACTGGCCTGTTCGACCAGCGCCGCGTTCTGCTGCGTCATCTGATCCATCTGCGTGACGGCCTGGCCGACCTGGTCGATGCCCGCGCTCTGCTCGACGGTGGCCGTCGTGATCTCGGTCATGATCGTCGCCACGCGTCGCACCGACGACACGATCTCGTCCATCGCGCGCCCTGCCTGCGTCACGAGCGCGTTGCCGTCGCGCACGTCGTCGATCGACGCGCCGATCAACTGCCGGATCTCCCGCGCGGCGCTCGCGCTGCGTTGCGCCAGCGTGCGCACCTCGCCCGCGACGACCGCGAAGCCGCGCCCGTGTTCGCCCGCGCGAGCCGACTCGACCGCCGCGTTGAGCGCGAGGATATTGGTCTGGAAGGCGATCCCGTCGATCATCCCGGTGATCTCCGCGATCTTCTGCGAGCTCGCGTTGATCACGCCCATCATGTCGACCGCGCGGCCGACCAGTTCGCCGCCGTGCTGCGCGAGGTCCGCCGCGCTTGCCGCGAGCGTGCTCGCCTGCTGCGCATTGTCCGCGTTCTGGCGCACCGTCGACGTCAACTGCTCCATGCTCGCGGCCGTTTCCTCGAGCGACGCCGACTGCTGCTCGGTACGGCTCGACAGGTCGAGGTTGCCGGCCGCGATCTCGCGTGCGGCCGTATGGATCGCATCGCTGCTGTCGCGCATGCCGGTGACGGTCGCCGCGAGCCCCGCCTGCATCCGCTTCATCGCCGCGAACAGCTGGCCGATTTCGTTTCGGCCGGCATCGGGCACCGTCACGGTCAGGTCGTTCGACGCGATGCGGTCGAGCAGCGCGGCCGCGTTCGCGAGCGGCCGCGACACGATCGCGCGCAGCGCGAAGTGCGTCGCGACGATCAGCGCGAGCGCCAGCGCGACGCCAATCCCGACCATCGCGATGATACGCGTATAGGCAGCGTTGTCGGCGTCGATCGAGTCTTGCGCGAGCTGGTTGGCGATGCGCTGGAATTTCTCGACGTTCGCCGAATACACCTGACCGGCGAGCGTGATCTCCTTGTCGTTGATCGCCGCATACGCGGCGGTGTCGCCGTTGCGTAGCGCGTCGGCCGCACGCGCGAGCACGCTCGCGAGATGCGTCGACGACTCGACGAGCGCCTGCTTCAGGTCCGCGCCGAGGTTGCCGACCGGTGCGGCATCCTTGAACGCCTGCGTTTCCTTCGCGGAAAGATCGAACGTGCGTTGCGCGCTTTGCAGCGCCGAGTCGCGCTGCGCCGGATCGTCGTGCTCCTTCAGCGCCGAATACGCACGGACGAGCGCCGAGCGGGTACGCGTGCTGTCCTTGTAAGCGTCGTTGACGAGCGACGTCTGCGTCGCGATTTCGTGCAGGCGCTTCGCGTTCGTGTACGCGCTGCCGAGCGCGACAATCCCGACGATGCCGCCGACGACGATCATCGCGGCGAACGCGGCGAGCACGGCAAGCAGACTGCTTTTCACTTTCAGATCACGCATGGCGAATCGACTCCCGAAGTTATCCCTTATCGGTTAACGACGGCGGCTGCTCCAACTTGAGTCGATCGACCGGTAGTTCGCGGCGCGGGCGAGTGCGCGAGTGCGGTTGCATTCCGTTCGCGAAACGGGCGGCACGCGATCGATGCCGCCCGTTGCGCCGCACACCGAATCAGTTCGTCCCGTCGTACGTGACGATCTCGACCCAGTTTGCGCCCTTGCCGACCGGATACTTGCCGATTGCGTCGAGATGCCCGGTAACGCGATCGATTCGGTACACGGCCAACGTCGGCGACAGTTGCCCGGCCGCGAGCAGATACCTGCCCGACGGATCGATCGCAAAGCCGCGCGGCTGCGGTTCGGTCGCGAACGTGCCGATCCGCGCGAGCGTGCCCGACTTCGCATCGACGCGATACGCGGGGAGCGTGCTCGACGTGCGCTCCGATGCGTACAGGAAGCGCCCGTCCGGCGTCAGATGCAGGTCGGCGCCCCACGGCTTGTCGCCGTGAAAATCGGGCGGCAGGATCGACACGGTCTGGATCGCCCGCGCATCGGCGCCGCCGTGCGACAGCGCGAGCACGTGCAGCTTGCCGTCGAGTTCGTCGATCAGGTAGGCGAACCGCCCGTTCGACGAGAACACGAAATGGCGTGGACCGGATTTCTCCGGCAGCCGATACGCAGGCTCGCCCGTGTCGGTCAGCGTGCCGGTCGACGCATCGAACGGCAAGCGCAGCCACGCGTCGGCGCCGAGCACCGACGCGAACGCATAGCGGCCGTCCGGCGACGGGCGGATCGCATGCGCCATCGGGCCGGTCTTCACCGTCTGCTGCACGTCGCCGGCCACGCCGTCCGCGCCGATCCGGTTCACCGCGAGCAGGTTGCCGCCATACGACGCCGAGAATAGGTAACGGCCCGACGCATCGGTCGACACGTACGCCATGCTGTCCGCGAGCGGCGCGCGGCCCAGCTCGCTCAGCCGCCCGTCGAGCGGATTGATCGCGAAGCTGACGACGCGATACGGCGTCGAACGCAATGCCGCGTACAGGCGCCGATGATCGGGCGACAGCGCCATCGGCATCACGGCGCCGCCGACCGGCACGGTTTCGATCGCGGTCAGCGCACCGGTCGCCGTATCGACGCCGAACACCGAGATGTCGCGGCTGTCGCTGTTCGACACGTACGCATACGTCGCCGCGTGTGCCAACGAAGCCACCATCGTCAACGCGGCCGCCGCCACGGCGCGCCGCAGGAGAGTCGTTTTCATGGAAGTGACGTGAAGTGAAGAAAGTGAACCGCGGATGCGACCGCGGCGCCGGACCACCTCGGTCGTCCGGCGCCGCGACGGGCGAAGCGTGCGATCAGAACACGGCGTGCCCGCTGATCACGCTCGGCAGCCACGTCGAGAAGAACGGCATGTACGTGACGATATTGATCGCGCTGAAGATCGCGAGGTAGTACGGCCACGCCATCTTCGTCGTCTCGCCGATTGACACGTTGCCGATCGCGCAGCCGACGAACTGCACCGAGCCGATCGGCGGGTGCACGAGGCCGAGCGAGCAGTTCAGCAGCAACATGATGCCGAACTGCACCGGCCCGACCCCGCACGCCATCGCGATCGGCAGGAACAGCGGCGTCGTGATCAGGATGTGCGCGGCCATGTCGACGAACGTGCCGAGGAACACCTGGATGATGTTGATGTACAGCAGCATCAGCCAGGGCGCGGCGGTCGACTGCTTCAGCAGCCCTTCGATCGCATCCGGAATCTCCAGGTACGACATCTGGAAGCGCAGCATGTTGGACACCGCGATCAGCAGCAGCACGACGCCCGTCGTGCGCGCCGCATGCGACAGCGCGCGGCGCAGTTTCTCGGCCGTCAGCGTGCGGTAGACCACCGCGGTCAGCACGAGCGAATACACGACGGCGATCGCGGCCGCTTCGGTCGCGGTGGCGATGCCCTTCGCGACGCACACGAGGATGATCGCGATCACCATCAGCCCGGGCACCGCGCCGACGAAGCTGCGCAGCACCGCATACCAGCCGGGAAACCGCGGCAGCGCGGACGAGCCGTCCTCGCGGCGCGGATAGCCGTGACGCACGGCCTGCCAGTATGCGGCGGCGAGCACGAAGCCCATCACCCACAACACCGGCAACAGTCCCGAGAACAGCAGGTCGCCGATCGACACGCCGCTCACCGGCTGGCCGTGCAGCATCCCGGTGATGCCCTGCGCGGCGAACGCGTAGATGATCATGTTGGTCGACGTCGGCATCAGCGCGCCGGCGAGCGACGCATGCGTCGTCACGTTGACCGCGTACGCCGCGCTGTAGCCTTCGCGCTTCATCAGCGGAATCACCACGCCGCCCATCGCCGACGTATCGGCGGTCGGCGAGCCCGACACGCCGCCGAACAGCGTGCACGCGACGACGTTCGCCATCCCGAGGCCGCCGCGGAAGTGGCCGACGGTCGCCTGCGCGAAGCGCAGGATCCGGTCCGCGATGCCGCCGTGCAGCATCAGTTCGCCGGAGAAGATGAAGAACGGCACCGCGAGGAACGAGAACGCGTTCATCCCCGAGATCATCGCCTGCATCGCGGTCGCGATCGGCAGGCCTTCGACCATGTAGGTCAGTACGCACGCAATGCCGAGCGCGAACGACACGGGCACGCCGAGGACGAGAAAAATCAGAAAACTGACGGACAGGATCGCGAGTTCCATGGCGTTATTGTCCCGACGAAGAACGACGAAGCGCGAGCAGGTGCTCGAGCGAGAAGAGGATGATCGCAACCGCCGCGGGCATCGTGATCAGGTAGCGCACGCCTTCGGGCAACCCGATGATCGGGATGCGGTCGCCCATCGTCTCGGCGGCCATGCTGCCGCAGCCGATCACGATCATGATCGCGAACGCGATCAGGCTCAGGTGCTGAATCGCGATGACGACCGTGCGCGCCTTCGGCGACAGCCGGCGCACCAGCGAATCGAGGCCGATATGCCCGCCGTCGCGCACCTTCATCGCCGCGCCGAACATCGCGATCACGATCACGAGCAACAGCGCGATCGGTTCGACGAAATCCGGCGCGTTGTCGAACACGTAGCGCATCACGACCGCGTAGAACACCAGCACCGTGAGCACCGCGAGGCACGCCGACGCGATTCCCGCCAGCACGCGGAACAGCACGTCGTTCACGCAGCGCAACAGCGGCGCGGCGTGCGGCCGCGCGGGCCCCGCGCCGTCCGGGGCGGCAGCCGGCGCGCCCGCGGCCGCCGCGCCGTTCAGGGAAGTGCGACGCGTCACTTGGTGGCCTCGATCTCGTCGACGATCTGCTTCATCTGCGGCGTCTTCTCATACTTGGTCCACAGCGGCTGCATCGCCTTCACGAACGCCGCGCGGTCGACCTGCGCGGCCGGCACGATCTTCGCGCCGCCTTTCGTCACCAGTTGCTGCGCGGACGCCTCGCGCGCGGTCCACAGCTTCTGGTAGTACGGTACCGAATCGGCCGCCGCCTTCCTGATCGCCGCCTGCTCCTGCGGCGACAGCGTGTCCCAGACCTTCTTCGAGAACACCAGCACTTCGGGCGTCATCGCGTGCTGCGTCTCCGAGTAATCGGGCGCCACTTCGTAGTGCTTGGTTTCCTCGTACGACGGCAGGTTGTTTTCCGCCGCGTCGACGAGGCCCGTCTTCAGCCCCGTGTACACCTCGGCGAACGGCATCGGCGTCGGCGTGCCGCCCATCGCCTTGATCTCGTCGACCATCAGGTCGGACGGTTGCACGCGCACCTTCAGCCCCTTCATGTCGGCCGGCGTGCGCACCGGGCGCTTCGCGTAGATCGAGCGCGCGCCGCTCTCGTAAAACGTCAGCGCGATCATCCCCTTCGCGGTGAACGCGTCGAGGATCTTCTGGCCGGCCGGGCCGTACATCGCCTTGCGGAAATGGTCGACGTCGCGGAACAGGAACGGAAACGACGGGATCAGCGATTCCGGCACGATCTCGTTGAACGACGCGCCGTTCACGCGCGCCATGTCGATCGCGCCGATCCGCACCTGGTCGACCGTGTCCTTCTCCGAACCGAGCGCGCTGTTGCCGAACACCTTGATCGAATCCTTGCCGCCCGTCTGCTTCGACAATGCCTCGCCCATGAACTTCACGGCCATGTTGGTCGGGAAGTTGTCGCCGTGCACGTCCGCCGAGCGGAACACGCGCGCGTGCGCGGACATCGCGAAGCCGGCCATCAGCGCAACGGCCAGGGCGGTACGGGAGCCGGTGAATCGGTGCTTCATGGTGAGTCTCCTTGATGGTCGATCGTTGTTGTGCGGCGATCCGTCGGCACGCGCCTGCGTCGCCGGGACGCTTCGTCGGACCGCGGAGTCATACGTCGTATGATGTGTTGAGCGAATGTACGTCGGTTAATCGTTTAACTCACTCGGTGCATACCCCTATAACCTTTACCATCACGGGTCTTTTGCAGAAATCGGGGAACTGTATTTCCAGTATCTCAATTGTTTCGAGAAACGTTTTCCGGGGGCGAATCAGCAGGCGGTCGGACGCTGGCGCCGCAGCCTCCCCGCGTCCGACGGCCTTCTTTCGCTTCGCATCTCCACGTTATAGGATGACTGATCACGCGACGCATTCGATCGATCCGGCCGGCGCGCCTACGGCAGCGAGGCGCTCGTCGGGCTCCCTGGAATGGATCGGCCGAATCCGTACGCGGTCCACGCGGGAGCGGCGCTATGACACGCGAGCGAGCCGTCGCCGTCGCGCGCCACCCGGCCGGCAGGTACGCGCGATGCTCGCCCGGACAGCGTGCCACGCGAAAGGAGCCTGTGATGTCGACCACGAAGCCATCAGCGACACCCGACCCGGCTACCCCGCCGAACGCCGGCGACGAAGGCCCGGCGGACGCGCCGGGCGTCGGCGAGGACACGTGCCGCGTGTGCCGCGGCACCGGCCGGGTGGAAGGCCAGCCGTGCACCGTCTGCGGCGGGACCGGCAAGATACTGCAGGGAATCGGCGGCGGATAGAGCCCGACGCGGCCGCGCCGGCGCGCATCGGTCGCTCAGGTCTGCATGACCAGCGACGTCAGCTGCGCGGCGCGGGCCACGTCGGTTTTCGTGTAGATCGACTTGATCTGCGCGCGGACCGTGCCGATCGACACGCCGCGCAGCGCCGCGCATTCCTGCGGCGAGCGCCCGTCGCAGCACAGCAGCACGGCGAGATCGGCCTCGGCCGACGACAGCCCGTAGAACACCCGCAAGCGCTGCGCGCGCGCGGCCGGCGAGCGCAGGTCGGCGGCCGTCATCAGCGCCGCGACGCCGGGCCGCTCACGCGCGAGGCGCGACTGTTCGGGAACGGGAATCAGCGCGAGCGGCAGCGGCTCGCCCGTCGCGCGCCGCAGCAACAGCCCGCCGCGCGCAAACGCATGTCGCCATTGCGCATCGTCGACGCAGCCTTCCGGCGCGAAGCGCCCGTTCACGATCCGCAGCGCCGGTTCCGCGGCGATCAGCTGATCGGCCGCGCGGTTCGTATAACGCAACTCGCGTCGCGCGCCGAGCAGGAACACCGGCACCGGCACCGCGTCGAGCGCCGATTCCGCGGCGGCCACGCGCGCCTCGAGCTCGCCGATGCGTGCGTGGATCCGCAGCGCGCGGCTGATGTGCGCGCCCATGATTTCGATGGTGCGGCGCTGGTCGTCGGACAGCCCCTGCGCGTCGGGCCCGCTCTGTACGCTGAGGAACGCGCCGGCACCCTCGCCGCGGTGGATGTACAGGCCCGAGATGCTGCCGAGCCCGAACGGTTGCAGGAATTCCCGATAGAACACGCCATGTGTGCGCTGCCGCACCGACAGGTGCTTGACGTCCTCGAACCAGCGCCCTGCCGGCCAGTCGGCGGCAACCGGCACGACCGGGTCGTACAGGTAGAACTCGGTGTTGTAGCTGCGATGGCACGCGGCCACCCATGACGAATCGTCGCCGGCCGCCCGCTCGATCGCGGGCACCCGCGCCGCATCGTCGAACGACAGCAGCGTCGCCATGCGTACGCCGACCGACAAACGCAGCCCGTCCAGTACTGCTTCCCATCGTTGATCGCCCAACGCCGCGGCGTAGACGTCATCGATCCATGCCGATGGAATCAACCCGTTCGTCTGCATCTGACCACCCCGCGCCGTGCGTTTATGTCGAACGCCGTTCGCGAATCTTACTCAATCGGTCTGATTGTTCAAATCGGCGATGCGGGTCTGGTCGAAATACCACGCTGGTTACTGCTTCTTGTCAAACGAAATCGTTATTTTTCGACAGGGCGCAAAAATCCGTGTTGACGCAGGCGGCGCGGGATGGCGGGCGGCGCCCGGGTGAAACGACGCAGCCCACGCGATGGAACACGTTTCGCCGCCCGGCCCGACCATGTACTTACTTCATCGCCGCGAAGCGTGCTTCCATCGCGTCGATCTTCGCGAGCACGGCTTCGCTCAGCTTTCTGACGTGACGCGGCACGTTGGGCGTCGACAGCAGTTCCTCGATACGCCCGCGCCAGTAGCGCGGATGCCTGACGCGACCCGGGCCCGACATCGACACGTCGCCGACGTTCGGCTCGCTGTCCAGCAGCGCCACCATTCTCTGGATGTGAGAGAGCTCTCGTTCCACATAGTCTCGTGCGAGCATAGTGATTGAAATTCCCCGAAATGCGACATCAGGCCTTCCGCCATCCACGCGAGATCGCCCGCGGCGCCAACCACGCACGAAACACGTTGCGCATCGGCGTACGCGGCAACCGTGTCGATCGACCGTGCGGACGCTCACGGCGATCGACGCGAAACGGCAGGCCTGCTCGATTGTTCTGGTGATATCCGGTCTCCGGTGCCTTGTTGACCATCGTAGGCGTACCGCTCGGCGCCGGCATCCCCAAAAGTGGGGATGCCGGCCGATATGGGCCGGGAACGGCTTCCGGAAATGACGGGGTGGAAAAACGGCGGAAGACGGCGCGTGCGTCACGGCGCGACGGATCGTTTCCCGGCAACACGATGGCGCGCGTTGCGGCGAATCGCGCGGGTTTCACATCTGACGAATGGAGCGCCGGCAAGTGCCGACCAGCAGTTGCGCCGCGATCTCCGGCGACAACGCCTATCTCGCGGCGACGTCCGATGGTGTGTTCACCGAAGCAACCTGGGAACACCGGTTCGTCGCTGCCCCGTCAACCCGGTTCGTATTCGAAGACGGTTGCCGGGCGCGAAGGATGGAAGATCGCCGCAAAGCGGCTCGTTCCGTCGGCCCGGCCACTCCGGATCAACCGGCAGCGGCGCCGCGATTCAGCCCGAAGATGAAATCGGCTTCGACCGCCGCGCCCTTCGGCAACTGCAGCACGCCGACCGACGAGCGCGTATGGACACCGGCGTCGCCGAGCACCACGTACAACACGTCCGACGCGCCGTCGGCCACTTCGCTTTGCATCGTGAAGCCCGGTGCGCTTCGCACGTACACGGTCATGCGCGGCACCGTCGCGATCGCATCGAGCGTGCCGCACCGGTTGCGGATCAGCGACAGCGCACGCAGCGCCGAGATACCGGCCGCGCGGCGGCCGTCGTCCAGCGAAACGGATTCGCCCACGATACCGACGAAATGCACGACTTCCCCGATTCGCGGAATCTGGCCGGCAATGTAGGCCGTCCTGCCATCGACCAGAACCGGCGTGTACTTTCCGCCAATGCGGATCGTTTCGTCCGGATCGAATCCGAAATCGGCGGCGACCTGTTTCAGTCTGTCATCCCTGTTCATCAGTGAATTCCCCAATCCTTCTGAAAAGAGATAAAGAATAATTGAGTCTCCGAAGCTTGTCCCGCATGAGAGGATCGGACGCAAACGATCCAATCGAACCACTTCTCAGGTGTTCGAAGCAGTCGCGCATTGCCATATCGACAATGGAATCCGTAGTCGGCGCAATTTTCTTCATCATTCGGGCTGAAACCGCTATCATGTATGGACACAACCTGAAGAGTGATATATGGCAACTTACAAGGAACTGAAAGCCCAAATGGATGCTTTGGCCGAAAAAGCCGAAGCAGCGCGCGTCGCGGAATTCCAGGCGATCGTCGACGACATCCGCACCAAAGTCGCGGAATACGGCATTACCGAAAAAGACATTTTCGGTACGCGCCGCGGTCGGCCGTCCAAACAGGCGGGCGCCCCCGTGCAGGCGAAGTATCGCGATCCGAAGACCGGGGCGACCTGGTCGGGCCGCGGTCGCGCGCCCGCATGGATCAAGGATGCGAAGAATCGCAATCGATTCCTGATCCAGGAATAAGATTCCCGCCCTGTGCCGGCGCGCGATTGAACGCGCTGTCCGGCGATTGCGGCATTGATTGGGGCATCGATACCGGCGGTATTCCCAGGCCGCACCGGTAGACGAGGTTTTGCCCGATCGGCGTGTCGCGCACCGGTCTATCGACCGCGCGTGCCGCACGCCAATCCTTTTCTTCAGCGTTCGTAATAGACGGCAAGCCAGACGGTTGGCACTTCGTCATGCGTCCACGCGACACGATGGCGGCAATGCGGCTCGATCAGCACGTAATCTCCGGCGTGCATGTCGAGCCGCGTTGCATTTTCTTCGAATTCGAGCACGGCCGCACCGGACAGCAGCACGACCCATTCGGCCCGCGCGTCGTCATACCAGAATCCGTCCGGGCTCGCGTGCCCCATCGATACGATTCGCTCGACATTCACGCGCGCGCCCGTCACGAGCATGTCGATTCGCTCGTCGCCGCCGCGCCGCCCTTCGACGCTGAATAAATTACCGGTTTGAAGTGGCATGGCTTCGCCTCGTCGTTGACTGTCGGGTAAAGGATGCGGGTTTAAAGGCGCCGGGCAATGTCCGCTGCACGCTGACGTCGCCCGGGTTTGCACGAATGTCGTTAAAAGCCGCGTCAAAAAGATGAAGAATGACGGCGATTTCACCGGCACTCATTCGTTGCAGCGATAAAGCACGCACCGGCATTCTTTTAGCGACGTGCATGTCACCACGGGCCATTTCGGTTAAAGCGGGCCGACATCCGGCCGGCCCGCGCAGCGTCGGGCCTGGGCTGTTCACGCGAATAACGGGCTTGCGAACGTGCGTCGATTGACGCATTTTCCGTTCGCCGCCCGGCATGAGCAAGCATCGGCCCGACATTCATTCTTTATTTCGATTCGCGGTTGCGTTTGTTCGATCAGCGACGATATTGTCCGGGCCGTCGATATCGATATGGGCGCCAACGAAGTGCCGGCCCTCGCGGCGCCCGGCATCGATTGGCGCGTCGCGCATCCGGGCACGCGTCTTCGCCGGTCGTTTGAAATCCCGCCCGGCGGCTCGCGTCAGACCATCCCCCTCAACCACCCCAGCAACGCCGCCTGCGCACTCCCGTCCGCCACCGGCGCCGGCGTCAACAGGTAGTAATCCGATCCATCCTCGACAAATCCCATCGGGGCAACCAGTACACCGCTTTCGATATCGTCGCGCACCAGGTGCCACGGCCCGATCGCCACCCCCAGCCCCGCGACGGCCGCCTGCAAACTGAAGTAGAAGTGATCGAACCGCTGCCCGCGCCGGCCCGCGGCCGGCTGATTCGCGGCCACCGCCCATGCATTCCACGCGTCCGGCCGCGTCCGCGCATGCAGCAGCACTGCGTCATGCTTCAGCGCACGGGCGCCGCGACGCGACGCAAACCACGCGCCGACCTTGTCCGGCCGGCAAACCGGCCCCACCCGTTCGGCGAACAGATGCTCGGCGTGATACGCCGCCGGCCACGCGAAATCGTTGCGACGAATCGCCATGTCGATACCGCCGTCGAACGAGAACGGCCCGCCTGCGGCGGCCAGATGGATGTCGATGCCTGCATGCCGCGCCTGGAAATCCGGCCAGCGCGGGATCAGCCAGCGCATCAGCAGCGTCGGCTCGCACGACAGGACCGACCGCCGCGTACGGGCGGCCTCGGCGCGCAACGTGTGGGCGGCGTGACGCATCAGCCCCAGGCCATCGTGGACGGCCTGGGCGAGCGTGCGGCCCGCCTCGGTCAGGAACACGCGACGACTGCGCCGCTCGAACAGCGCCACGCCCAGATCGTCCTCGAGCAGACGCACCGCGCGGCTGACCGCGCCGTGGGTCAGGCACAGCTCGTCGGCCGCGCGGGTGAAATTCTCGTGGCGCGCCGCCGCCTCGAAACAACGCAGCGCCATCAGCGACGGCAAGCCGGTACGGATCGATTGTGATTCAGACTCACCATTCCGGTCAGAAAGCATCGTTTTTCCCGATGAAGCATGGTGGGTAGGATTGTGCCACCAAGACATCGATCGCGGGAGCGACGCCATGACCGAGTTGATAGTCGTAGTCACCATTACGCTGCTGGCCGTCATCAGCCCCGGCCCGGACTTCGCGATGGTCACGCGCAACAGCCTGATGCTGTCGCGTCGTGCCGGCGTGCTCACCGCATGCGGGATCGGGCTCGGCGTGATCGTCCACGTGAGCTACACGCTGCTGGGCGTCGGGCTCCTGATCCGTCAGTCGCTGTGGCTCTTCAATGCCGTCAAGCTGATCGGCGCGATCTATCTGATCTACCTCGGCGCAAGAATGCTCATGACGAAAGCCGGCGATGCGCAAGCCGACGCCGCCGTCGCGCCGCTGTCCGATCTCGCCGCGCTGCGCACGGGCTTCCTGACCAATGCGCTGAACCCCAAAACCACGGTATTCATCGTCAGCCTGTTCATGCAGGCCGTCCGGCCCGACACGCCGTTGACCGTGCAGATCGGCTACGGCGCATTCATCGCGGGCGCGCACGCCGGCTGGTTCAGCCTCGTGGCGATCTGTTTCTCGGCCGCGCGTGTTCGCGATCGCCTGCTGTCGCTGCGGCACTGGATCGACCGCACGTTCGGATGCCTGCTGGTGGGCTTCGGCGTCGCGCTCGCCATCGCACGTGGCGCGCGCTGACGCTCGCCCCTCGGCGCATACGCGGCGCCGATTGCCCGACGCGCGTATGCACGGCGCTCGTATGCACGACGCCCGTATGCACGGCGCCGGCAACCTCAGAACGTACGCGCGATCGCCCGTGCTTCGTCGATCGCCCGGCTCCGATCGACCTTCCCGTCCGGGCCGAACAGCGTGCGTTCGACGACGATCCCGGTGATGTCCGTCACGCCCACGAACTTGAGCCACGTTTCCATGTAAGGGCGCTGCAGATCGAACTCGGCGGCCGGCGTAAACGACCCCGGCGACTGATAGGCAAGCCCGCGCGCGTAGACTACCGCCGCCTTTTTCCCGGCCAGCTTGCCGGTAAAACCCGTTTCGTCGAACGTGAACAACACGTCCTTCTGCGAGATCACGTCGATCAGATGCTTGAGCTTGTACGGAATGCTGAAATTCCACAGCGGCACGCCGAACAAAAACCTGTCCGCTTCGTGGAACGGCGCCGCGAGCCGTTCGATCTGCCGCCACGCGGCCGCCTGCTCCGGCGCCAACGCCGTGCCGCTCAATCCCGCATATTTCGCGGCGAGCGCGGCCCCGTCGAATTCGGGCATCGGCAGATCCCAGATGTCGAGCTTCCGGATCTCGTGATCGGGATGAGCCTGCCGGTAGGTATCGAGAAATGCATCGCACACCTCGATGGATGCCGAATAGGCCTTGTTGGGTGAGCCTTCGATATAGAGCACGCGTGTCATGGAGCCGGTCCTTGTCAGGAGTGACGGCGGCGCGCCCCATGCGCGCTCGCCCACCGTGCTTCGCAGCCTAGCGGGTGAGCCTATAATCTGGAAACGATATTAATTGATCGAATTAACCCGGATGGGTGATGAATGAATCCTCCCCTCGATACGGCGCTCCTTCATACGTTCGTCGCGGTCGCCGACGTGCGCAGCTTCACCGGCGCCGGGCGCCGGCTGAATCTCAGCCAGTCCGCGGTCAGCGCGCAGATCGTTCGCCTCGAAGAACAGGTCGGCCAGGCGCTGCTCGTGCGCAATACGCGCAGCGTCACGCTGACCGGGCATGGCGAAACGCTGCTCGGCTACGCGCGCGCGATGCTCAACCTGAGCGAGGAAGCGCGGGCAAGGCTCGGAACGGATCGAGCGGCCGACGTCAAGCTGAGGATCGGCGTATCGGAGGACTTCGCGGGCGGCTGGCTGCCCGACCTGATGCGCCGCCATGGCGCCGCCCGGCGCGGCCTGCGGCTGGATCTCGCCGTCGATATCGGCGACAGCCTGTTTCGCCGGCACGCACGCGGCGAATTCGATGTCGTGATCGGGAGCCGCTGCTCGCACGCGGGCCACGGCACGACGTTGTGGCAAGAGCCGCTCGCCTGGGCATTCGCGCGCCACGAGCCGCTTCCGGAAGGCGACGTGCCGCTCGCGTGCTTCCCCGATCCGTGCCCATACCGCGGCGCCGCGATCAAGGCGCTCGCGCTGGCCGGCATGCGCTACCGGATCGCGTGCGAAAGCCCGAGCGTGGCCGGCGTGCTGGCGTTCGCACGGGCCGGCATCGCGATCGCGCCGATGCCGCGCAGCGCGATCGACGACACGCTGCGGGAACTGGGGCCGCCCGAGGGCTTGCCGCGGCTGCCCGATATGGAATTCGTGATGATGCACGACCCGCGGATGCCGGCGGCCGTCGAATTCGCCGCGACGATTCTGGACGAGACGGCGGCCCGTACGGGCGCCGGCAAGCGCCGCCATCGTCACGGTGTCACGCCTGCATGAACGCCCACGGGCCGCGGCGCCGGCACATGCGGAAGGCCGCGCGTCGTGCGTGGCGCGGCCGCGGTGCTACCGCGCGGGACGCAACGCGAAACCCGTCAGCGCGCCGGCGACACAGAGCACGCCTACGTACAGTTCCGGCGCGTGCGGATTCGTCTTCAGCATCAACGACACGAACACCGGCGTGAGGCCGCCAAACAGCGCATACGCGACGTTGTACGAAAACGAGATGCCGGAAAAGCGTACGGCCGGCGGAAACGCGCGCACCATCGCGACCGGAATGGCCGCCACCGCGCCGACGAAGAAGCCGCACGCCGCGTAAAGCGGCAGCAGCAGCGACGCATCGACGGCGAGCCGCGCGGCCATCAACCAGAACGATGCACCCAGCAACAGGCAGCCGACGAAGATCGTGCGCGCCGCGCCGATTCGCCCCGCGATCGACCCGGCGACGACGCATCCGATCGTCAGGCAGAACGTCGCGGCCGAATTGGCCTGCAGCGCGAGCGCGGGCGTGATATGGAAGCGCTTGGCGACGAGCGTCGGCGTCATCAGGATCACGACGACGATCGCCGCGGTGAGCGTCCAGGTGAGAATCATCGACGCGATCACCGCGCGGCCGTGGTCGCGCAGTACCGTCTTCAACGGCGCCTCGGCGACGAGCGCCCGGTTCCGCTTCATTTCGACGAATACGGGCGTTTCGTCGAGCCAGCGCCGCAACAGCGCCGACAGCACGCCGAACAACCCGCCGACGACGAACGGCAGCCGCCACGCATACGCGTCGATCGCGGCCGGCGAATAGTGATGGTTGATCGCGGACGCGATCAGCGAGCCGAGCAGGATGCCGAGCGTCAGGCCGCCCGTGAGCAGCCCGCACGCGTAGCCGACATGGCGCGGCGGCACGTGCTCGGACACGAACACCCACGCGCCGGGCACTTCGCCGCCCACCGCCGCACCCTGCAACAGCCGGCACACCAGCAGCAGCACGGGCGCGGCGATCCCGATGGACGCGTAGGTCGGCAGCAGGCCCATCGCGAGCGTCGGCAGCGCCATCAGCATCACGCTCAGCGTGAACATCCGCTTGCGGCCGACGAGATCGCCGAAGTGAGCCAGCACCACGCCGCCGAGCGGCCGCGCGAGATAGCCGGCGGCAAAAATGCCGAAGGTCTGCAGCTGGCGCAGCCAGTCGGGAATCGCCGGCGGAAAGAACAGCTGGCCGATGACGGCCGCGAAGAACACGTAAATCACGAAATCGTAGAACTCGAGCGCGCCGCCCAGCGCCGCGAGCACGAGCGTTCGGTGATCGCTGCCGGTCAGCGGGCGGTTCGGTACGGCCGGAAGCGAAAGCGGATGGGTGGAATTCATCTTCTGAAAAAGGTCCGGAGGAAGGGGAAGCGGGAGACGCCGACGGTGTGCTACTGGCTAACAACACCTGAGCAGTAGCGGTCATTCCATTGCGTGGCGATGATTCGGCGCACCGTTCGAGACCGGTCGCCGCCCCATCGGGAATAGTTGGCGCGACTCGCGTGTTCTATACCAATGGGTGGGCCCGTTGGCCCGGCCCGTCACATGCGGATACCGCATGCATGACACGTCGACGGTTTCCCATCTGGAGCAATCATGCGGTTTGCGGTTCTCGGCGCCGGCGCGGTCGGCTGCTACTTCGGCGGCATGCTCGCGCTGCACGGCCATGATGTCGTGTTCATTGGCCGGCCGCTTCACGTCGACGCGATCCGCGCCCACGGCCTGCGCCTGCATACGCGCACGTTCGACCAGCGCGTGCCGGTCGACGCATCGATCCAGACCGACGCGGCCCGATCGGCCGAGGTCGTCCTCGTCTGCGTGAAGTCCGGCGATACGGCCGACGTGGCACGCGCGTTGCGCGACGTGCTGGCCCCGCACGCGATCGTGGTCAGTCTGCAGAACGGCGTGGACAACGCCGCGCTGCTGCGCGCCGAGCTCGACCGCCCCGTCATTTCGGCTGCCGTCTACGTGGCGAGCGAGATGGCCGGCCCGGGCTATTTACTGCACCACGGCCGCGGCGATCTCGCGATCGAGGCGTCGCCGTCCAGCGAACGGCTCGCGCACGTGCTGCGCGAAGCGGGCATTCCGACCCGGATCGACGACGACGTGCGCGCGACGCTCTGGCGCAAGTTCATGCTGAATTGCGCGTACAACGCAATTTCCGCGATCGTGCATCTGCCGCTCGGCGAGATGCCCCATCGCGACGCGCTGCGCGCGACGATGGGCGCGACCGTCGCCGAGTGTCTCGCCGTGGCGGCCGCCGAAGGCGTCCATTTCACCGAGGGGCCGGCGGAGATCGTCGCGCAAATCGAAGCGACGATTCCCGCCGGCCAGTATTCGTCCACCGCGCAGGATCTCGCGCGTGGCAAACCGTGCGAGATCGACCACCTGAATGGCGCGATCGTGCGGCGCGGGCTGGCCGCGGGCATCGATACACCGGTCAACCGGACGCTCCATCTGCTCGTGAAGATGCTCGAAGCGAAGGCCGCCGCCCGCGCGTGACGGGCGGCGGTCGATGCAAACGCGCTTGCGCCGTGCAGGTTCGCCGCACCGCTCCCCGGTCTGCCCGCTTCGTCACCGGGTCGCGGCGTTTGCCGTTGCGCAGCGCCGGATACCGCCGGTCATCCCCGTTCGGCGAACAATCGCTCGAGCGCGGCGGCGATGCCTGCACCGTACGCCGGGTCCGCCCGCGAGCAGTTGTCGATGTGACGCTGCCGCACCGCCGGCGACACGCCGGCAATCTGCCGCGCGGTGGTGTCGAACAAACGCTGCCGCTGCCGTGCGTCCATCAGCCGGAACAAATCGCCGGGCTGCTGGTAATGGTCGTCATCGACGCGATGATCCCAGTGCGCGGCCGCGCCGTCGAGTTCGAGCGGCGGTTCGTCCAGTTGCGGCCGGTCCGACCACGCGCCGCTGCTGTTGGGCCAGTATGCAGGCGCGCCGCCGAGATTACCGTCGGTGCGCATCGCACCGTCGCGGTGGTAGCTGTGGAACGGGCACTTCGGCGCGTTCACCGGAATATGCGCGAAGTTCACGCCGAGCCGGTATCGCTGCGCATCGCCGTAGGAAAAGAGGCGCGCCTGCAACATCCGGTCGGGCGAATAGCCGATGCCCGGCACGACGTTCGCGGGCGAGAACGCGGCCTGCTCCGTCTCGGCGAAGAAATTGTCCGGATTGCGGTTCAGTTCGAATTCGCCGACTTCGATCAGCGGAAATTCGGCCTTCGGCCATACCTTGGTCAGGTCGAACGGGTTGAACCGGAACGCTTTCGCCTGCGCATCGGTCATCACCTGAATGTACAGCGTCCAGCGCGGGAAATTGCCGGCCTCGATGCTGTCGTACAGATCGCGCTGATGGGTTTCGCGGTCCTTCGCGATCAGCGCCTCGGCCTGCGCGTCGGTCAGGTTCTCGATGCCTTGCTGCGAGCGGTAGTGGAATTTCACCCACGTCCGTTCGTTCGACGCATTGATCATGCTGTAGGTATGGCTGCCGAAGCCGTGCATGTGCCGGTACGAGCGCGGAATGCCGCGCTCGCTCATGACGATCGTCACCTGGTGCAGCGCTTCGGGAAGCAACGTCCAGAAATCCCAGTTGTTTTCCGCGCTGCGCATGCCCGTGCGCGGGTCGCGCTTGACGGCATGATTGAGATCGGGAAAGCGCAGCGGATCGCGAAAGAAGAACACCGGCGTATTGTTGCCGACGATATCCCAATTCCCTTCCTCGGTGTAGAACTTCAGCGCGAAGCCGCGGATGTCGCGCTCCGCATCGGCCGCGCCGCGCTCGCCGGCCACCGTCGAGAAGCGGACGAACATCGGCGTCTGCTTGCCGATCCCGGAGAACAGTTTCGCCTTCGTATACCGGGAAATGTCGTGCGTCACGGTGAAGGTGCCGTATGCGCCGGCGCCCTTCGCATGCATCCGGCGCTCCGGGATCACTTCGCGATCGAAGTGCGCGAGCTTCTCGATCAGCCAGACGTCCTGCAGCAACGCGGGGCCGCGCGGGCCGGCCGTCTGGATGTTCACGTTGTTGCTGACTGGTGCGCCGTTCGCATGCGCAAGTTCGCGCGGAACCCGATTCTCTGACATGTCCAGTTTCCCCCAACCGTCTGCGGTTTCGATTCGTCGGTCGCGCGCATCCCGCCACGGGTTCAGGTATCGCGCGTCGTGAGGACGGCCGTCGGCCGATCCATGCATCGATTAGAAACGGGCGATGTATCAGGGATTTGTCTGGCGTGTATCCGTTTGTACGCGCCGCGCCGTCACGCCTGTTCGTACCATGCCGGCACGCACCCGCAATGCGGTGAAGCCGTAGCGGCATCGTCGCGCGCCGCACGGGATCGCCTCATCGCGACATCGCGGTGCCGACAACCTCGGCGTGCCCCTTCGTGTTGCTTACGATCGTTCATCGGCGGCGATCCGCTCGCCGAGCGCGCCGAGGTCCGTCTCGCCGGACGCCGCGATCAGCGCGTAGGCCAGGCTGGCCCGGCGCCAGGTCACGACATCCATGTTGCCGACCTGCCGACGGCCGGGCGCGGTATCGGGTCGTTCGTCCTTCATCACGCACAGCGCGACGGGCAGGCCCTTCTCGGGCAGATAGACGATCTGCACGAGCGGCTTGCGGTTGAAGTTCAGGCGCTGGATGCGCTTGAACGTCAGACCGGCCGCGCGCAAGTCAGGAATCCGGATCGGCAGCCCGTCGACACGGTGAACGCTGTCGACCGTACGCGCGACGGCAGCGAGATTCGATGCGTCGGACGCCACCGTATCGCGCGTGTAAAGCTGCTGGTAGTTCACGGCCGCCGTGATCCATGGCGACATCGTCGCCTGCGCGGCCACGGATTCGCGCTGTGCCGCGACATCGCGCACAGCCGTATCCGGGGCGTAGCGCAGGATGGCGCCGCAACTGAACGCGCCGGCGACGAAGGCCACCGCGAGCCACGGCACCATCGCGCGCATGGGTGAGCGCTCGGGCGGCGAGGCCGGCACCGCGGCGCGCCGATCGTCTGCGTTCGCGAACGGCGCCGCCGGCGCGGCATGCGCGTGCGCGAGCCCGTCGACCTCGCGGACGAGGCGCGGCGGCACGGGCGGCACCGGCTGTCGCTCGAACGCACGCCGATACGGCAACACCGACGCTTCGAACAACGCAACGCGCGCGGCGATCTCTGCCGACGTTTCGATCGCCCTGTCGACTTCGGCGCGTTCATGCGGCGCAAGTTCGCCATCCACGTATGCCATGAGCAGGATGTCGTCCATTTTCATGCCCCCTGGTCTTCGGCATTCGCCGCGCGCGTTGCACGCGGTGCGCCTTGCTCGCCGAACAGCGCACCGATCGCCTGGCGTGCACGCGACAACCGGCTCATGACCGTGCCGAGCGGTACGTCGAGTACGTTGGCCGCTTCCCTGTACGTGAAACCCTCGACGCCGACCAGCAACATGACGACGCGCTGCGCTTCCGGCAACTGCTGCACCGCCCGGACGATCTGTGCATCGAGCGCCTGCTGCTCGAAGGTTGACGCCGCGGGATCGGCCACGGTTTCCAGCAGTTCATCGTCCCAGTCCATGCCCGCGCGCCGCCGCACGCTGCGCGCGCGAAGCTCGTTGAGCCACGTGGACTGGACGATGGAGAACATCCAGCTGAGCGGCGCGGTTTCCGGCTGCAACTGATGGGCGCGTTCGAGTGCGCGCACGCACGCACACTGCACGAGATCCTCGGCATCGTGCCGATCGCCGGCGAGGCGCAGCGCGAAAATCCACAGCCGCGGCAGCATTGCGGGGAGCATCGCGGACAGTTCGGCGGCGGTCATCGACGTCGAGCCCCCCGCGGTTTCGCCGGGCCGGCGTTGATCGACTGCAGTATCTGACGTGTGTGCATGGGTGTTGGCGAAATTGACCGGGCAGCGCCCCTCCAGCCCGTAAACAGCTGGACGGCCCGGATATTCCATCTGCATCGCGATGTATCCATGCCGCGCACGTACGCAATACGATACAAATCGGTCGGCACGCGGCCGACACGGGCTCGCCCACGCGCGGGTTTTTCCAGGAGAATGGCGCCGCAACGGCGAGCACCCTTTCGCGTGATCGTCCAGGACAACTTCCACGGAGAGACTACCGATGTACCGACATGCACTCGCCACGCTGGTCCTCACCGGCATCGCGATCTCGAATGCAGCGTGCGCGCAGACCATCAAGCCGATCAAGGCGTCGGCCTCCGACCTGGCCGGCGCCATCTTCGCGCGCGGCGACGCGGCGAAGCAGGATGCCGCTCCCGGGCACGACGCGGATGCCGTGACGTTCACGTCCACCGACACGGCCTTCCAGACCGGCGTGTACCGATCCGGGCCCTCGCACGAGGAAATCGCCGGTCCGCAAGGGCTGCCGTACAACGAATTCCTGTACTTCCTGTCCGGCAGCGTGAAACTGACGTCGTCCGACGGTTCGGTGATGGTCGTGAAGACCGGCGAAGCGGTCACGCTGCCGAAGGGATGGACCGGGCATTTCGACACGCCCGGCTATACCAAGCTCTACGCCACGTACAACCCCGACGACGCGAAACCCTCACCCTCCGCCTCGCAACCTCCGGCAGCGGCGCGATAGCGCACGGGGCTCAGCACGCCGCCGGCGCCATCCGCTTCCGGTGTTCGACGATGGAAAGTACCAGCGCCGCCAATCCGCATGCGGCGATGAGCGTGAGCAGCATCGTCCGGCCCAGGTTGACCAGCACCAGGCTGCCGAGCGCCGGGAAGCCGAACACGCCGACGAAATAGGACGCGACGAACCACGTGAGCACCGCGTGCCGGTGCCGCGTGTGCGCGCTGTTGACGGCTTGCGCCTGCACGATCGGATAGATCAGGCCGTAGCCGGTGCCGAGCAGCACGGCGCTGGCCGAGTGAAGCAGCGCGTTGTGCGGCACCGCGAACGTCACCGCGACGCTCAGGATCATGAAGCCGAGGAGGATCTGCGTGGTCGCGTCGACGCGCATCCGGATCACGAGCGCGCCGAGCAGCCAGCGAATGATGACGACCGTCGCCGAATACAGGCCGAAGAACGTTCCGGCCTTCACGCCGGTTTCCGTCGCCATCGACATCTGGAACGTCATCAGCCCCGAGAACACGCTCGAGCCGAGCGCGATGATGGCGATCGGATAGATCGCGTTCGTGCGGGCGATCGCCGCCATCTCGCGAACCCACCGGTCGCGCGCCGGCCGTGCGGCCGGCGGCGACGCCGGCGACAGGCGGCCGAAATACTCAAGCATCAGCGCGGCCATCGCGCACAAGCCGCCGACGGTGCAAAACACGGTGCCGGTCGTCCAGTGCCAGTTGCGTATCGCGAGCGCCGCAACCGCCGGCCCGCCGCCGACGCCGGCCATCTGGAACGACCCGAACCGCAGGAACCAGCGCTCGCGCTCGTGATCGGTGGTGCGCTCGGCGAGCATCATCGGCGCGGCCAGATAGAAGCCGCCCCAGCCGACTCCGACGAGCAGCCCGGGCACGGCGCTCAACGAGCCGGTGCGCCCGATCAGCGCGAAGCCGACGACGCCCGCGCCGACCATCAGCGCGGCCAGCGCGGTGGTGCGGGCCGTGCCGATCCAGCGGGCCAGCCACGCGACGAGCGGCAGGCCGAGCAGCGCACCGACCAGCGCCTGGACGAGCGCGATGCCGGTATCGATCTCGCCCCCGCCCGCCGAACGGAAATGCATCGACAGCAGGAACGTCGCGCCGTATCCGCACGCGGTCAGCAGCGCGCCGAGCAGCACGAACGACGCGACGCGCGGGGACATCGCATCCGCACCTGCCATCACGCCCCCTGTTCGTTTCGACATGCCGTATCGGCTCACGCGACCGCAAGCGGCAGCGTCACTGTCGCCTCGAGGCCGCCGGTGCTGCGATTGTTCAATTGCAGTTCGCCCTGCATCGCCTGCGTCAACCGACGCGCGATCGCGAGCCCGAGCCCCGAGCCCGGCGCACGCGCGGCCGTCTGCGGCGCGCGGTACCACGGCTTGAACACCGCCTCGAGCTCCGCCGGCACGATGCCCGGCCCGGAATCCACGACCGTCAGCATCACGCGCCGCGCGTCGACCCGCACGCATACGCGAACGTCGTCCCCATAACGCAATGCGTTGTCGATCAGGTTGACGAGCACACGGCGCAGCGCATGCGGGAAGGTCACGAGCGGAAGGCCCACGCGTCCGTCGAGGCCGATGCGCTGGCCGGCGTCGCGATAGTTGCCGACCAGCGCACCGAGCAGCGCATCGGCGTCGACGCGGCGCGGCGGCTCCGGCACGCTGCATTGCAGCCGTGCGCACACAAGGCTCGCCTCGACGAGCTCATTCATCTCCGCCAGATCGCGCTCGATCGCGTCGCGCAACGCGCCGTCCTCCAGCATCCCGCTGCGCAGCATCAACCGCGTGAGCGGCGTACGCAGATCATGCGCATAGGCGGCCAGCACATGCAGCAATTCCGTCATGCGCTCGGCGTGCTGGCGGTGCGCGCCGTCGATCGCGCGCGCGAGTTTCGCCACCGACGGCGCACCACGCTGGATCAACGTGTCGGGCAGCGATTCGATGCCGTTGTCCCCGATCGCATCGGCCAGGCGGCCGACGGTCGCGTCCAGTCTCATCAGGCGGAGCAGCTTCAGCCCCAGTACCGCCGCGACCAGTGCCACCAGGCCCGCGAATGCAGCGGCGATCAACAGCTCGTGCGTCGCCGCCGTCTGCCACGCGCGCGCGAGCATCGCGCGCACGTCGTACATCGCCGCCGCAGCCAGCAGCACACCGGTTGCGAGCATGAAGCGCACCGGCCAGACGACGAACTCGCGCGCATGCGCGAAGATCGTGCGGACGAGGGTGCGCAGCGCGCGCGTGAGCCTGGACTCAAACAAGGCTTCTGACGATAAAGTCGGAAAGTTCGCCATCTTGGTTCTCCTGTCGCCGTCGCCGCGGACGGTACGAGACAGATGAAAACACGCAGCGGGGCCGCGCACCATCAAACAAGCGGCCATTCATCCCCTACGAAGGTTTAGGTTGGCAGCGCGGCACGGCCGCCGATCAGACGTAACCGAGCGCGCGCGCGAGCCACGTTTCGAGCTCCCGCGCATCGAGCGGCTTTTCCAGCAGGCACAGCGCGGTGCTCGCGCGCACGCGCTCGCGTTCGCGCGCCGTCGCGAACGCCGTGACGAACAGGGTAGGAATGCGCAGGCCCAGCGCGTCGATCCGCGCCAGCAGGTCGATGCCGTCCATCGCCGGCATCTGGACGTCGCAGATCAGGCAACCCGCGCGGCGCGACACGTCCGACGCGAGGAATGCCGCTCCCGACGCGAACTCGCACGCGTTCCCGCCCAGCGACCGCACGAGGCTTCTCACGGCGGCGCGCACGAACGGGTCGTCGTCGACAATCGCTACGAGATCGGTGGCTGAGAGTGAAAGAGGCATCCGTGCTGATGGCGAGGGGAACGGACCGGCCCGTCCCACATACTGCGATCCAGATCGCCAGCATACCCGCGCGCTGCCGCGCCGCCACCATATCTACGTATGGGTCGGCCTTGCGCCGACCGCGCTCGGCCCGGGCCGGTTCACGCTAATCGCCGGCGGGCAGCTCGATGCCGAGCGCACTCATCTTGCGCACCAGTTCGGCGACCGAACGGCATTTCATCTTGCGCATCGCCTGGCCGCGATGGATCTTCGCCGTGATCTCCGCAATGCCCATGTTCCCCGCCACCTGCTTGTTCATCAGCCCCGTCGCGACGTGTTGCAGCACCTCGCGTTCGCGCGGCGTCAGCGATTCCCAGCATGCGCGCAGGTCGAGCAGCGACTGGCTGGCCTCCAGGCGCTTCGCGTCGCGCTCAAGCGCCGCCACCACTGCATCGATCATTTCCTGGTCGTGAAACGGCTTGGTCAGGAAATCCACCGCGCCCGCCTTCATCGCCTTCACCGTCATCGCGATGTCGCCGTGCCCCGTCATGAAGATGATCGGCATCTGCGGACCGCCGTTCTCGACCAGCGACTTCTGGAACGCGATCCCGCTTTGCCCGCGCAACCGCACGTCGAGCACGAGGCACGACGGGCCGCTGCCCTTCGGCGCCGCGAGAAATGCTTCGGTCGACGCAAATGCGTGCACCTCCAGGTCGATCGAGCGCAGCAGGCCGGTCAACGCGGCCCGCACGAATTCGTCGTCGTCGACGACGTAGACGACACGGCCGCTTTGGTCTTCGGATGAAGGCGCCACGTTTGGCATTCTGATCTCGGGCATTGCAATTCTTCGCTTGTGAATGTGCTGGAGCGGCCGCGGTCGGTTCGACGGCATCGCGACGCACGCCGCGCGGCGCGCGGCACCCTTGAAAACACGCACCCCCCGCGGATTATTCCAGCCGCCCTCCGCCGCGGCAACCGCGGGCCGCGCACCCGCGGTTCATGCCCCGCCTCGACTTCGTCACGCGCGCGGCACTCGCGCGTACGGCGGCGCCAGCGCGCAGACGAACGCGAACGGCGCCTGCCCGACCCGCTCCGCTTGCGCCCGCCGTCGCGCGCATCTGTATCCGCATGTATCGGGTTTTCGCATCGATACATGACCTTGCAAAACGGCGCGCACCGGACACATGCGAGATACCTGCCAGGCGCTCAATACACACACGGCGGCACCTGACGCCAACCACGACGCGGCGGCCCCATGCGGGCGTCGCCATCGGGTGCCGCGACGACGTTCCCATCCATCCCGCTCCAGGAGATTCACATGAATGCCTCGAAAATCACCTTCGTGCTCGCCGCCCTTGCAACCACCGCATCGGTGTACGCGGCGTCCCCCGCCGAGTCGGCCGCCGCCGGTTACGACGCACCGGCTGCCACGCAATGGGCGCCCGTCGCCGCGATGCCGAAGACCCGCTCGGAAGTCCGCCACGAGCTCGCGCTCGCGCGTCGGAACGGCGAGCTCGACGCGCTCAGGAAACTCTATTCCGGGCATTGATCGCCCGTCCTGCCAACCGGCCGGGTACCGGCGCGCACCGCCGGCATCCGCGCCGTCACCGCGTTGCCCCCGCGACTTCGGGCACGCCGCCTTCCCATGAAGCGAACCGAACTTGCAACGATGCTTCCCGACCTGCTGCCGCGCCTGCGGTCGTTCGCGATGCGGTTGACCGCGAATCGACACGACGCGGACGAGCTCGTGCAGCGCGCCTGCCTTCGCGCCCTCGAACGCGCGCATCAGTTGCGGGCCGGCACATCGCCCGTCAGCTGGGTCTTCTCGATCATCCATTCGATCTGGCTCAACGAACTGCGCCGGCGCAATCATCGCGATCGCCTGCTGCTCGAATGGAGCCACGCAGCGGCGGAGACGGTCGCCGATCCGCGCGCCGCATCCGAGACGCGCGTCGCCGTCGGCCAGATCCTCGCCGCCGTCGAGCGGTTGCCGGCATCGCAGCGCAGCGCGCTGCTGCTCGTGAGCATCGACGGACTCAGCTATCGGCAAGCCGCCGCCGCACTGGACGTCCCGGTCGGCACCATCATGAGCCGGATATCGCGGGCGCGCAAAGCGATTCGCGTCGCGCTCGATGCATCCGGCACGGCGCACGCGCGGCTTGCACGACCGGCCGCGGAATAAACCGCGCGCGTCGCGTGTTCAGTGTAGGCAAGCGCCTCCGCGACGACGGAGGCACCCGGCCCTTCACGACTCGAAACCCACATGTCAGCGCTTTCCAGGATGCTACTCGTCTATGACGGAACCGATGAGGCTCAGGCCGCGCTTGCGCGATGTTCGGCGCTGTCGCGCGCGCTGTCCGCGGCGGTCGACGTCGTGGCCGTGGTCGACCCGGCAACCGCGAACGCGCAGTCGGCCGGGCTGCTCAGCGATCTCGCGCACCGTCGTCTCGAGGAGTTCGCCCGGGACGAACTGCAACGCGCGCTCGGCACGCTCGCCGACGACGGCATCGTCGCGCGTGGCTTCGTGCGCTTCGGACGTGCGGCCGATGCCGTCGCCGCGCACGCGATGACGACGCGCGCCGACCTCGTCGTCGTCGGGCACCGGGCCCGCAGCGGAATCGCGCGCTGGTGGCGCGGGCGCCCCGTCCATTTCGATCTGGCCGAGCGCCTTCGCGGCGTGTCCCTGATCGTCGTGACGGTCGATGCGGCGTAGGCCCGTCACGCGGCCGCCTCGACCCTCTCGACCGCGTCGTGCACCGGTGCGTCGCTGCATGGCGCAATGGTCGCGGCGAGGATCATGCGCTGCCGATTGGCACTCAGGCAGACATCGCTCGCGCGCGGACGAAACACGCGGTCACCGCGCTCGATCGCGCGCCCCGTCAACGCGCAGACCGCCGGCGCGCGTGCGCGGCTCCTGCACCAGATCTGCTCGGTGTATCGCCCCGAACGCGCATCGCTCCATGACACGCTGATCAACGACGACGAAAGGCGCTCGATCACCGCGATCGCGGAAAGCGGCTCGTCTCGCGCGAATGCGCGATCGTCGTCGTCCAGGCGCAAGCCGAGGCGACGCGACTTGTATCGCGTGCGCTGCGCCTGCAGGCACACGTCGCGTTGCTCCAGCGAAGGATGGAGGACATTGATCAACGTGCGAATCATGATGTCTGCTTCAGGCAGTGTCGCCATCACCCTTTCTCCCACCGATCGGGTCAGTCGTATGAAAGCGGGCGCACGCATGCCGCCGGCGATGCGCCCGCGCGTCGCTCAGGCGCCGCCTTCCTCGCGCAGCGTGAGCCGGCTGTTGACCGACGTGACGCCGCGCACCTTGCGCGCCGCCTCGACCGCCAGACGATCCTGGTCTTCGCTCGTGATCTGGCCCGACAGCGTGACGCGCCCGGTCGCCGCGTTGCCGAACACCGCGATCGGCATGCCTTCCAGCCCCTTCGTCCGGTACAACGCCTTCTCGACCGTGCGCGAGAACGTGCGGTTGGCTGCCCGCACCGCCTTCTTCGACGTGCCGGCCGCCGGCGTGGACGTGACCGCGGCGTTCGCGCCGGCGGTATCGAGCCGCTCGTCGGCGAACGCGCGCAGGTTGACGCCTGCGATCAGGACGACGGCCAGGCCGCCGGTTACGACGATGTGTCGGAGTTTCATGATGGATTCCTTGGATGTCTGGTATCGAGTCGACCACTACGCATGTGCCGGTGACGCGCATCGTCACGATGCGAACGGATCGCGCGTGCGCAGCTTCGCGCATCGGGCGCGACGCATGCGGCGGAACCGTCGCCGTTGCGATCCGTGTACCGGTGGATCCAGCATAAGGGGATGCGTCGACGCGCTCCATAGCATCTGCAGGTGTTCGGGGTGATGCATCGGCATGAGGTATCGCATACGTTGGTATAGGCATCCGGTCCGTTCATGCGCATCCGTTCGCGATCGAGCCTGGCCCGCTCACATCGGAAACAGCGGAAGCGTCACCGTTGCCCGCGTTCCGCCGTCCTGCCGCGGCGTCAGCGCGAGCTGACCGTGATGCGCGTCGACGATGGATTTGCAGATCGACAATCCCATGCCCATTCCGTGCGGCTTCGTGGTGAACAGCGGCTCGAAGAGACGCGCGGCCAGCTGCGGATCGAAGCCGTCGCCGCGATCGTCGATCCGGATGCACACCCGGTTCCGGTCCGACTCGCACGTCAGTACGATGACACGCTCGTGCTCGGGCGTGCGCAGCATGGACTCGGCGCCGTTCATCAGCAGGCTGATGATCGCCTGCTGCAACTGCGTGCGTTCGCCGTGCATCGGCAGCGGCGCCGCGCATCCGTCGATCCGCAAACGCACCTTCATCGCGTCGAGCGTGCTTTCCAGGATGTCGGCCGTCTCGCGCAGTGCATCCGCGAGATCGAACTCGGCGAACACCGGCGCCGCCTGCCGCGCCTTCGCGCGCAACGCGCTGATGATGGTCCGCGCACGCACCGCGCATGCGCAGATGTGCGCGAGCATCTCGCGGGCCGCGTCGATATTCGGCACGCCGCGATCGAGCCAGTTCAGCCCGGCGCGCGCGGACGTGTCGATCGCCGTGACCGGCTGCGCGACCTCGTGCACGATCGACGCCGCCAGCTCGCCGTACGCGGTGAGCCGGCCGACGCGATCCATCTCGGACTGTGCGTCACGCATCGCCGCTTCCATCGTGGACAGCCGCGCGTGCTGCGCGGCAAGCTCGTCGCGCAACCGCAGGTTCTCCAGGACGAACCCCGCGTGCAGCGCGATCATCTCCACGAGCGCGACCTTCGCCGGCGTGAAGATGCCCGGCAAGTCGCCGTGTTCGAGATACAGCGCACCGAGCAATGCGCCGTTGCATCGGATCGGCACGCAGATCACCGCGCGCGGCTTGCGCCGGCGCACGTAGTCGTCGGTGCGCCATTGGTCGGCCGCGCAGGCATCGCGCAGCACGAGCCCGTTGCGCAGGTGCACGGCGGCGGCGACGATCGGAACCGGCAGTCGATCGGCCGGCGGTCGCTCCCGGCGCGGCGCATTCGGCGCGGTCGCGTCGGCGGCCCGCTCCCAGCCGCCTTCGCGCAGGACCGCGATCGCCCCCCACGTGGCCGCCGCGCCGTGCATCGCGGCATCGAGCAGCGCGCCGATGCGCGCCGCCGGCGGCACCTCGTCGGCCATCGCGCGCGACACGTGACGCAACACGTGCATGTCCGGCGCGAGCAGCGATCGACCCATCAGTTCGTCGAGGACCGGGCTCATGTCGGGACCGGCCGCGTCGGCGGCCGATTTCCACACCGTCCGCGCAGCGAAAGCGCTGCAGGAATCGTCGAGTTCGTTGTTCATGCGTCTATCTCCCGCGTACCGGATTTCGGCCTCGTCCGACCTGAATTCTATGTTTCATGTAGTGAGTACTCCACAAACGAATGTTAGCAGCACTTTCTCGAAATAAAAATGTGAAGATACGTTTACGGTGCGTTGTCCGGCGGCCAACCACCCCCAAACCACAACGATAAAGCATTGATTTATATCGATATTTATCTTTTGTTGCGCACCGCTCGCGAGATCAGTAGAATCCTCACATTCATGTAGCGTTCCCTGTATCAAATTCAAGGAATGCCGCCATCTCGGGTATTTTCATGCGGCATGGCCATGCGGCCGTGCCGGTGTAGGAACGGTATGACTCAGGCAGCAAAAGGCAAGGCGGTGCGCGGAACCGGTGTCCGGGAGGCAGCGGCACAGGAAACCCGCGACAAGATCCTGCGCGCGGCGACCAAGGTGTTCGCGCGCTACGGCTACGAAGGCGGCAGCGTGGAGCGGATTTCCAGGCTGGCGAAGTCCTATGACCGGATGATCTACTACTACTACGGGAGCAAGGAGGGGCTGTTCGTCGCGGTGCTCGAGGGCATCTACCGGCGGATGGACGAGGCGGAGCTCAGGATGGCGCCCGACCCTTCCGATCCCGTCGAAGCGCTGAAGTCCGTGATCCGCTTCAAACTGGACTACTATTGGCGCAATCCCGATTTCATCACGCTGCTCAATACCGAGAACCTGCACCAGGGCAAGCACTTGTCGAAGCTCGAGCGGCGCGGCGAATATTCGTCGCACGCGGTGCAGATCGTCACACGGATTCTCGACAGCGGTGTCGAACAGGGGTTGTTCCGCAGCGGGTTGAACGCGCGCGACGTATTCCTGCTGATCATTTCGGCCGCGTATTTTTATACGTCGAACCGTTATACGCTGTCCGCATTCCTCGGCGAGGAACTGAATGCGCCGGATGCCATGCGCCGCTGGGAAGCGTTCGTGATCGACAGCGTCCTGCGGGTCGTCCGCAAGGATGCATCGACCGGCGATTGAATGCGTTGCGTGCCGAGATCGGCGCGCGTAATCATGAAGATTCCCACACCGTCGTGATGAACTATCTTCGCGCCCACACCCTCGACGAAGTACTCGGCGCGCTCGCCGCCGAACCGCGGCCGCGCATCGTGTGCGGGGCCACGGACGTCTTCGCGGAGCTCGCGCTCGTGCCTGCCCGGTCGTCATGGCTGGACATCAGCCGCATCGACGCGCTGCACGGCATCGCGCTGCGCGACGGTGTCGTCCGGATCGGCGCGGCCAGCACGTGGGCCGCGATCGCGCGCACGGCATGGCTGCCGACGGCGCTCACGGAAGCCGCCGCCACCATCGGGCCGCGGCAGATCCGGGCGCAGGGAACGATCGGCGGAAACGTGTGCCACGCGTCGCCGGTCGCGGACGGCATCCCCGCGCTGCTCGCGCTCGACGCGCACGTCGAACTGGCGAGCGTGCGCGGCGTGCGGTGCTTGCCGTTGGCCGAATTCCTGCTCGGCAACCGCGTGGTCGCGCGCGATGCGGACGAACTGCTGGTTGCCGTGCTGTTCGTACAACCGCCCGTGCACGATCGCACGTCGTTCATCAAATACACGAATCGCGACGGCCCGGCGATCGCCGTCGTATCGGCTGCCGCGCGGCTGCGCGTCGATGCCGCCGGCACGATAGCGGCAGCGGCCGTCGCCGTGGGCGGCGCATCCGGCGTCGCGCGCCGGATGCGGGCGCTCGAGGCCGCGCTGGCCGGCCGCCGGTGCGACGACCTTACCGACACGATCGCAGCGGCGCCGCTCGCGGAGCTGACGCCGGTCGACGACTGCCGCGCGACGGCAGTGCATCGCCTTCATCTCGCGCGGCTGGCCGTGTCGCGCGCCTTCACATGCTGCATCGAGGAGAACGCCCGTGGCCCACTCCCCGCCTGACCCGCTTGCCGACGTACGCGATACGACAGCGGACGACAGCGCTCCGGCTCGCCCCGAGCCGGACTGGTTCGAACTCAACGGTACGCGGCGCGGCCTGCCGGCAGACCGCGCGCAGCGGCTGATCGACCACCTGCGCGCCGACCTGCGCCAGTTCGGCACCAAGGAAGGGTGCCGTCAGGGCGATTGCGGCAGTTGCACGGTAATCGTCGACGGCGAGGCGCGCTACGCGTGCCTGATTCCCGTCGCGCAGGTCGCGGGGCGCCGCATCGTCACGGTCGAAGGCCTGGCCGACGGCACGCGGTGCGGCAGCCGCCTGCAGGACGCGTTGCTCGCCCATCAGGCGGTGCAATGCGGTTTTTGCACGCCGGGCATGCTCACCGCGGCGGCGGCCGCGATCGACGCCGGCGAAGTCACCGACCGTGCGAGCGCGCGGGCCGCGATCGACGGCGTGCTGTGCCGCTGCACGGGTTACCAGAAGATCGTCGATGCCGTGACCGAGGTCGGCTGCGGGGCGGCCGCGCGCGGCCGGACGCCCGCGCCGGCCGAAGGGCCGTCCGTCGGCGTCCCGCTCACGCGCCTCGACGGCCCCGGGAAAGTCGACGGCAGCCAGCGCTTCGGCGCGGATGCGTATCCGGCCGACAGCCTGTTCCTGCGCGCCGTGCGTTGTCCGCATCACCGCGCGCGTTTCACGTTCGGCGACCTCGCCGCATTCGTCGACGCGCATCCGGGCGTGCATCGCATCCTCACGCACGCCGACGTGCCCGGCCTCAACGTGCATGGCGTCGCGACCCCGTATGCGGACCAGCCCGTGCTGGCGGAACACGAGGCGCGCCACCATCTCGAAGCGGTCGCGCTGGTGGTCGGCGAGCGCGCGGCGATCGCCGCGCTCGACCTCGATCGCTTTCCGGTGCGGTGGGAACCGCTGCAGCCGGTTCTCGCGGTCGACGATGCGAGGCGTGACGACAGCCCGCAACTGCACGCCGATCGCCCCGGCAACGTGCTGATCGAGGGGCTCGTGCGCCGCGGCGATGCCGAGCGCGCGTTACGGGACGCCCGCCACGTCGTCACGGCCACGTTCGCATCGAGTTTCGTCGAGCATGCGTATCTCGAACCGGAGGCCGGCTGGGCGAGGCGCGTGGGCGACACCGTCGAGATTCATTCGTCGACGCAAGCGCCGCATCCGCATCGCGCCGATCTCGCGCGCATTCTCGCGATCCCGCCCGAACAGGTGCGCGTCGTCGCGACCGCGGTCGGCGGCGGCTTCGGCGGCAAGCTGGACATGACGGTCCAGCCGCTGCTCGCGATCGCGGCGTGGCATCTCGGGCGGCCCGTCGCGATGGTGTTCTCGCGCGAGGAATCGATGGCCACGTCGACCAAGCGCCATCCGGCGCGCATCACGTCCAGCATGGCGGCCGATGCCGACGGCCGGCTGCGCGCGGTGACGTTCGACGGCGACTACAACACCGGCGCGTTCGCGTCGTGGGGAACGGCCGTCGCGAACCGCGTGCCCGTGCATGCCGGCGGGCCGTACGTGATTCCCCACTACACGGCGCGCTCGCGCGCGATTCATACCCACGTCACGCCGGCCGGCGCCTTTCGCGGCTTCGGCGTGCCGCAGACGACGATGTCGCAGGAACAGCTGATCGACGAGCTCGCGTTCGCGACCGGCATCGATCCGCTCGAATTCCGCGCGATGAACGCGCTGCGGCCCGGCGACGCGCTGCCGACGGGCCAGGTGCTCGACGACAGCGTGGGGCTCGTCGCGTGCCTCGATGCGCTGCGCCCCGCGTGGCGCGACGCACACGCGCGGCTCGCGACGCTCAATGCGGCGTCGCCGGGGCATCTGCGCCACGGCGTCGGCGTGGCCGCCTTCTTCTACGGCTGCGGCAACACCGCGTTGCCGAACCCGTCGACCGTGCGCTTCGGCATCCGGCCCGACGGCACGATCGTCCTGCACCAGGGCGCGGTGGACGCCGGCCAGGGCGCGAACACCGTCATTCCGCAAATCGCCGCCGATGCGCTCGGCGTGCCGGTCGACCGCCTGCACTTCATCGGGCCGGACACCGCGCTGTCGCCGGATTGCGGCCGCACGTCGGCGTCGCGCCAGACCCTCGTCACCGGTCGCGCCGCCTTTCTCGCCGGCACGATGCTGCGCCGCCGGCTGCTCGCGTTCGCCGGCGCGGCTTCCGATGCGCGCATTTCGGCCGATGCGTGCGGCATCGCCGTCGACGGCCGTCCGCTCGATCTGCGTGCGCTGCCGGTCGACGCGCATGGCTACGCGATCGCGGCCGAGGAAAGCTTCGATCCGCCGACCACGTCGCTCGATGCGGCGGGGCAAGGCACGCCGTACGCGACCTACGCGTTCGGCGCGCAAATGGCGGAAGTCGCGGTTGATTGCGACAGCGGGCGCGTGCGCGTGGTGAAGGTCGTGGCCGCGCACGACGTCGGCAGGATGGTGAATCCGACACTGCTCGAAGGCCAGATCGAAGGCGCGGTCGCGCAAGGCATCGGCATGGCGCTGATGGAGAAGTACCGCCCCGGCGAGGGCAACAATCTGCACGACTACGTGATTCCGACGGTGCACGACATGCCCGACGTGCAGTCGATCTTCATCGAGGCGCCGACGGCCATCGGCCCGTACGGCGCGAAAGGCATCGGCGAGCCGGCGCTGGTTCCGACGGCGGCGGCCATCCTGAATGCGATTCATCATGCAACCGGCGTACGCATCCGCGAAGCCCCCGCCACGCCGGACGTCGTGCTGCGCGCGCTCGCCGCCCGCACCTCGGCTGCCGCGCTTCGATAGCGGCGTTCCTACCTGGCGAACAAGAACGATGACGACAACGAGACAAGCCGATCAAGCATCGCTGGGCGCCGCACGACGCTCGTCCTGGTACGCGGAACTCGATCCGGCCGGCAAGCGCGCCTTCAAGGCCGCATTCGCCGGCTGGGCGACCGATGCGTTCGATTTCATGGTGTTCAGTTTCGTGCTGGCCTCGCTGATCGACCTGTGGGGCCTCGATCGCGGCAAGGCCGGGCTGTTGAGCACCGTGACGCTGATCTTCTCGTCGGTGGGCGGGTGGATCGCCGGCATCCTCGCGGACCGCTACGGGCGCGTCAAGGTATTGCAAGGCACGATCCTGTGGTTCTCGGTCTGCACGCTCGCGATCGGCTTCGCGCAGGACTTCGAACAGATTTTCGTGCTGCGCGCGCTGCAAGGACTCGGCTTCGGCGGCGAATGGGCGGTGGGCGCCGTGCTGATCGGCGAGACCGTCGCACCGGCCCATCGCGGCAAGGCGGTCGGCCTCGTGCAGAGCGGCTGGGCCGTCGGCTGGGGCTGCGCGGCGGTGCTCTACGGCATCGCGTTCTCGGTGCTGCCCGAATCGCTCGCGTGGCGCAGCCTGTTCTGGGTCGGCATCGTGCCGGCGCTGCTCGTGCTGTATGTGCGCAAGCACGTGGCCGAACCGGAAGCGTTCGTGCAGGCCGACGCCGCGCGCCGGCAAGGCGCGGGCCAGCCGTCGGTGTGGACGATCTTCTCGCGTTCGCACGCGCGCCGCACCGTGCTGGCCGCGCTGCTGTGCACCGGCATCCAGGGTGGTTTCTATGCGATGTCCACGTGGCTGCCGGCCTTCCTGAAGATCGAGCGGCACCTGTCCGTGCTCGACACCGGCGCGTATCTGTTCGTGATCGTCGTCGGGTCGTTCTGCGGCTATGTCGTCGGCGCGTACCTGTCCGACTGGTGGGGGCGCCGACGCAACTTCATGCTGTTCTCGGTGCTGTCGCTCGCGTCGGTGTACCTGTACCTGACGCTTCCGCTTTCGAATGCGCAGATGCTGTGGCTTGGCTTTCCGCTGGGCTTTTCGTCCTGCGGGATCTTCAGCGGGGTCGGCGCATACCTGACGGAACTGTATCCATCGACCGTACGCGGCAATGCGCAGAGCTTCACGTACAACTTCGGCCGCGGCATCGGCGCGCTGTTTCCGAGCCTCGTCGGCATGCTGAGCCATTCGCTGGGGCTCGCGTCGGCGATCGCGATCTTCGCCGGCGCGGCCTATGGCGTGGTGCTGCTGGCGGTGCTGCTGCTGCCGGAGACGAAGGCCCGGTCGCTTTGAGTCCCGGGCGGCCCGTCACGCGAGCGCCGCTTCGCGCAGACGGAACTGCGCGACCGCCGCGCTCAGCCGCGCGCCCTGTTCGTCCAGCGACAGCGCCGCGGCCGCCGCCTCCTCGACCAGCGCGGCATTGCGCTGCATCGTCTGCTCCATCTGGATCACCGCGGTGTTCACCTGTTCGATGCCCGACGACTGCTCGTCGAATGCCTGGCTGGTTTCGCCCATGATCGCGTTGACGCGCTCGACCGCCGCGACGAGCTCGGCCATCGCCGAGCCGGCCAGCGCGACGAGGCCGCTGCCGTCTTCGACGCGTCGCGCGGAATGGCCGATCAGCTCGCGAATTTCCTTCGCCGCGGCGGCACAGCGCTGCGCGAGCCCGCGCACCTCGGTCGCGACGACCGCGAACCCGCGCCCCTGCTCGCCCGCGCGCGCGGCTTCGACGGCGGCGTTCAACGCGAGAATGTTCGTCTGAAACGCAATGCTCTCGATCACGCCGACGATGCCGGAGATGCGCGTGGAGCTCTGCGAGATTTCGGACATCGTCTCGACGACGCGCTGCATCGCTTCGCCGCCGCGCGACGCGATGCCGGCCGCGCCCTCGACGTACGTGCGCGCATCGCGCGCGTTGTCCGCGTTCTGGCGCACGGCCGCCGTCAGTTGCTCGACGCTCGCGGCCGCCTGCTGCAGCGATACGGCCTGCTGCTCGGTGCGCGCGGACAGGTCGACGTTGCCGCTCGCGATCGTGCGCACGTCGCCGACGATCGTCTCGGTGCTCGCGCGCACCTGGCTCACGGTATCGACGAGGCCGTCCTGCATCCGCTTCAGCGCGTTCAGCAGATACGCCATCTCGTTCTCGCCCGGCACGACGACCGCGCCGGTCAGGTCGCCTTTCGAGATTTTCTCGAACTGATCGACCGCGAGGTTGATCGGCTCGATGATCGCTTTCGCAAGCACGCGCTGCGCAACGAAGCCGACGACGAGCGCCAGCACCGCGACCACGCCCATCCCCCACACGATTCGGTGGAAATTGACGCCGGCCGCATCGTAGCGCGCCTTCTGGCGCGTGACCTGGAACGATTCGAGCGCGTCGATCGCCGCCTGGTAGGCCGCGAACAGCGCGGGCGGCGCGGTGCGCTGCGTGTCGAGAAAGTTGAATGCGTCGTCGCCGTCGAGCTGCGACAGCGCCTTCAGGAACACGCGGTCGAGCAGTGCGCGACGATGGGTCTGCAGCGTGTCGAACAGCGCCTGTTCGCCGGCGTCGCGCGCGTGCAGACGCGCGTACGCGTCCAGTTCGTCGTTGCTCTGCCTGAGCAGCGTGTGGAGCTGCGCGACTTCGGCCTTCGCGGGCTGGCCGGCGCTGATGATCTGCGCAACGTCGCTCATGCGTTCGCGCAGCACGAGCATGCGCTCGGAGCTGGTCTTCAGGTGCAGCAGCGACGCGGTATCGTCGCGATACATCGCCTCGAGCGAGCCGTTGCCCATGTAGAGGGCCGCGATGCAGGCGCCGACCACCAGCACGAGCAGCACGGTATAGCCGGCGATGGTCGCGAGGAGGCCACCACGGATAGTGAGTTGTTTTCGCATGACGTTCCCTTGAGCCGGCCCGGCACGGCCAGCGGCGGAGGTGAATTCCGGAACACGAACGACGCGCGCCATCGCGCAATGCGCGGCGCGGGGCTGCGAACACGTTAACGGCGCGGGAAACGGGCGGCTTTTATCCGCACGCGACGCGAATCTGGACGATTGCGACAGAGAGAGGCGGAAGCAGCGCGGCTACCGGCCGTCGCCGGACCTCGAACGAATCTCGTCGGCCGACGCGTCGCGCGGGTGCGCGGCGGTCCGCCAAACGTTTTCCCACGCGTCCTTCACCATCGCCCGCCGGTCGCCGGTCGCCGGCATCGCGTCACGCGTCGGTCTCGTAAAACAGGCCGTATTCGCCGTTCGTTCTCCTGATTCGCGCGAACCCCGCTTCTCCCAAATGCATGCCGGCGATCAGCAGCCGTTCCGAGCTGACCCGGTCGAGCAGCCGCGAACGCGTCGCCGCCGCCTGCGACGCATCGTGGTCGAACGCAATCGACACGTCCGGCCGCTTGATCTGGATGTGCGAAAAATGCGCGATATCGCCCCACACGAGCAGGCCCTGATCGCCGGATTCGAGCACGTATCCGGTATGTCCGTCGGTATGCCCCGGCAGCGGCAGGGCCGCGATCCCCGGCAGCACCTCGCCTGCATCGAAGACCCGGAGCGCGTCGCCGTAAGCGTCGAATACCTGACGCGCGATCCGGAAATTGCCGCGGGCGCGCTCGCTGGCGCGGCTCAGATTGCCGTCGTCCCGCCAGAATTCGACCTCGCGCCGATGCGCGACCAGCTCCGCATTCGGAAACGCAACCTGTCCGGCCCCATTCACGAGCCCGCCGACGTGATCGGGATGGGCGTGCGTGAGCAGGACGGTGTCAATCGCGGCAGGATCGATACCGGCGAGCCGCAAATTGTCCTTCAGGCGGCCACCCCATTGTTTGATGCCGCCAGCCCCTGCGTCGACGAGAATCGTGCGGCCCGCGCCGCGCACCACGTAGCAATTGATATGCACGGCGGACGGCTGCTGCTGGCCGGCCGCACGCTGCATCCCGGCAGCGTCGGCCACGTCGATATTCGACAGGACATCGAGGCCGGCCGTGAGGTAGCCGTCGCTGATCGCGGTGATCGTGAAATCCCCGACACGCCGGCCGGGAAACGTCATGTTGGACACCATGCTTCTCCGGAGTGGCTAGTTTCGGGCGTGAAGGTTCGGCTCGGCATGACCGAAACAACGGATGCGTGCCGTCAGGCCCGTGCGGCGCACGACGGCGCGATCCAGCGCCTCCATGAATGCATGCATGACCGCGGGCGAGCGAAGCGACGCCTCGCGATACCGGATTTCCGCGAAAACGGGATGCCCGCATCCGTGCCGAACCGCCACGTAGATGACGTGGACGTTCCGCGGCTCCGCCTGAAGAACATCCGCACAGAGTTCGATGCAGTCGCCGGAAAGTTCGTCAAGGCGTGCGTCAGGCGGCATGCGCCGTGCATCGATATGGAAAGTCACGTTAGGCATCGCGCGCCCCTTTTGCGAGTTGCTCCGTGATCGGCGCGTACAGGTCGAGGCCGGCCGGCACGTTCCCGGCGACGGGGGCATCGCTCCGCGGCAGGACCGCGAGCCAGCGGCGCGCCGGATACCGCTCCAGCGCCACGGCCTGCATGGCCAGCGGCTTCAGGCCCAATCCGATCAACGGGTCGGGTCCGCTGGCGCTCAGCGCGAGCAGTTCGTCGGCATTGACCGCCGGCGCACGACCGATATCGCTGTAGAGATTGCGGTGCCAGTCGGTGATGTGTTGCTGCCAGCGCGCGAAATTGCCGCCGCCTTTGCGCCGATACTCATCGCCGGTCAGCACGCCGAGACCATCGATCGTGTGAACGGCCAGATAAACGGGGCAGCCGGCGCCGATCGCCTTGAAACGCTGCGACGTGTGAAAGCCGCTGACCGAGATGAGAGCCGGCAGCTTTTCGAGGCTGTAGAAGTCGTTCCATTCGGCTTCGCCGGCAGGGTCGGCGAAGGTGCATTCCACGGTGTAGATCATCGGATTGTCCTGTGTGACGGATCGGCATCCTGCGCTTCGAATGCGGGATATTCAGTGCAGTGACGTAATGCTAATCTGCTGTTTTCCGCGTAGATATCGACTTAAAGTCAGCCTTCAGTGATATTTGTTCAAGCTGACGGTCGAACGCGCTCCGACCGCGAGACTCCGATGCGACGCAAGATCCCGAGCAATTCCGCGCTCCTGGCCTTCGAGGCGGCGGCCCGACACGGCAGCTTCGCCCGCGCCGCGGACGAGCTGGCGCGCACCGAGGGCGCCGTCAGTCGCCAGATCGGCCGGCTGGAGGCATTCCTCGGCGTGACGCTGTTCGAACGCGTCGGCAACCGGGTGCGGCTCGCGCCCAACGGCACGCGATACGCGGTACAGGTGCGCGAGATTCTGGATCGGCTCGAACGGGACAGCCTGTATCTGATGGGGCAGCCCGTCGAAGGCGCGAGCCTCGACATCGCCGCGATTCCGACCTTCGCGACCCGCTGGCTGATCCCGCGGCTCAAGCGCTTTCAGGATCGCCATCCGAACGTCACCGTGCATATCGCCGAACGGATGGAGCCCTTCCTCCTGGCCGGCAGCGGATTCGACGCGGCCATTCATTTCGAACATCCGGCCTGGGCCGGCATGCATCTGCATCCGCTGCTGGAAGAGGTGCTGGTACCCGTCTGCAGTCCGGCGCTTCTCGAAGGCGTCGGCGCGCACCCGTCGCTGGATGCGCTGCCGCGCCTTCACCGGCGGCAGAATCCCGACGCGTGGCAAATCTATGCGCAGGAGACCGGCATCGAGCTGACCAATTCGGCGGTCGGCCCACGATACGATCTCCATTCGATGCTGATCGAGGCCGCGCTGGCCGGGCTGGGCGTCGCCCTGGTGCCGCGCCTTTACGTCGGGTCCGAACTTGAACAAGGGCGGCTGGTCGCGCCCTGGCCCGACGGCAACGCGATTACCAAGCACTTCTGCCTCGTGCTGCCCGAGCCGATCGAATTGAGCGCGGCGCCGGTACGGGCGTTTGCGGAGTGGGTGCTGGGCGAGGCGCGAGGGTTGGTGCGTTGATGCCGCGCCCGACGTTCATCGCGACACGGATCAGGAAAGCTCTTTACGGATGATGCAGACCGATATCGAAGCCCCGGGGCCCGCCGGCCCGCTGCGCGGCACGCTGTTGTCTCCTGGGACGGGCGATGTTCCGGTGGTGCTGATCGTGCCGGGATCGGGCCCGACTGACCGGAACGGCAACAATCCCTACGGCATTCGGGCATCGACCTATCGTTTGCTAGCCGAAGGACTGCTCGATCGAGGCATCGCGTCGGTTCGCATCGACAAGCGCGGCATGTACGGTAGCGCTTCGGCGATCGCGGATGCGGACGACGTCACGATCGACGACTACGCAGCAGACGTCCGCGCGTGGGTGGCCGCCATCCGGACGCGGACCGGTGCGCGCCGCGTATGGGTGCTCGGGCATAGCGAGGGAGGATGGGTCGCGTTGTCAGCGGCGCGGCAGACCGCCGATATTTGCGGTCTGATCCTCGTGTCAACACCGGGACGGCCGCTCGGACAGGTATTGGCGCAGCAGCTGCAGTCGAACCCCGCGAATGCCGGTGTACTGAGCAACGCGATGTCGATACTCGAATCGCTCGAAGCCGGGAAGACGGTCGACGCGGCCGACATCGATCCCGCGCTGATGCCGTTGTTCAGGCCGCAGGTTCAGCGGTTCCTGATGAGCGAACTGGCCATCGATCCGGCGGCCCTGCTGGCAGGCTATGCGAAGCCGGTACTGATCGTGCAGGGCGCGCGCGATATTCAGGTGGGCGTGCAGGACGCGCAATGGTTGAAAGACGCCAATCCACGCGCCCGGCTGGCAATTGTCGCGAACGCCAATCACGTGCTCAAGACCGTTCACACGGACACGCTGGACGACAACCTTGCCGCGTATTCGAACCCGGATCTTCCTTTGACAAACGGTGTGGTGGAAGCCATTTCGGCATTCGTTCGGGAGTCGAATGGCGGCGGCCTGGGTCATCCTGCGCTTTCGCAACGGAAAAACGCGCGATGACGCACCTGATTCGATTCCGGGTTCGGCCTGTTTATCACGGTAGCGATCTGCTGGTCGAAATACTCGATGACCACCGCGCAGCCGACTTTCCGGATATCGCCGCGATCCTCCGGGATGCGCTGCATGCCGTCCGGCTCGCGCATCCGGACGGCCTCGACGACCCGCACGTCGCCTTGTCGCAGGACCGCTATTTCAGCTATTGGGCGTATGATCGCGGCGACTATGAAATCGACGACGATATCTGGGGCTGGTGTGCCACCGTGCCGGTGAACAACCGGGTCATCGTCGCGGACATCGAGCGGGCGCTGCTGGCGACTGGAAGATTCATCAAGGAACCCGTGGATTTCGGCAAGTTTGCGTGACGCAAAGCGATCGCATCCGCCGGTACTTCGAACCGCCGCTCCCCTCCGCTAATCCAGATAGGGCTCCAACACACCCCCGATCCAGTCCATGAAAGCCCGCACGCGCGGCGAAAGATTGCGCCGATGGCGCAGACGCCGGCCGATGCGTCGCCTGACGAAATGTCGCCGGGCGATCTCGAAACGGCCCGCCGCTATGGCGCACGCGTCGCGATGATTGCCGGCCAGCTTCGTGCCGGCCAGTCACGCGGCGACTGACGCCAGGCTTCTCCGAATTCGACGATCGATTCCCGCGCCGCGCATCACTTCGGAAACACGCCCTTGCTCATCGCATCGAGCTGCCGAACGATCTCCGCGCGCAATTCGGCCGACAGCTCGACGCTGTCGAGCAGTTCTGAAATCCACAACCCGTCGGCGGCGAGCCGGCAGATCATCAGCGTCGCGGCCCGCTCGAGCGGCACAGGATCGGGTCGCGTCCATTCGCGCATCGGCACCGACCAGCGCGCACGCGTGTCCTGCTCGGTGATCATCGACGCGACCAGCACGCGCAGCACGTCGATACTCGCAGCCGGATTGGCGGCATCGAGCACCGCGTGCAGATACGCGCGCGCCGCCGCGCCGTCGCCGCGGGAATCGGCCGCCATCCGCGCGGCCAGTTGCGCGCCGAACCGTTCGGTCGCCTGCCCGAACAGCGCATCCAGCAGCCCCTGCTTGTTCGCGAAGTGATATTGCAGCGCGCCTTTCGTCACGCCGGCACGCTCGGCCACCGCATCGAGCGTCAATGCGGCCACGCCGTGATGCGTCGCGATCTCCGACGCGGCCGCCAGCAATTGCGCGCGCACCTGGTCTGGCGCTTTTTTTCTCCGCACGCCCGCAACAGCGGTAGCCGGCAGCGCCGACGATCCTACAGGCGCGCGTGCACCGGGCGTTCCAGCCGGTTCGACAGGCGCGGACACGTCGCGCGGCGTGGGTTCGAGGCGTTTTTTCATGACGCGGATGGTAGCACCGCCCGTCTCGATATAAACATTCCGTCTGGATGGTATGATCCGCCGCATGAACAATACCGCCCCCTCTCCCTGGTCCGCGCTCGACACGGCCATCGCGCGCGGACGCGACGCACTCGTGCGTCTTCAGCAGCCCGACGGCAGCTGGTGTTTCGAACTCGAATCCGACGCGACGATCACCGCGGAATACATCCTGATGATGCATTTCATGGACAAGATCGACGACGTGCGCCAGGAGAAGATGGCGCGCTACCTGCGCGCGAACCAGCGGCTCGACACGCATGGCGCATGGGATCTGTACGTCGACGGCGCGCCGGACGTGTCGTGCAGCGTGAAGGCGTACTTCGCGCTGAAGGCGGCCGGCGACAGCGAACGGGCGCCGCACATGATCCGCGCGCGCGACGCGATCCTGACGCTCGGCGGCGCGGCGCGCGCGAACGTGTTCACGCGCATCCTGCTCGCGACGTTCGGCCAGGTGCCGTGGCGCGCGGCGCCGTTCATGCCGGTCGAATTCGTGCTGTTCCCGAAGTGGGTGCCGATCTCGATGTACAAGGTCGCGTACTGGGCGCGCACGACGATGGTGCCGCTGCTGGTGCTGTGCTCGCTGAAGGCGCGTGCGCGCAATCCGCGCAACGTGTCGATCCGCGAGCTGTTCGTCACGCCGCCGGAGCAAGAGCGCCAGTACTTCCCGCCCGCGCGCGGCATGCGCCGGTTGTTCCTCGCGCTCGACCGCGCCGTCCGCCCTATCGAGCCGCTGCTGCCGAAGCGCTTGCGGCAGCGCGCGATCCGGCACGCGGAAGCGTGGTGCGCGCAACGGATGAACGGCGAGGACGGGCTCGGCGGCATCTTCCCGCCGATCGTCTACAGCTACCAGATGATGCAGGTGCTCGGCTACCCGGACGATCATCCGCTGCGGCGCGACTGCGAGAACGCGCTGGAGAAGCTGCTGGTCACGCGGCCGGACGGCAGCATGTATTGCCAGCCGTGCCTGTCGCCGGTGTGGGACACCGCGTGGAGCACGATGGCGCTCGAACAGGCGCGCGGCGTCGCGGCGCCGGAAGCCGGCGAGTCGGCCGGCGCGCTGCGCGAGCTCGATGCACGCATCGCTCGCGCGTACGACTGGCTGGCCGGGCGGCAGGTGAACGACCTGCGCGGCGACTGGATCGAGAACGCACCGGCCGGCGTCGAACCGGGCGGCTGGGCGTTCCAGTACGCGAACCCGTACTACCCGGACATCGACGACACGGCGGTCGTCACCGCGATGCTCGATCGCCGCGGCCGCACGCATCGCCACGCGGACGGCACGAATCCGTACGCGTCGCGCGTCGCGCGCGCGCTCGACTGGATGCGCGGGCTGCAATCGCGCAACGGCGGCTTCGCGGCGTTCGACGCCGACTGCGACCGCATGTATCTGAACGCGATCCCGTTCGCCGATCACGGCGCGCTGCTCGATCCGCCGACCGAGGACGTGTCGGGCCGCGTGCTGCTGTGCTTCGGCGTGACGAAACGCGCGGCAGACCGCGCGTCGCTCGCGCGCTGCATCGACTACGTGAAGCGCACGCAGCAGCCCGACGGCAGTTGGTGGGGCCGCTGGGGCACGAACTACCTGTACGGCACGTGGAGCGTGCTGGCCGGCCTCGCGCTCGCCGGCGAGGACAAGTCGCAGCCCTATATCGCACGCGCGCTCGACTGGCTACGCGCGCGACAGCATGCGGACGGCGGCTGGGGCGAGACGAACGACAGCTACGTCGACCCGACACTGGCCGGCACGAATGGCGGCGAGAGCACGTCGAACTGCACCGCGTGGGCGCTGCTCGCACAGATGGCGTTCGGCGACTGCGAATCCGATTCGGTGCGGCGCGGCATCGCGTATCTGCTGTCGGTGCAGCAGGAAGACGGCTTCTGGTGGCACCGTTCGCACAATGCGCCGGGCTTTCCGCGCATTTTCTACCTGAAGTATCACGGCTATACCGCGTACTTCCCGCTGTGGGCACTCGCGCGTTATCGACGGCTGGCGGGCGCGAAGGATGCGGGCGCAACCACGTCGTCCGCGTCCGGCGCGCCCGCCCCACACGCAACGGACAGCGCGCTCGCCTGAGCCGGAACCTCGGCCGACACGGCAACACGCCGGCACGCCCGCCGGCGTCCGGCGTGCTCGACACACGTTTCGTCCCCCTTCCCGCTCACGCGTCGCGCGGCGTCCGCATCCGCGCGAACGCGTCGCGTAAATCCGCGCAGAACGCATCGCCGATCATCGACAGCGGCTGCGACGCGGACGTCACCAGGTAGAAGTGATCGGGCACGGCCGGCTCGAACGGCTTGACGGCCACGCGCTCGCCCGCATACGCGGCCGTCACCGGATCGATCAGCGCGACGCCCGCGCCGTTCGCGACGAACGCGACGATCGTCCGTGACAGTTGCGCCTCGATCGACAGCACGCGCGCCACGCCGGCTTCCACAAAAACGCGGTCGATCGCGCTGCGCGCCTCGAAACTCGGCGGAAACGAGATGAACGGTTCGCCGCGCAGATCGGCCGGCCGCACGACGCGCTTGCGCGCGAGCCGGTGCCCGCGCGGCACGATGCAGCGCATCGCGCTTTCCGCGAGCCGCTCGCCGCGCACGGCCGGATGCGGAACGGGCTCGGCGATCAGCCCGACATCGCACTGCCCCGACGCGACCTTGTCGACGACGGTCGACGCACTGTGCGCGAGCAGCGTGATGTCGACGCCCGGATGCGCGTGCGAGAAACGCGTGACGCGCTCCGGCAGCAGATCGAGCGCGACGGCGGGCGAGCCGGCCACGCGCAGCGTGCCGCGCCGCATCGCGCGGATCTGCTCGGCGGCCTGCGCGACGCGATCGAGGCCGACGAACGCGCGCTCGACTTCCTCGTACAGCACGCGCGCCTGCGCGGTCGGCGTGAAGCGGCCCTGCTGCCGCTCGAACAGCACGAAGCCGATCCGCGCCTCGAGATCGGCGATCAGCCGGCTCACGGCCGGCTGCGAGATATGGAGCTCGCGCGCCGCGCGCGTGACGGTATGACGCTGCATCACCGCACGAAACGCTTCGATCTGGCGAATCCTGAGCGAGGGCGTGGTCATAACACTGGATTATGGATCGTTGATCAAGCTGTATTGGACAGCCCATTTTGCCTGTCCGAACATCGGTTCCGCAACGTACCGAAAGCAAGGAGCCGCGCCGCCATGGGATATAACACGCAACCGCCTCACCCGCGACAACGGAGCCGCGCATGACCGCGCGCCGCTTCGACGTCGTCGTGGCCGGCGGCGGCCTCGTCGGCATGGCCATCGCGTGGGGCCTCGCGCGTCTCGGCCAACGCGTCGCGGTGTGCGACGGCGACGACATCGCGTTTCGCGCGGCGCGCGGCAATTTCGGGCTCGTGTGGGTGCAGGGCAAAGGCGGCCGCTGCCTGCCGTATGCGCGCTGGTCACGCGAATCGTCCGAGCGCTGGCATGCGTTCGCCGCGCAGTTGCAGCGCGAAACGGGCGTGGACTGCGCGTTCGAACGCCCGGGCGGCATCGAGCTGTTCGAACATCGCACGGAACTGGACAGCGCGACCGACCTGCTCGAATCGCTGCGCCGGCAGGAAGCCGCGCTGTCGTACGAAGTGCTCGATCCGGCGGCGCTGCGCCGTCTCGTTCCCGCGGCATCGCCGTCGCTCGCGGGCGCGCTCTGGTCGCCGAACGACGGTCACGCGAATCCGCTCGCCACGCTGCGCGCGATGCTGCAGGCGTTCCAGCAGTGCGGCGGCATCTATCTGCCGCGCAGCGAAGTCGCCGAAATCCGCCCGCGCGCCGGGCGCTTCGAGATCGACACACGCGATGCGCGGCTCGAAGCCGCGCGCGTGGTGCTCGCGGCCGGCCTCGACAACGCGCGGCTCGCGCCGATGGTCGACCTGCGCGCGCCGATCTCGCCGTTGCGCGGCCAGATCATGGTCACCGAGCGCCTCGCGCCGTTTCTCGACTATCCGACGCTCGTCGTCCGGCAGACCTCGGAAGGATCGGTATTGCTCGGCGACTCCGCCGAAGACGTCGGCTTCGACGACGGCCAGACGCGCCCGGCGATGGTCGACATCGCGCGCCGCGCCCGCGCCGCGTTCCCGGCGCTGGCCCATGCGCGCATCGTGCGCGCGTGGGGTGCGCTGCGCATCATGACGCCCGACGGCTTGCCCGTCTACGAAGCGTCGGCCACGTATCCCGGCGCATTCATCGCGATCTGCCACAGCGGCGTGACGCTTGCGGCGGCCCACGCCGATCTCGTCGCGCCGTGGATCGCCGGCGGCGCCGCGCCGGCCGACCTGTCCGCCTTTACCACCGCGCGCTTCGCCGCGCCCACGGAAGCCCGGCATGTTTGAATCCCTCATTCCCGCCGCCGCGATGCTCGACCGCGTGCGCATCCATATCGACGGCACGCCGCACGACGTGCCCGCGCACGACAGCGTCGCGGCCGCGATGCTCGCCGCCGGTTCGGCCGCGTGCCGCACGAGCGCCGTGAGCGGCGCGCCACGCGGCCCGTTCTGCATGATGGGCGTGTGCTTCGACTGCCTCGTCGAAATCGACGGCGTGCCGAACGTGCAAGGCTGCATGACGCCCGTCGCCGACGGCATGCAGGTGCGCACGATGCACGGCAAGGCGAGGCTCGCATGACGCGCCGCCAGTGCGACCTGCTGATCGTCGGCGCCGGGCCGGCCGGAATGGCGGCGGCAACTGCCGCGCGCGCGGTCGGCTTGTCGGTGGTCGTCGCGGACGAGGGCCGCGCGCCCGGCGGCCAGATCTACCGCAACGTGGCCGATGCGCCGGCGCCGCTCGCGCAATGGCTCGGCGCCGACTACACGGCCGGCCGCCCGCTCGTCGACAGCCTGCTCGCCAGCGGCGCGCATTACCTGCCGCGCAGCGTCGTGTGGCAAATCGCGTTCGAGCCGGCGCCCGTCGCGATGCTCACGCAAAGCGGCCCGTCGCGCGGCACGCTTGAAATCGGCGCGCGCGCGGTGCTGATCGCGACCGGCGCGCAGGAGCGGCCGTGGCCGGTACCCGGCTGGACGTTGCCCGGCGTGATGGGCGTCGGCGCCGCGCAGACGCTGCTGAAAGCGTCGGGGCTCGCGCCGTCGACGGACGCCGTGCTCGCGGGCAGCGGCCCGCTTTTGTGGCTGTTCGCCGCGCAATTGCTGAATGCCGACCGGCGCGTGCGCGCGCTGGTCGATACGACACCGCGCGATGCATGGCGCCGCGCGCTCACGCATGCGCTGCCGGCGCTGCGCGGCGCCGACTATCTGCTCAAGGGCTGGCGCATGTTGCGCGCGGTGCGCCACGCCGGCATTCCGGTGTATCGCGGCGCGACCGATATCCGCATCGACGGCGACGGCCGCGCCGAACGCATTCGCTTTCGCGACGACGATGGCGTCGCGCATGCGCTCGACACGTCGCTCGTGCTGCTGCATCAGGGCGTCGTTCCGTCGATGCAACTCGCGCGCTCGCTCGGCTGTGCGCATGAATGGGACGAGTCGTCGGCATGCTGGCGGCCGCGGTGCGACGCGCGCGGCCGCAGCAGCGTGCCGCACGTGTGGATCGCGGGCGACGGCGCGGGCATCGGCGGCGCGCGGGCGGCGGCACTGGCCGGCGAAATATCAGCGCTCGACATCGCCGTGCAACTCGGTGCGCTCGATGCGCAACGGCAGGCCGCACGCGAACGCCCGGCGTTGCACGCATTGCGTCGCCATCTCGCGGTGCGCCCGCTGCTCGATGCGCTGTACACGCCGCCCGCCGCGCTGCGCCGCCCCGACGACGACACGATCGTGTGCCGCTGCGAGGAAGTCACGGCCGGCGAGATCCGCCAGCTCGCGACGCTCGGCTGCCAGGGGCCGAACCAGATGAAGGCGTTCACGCGCTGCGGGATGGGCCCGTGCCAGGGGCGCTGGTGCGGCACGACGGTCGGCGAGCTGATCGCCGACGTACAGCAACGCAGCGTCGGCGACGTCGGGCACTACCGGATCCGCGCGCCGATCAAGCCCGTCACCGTCGGCGAGATGGCCGACGCCCTCGAACTGTCGAACGATTTTCAGCGCGGCGAATTCCCGAGCTGACGCGCATGCCCACTCTTCCCCACACGAACGGAGCCTGACCATGAAGACGCGCATCACGATTCTCCTTGCCGCCGCCGCGATGGCCGTCGCGTCGCCTGCGTCGGCGAAGGAATGGACGACCATCCGCATCGGCGTCGATCCAACCTACCCGCCGTTCGAATCGACCGCGACCGACGGCAGCGTGAAGGGCTTCGACATCGATCTCGGCAACGCGCTGTGCGCGAAGCTGAAGGCGAAATGCGTGTGGGTGTCGAGCAGTTTCGACGGGCTGATTCCGGGGCTGCAAGCGCGCAAGTTCGACGTGATCCTGTCGTCGATGGCCGCGACCGAACAGCGGCGCCGGCAGATCGACTTCACCGACCGCCTGTACCGCAACCAGACGCGGCTGATCGCGCGTACCGGGTCGGGGCTGCTGCCGGACGCGGCGAAGCTCGCCGGCAAGCGCGTCGCGGTCGAGCAGGGCACGGTCCAGGAAACCTATGCGCGCGAGAAGTGGGCGGCCGCGAAGGTCGAGGTCGTGCCGTATCCGAGCTACGACCAGGCGTACGCGGATCTCGTCACCGGGCGCGTCGACGGCGTGCTGATGGATGCGGTGCAAGGCCAGCTCGGATTCCTGGCGACGCCGCGCGGCAAGGGCTTCTCGTTCGCGGGCGGCGTGGTGTACGACGCGAAGATCATGGGCAACGGCGATGCGGCCGGCGTGCGCAAGGCCGACACCGACCTGCGCGACGCGCTGAACCGCGCGATCGCTGAGATTCGCAGCGACGGCACCTATGACACGATCCAGTCGAAATATTTCGACTTCGACATGTACGGGAATTGACGACACGCGTGCGCGCGCCGCGTCGTGCGCAGGCAAGTGGATCCGGTCCGGATTGCATGAACAAGTTCCTTTAGGACACAATCTTCCAATCTTGAGTCCGATAAGGTCTGACATGCTCGACATCCGCCAGCTTCAATATTTCATCGCGGTCGCGGAAGAGGAACACGTCGGCCGCGCCGCCGAGCGCCTGCACATCTCGCAATCACCGCTCAGCCGCCAGATCGCGCAGCTCGAGGAAAAGCTCGGCCTCACGCTGTTCGAACGCAGCCAGCAGCGCATTCGTCTGACGCGCGACGGGCGCACGTTTCTCGGCGAAACGCGCGCGTTCCTGCGCCACGCGAACCGGCTCGAATCGCTCGCGCGCCGGCTCGGTCGCGGCGACGAAGGCGGCCTCTGCATCGGCTACCTCGAAACGGCCACGCACTCGGGCGTGCTACCGCGCGCGTTGAAAACGCTGCGCGCCGGGCGCCCGTCCGTTCACATCGCTTTGTATAACTATCAATCGGCCGCGCAGCTCGAAGGCTTGCGCGAGCGCAGCCTCGACATCGCGCTCGTCACCGAGCCGCCCGCGCCGGACGATCCCGAACTCGATTCGACGAAGGTGCTGGACGATCCGATGCTGCTCGCGATGCCCGACGGGCATCCGCTCGCAAAGAAGAAGACGCTCGTCGCCGACGATCTCGCCGCGCAGGCGTGGATCGGCGTCACGCAGCAGGACAGCGCGCCGCGTCACGGTGCGTTCGTCGCGGCCTGTGCGAAGGCCGGCTTTTCGCCGGACATTTCAGTGGAAGCGACCGAGCCGCTCGCCGCGCTGGGCCTCGTCGCGGCCGGGCTCGGCGTGACGATGATCCAGCAGAGCCTGCGTCACCAGGTGCCGGAAGGCGTCGTGCTGCGCGAGCTGCCGTGGTTCAGCTACCGCACGCCGCTGTGGGCCGCATGGCACAAGGTCAATCTGCGGCCGCTGGTCGGAATCTTCCGCGAGATCTTGACCGGCGAGGAAGTCGTCGAGACAGCGGCGAAATAAATGCGCGAACGCGCGGGGCGTCGTTGCATCACGGCGCCTTACGCGCCTGTCGCGAGTGTCGCGATCGCTTCGCAACCCTGACCTTCCTCGCGCCTCGCGGCTTCCGCTTCCGGTCATCGCCTTTCAGGATCGACGATCGGCCGGCAGCGGCGCATTGGCCGCGATCAGACCTTGTTCGCGCATCTCGCGCCAGAAGTCGGCCGGAATCGCCACGTTCAGCGCCGCCTGGTCTTCCGCGATCCGTTCCGGGCGGCTCGCGCCCGGGATCACCGCGACGGTGGCCGGATGCGACATCGAGAACTGCAGCGCGGCGGCCTTGATCGGTACGTCGTAACGCGCAGCGATCGCCTTGATCCGATCCACCTTCGCGAGGATTTCGGGCGAAGCCTTCTGGTATTCGAAGTGCGTGCCGCCCGCGAGCACGCCCGAGCTGTACGGGCCGCCGACGACGATCCCGACGTTCCGCGCGGCCGCCGCCGGCATCACGCGCTGCAGCGCGCGCTCGTGATCGAGCAGCGTGTAGCGGCCGGCCAGCAGCATGCCGTCCGGTTGCGGCTCGGCGAGGTCGAGCACCAGCTCGATCGGTTCGACGCGGTTCACGCCGAGGCCCCATGCGTTGATCACGCCTTCTTCGCGCAGCTTGCTCAGCACGCGGAATGCGCCCTTGCGCGCCACTTCGAATTGCGCGAGCCATTCGTCGCCGTAAAAGTCCTGCGCGATGTCGTGCACCCACACGATATCGAGGCGGTCGGTGCGCAGGCGCTTCAGGCTGTCCTCGATCGAGCGCAGCGTCGCGTCGGCCGAGTAGTCGTTGACGATGCGGTTCGGCCGGCCGTGTTCGAACAGGCCGCCCTTTTCGCCGAGGTCGCGCGCCGACACGTCTTCGATTTCGTCGAGAATCACGCGGCCGACCTTCGTGCTCAGCACGTATTCGTCGCGCGGATGGTTCGCCAGCGCGTCGCCGAGGCGGATTTCCGCGAGGCCGGCGCCGTAGAACGGAGCCGAATCGAAATAGCGGATGCCGTGTTGCCACGCGGCTTCGACGGTGGCCGCCGCTTCCGCGTCGGGGATGTTGCGGAACATGTTGCCGAGCGGGGCGGTACCGAAACCGAGGATCTTGTGGCCGGGCAGCGCGAGACTCATGATTTTCTCCAGGGAACGAGGGAAAGCGGGTTCAGTCTAGGGAAGCGGGTTAAGTCTGTCCAAGACGGAATTCGACACAGTTGAGTCCCGCAAGGTCTGATAGGCCGATTCGCGGCCCGTTTCGATCGCGAGCCGCGGCGCCTGTTCGGGCGAGACGCCCGGCCGGCAACGCTGTCGACCGAATTCACGTTCGATTCGTGACTCGGGATCAAAAATGATTTAGCCCGACAGTCGTTTTTCCGCGACGCCGCCGTACCTATATTGGCTGCACACGCAACGACATCGACGTCGTCGACGTTGGTTGCGGTTCACTCGACCAGACAGGTACCCATGATGAAAACGCTCGTTACTTCCACGCTTGCCGCACTGATCCTTTCCGCACCGGCGCTGTCGTTCGCGCAACCGGCCGACCACCCGCTGACCCGTGCCCAAGTGAAGGCCGAGATGGCGCGCCTCGCGGCCGTCGGCTACACCCCGGCGATGGATCACAACCAGTATCCGGCCGCGATTCTCGCCGCCGAAAAACGCGTGCGCGAAAACGCCGTCGCGCAAAGCACGCCGGGCACCGCACCGGCCGCGGACAACACCGGTTACGGCAGCGAAGCCCGCACCCCCGGCGAATCCGGCCACGCGATGGCGGTCAACGGCCGCGACTCGATCTATCGCGGTCATTGAGTCCCGTCGGCGCGCAAGAGAGCACGCCTTTCGATACGCGCAACCGCTCGCCCTTCCCCTCCGCATGCCCGGCCCGGATCGCCTGAACAGGCATTCGGGCCGCGCGTCGTCACTGCACTTCAGCTCCCTCGCCCTGCTCCTCGAAACCGGCTGGCCCGTCGCCGCTGCAGGCAGCGATTCGTGACTGCGCAGTACAAGTTCTTATGCCGCTTCATCCGTTTATCCGCCGCGCGCCGCGCACGATACTTCGCACGGTCCGGCGCCACGCGCCCCACTCGACATTTCGCACGCACATGAACCGATATCCAGGATTGAAGCGCATCGCGCGGCCGGCCGTGCTGGCCGCCGTTCCGCTGGCCGCGCTGTTCGCGTTGTCCGGCTGCCAGTCGGACGACAAGGCGCCGGCCGCGACGCCAGGCGTGATCGTCAGCGCGCCCGTCGCGCGCGACGTCAACGACGTCGACGTCTACACCGGCCGCTTCGAAGCTGTCGACACCGTCGACGTGCGCCCGCGCGTGAGCGGCTATCTCGACAAGGTCGCGTTCCAGGACGGCGCGCTCGTCCGCAAGGGCGACCTGCTGTTCGTCATCGACCCGCGTCCGTACCAGGCGGCCGTCACGGCCGCGCAGGGCGCGCTCGAACGCGCGCAGTCGCAACTGAAGCTGAGCCGGCAGGATTTCGAGCGCGCGAGCATCCTGATCAAGACCGATACGATCGCGCAGAGCCTTTACGACCAGCGCAGGCAGGCGGTGCAAAGCGCGCAGGCCGAAGTGACGAGCGCGCAAGGCGCACTCGAACGCGCGCGGCTCGACCTGTCGTTCACGCGCATCGTCGCGCCGATGTCCGGCCGCATCAGCCGCAAACTCGTGAGCGAGGGCAATCTCGTGAAAGGCGGCGACAGCGACGCGACCGTGCTGACGACGATCGTGTCGCAGGATCCGATCGACATCTACTTCGACGTCGACGAGGAAAGCTACCTGCGCTATACGCGCGAAGCGCGAAAAAGCGGCGACAACGCGTCGTCGCGGCAGGTCGCGATCGCGCTGCCGGGCGATGCGCAGCCGTCGCTGACGGGGACGATGGATTTCGTCGACAACCGCCTCGACGACTCGACCGGCACGCTGCGCCAGCGCGCCCGCGTCGCGAATCCGGACCGGCGTCTGAGCCCCGGCCAGTTCGGCCGCGTGTACCTGTCGAGCCGCGTCGCACACCGCGCGCTGCTCGTGCCGGATACGGCCGTCGCGACCGATGCGACGCGCCGCGTGCTGTACTTCGTCGACGCGAACGGCACCGTCGCGATCCGTCCGGTGACGCCGGGCCGCCTGTACGGCAACCTGCGCGAAATCGCCGCGGGGCTGAACGCGAGCGATCGCGTGATCGTCGACGGCTTCCAGCGCGTGCAGGCCGGCGACAAGGTCAAGGCCGTGCCGCGCGCGATCGAAGCGGCCACGGCGGCCCGCGCGGCGAACGGCACGGCCGGGAGCGCGCAATGAATCTCGGCCGCCTGTCCGTGCAGCAGCCGGTGCTCGCGATCGTCCTGTCGATCGTGCTGACGATCGCCGGCGCGCTGGCCTATTTCTCGCTCGCGGTGTCCGAGTATCCGGACATCGCGCCGCCGACCGTCGTGATCCAGGCGACCTATCCGGGCGCCTCCGCGGAAACGGTCTCGCAAACGGTGTCGACGCCGATCGAACTGGAAGTGAACGGCGTGGAAGACATGCTGTACATGTACAGCCAGGCGACGTCGGACGGCAGCCTGAACATCACCGTGACGTTTAAGCCCGGCACCGACGTCGACAAGGCGCAGGTGCTCGTGCAGAACCGCGTCGCGCTCGCGACGCCGCGCCTGCCCGAGCCCGTGCAGCGCAGCGGCGTGTCGGTGCGCAAATCGTCGCCGACGCAGCTCGGCACGATCTTCCTGTACTCGCCGGACCAGCGCTACGATCCGCTGTACGTGTCGAACTACGCGATCCGCAACGTCGCGGACGTGCTCAAGCGGATCGAGGGCGTCGGCGACATCAACCCGCTCGGCGCGCGCGAATACTCGATGCGCATCTGGCTCGACCCCGAGCGCGTCGCGTCGTTCGGCCTGAGCCCGGCCGACCTGATCGCCGCGGTACGGTCGCAGAACACGCAGCTCGCGGGCGGCGTGGTCGCGCAGGCGCCGATCACGAACCAGGCGTTCCAGCCGAACCTGATCTTCGAAGGGCGGCTCAAGCGCCCCGAGGATTTCAGCGACATCGTCGTCAAGCAGGGCAAGGACGGCAGGCTCGTGCGGCTGAAGGACGTGGCACGCGTCGAAGTGGGCGCACTCGCGTATGCGACCGACAGCTACATGCTGCGCCACCCGACGATCGCGCTGCAGGTGCTGCAGCAGCCCGGCGCGAACGCGGTCGCGACGATGGCCGCGGTCGAGAAGAAGATGGCCGAGCTGGCCACGGACTTCCCGAAGGGCATCGTCTACAACATCGGCTACAACCCGACCGCGTTCATCGGCGACAGCATCCACGAACTCGTCAAGACGATCTACGAAGCCGTCGTGCTCGTCGTGTTCGTCGTGCTGCTGTTCCTGCAGGGCTGGCGGCCGTCGATCATACCGATCCTGTCGATTCCGGTGTCGCTCGTCGGCACGTTCGCGGCGATGGCCGTGCTCGGCTATTCGATCAACAACCTGACGCTGTTCGGCCTCGTGCTCGCGGTGGGGATCGTCGTCGACAACGCGATCGTCGTGGTCGAGAACGTCGAGCGGCACCTGTCGGCCGGCGCCCGGCCACGCGATGCGACGCTGCTGACAATGAAGGAAGTCGGCGGCGCGCTGTTCGCGATCACGCTCGTGCTGTGCGCGGTGTTCGTGCCGACCTCGTTCGTTCCCGGCATCTCGGGCCAGTTCTTCCGCCAGTTCGGCGTGACGATCGCCGTGTCGACCGCGATCTCGTTCTTCACGTCGGTGACGCTCGCGCCCGCGCTGTCCGCGATGATGCTGAAAGCGCACGCCGGCGACCATGACGCACCGGCGCCGGCATCCCGCATCGCCGCGCCGTTCGCGCCGGCGATGCGCGCCGCACGGCGTTTCTCGAACGCGTTCAACCGCGTGTTCCAGCGCCTGTCCGATGCGTATGGCCGGCTGGTCCGCAAGATCGTCCGGATCGTCCCCGCGATGGTCGCCCTGTACGCGGTGCTGATCGCCGCGACCGGCTATCTGCTCGTGTCGAGCCCGAAGGGCTTCATTCCCGCGCAGGATCGCGGCTACCTCGTCGTGCTCGTGCGCACGCCCGACGGCGCGACGCTGGAGCGCACCAGCGCGGTCGCGCGCAAGATCGAGGACATCGCGCTGTCGGTGCCCGGTGTCGCGCGCGTGCCGGTGTTCTCCGGCGTCAACGCGGCGACCGGCACGAACTCGGCGAACAGCGCCGGCCTGTTTCCGGTATTCCAGCCCTGGCCGGAACGCAGGAAACAGGGCCTGACGATCGAGAAGATCGCGGCCGAGATGCGCCGACGGCTGGCGAGCATCACCGAAGCGTCGATCGTCGTCGCGATGCCGCCGCCGGTGCAGGGCCTCGGCAGCACGGGCGGCTTCGCGATGCGGCTCGAAGATCGCAACGGCCTCGGCACGGCCGCGCTCGCGAAGGCGACGCAGGATCTCGTCGCGGCCGCCAACCGCACGCCCGGCATGGTCGGCGTCTACACGCCGTACTCCGCCACGAGCCCGCAGGTGCACGTCGAGCTCGACCGCGAGAAGGCCGAGATGCTCGGCGTGCCGAGCCAGGCGATCAACGACGCGGTCGAGACGTATTTCGGTTCGACCTACATCAACGACTTCAACATCGTCGGGCGCACCTACCGCGTGACCGCGCAGGCGGACCTGCCGTTCCGCGTCGGCGCGTCGGATCTCGCGCGGCTGAAGGTACGCAACCGCGACGGCGAGATGGTGCCGATCGGCAGCGTGACGCGTATCGACGACATGCTCGGCGTCGATCGCGCACCGCGCTACAACCTGTATCCGGCCACCGAAATCAACGGCGATACCGCGCCGGGCCTCGGCTCGGGCTTCGCGATCAAGACGATGGAAACGCTCGCGAAACAGGTGCTGCCGCCCGGCATTTCGTTCGAATGGACCGATCTGTCGTACCAGCAGACCACGGCCGGCAACACGGGGCTGCTCGTGTTCCCGCTGTGCGTGCTGCTCGTCTATCTGGTGCTCGCCGCGCAGTACGGCAGCTGGAGCCTGCCCGTATCGATCCTGCTGATCGTGCCGATGTGCCTGCTTGCCGCATCGCTCGGCGTGCGCGCGCTCGGCCAGGACGTGAACATCCTCACGCAGATCGGCTTCATCGTGCTGGTCGGGCTCGCCGCGAAGAACGCGATCCTGATCGTCGAGGTCGCCAGGCAGCTGGAGGTCGGCGGCGCCGCGCTCGTCGAGGCCGTCGTCGAGGCATGCGTGCAGCGGCTGCGCCCGATCGTGATGACGTCGCTCGCGTTCATCCTCGGCGTGCTGCCGCTCGTGATCTCCGAAGGCGCGGGCGCGGAAATGCGCCAGGCGGTCGGCGCCGCGGTGTTCTTCGGAATGATCGGCGTGACGTTCTTCGGGCTGCTGTTCACGCCCGTGTTCTATGTGATGGTTCGCCGGCTCGCGATGCGCAAGACCGCTGTCGCAGCCGTCGCGATGGAGGGAGTGCAATGAAGTTCGTTCGACTCGTGGCCGCGCTGTCCGCCGCGGCCGTCCTGGCCGCGTGCACGAGCGCGCCGGTCGCCACCGTCACGCCGCCGCCTCTGGCGGCGACCTATGCGAACGCGGATCTCGCGGCCGGCGGCCCGGCCGCCGACACCGGTGCGTGGTGGCATGGCTTCCACGATCCGATCCTCGACCGGCTGGTCGACACCGCGCTCGCGAACAACCTCGACCTGCAGGCGGCCGTCGCACGCATCGACGCGGCCCGCGCGGTGCGGATCGGCGCGGCGTCGCAATGGTTCCCGTCTCTCGACCTGAATGCCGGTGCCAGCCGTCGGCGGCTGTCCGCCTCGCAGGCGTTCCCGACCGATACGCCGACGACGGGCAACGCATTCGACCTGAATGCGAGTCTTGCCTGGGAAATCGACATCTTCGGCCGCATCCGTCAAGGCGTGTCGGCGGCCGACGCGGATATCGCATCGGCGCAAAACGATGCGGCGGCCGTGCGGATCGCGACGATCGACGAGACCGTGCGCACCTACGTGACGGTGCGCGGCCTCGAACAGCGGCTCGCGCTCGTCGAGGCCAACGCGTTGAGCCAGCGCGGCACCGAGGAATCGACACGGCGCCTGTTCGACGCGGGCGTCGTGCCGGTAGCCGACGTGGACCGCGCCGCAGCGCAGACGGAAACGACGCTGGCCGAGCTGCCCGCGCTGCAACTGCAGCGGCAGGCCGCGATCCATCGGCTGTCGATCATCACCGCGTCGACGCCGCAGGAGGTCTATGCGCGGCTCGACCCGCCCGCGCCCGCGCCGGTGTGGACCGCCGCCGCACCGGGTATCGGCACGCCGGCCGACCTGCTGCGCCGGCGGCCCGACGTGCGCGCGGCCGAGGCACGCGTCGTCGCGGCCTATGCGCGCATCGGCGTCGCCGAGGCCGATCTGAAGCCGCACCTGCAGCTGATCGGCGTGATCGGCGCGGCGATCGACGGCTTCTCGGGCGCGTCGCTCGCGCGTTCGCTCGCGTGGATGGCCAGCGCCGGCGCGAGCGCGCCGCTGTTCGACGGTGGACAGCGACGCAGCGTCGTCGCGCTGCGTCGCGCGCAGGCCGACCAGGCGCTCGCCGCCTATCGCACGGCGGTGCTGACGGCCGTCGGCGACGTCGAGACATCGGTGGCCGCCGCCGCCCGCAATCACGGCCGGACCGAGCGCCTCGAGCGCGCGGTGTCGAATGCGCGCGGCGCCTATACGCAGATCAACCGGTCGTGGCGCAGCGGCGAATCGGCGTTCATCGATACGCTGGAAGTGCAGCGTGCGCTACTCGCGGCCGAGGATTCGCTCGCGCAGGCACGCACCGATGAAATGCTGAGCCAGGTCAGGCTGATGAGCGCGCTGGGAGAGTAGGCGCGCGGCTCGGGTTCGACCGATGCGCGAAGGGCGATGGGTTCGATGTCATTCGAACCCGTCGCCCTGTTCACTGCATGGCCGGTGACGTGCCGTGCCGGTTCAGTCGATGCCGCCGCCTGCCTTCAACTGCGCGCCCACATAGTCGAGAAAGCTGACGATGCGCGACGACAGCGTCGCATTGCGATAGAACACCGCGTGAATCGGCTGGCGGAACTCGACCGTGTCGTCGACGAGCAGTTCGACGAGGCTGCCGTCGCGGCGATGCGTGCCCGTCATGTAGTCGGCGAGGCACACGATGCCCGCGCCAGCGAGGGCGAGCGTCAGCAGCGTCTCGCCGCTCGACGCCTGCAGCGCCGGATGAATGCGGTACACGCTACCGTCCGCGGCGCGCAGCGGCCATTGGTTCAGCGTTTCCGGCTGCACGAAACCGAGCAGCACATGGTTCGCGAGATCGGCGACGCTCGCCGGCACGCCGGCTTTCTCCAGATAGGCCGGGCTCGCCAGAATGCGCAGTCGGCTGCTGCCGAGCCGGCGCGCATGCAGCGTCGAATCGCGCAGCTCGCCGATCCGGATCGCGACGTCGGTGCGCTGTTCGAGCAGGTCGATGATTTCATCGCTCGTATGGAGTTCGACCGCGATCGCCGGATACGCTTCGCGAAAGCCCGGCATCATCGGCGCGATCACGTGCTGCATGAACGGCATCGCCGCATTGATCCGCAACCGCCCGGCCGGTGCCTCGCGCTGGCTGACGATCTGTTCCTCGACGAATTCGACCGACGCGATGATCTCGCGCACGTAGTCGAGAAAGAGCTTGCCCTCCTCGGTCAGTTCGAGGCGGCGCGTCGTGCGGCGAATCAGCGTGGTGTCGAGCTTTTCCTCGAGGCGCCGCAGGATCCGGCTCATCACCGAGGTCGGCTGGTGCAGTTTGTCGGCCGCCCCCGTCAACGAACCGGTATCGGCGATGGTCACGAACGCGAGCATCTCGTCGAGGGTCGTCTTCATGGTCGGCACTCGTCAGCGGTATCAGGGACCGTCACGATAGTGCCCACGCGCCCGTTTGATAAGCGGGCGCACGCGCGAATGACAGTTGATTTCGATTCAATAATTCCCGCCGAATATTGTCCGGACAATCGGCGTGAAGCGGGAGGCGGTCACCGCCCGTCGCCGAGCGCCCCGAGGATACGGTAGGCAACCTTCACGCGATCCTCGATCGGCACGTTCCCATTCGCGAGCATCACGATCGCGATCCGCTTCGCGGGAACGAACGCGACGTACGTGCTGAAGCCGGCGGTCGAGCCCGTCTTGTTGATCCACGTCGCGGCGCTCGGGGCGAGCGGCGGCTGGATCGCGCTGGCCGGCACCGCATCGAACAGCATCTTCGGCGCATTGCCCGCGAGCAGCGTCGGCAGCGCGACCGGGTACCGATACTGTTCCCAGATCAGATCCTGCGTCAGCGGCCCCGCGCGGAAATAGCCGGTGTGCGTGCGTTCGATCGCGCGCTGCAGGCGCGGCGCGGTCTGGATCATTCCCATGTTCGCCTGCACGAAACGCAGCAGGTCGGCCGCCGTGGTCCGCACGCCGTACGCCGGCTGCCACAGCATGCCCTCCGTCATCCGCACGGGCTTGCCGTCCTTCGTGTAGCCCTGCGCATAGTCGGCCATCCGCGCGGCGGGCACGTCGATGTATGTGTGCGTCATCCCGAGCGCGGGAAAGAGCCGCTGCTCCATCAGCGTCGCGAAATCCTGGTGCATCGCCTTCGCGGTGAGCCAGCCGAGCATGCCGATCGAGACGTTCGAATACTTGCGGTGCGTGCCCGGCGCATACTCGGGCCGCCATGCGCGGAGATAGCGGATCAGGCCCGCGTCGTCGCGAATGCTGTCCGGCACCTGCAGCGGCGTTCCGCCGGGCGTGTGCGTGCCGAGCTGAAGCAGCGTCACGACGCCGAACGGCTTGCCCTGCAGCTCGGGCAGATACCTGGCCGCGGGGTCCGCGAGCGACAGTTCGCCGCTCTCCTGCGCGTCCGCGGCGAGCGTCGCGGTCAGCGTCTTGCTGACCGAGCCGATCTCGAACAGCGTGTCGCCCGTCACCGGCTTGCCGGTCTGCTTCGACATCACGCCGTAGTCGAACACGTAGGGCTTGCCGTCGGCGACGACGCCGATCGCCATGCCGGGAATCGCGTACTGCTTCATCAGCGGCGCGATATGGCGCGTGACGGTGTCGTGGAGGTCGTCCTGCGTGACGGCGGCCGCGCGACCGGCGGTGGCGGTCGCGCATGCGGCGACGAACAGGGTCGCGGCGAAGCGTGTCGCGTTGAATCGCATGAGTGCGGTTCCTTTCGATTTCCGATGGTTGCATGAGCAACGGATACGGCGGCGCCGCGCATAGAGGGCGGCGCCACCGGCCTGTCGAAGCAGGACTATCCGTTATCGCCCGGCCGCCAACAATCGACGATATGTTGCGCGAGCCGAAAGAAAAACTTATGAGGTACGGCGAATGGCACCTTGTCGAAAATCGACGGAAAAGAGATAAGCCTCGTCAGATCTGCAAGCGCTGGCCTGCCGTGCGATTGATTCACCCGCCCGGATCGAGGTCGAACTCGGCCTGCGGGCGGACCTGCCCACGTGGCAAATCATGCAGCGCGTGCCGTGGATTCCGCCGACAGCTTGATGGTTTGAACGCGCCCGGCAGCGGGCCGCGCGCCGCGCCTGCAGATCACCCCGGCAGCCGGTCGAGAAACGCGAGCATCGCCGCATTGAACCGCGCGGGCCGCTGCAGCGGCGCGAAATGGCTCACGCCGGGCAGGATCGTCAGCGTCGCGCCCGGGATCGTGTGCGCCAAGTACGCCGCATGCTCGGGCCGGATGAATTCGTCGTGCTCGCCCTGCACGATCGCAACCGGCACGGCGATCGCCGCGAGATCCTGCGCGGTGTAATCCGGTTGCGTGCGCATCATTTCGCTGACGGCGGCGACGAACGCGTCGAACTGATCCGGTGTCGCCGACAATCGCACATAGTCCTTGCGATGCCGCGCGAAACAGCGGTCGATCAGCGGGCTCGGCGCCATCTCCTTCGTGCCGCCCGGATCCATGTTGCACGCGAAGAAGAACACGCCGGCGGCGCGTTCCGGTGCGCGAGCGGCCAGCACGAGCGCGATGCATGCGCCGTCGCTCCAGCCGACGAAGCGTGCACGGTCGACGTGCAGCGCGTCGAGGACGGCCAGCACGTCCGATGCCATGCGTTCGTACGAATAGGGGCCGTCGTCGCGCGTGCTGCGGCCGTGGCCGCGGCTGTCGATCACGATCGCGCGGTAGCCGGCCGCGAGCAGCGCCGGCACCTGGTTGCCCCAGTTGCCGCCGTGGCCGAGGCCGCCGTGCAGCAGCACGACCGCCGGCCCCTGGCCGTACGACGCGTGCCAGATGCGCGCGCCGTCGTGGTCGAGCCATCCTTCGGCATCGGCGGCCGGCAGCGGCGGGCCGCCGTGCGCGTCGAAGCGGACGAGTTCGTCGTCGTCGAGTTCCGCATTCATCGTTCAGCCGTCCTTGAGAAGGAGACGCGCTTGCGATTGTAATGCGTGCGGCCGATGCCGCCGTGGCCGCTCAGGCCTGCGTCGACACTAGCCCGCCCGCCTGCGAGCCGCCGGACTTCGCGAGCGCCGCGGCAAGTTGCGCGATCGCCGTCGCGAGCGCGGCCGAGATCGTGCTGGCTTCCGCGCTCAGCGACTGCTGTTCGACGGCCGCGGACGGGTCGTCCTTCGCCCGCTGCGCTGCGGCGGCCATCTGCCGCTCCAATGTCGCGAGCTGCTTCTGCAGCCGCTCGATCAGCGCCTTCAACTGGGCGACCGCCGGGTCTTCCGACGATGCACCGGCCGCGCCGGGCGTTTCGCCGGCGGCGCCGGTGGCATCCTTCGTCGCGGCGGTGCTCGACGTGTCAGCCTCTGCGGCGGCACCTGTCGCGCCCGTTGCGCCCGTCGTACTCGCGGCATCCGTCGCGCCGCCGGTCAACGATCTCGCGGCGGGCGGGTTCGCGGTCATGGCGCTGTCCGCGAGCGGGGATCGCGCGGTCGTGGAGAAATCGATCTGCATCGTGTCGGTCCGTGTGTCGGTTGACGAAGTGACATGGCGGAAATCGCCTTCCAGTTCGTTTACGGCATTCGTCACACGATACTTGAATATCGGGGGTCGGGTGGATTACTGCACGATGACCGAAATTGATCGCGAAAGGGCCAGATTCGCGGCATGGCGGCGCTGGTAAAATCGCCGCTTCGCCGGCTAGGTGCGCACGTCGGACGCCTCGTTCGGGCCCGATCGCGCGATGCCGCCGGCTTCGACTCCGGCCTGTCGAGGCGCGGCATGCAACGTCTGCCGACGACGCCCTCGCGGCTTCCCGGGTTGCCTTTTCCGTCCGCCTGCACGCGTGCCCCGCTCACCGCCCGAGCGGCGAACGCCGTGCGGCACGCATTCACCTCATCACGCATTCGAGGAACACACGATGGCCCGCATCGGCGCCTTCTGCATCACGACGTGGCTCGCCGCCGCGATTCTCTACTTCGGCCAGCACTCGGTCGCGATGATCGTGCTCAGCGGTGTCGTGGTATTCGGCGGGTTCGATCTGCTGCGTCCGTAACGGCACGGCCGTACCGTCCGGTGCAAGCGCATCGGGCGCTTCTTTCCGCACGCATCCTCGCGTGCGCGTCGCCGGTTCGCCCGCTCCTTCATCCGTTGAAGGGGCGCGTGCCGTTCACGGCCGAACGGCCCGCTCAGGCTCCGTCGCCACGAGCCGTGAACAAAGCCCGTTCAGCGCGGCAACGTCCTCAACGAAGACGGCCCGCCCGTCAGCGCGATCCGTTTGCCCGTATCGCGCAGCTTGCCGCCTTCGACCGCATACAGCGCAAGCTGCCGTTCGACGTTGAACTGCACGATCACGTGCCGGCTGTCGGCGGTAAACACGATGCCCTGCGCCGCTTCGCCGCCCGGCACCTCGCTCACCTTCACGGCCTGCCCGTCGCGGATCTCGAACAGCAGCACCTTGCCGAGCTTGCGGCGGCCGGGGTTGTCGGCCGTCAGGTTCGAGCCGTCCATCGCCTGCACCGCGATCCACCTCCCGTTCGGCGAAATCGCGACGCCTTCCGGCAGCGACGGCACCGTCAGGTACTGCACCGTGCGAAACGGCACGCGCGACACGTCGATCAGCGCGACCGAATCGGCATCGCCCGCGAGCGTGCCGGTGTAACCGGGCAGCCCGGCGAGCCCGACGTTGCTGACGACGGCCCAGCGGTTGTCGCTCGACACGTCGATCGTGTAAGGCGCGACGCCCGTGCTCAGCCGCGTGCCGCTGTCGGTCACCTTGCCGTCGTCGACGTTCAGCACCGCGATGCCCTGCTCGTCGCGCAGCGACACGAGCGCATGCTTGCCGTCGTGCGTGAAGCTGATTCCGGCCAGCCGCTTCTTGCCGATTTTCAGGGTGCCGTCGAGCGTCACCTGCGTGCCGTCGATGCGCAGGATCGACACGCTGCCGTCGACGTTCGCGACGAGCGCGAGCCGGCCCGAGCGGTCGATCGCGATCCCTTGCGGATGCGTGCCGAGCTCGACGCGCGTGATCGCGGGCGGCGCGGTGTCGAGATTCACGATCTGCAGGAACGTGTCGAACACGAGCTGCTTCGCGGCCGTGTCATAGCGCGTCGGCGCGCCGACCAGCGCGAGCTTCGCGTCCGGCGTGATCGCGACGGCCTGCGGCGGCCCCTGGATGCCGTTCTCGACGTCGATCTGCGCCGCGACCTTCGGCGGGAACGTGCTGGCGTCGAGCAGCGTCAGCGTGTCGGCGGGCGGGGACGGCAGAAAGGTGTCGCGGCCCTCGACACGCTGGTACTTGCCGTCGTTGCCGGACACGATCCAGTCGGCGGCGTGCGCGGCGACGGCCGTCGTGGCGAGGGTCAGCGCGGCGAGCAGGCGCGCGCCGCGCGGGCGGAAAGGATTCGAATGCATGGCGGTCGGTTCTCCGGATCGGTTGCGGACGCAATGAATTGCCCGACCCTGCTGCCCGACGGGCCGGCGCTATCGGATGATGCCCGAAAGCACGCGCGCCCGGCGTCTCGTTCCCGGTTCCGTTCCGTCAATCCGTGCGTCGCGTGCCCGACGGCCACTCGACGATGTCGTCGTGCGGATACACCGGCCGCGCGAGCCGCTCGTAGCGGAACGGCCCGAAGTCCGAGCCGGTCACGCCGCGGCTGTCGCATTCGAGCAGCGCGGACGAAATCGGCACGAACACCGGCCGGCAATGCCCGTCGCGCGAAACGGTTCGCGCCGCACGCTGATCGGGAACCCCATGCCCGCGGCGCGGCGGCGTACCGGGGCGGCACGCGTCAGCGCGGCGGCGTGCGGATTTTCCCGTCGACCTTCAACGTGCGCCGGTCGCGCGCGACCTCGTACTCGACCGTCTGCGCGGGCGCGACCGCGCCATAGGATCGGCCGTTGACGTAGACGACGCCGTCGTGCAACTCGACCCGGTCGCCGTTGACCGTCGCGGCGGCGCTGTCGCCCTGCAATACCGCGCCCGAACAACCGGCCGTCGAAAAGCTGCGGACCGACGCGCCCGCCATCGCGGCGTTTCCGCCGCCCCGATCCGCCGCATGCGCGGCGCTGCACGGCGGCGCGTCCATCGCGCCGGCGGCATGAAGCGGCGCCGCGCCGATGCCACTGCCGGCAAGCAACGCGATCGTCATCGGCAACAGCTTGTTCATCGTGATCTCCGTGGTCCGCGGTCGTCGATCGGGGGTCGGTCGACGCTCCGGCTCGCAAGTCGGCCCGCTCCGCCAGTATGCGGCCACTTCCGCACGCCGGGCCATCGGCTTTGGTACCCCGCCGTGCCGCGCTGGACCTCGCGCGTCGATCCGCCTGACCGCCGGGTCGCACGGCGGCGGCGCCTGCGAAACAACCGATCCGCGTGAAAAATCCGCCTTGCATAAGTTGCGACCCGCAACTATTGTTGATTGCGATCCGCAACTTTCCACGGACAAACCATGGACCTCATCGACGTGCCGGCCAAGCCGCGCGACGCGACCATCCTCGAGCTGCGCGACTTCTCGCGCAAGCTGGTGCGCGAGCTCGGCTTCATGCGTGCGACGCTGGCCGACAGCGACTGGGCGCCGTCGGCCGTGCACGCGATCCTCGAGATCGGGATGACGCCCGGCATCAACGCGAAGGATCTCGGCGCGATCCTCCGGCTCGACAAGTCGAACACGAGCCGGCAACTCGCGCGGCTCGAAGCGGCCGGGGTCGTGGAGCGGCGCGTGTCGAGCGAGGACGCGCGCGCGATCGAGCTGTACCTGACCTCCGAAGGCAAGAAACTCCGCAAACGAATCGACACGTTCGCGACCGATCAAGTGTCGAACGCGCTGCGCCGGATGATGCCGGCCGACCAGCAGGCGCTGCTGCGTTCGCTCGCGCTGTATGCCGATGCGCTCGCCCAGGACAATGCGGCCAGGGCGCCCGTTGCACCCGCCGAGGCGCCTTCGATTCGCGACGGCTATCAGCCGGGCTGCATCGGCGACATCGCGAGCCTGCATGCGCGCTTCTACGCGGAACACTGGGGGTTCGGCGCCTTCTTCGAACAGCGCGTGGCGACCGAGCTGGCCGCCTTCGCGGGCGCGCTGCCTGCCGACGGCAAGGCGCTGTGGCTGTGCCAGGAAGACGGGCGCACGCTCGCGTCGCTCGCGATCGACGGCGACCCGGCAACGGGCGTCGCGCACCTGCGCTGGTTCATCGTCAACGACGCGTTGCGCGGCTCGGGCGTCGGGCGCCGGTTGATGACGCTCGCGATGCAATTCGTCGACGCACACCGGTTTCGCGAGACGTACCTGTGGACGTTCAAGGGGCTCGATGCCGCGCGCCATCTGTACGAGTCGTTCGGCTTCGCGCTGACGAGCGAATCCGCGGGCACGCAGTGGGGGACGGAGGTGGTCGAGCAGCGCTTCAGCCGGCCGGGACCGGGGCCGGGGCCGGCGGGCGGCTGAGGTTCAATGGACCGTCGTCGATCCGGCGGACTTCATGACGCCCGCTACAGAACGGGGACACGACGCGGCGAACGCGCGCGGTCCATCGGCGTATCCATCCGACGAGGCATCGAGCAACGTGACGCTGCTGTAAGCCGATGCCGACCGGGATTCGCCAATCGGAACCGGCTGTTGGCGCGGTGAAGACAGTGCGTCGAACGGAGGGCGACGGAGCTGAACCGTGCCTGCGGCGGTTCGAGCCGACGTACGTTGCCGCCGACGGTCGCCGAATGGATCGATCGCCCTATCGCAGCGCGTGCTCCGCCGCGAACGCATCGTCGATGAACCGGATCACGTCGTCGAGCGACGACGTGCACGTGGCGTCCGGGGCAAGCGACCGAAACGCGCCATCCGGCCCGAAGCAGACGAGCGGCTTGCGCCAGCGCTGCGCGAGCGCGATCTCCTCGGCCGTCCCGTGCCCGCCCGGCAGCGCGACGATCAGGTCGCTGCTCAGCACGTTCACATAGTTGCGATTGATCGCGTCCGGCGCGGCGCCCGGTTCGCGCCGCGGCAGCGGCGTGAGGATCGGAACGTCGACGAACGGATGCGGATAGCCGTCGAGCGGCACGAAGCCCGCGACCGGATCGGCCCGTGTCGGCAGGATGCCGATCGATCGGCCGGCCCGACCGGGCACGCCGGCGAACGCGCGCGCGACCGCCAGCATCACGCCCTGCCCGCCGCCCGTCAGCAGGTTGAACCCGGCCTGCGCGAGCCACGCGCCGAGCGGTTCCGAAAACGCGAGCCACGGCTCCTTGCCCGAGCCCATCACGCCGATCGTCCTGTTGTTCCGTTGCATCGTGGTTTCCGGTGAAATCGTGGCGGCATGCGCGCGTCCCGCGCTCATTCGAGCTCGACGCCCTTGAGCTCGGGAATCAGGAACACCGTCGCGACCATGTCGAGCACGTAGAGGCCGGCGAGCAGCGCGATGGCCGTCTGGAACGAGTAGTGCGCGGCGAGCGCGCCGACCGCGACGGGGCCGAAGCCGCCGACCGCGCGGCCGATGTTCCACAGCACGTTCTGCGCGGTCGCGCGTGCGGCCGTCGGATAGCCTTCCGACATCAGCGTCCCGTAGCCGCCGACCATCCCGTTGACGAACATCCCCATCAGCGCGCCGGCCCACAGCATCGCCGTCGGGTCCGACAGCCGCGCATACGCGATGACCGTCACGACCGAGCCGAGCTGGTACAGCAGGAACGTCGGCTTGCGACCGATGCGGTCGGCCAGTTGGCCGAACACCCAGACGCCGATCATCATCCCGACGACGGTCGCCGCCGTCCACACGCCCGATTTCGTCAGCGAGAAACCCATCTGCTTCGACAGGAAGGTCGGCAGCCAGATCATGATTCCGTAGTAGCCGAAATTCTGGACCGAACACAGGATCGCAATGCCGACGCTCGTGCGCGCGGTGCGGCCGTCGGCGACGAGCATGCGGAACGCGTTGGACTTCGGCTGCGTCGCGCGCCGCGCGAACGCTTGCGGCTCGTGCAGCGTGTTGCGCATCACCCAGGCGAGCAGCGCGGGCAGCACGCCGACCGCGAACATGCCGCGCCAGCCGATGTGGAGCAGCAGCAACGGCGTCACGAGCGCGGCCAGCAGCACGCCGGCCTGCCAGCCGAGCGCGACGTAGCACGACACGCGGGCGCGCTTGGCTGCAGGCCACGCTTCGGCCGCGAGCGCCATGCCGATCCCGAACTCGCCGCCGAGGCCGATGCCCGCGATGGTGCGATAGACGAGCAGATCCTGGAAGCCGCGCGCGAATGCGCACAGGCCGGTGAAGATCGCGAACAGCAGGATCGTCCAGGTCAGCACGCGCACGCGCCCGTAGCGATCGCTCAGCGCGCCGAACACGATGCCGCCCGCGACCGCGCCGACCAGCGTCCATGTGACCAGCGCGCCGGCCTGCCCGGGCGTCAGGTGCAGCGCCGCCGTGATCGCCGGCAGCATGAAGCCGAGGATCAGCAGGTCGAAGCCGTCCATCGCATAGCCGATCGCCGATCCGGCCAGCGCCTTCCACGCGTATGCGCCGACCTGCTCCGCGCCCGGGGCCGACGGCCCGCCGAGCGTCGAAGATTTCATGTTTGCCGCCATGGTGTCCTGCCACGAATGTCCGGCGACATTCTAAGGCCTGTGCCCGCGAACGACGCGGGCGGATGCGCGCCGGCCCGCGCTGGCCGGACGGCTGGCGGGAAACGACGGACCACGGCGGGCAACGAACGGGAAAGGGAAATGGAAAGGGAAAACGTCGATCCGGTGCGGCGGCGAGGCCGGCGATGCGCGATCAGGCCGGACACCGGATGAAAGACGGCAGGCGGGCGGAATATCGCCGTCCGGCCCGCCTGCGCGAACCGGACGACGCCGGATGGCCCGGCGGCGCGGCGGGCTTCAGCCCTGATCGTCCCCCGGCCACCAGGTTTTGGCTCCGCGGTCGACGGCAAGCGTTTCGAGATCCTTGCCTTCGAGCCATTTCGGCCGCGGGCCGCGCCCCGACCATGAGCGGCCGGTCGTCGGATCGTAGTACTTCGCGGGCGCCTTGCGCTTGCGCTGGACGATGTAGCCGAGCGCGCTCAGCACTTCCTGCTGCGAAATCCCCAGCAGCTCGACCTGTTCCTTGAAGGCCGCGAGCGCGGCTTGCTTCTCCTTCTGCTTCGCCTCCGACAGCTTGATGTTCAGGTCCCGAAGTTGTGCTTCGAGTTCCTGCAGGGCCTGGGTCATGTATTCATCCTCTTTGGGCATGTTTTTGCAAAAAGCTCCGATGGCCGAACCTACCACGAAGTTCCGCCGATCGGGGCTGTCAAATAGGTGAATCGTCCACCTGAGCCGGCATGATTTGCGCGATGAGCACGAAACGACGTCGTGCGTCACTGACAGGCAGCACCGGCCGGCAACGGGCGGCGCGCCGCGAGTGGACGGCGGCCGCAAGTGATTCGCCGCACCTGTCACGGGCGCGGCATGGCGCGAATGATAGCAGTGCGCGGGATCGTGTTGCAGAAGTCGCCGGCCGGGGTCGATGCGAGCCGGCGGTTCAGCAGTCTTCGCCGCCGGCCTCCCAAGCGATCCGGTCGAACAGCGCGCGCAGCTTCGCGCCGCGCGCCGCGTTCAGCGCGCTCGCATGCGCGACGCGCCCGGCCAGATGCGCGCGGAAATCCGGATGCGCGTCGCGATTCTGCGACGCCGGGCCGTGCCGGATGCAATTGGTCAGGATGGCCTTCAGGCGATCGAACGCGTCGCGCGCCAGGTTCGGATGACGGTTGACCACCACGCCGGCCAGTTGCTGCCGCGTGCCGCGCCGCATCACGCGGGTCTTGCGCAGTTGCAGCGCAAAGCCTTCCTCGAGTGCGATCGCGGCGACCCGGATCTGCAGCCGCTCGACGTCGCGCGCGAGCGCGCCGCCGCCGGAAAACGCGAGATCGTCCGCATAGCGCGTATAGGTCGCATCGAGCGAACGCGCGAGCGCGGCGAGCCGCATGTCGAGCCGGAACGCGCAGAGGTTGGCGAGCGCCGGCGACGTCGGCGCACCCTGCGGCAGATGCCGTTCGCGATAGCGCTGGCGGCCGATCCAGTCGAACCGGTCGCGCAGGTCCGGCGCGAGCAGCCGCGCCGACGGCACGCGATTGGTGCACAGCCCGGTGAGCGTCCGCGCGACTTCGGCCGGATACCCGAGCGTCACGAACAGCGCGTGAACGCGCGCCGCGCGCACCGATACGAAGAAATCCGCGAGATCGAAGCGCACGACGACATCGCGATCCGCATGCGGCGCCGCGAACGACACGATCCCGTGCCCCTTGCGAAAACCGTGTACCGCGCCGTGCGGCGCAACGCGATCGAGCAGCTCGTGCAGGATGCGGCGCTGCGCTTCGCGCAGCCGCCCCTTCGGGATTTCGACGAGCCGGCACCCGCCGCTGCGCTTGTCGACCGCGACGTACGTGTAGTGATGCAGCGGCGTGGCGCTGCCGCGCGCGTCGACGCGCCAGTGATCGGACAGCCAGTCGAGTTCCGGCACGCTCACGCCGAGCCAGCCGGCGAGATCGCCGGGCGTCGGCCAGTGCGGCACGTCGCAGCCGGCGAGCGGCGCCGGCAGCGGCCGCTGCACCAGCGGCCGCCGCACGATGCGGATCACCGCTGGCCGACGGTCGCCATACCATGCACGCACGAACCCGGGCGCCTCGGCCAGCACCGCCGCGAGCGCGTCGGTGTCGGTATCGGCCCACTCCGCGCCGAAGCGAACGAGCGCGAGGCCCGCGCATTCGTGCGCCCACGGCGGGGCTTCGCCGAGCACGGCGGCCATCCGCGCGACGACGCCGTCGCGCTCGGGCGAACCGGCGAGCATCGCCTCGGCAATCGTTCGGGTGGTGTCGCGCAGGGATGAGTGCATGGACGCAGAGGGGCGGGACGACGAGTCAACGTGACTGGTGCTGCGAGGGGTCATGTTGCGCGACGCGCAACGGATTCCCTTGCGGCGCATCGGCGTCTCGATCCGATCCACGGGGTAGCCCCGTAGTCCTGGAACATCGGCTGCCTGTTCCGGGCGTGTGCTTGACCCGCCGCCCCGCGTCGCGACTTTAATGGGCGGCGACGCCAGGTGTCAAATCGAGCCGGACGACGCACGATGCGCGGTGACGTCGCGACGCGATCGCCCCCGCTTCCCTACATGTTGCCGGCCAGATGAAACCGCGACGCCGGATGCCACAGCCTCACGGACGTGGCGACCTGCTCGCCGACCCACGTGCGGCGTCGCAGCAGCAGACACGGTTCACCGATTTCCATCACGAGATGCCGCCGCACCTGCGCATTGGGCTTCTCCGCGTAGATCTGGAACTCCGCGCGCTGGATCGGCGCCAGTCGCACCATGTAGTGATTCGGCGTCTCGAGCGTGAAGTCCTGCTCCAGATACGCGGGAAACAAGGCCGGATTGACGTAGCGATCCTCGAACTGGATCGGTTCGTCCTCCTCGTAATGCACGATACGCGAATGAAACACGGGCCCGGCGCGCAGCCCGAGCGCCTCGATCGCGTCCGGATCGACGCTGCGCTCGATCAGCAGCACGCGCGCACTGTGCCGATGGCCGCGCTCGGCAATTTCGTCCGCGATGTTGCGGATTTCCAGCACCGTCGACTCGTAATGCCGGCGCTCGACGAACGTGCCGGCCCCCTGGATGCGCGTCAGCACGCGCTCGGCCGTCAGTTCGCGCAGCGCGCGCGACACCGTCATCCGCGCCACGCCGAATTCCTTGACCAGTTCGGCCTCGGTCGGGATCGCGCCGCCGGGCTTCCAGTCGCCCTTCGCGATCCGCTCCACGACGTAGCGCTTGATCTGCTGATAGGCCGGCAATGTCCGCGCCGGCACGGTGTCGGCCGATGCCGACGCCTGCCGTGCGGAAAGTCTGCGTTCCGTTTCGCTCATGCGCCCTCGCCCGAATGAATGTGGGGTGATCGGCCCGTCGTTGGCCGTCGTCACTGCAACGAAGGCGGCACACCCGCGACGATGCCGGCCGCGATCGCGATATCGTCCGCGAGCGGGCGGTCGTCGCGATACGCCGGCACGCGTTCGCGCACATGCCGCCACAGCGCGTCGGTCGACGCGGCGCGCGCCGTTTCGCCCGGCTGCAGATCGTACGCCTGCGCGGCCGCAAGCAATTCGATCGCGAGCACGCGCGTCGTATTCTCGATGATGTCGAGCGCCTTCAGCGCGGCCGGCGTCGCATGACACAGGTGATCTTCCTGCAGCCCCGACGTGATGCCGCCGTCGAGGCTCGCCGGCGCGGCAAGCCGCTGGTTCTGCGCGACCAGCGCGACCGCCGTGTACTGCGCGATCATGAACCCCGAACAACTGCCGCCCGGCGCGGCAAGAAACGCCGGCAGCCCGCTGACGAGCGGATTCACGAGCCGGTCGAGGCGCCGCTCGGCGATCGCCGCGACCTGCGCCATCGCCGCCGCGAGGCTGTCCATCGCGAGCGCGATGCCCGCGCCGACCGCATGCGCCTGCGAATGCACGGCCGGCGTCTCGCGCGTGCCGGCGACGATCGGATTGTCGGTGACGGACGCGAGTTCGCGATCGACCACCTCGGCCGTGACGTCGAACACGTCGCGCGCGGCGCCATGCACGTGCGGAATCGTGCGCAGGCTGAGCGGATCCTGCGTATGCCGGCCGCTCGCCGCGGCAAGCATGCCGCTGTCCGCCAGCAGCGCACGCAGGCGGGCGCCGACCTGGCCGATACCGGGCGAAATCCGCAGCGCGAGCGAAGCCGGATCGAAGGCGGCGAGTTGCCCGCCCAGGTTCTCGAAACTCGTCGCCGCGATCCAGTCGGCCCAGTCGAGCAACCGTTCGGCGCGAGCCAGCGCGAGCGCCGCCAGCCCCGTGACGCACGGCGTGCCGTTGACGAGGCTCAGCCCTTCCTTCGCGCCGAGCACGAGCGGTTCGCGGCCGATGCGCCGCAGCGCGTCGGCGCCGCGCAGGCGTTCGCCGCGATGGCGCGCATGGCCGTGCCCGACACAGACGAGCGCGACATGCGCCATGTGGGTCAGATACCCGACCGAGCCGTGCGCCGGCACTTCGGGCAGGCAATCGTGCTCGAGCAGCGCGACGAGCTGGTCGACGACGTCGGCACGCACGCCCGAATGCCCGTGCGCATAGTTGTTGATCGCGGCCGCGATGATCGCGCGCGTTTCGGCCGCGCCGAGCGGCATGCCGACGCCCACCGCGTGACTCATCAGGATGTTGTGCGACAGCATGCTCTGCTGCGCGGGCGACACGATCACGTCGCACAGCGCGCCGACGCCGGTATTGACGCCGTACGCGCGAATCCCGCGCGCGACGATCTCGTCGACGAGTTCGCGGGCGGCCGCGACACGCGCGCGCGTCTCGTCGGCCAACGCCAGCGGCTCGCCGGCCGCCACGGCCGCCACCTGTCGCCAGTCGAGCGGCTGCGCCGCACGGAATACGGTCATGGCAGCCTCAGTTCGTCGTGCGGTCGTGGTGGCTCGACACGAATTGCCGGAAGCGCTCGGAGGTCTGGCCGCCGAAGACTTCGTCGGGCGTCCCGTCCGCGTCGACCTCGCCCTGATGCAGGAACATCACGCGATTCGACACGTGGCGCGCAAAGCCCATTTCATGCGTGACGACCAGCATCGTGCGCCCCTCCTCCGCCAGCGAGCGCATCACGCGCAGCACCTCGCCCACCAGTTCCGGGTCGAGCGCCGACGTCGGTTCGTCGAACAGCATCACCTTCGGATGCATCGCCAGCGCGCGGGCAATCGCGACACGCTGCTGCTGGCCGCCGGACAGATGCGCGGGATAGTAGCCGCGCTTGTCCGCGAGGCCGACGCGCGCGAGCAGCGCCTCGGCCTCCTCCACCGCTTCCGCGCGACTGCGCTTCTGCACGCGCAGCGGTCCCTCGACGAGGTTGTCGAGCACCGTCATGTGCGACCACAGGTTGAAGTTCTGGAACACCATCCCGAGCTGCGAGCGGATCCGGTCGACCTGGCGCCGGTCGCTCGGATGCAGCTTGCCGTCGCGCGCACGCTTCATCGCCAGCTCCTCGCCCGCGAGCGCGACGGAGCCGTCGTCGGGTGTCTCGAGCAGGTTCAGGCAACGCAGGAACGTGCTCTTGCCCGACCCGCTCGCGCCGAGGATCGAGATGACGTCACCCTCGTGCGCGTCGAGCGATATGCCCTTCAGCACATGGTGATCGCCGAACGACTTGTGGATGTTTCTGACCGACAGCGCGACGGGGGCGGCGGTGTTCATCGGATTCTCCTGGAAAGAATGGGCGCGCTCAGGACGCGACGCGCCGGGCATTGCGGGTCGCCGCGGCTGGCGCACCGGACGGCTTCGGCGCACGCAGGTGCCCCGAGAGCCGCCATTCGAGCGCGCCGAGCAGGCGCACGACGATGAAGTTCAGGCCCAGATAGATCACGGCCGCGCAGACGAACACCTCGGTCGTCCGGTAGGTCTGCTGAATGATCTGCTGCGCGACGCCCGTCACTTCCCATACGGTGACGAGGCTCGCCAGCGCGGTCGACTTGACGAGCAGCACGGCTTCGGTCGAATACGCGGGCAGACACTGGCGCAGCGCGATCGGGCCGATCACGCGCCGCAGCAGCGCGAAACCCGACAGGCCGATCGAATAGCCGGCCTCGATCTGCCCGACCGGTACGGCCATCAACCCGCCGCGCAGGATTTCGGCCGTGTAGCCTGCCGTGCACAGCGCGAGCGACAGCACCGCGCAGACGTACGGCTCGCGCAGCAGCGGCCACATGAAGCTCTCGCGAATCACGCCGAACTGGCCGAGCCCGTAATACACGAGGAACATCTGGATCAGCAGCGGCGAGCCGCGAAACACGAGGATATAGGCCCGCGCGAAGCGGTTCGGCAGCCAGCGCGGCGACACGCGCATCGTGACGATCACGAGCGACAGCAGGCCGCCGAGCACGAGCGATGCGAAGAACAGGCCGAGCGTGGTCGGCACGGCCGCCAGCAACTGGCGCAGCGTGTCGACGAGAAATGCGAAATCGATGGACATGCCCGTTCTCCGTCAGTTGCGCGCGAAATTGCGGCGGAACGACCGGCCGACGATCGCCTCGGCCCGGTTGAACACGCGGTTCGACAAGCCCGTCATCAGCAGATACAGCGCACCGCCCGCGACGAAGAACACGAAGTACTGGTGAGTCGAATTGGCGGCGATCTGGCTCGTGCGGAGCAACTCGGCAAGCCCGGTGACCGAGATCAGTGCGGAATCCTTCAGGCTCAGTTGCCACACGTTGCCGATACCGGGCAGCGCGAAGCGCAGCACCTGCGGAACCAGGATGCGCCGCAGCACCATGCCGCGCGGCATGCCGATCGAACGCGCCGCTTCGAGCTCGCCCTTCGACACCGCGAGCACTGCCGCGCGATAGACCTCGGCCTGATAGGCGCCCGAGATCATCCCGACCGCGAGCGCGCCGATCACGAACGGCGGCACGCCGATGAAGCCCTCTGCGCCGAACCACTGGCCGACGGCCGTCACGAGCGTCGAGCCGCCGAAGTAGAACAGATAGATGACGAGCAGTTCGGGCACGCCGCGAAATACCGTCGTATACAGATCGCCGAGCAGGCGGAGGCTGCGGTAGCGCGACAGCTTCGCCGCCGCGATCGCCGCGCCGATCACGGCGCCAACCGCCAGCGCGGCGAGCGTCAGCGCGACCGTCATCAGTGCGGCGAGCAGCAGCACACCGCCCCAGCCTTCGGTGCCGAAGCCGAGCATTTCAAGAATCGCCATGCGTGCCTCCCGGCATGTGTTGAGTGAATCCGCTGGATGCGTGCCGCCGCGCGCCGTTCGACGAACTTACGCGACGGCGGCCGAACACGCGCTTACGGGGTGACGTCGGTCTTGAACCACTTGTCGGCGAGCTTCTTCACGGTGCCGTCCGCGAGCGCCGCGGCGATCGCCGTATCGAACTTCGTCTTCAGGTCGGCATCCTGCTTGCGGAACGCGAGCCCTTCGCCCGGCCCCCAGATCGGCCCGCCGAGCTTCGGCCCCGCGAGCACGATCGATGCGTTGTCCTTCTTCGCGTTGTTCGCCGCGTAGTACGTGACGTCGTCGAACGAGGCGTCGATGCGCCCGGCGACCAGATCGAGATCGCGTTCGGGCGACGTCTTGTACACGCGAATCGACGCAATGTCCTTGAAGCTGTCGTTGATGAATTTCGTGTAGACGGTGCCCGACTGGATACCGATCGTCTTGCCCTTCAACTGCTTGCGCAGCGTGTCGACGGTAGGCTTGTCCGTGTTGGCGTCGCCCGTCAGCTTGACGATCGGCGCGCCGGGCGCGGCCTTCGGCAGGATCTTCGTATCGGTGACGGCGAACGTCGCCGGCGTCGCCGCGTACGGACGCGAGAACAGCAGGATCTTTTCGCGCTCCGGCGTGATGGAAATCGCATCCATCAGGACATCGAACTTGCCGGCCTGCAGGCCCGGAATCATCCCGTCCCAGTCCTGCGCGACCATGTTGCACTGCACCTTGATCCGCTCGCACACGTTGGCGAGCAGTTCCGGTTCGAAACCGCCCAGCTTGCCGCCCGGCAGCGTGAGGTTCCACGGTGCGTAGCCGCCTTCGAGCGCGACCGTCACCGTCTTCCATTCCTTCGCCTGCACCGGTGCCGCGAGCGTGGCCGCCGCAGCCGCGATGACGCCGATCGTCCTGATTGCCCACTTGATGCGCTTGCCGTTCACGAGATTCTCCTTGCGTTGAAGTTCGCCATCCCTTCGGTGCAGCGAGCCGCCTCAGGAATTTGTCTATACAAGCATGCAAGAAGAAAAACAGCGAGACAAGCAGTGATCAATAAAAACGCGTGAAACGCGGGAAATCCCCTAATTTCAGGGCTCTGGCGTGCATCGTCGCGGGGAATTCCGGCACATGTTTGGTGCAATTCGAGCGAGCGAATCTCAAGGATGACTAGACAAATCCTGAATTCGATCGCGAGTGCGCTCAGACGTGAAACACGTCTGAGGATTGGGACTCGCAGCTGTCTGCCCCGTTGCCGGATGCGTTGGCGACGCGCCGGGAAAGCACGGCCGTACGCTCCACGACGGTTTGGGGGTTGATATGTCGGCTGGGTACCGCGAGCCGCGAAGGACGCCGATCCTACCGCGCCTGCGGCGCGTCGCGCAGCACGGTCCGCAACGCCGTATCGAACGGCGTCGCGTAATCGATTCCGAGCGCGCGCACGCGCGCCGCATCGAGATGGCAGTCGTACGGGCGCGGCGTTGCGTCGGTCGGCTGCGTGATCGGCGCGAGCGACGCGTCGATGCCGAGCGCGGCCGCGATTCGCTGCGCGATGTCGTACTTCGTCATCGGCTCCTCGCTCGACCAATGGCGGATGCCCGTGACGGACTTCCCCGCGAGATGGCGCAGCGTCAGGTCGCGGATGACCTGCGCGACGTCGGGCGTCCAGGTCGGATAACGGATCGCCCATGCGTCCATGCCGACCGCGTCCGCGCCCGGTCGCGCGGACGCGACGACGGCCGGCACGAGGCTCGTGACGGCCGATTCGCTCCAGTCGGCGATCGGGCCGAAGAGCAACGGCAGGCGCAGCACGCACGACAGCGGCGAGGCCGCGAGGAGCGCGGCCTCGCCCTCCAGTTTGGTGCGACCGTAGATGTTCAGCGGGTTCGGGGTGGCGTCCTCGCCGTACGGGGCGGCGTTGCCGTCGAACACGTAGTCGGTCGAGATGCCGAGCGTCCATGCGCCGAATCGCGCGGCGAGCGCGCCGATGCGGGCCGGCGCCGCGACGTTGATGGCGCGGGCCGCGGCCGGGTCGCGTTCGCAGACGTCGGGGCGGCGTTCGGCGGCGCAAATGACGACGGCAGCGGGCCGGCACGTTTCGAACAGGCGCTCGAGAGCCGGCTCGTCGAGGACGTCGAGTTCGGCGATGTTTTCCGGCGGCAATGCGAGCAGTTTTGCGCCGGCGCCTTGCGGGTGCCGGATGGTTGCGAGCAGCGTCAGCGACGGTTCGCGGAACAAGGACGCGGCCACCGCGCGGCCGAGCAGGCCGGACGCGCCGATGACGAGGATGGTGGGACGGTCGATCGGTGAAATCTGGTTTGGCATGGGTGGCGCTCGATCACGGAAACGAATGGATTATCGGGCCTATTGGACAGTATGAACGGCTCGCATCCGGTCGGAACATGATCGCCCGCTTCTTCGCCCCGCTTCTTCGCCTCTTTCTTCATCCATTTCCCGCCCGCCAACGGCTTCGTGCAATGCGTGATCCGCGATGCGGATTCCGGCCGCGAGCGCATGCGCTGCCCGCGGTGCCTGGGCACGACTCCGGTTCCGTCGTCGGCACGCGCGCCGCCCCTGCATCGCCCGCAAAAACGAAGCCCGGCACGCTTGCACGTACCGGGCTTGTGATACCGAACGGAAACTTCGTCCTGCCTTACTTCCGATCGACCGAATACCGGCCCGGCCCGCTCAACGCGAGCAACAGCAGCCCGCCAATGATGCTCACGTTCTTGTAGAAATTGATCATCGCCATGTACTGCTCCATCCCCTGCAGCGCCCAGTAGCGATGGCCGATCAGCGCGGTCGCGAGCGTATAGGCGGCGAATGCCAGCGCGAGCGGACGCGTATAGAAGCCGATCGCGATCAGCACGCCGCCCACCAGTTCGACCGCCACCGCGATCGCGGCCGCGAGTTCGGGCGCCGGATTCCCCGTCGACGCCATGTACGCGACCGTGCCCGAAAAGTCGTGCAGCTTCTGCCAGCCGAACAGCACGAACAGGATCATCATCAGCACGCGAGCCGCCAGCAGCAGCTCGTCCTTCTTCGACTCCAGTGAAACGTAACGCATGGCAATCACCCTTGAATTGACGGTTTGATGCATCCGCTGCCGCTGCGCGTCGAATCGGCGCGCGATGCCGGCAACGGACCACTCTTCGCGCAGTCGCGCGGCAAGCCAGGTGGCCCGCCGCCGAAGAATCCATCCGGTGACGCCGCGACTGACGGCGCGCCGGATCGGTTCTGGCGAAGCACGGGTGCAGTCTACTGTCCCACGAAAATTCATCAATCCGCCGAAACACGATTCGCTGTCTCGAAATAGTGGACAATCGCGGGAGAGCGGCCCATCCGGTGACGGCCGGCCAGTGCGGATGGCGGACGATTCGCTCCAGACCAGTCTTGCCAACTGATACCGGCAAGGAGAACACCTCTCGCCGAGCGATACGTTCGCTTGCTGCTTGGCCTGTTCAATCCCGAGAACGGGATGATCGACGTGCGGACGACCGCACTGGCCGACGATCTGAAGCGTGTCGCGCAGCAGCAGTCGAATCTGTCCGACTATGCCGCGCAACTGACCCGGCAGTTCGTGACGTCGTGAACGACTGCGAATGGCAGCCGCATCGCGAAGCGGCAGGCATTGCCGCCAGCGACGGGAAGGGAATCGCGATGATGGCGCCGCGACTGCGACGCCTCGCGCAAGACGGGTCGTTCGGGCACGCAGCGGATGTGCCGCATGCACGGCACGGCATGCGATGCGATCACGCGCCGCGCTGCTGGCGGCGCGCGTCCTCCGTTATGACGCCGCGATCCGCCGGCGGAAATGTTCGGTGCCGGCCACGATCTTGTCGAGTACCGCGTCGAGCGCCCAGAAGCGTTCGCGCACGTCGTAGTCGATCGCACGGCATTTGATCGACCCGAACGTGCCGATCCGCTGGTGATAGAGCTTCGCGAGCGCCGGGTAGCCCAGCGCCTCCGATACCGCCGAGACGACCAGGAACGTCGAGAGTTCGTCGGCCAGCGCCGGATTCGATTCGCCTTGCGTGCGCAGCCACTGGTAGAGATCGGGATGGAAGTTCGTGAACACGCCGTTGAAACCGGCCGACCCGGCCTTCATCGCGTCCCACGCGATCGCGGCGTTCGCGTTCAGGATCTTCAGCGGCGACCCCGCGGCCAGCGCGACGCGCCGCTTCACCGTCGCGAGATCGCAGCTCACGTCCTTGAGCATCACGAATCGGCCCGTATCGATGCACGCGCGCAACTCGTCATCCGACAGAAGCCGCCGATAAGGCGCCGGACATTCGTACAGGCCGAGCGGAAGATCCGACGGCAGCCGCGCGAGCAGCCGGCGCAGATGGTCGAGCAACGCGGCGCTGCCCTTGCGTTGCGGATCGAGCCGGTTGGTCACGAGCACGACGCCCTGCGCGCCCGATTCGGCCGCCGCGCACAGTTCGGCAACCTGAGCGTCGAGGTCGTCGCTGATGTGGCCCGACGCGACGACCGGCACGCGGCCGGCCACGCGATCGACCACGAAACGCGCGAGCGCCGCGCGTTCGGCCAGGCTCAGGAACTGCATCTCGCTCGATTGCGCGACCGCGAACAACGCATCCGAGCCGTGCGCCAGATACCATTCGATGAGCCGCTCGAGCCCGGCGTAGTCGATCGCGCCGGCGTCGTCGAACGGCGTCAGCATCACCGGCACGATCCCCTCGATCGTCACGTTCGATTGCTGCGGGTAGTGCATCTGTTTCTCCTTGCTTCAATGAATGCGGATGCAGGCTGCAAGCTCAAGCCGGCAACGGTCCGGGCGCGGCGTTCGCGGCCTGTTCGGGAATCGGCTTGCGCACGAGCAGCAGGTACGCCATCGCGCCGGCGAACGCGATCGCCGCCGCGGTGAGCAGCGCGGGCACGAACGACCACTTCTGCGCGATGACGCCGGTCAGGATCGGGGCCAGCGCGCCGCCGATGAAGCCGCCGAAATTCTGGATCGCGCCGAGCGACGCGATGCGGCTGGGCGGCGCGGCTGCCGTCGCGAGCGCCCACGAGCACGCCGACGCCGCGTTGGCGAGAAAGATCACCACCGAAATGCATGCGAGCGCAACCGTATTGCTCTGCACGAGCGCGGCCGGAATCGTGAACGCGACCATCCCGAGCATCGCGGCCACCACCGCGTTGCGCCGGCTCACGACCGGCGACCGGCTGCGGCGGGTGACGAGATCCGACAGCCAGCCGGCGACCAGCGAACCGACGAACCCGCACAGGAACGGCACCGACGCGGCAAACCCCGTGCGGATCAGGCTCATGTGCCGCTCCATCGTCAGGTAGCCCGGCAGCCAGGTCAGGTAGACCCAGTTCAGGTATACGGAGCCGAAGAAGCCGATCAGCATCCCCCACGTCGTGCCGTGCGAGAACAGGCTGCGCCATTCGGCGAAGGTCAGTTTCGGCGCGGCGACCGCGCTCTGCGCATCGGCATCGAGATAAGCGCGTTCGGCGGCGGACAGTTGCGCGCGCACCGGATCGCGATACAGCGCGAACCACACGACGGCGACGACGAGACCGAGCGCGCCGGTCACGATGAACGCCCAGCGCCAGTGAAACGACGCAACGAGCACCGACAGCAGCAACGGCGCAAGCGCGGTACCGAGCGGCGACGCGGCATTGAAAATGCCCGTCGGCGTGCCGCGCGCGCGCAGCGGAAACCAGTTGCTCACCACGCGCGCGGCCGACGGGAATTGCGGCGCCTCGCCGATGCCGAGCACGATGCGCGCGACGATGAACCAGCCGAAGGTGGATACGATGCCGCCCGCCGCCTGCGCGAACGACCAGACGATCAGCCCGATGCCGAGCAGCCGGCGCGGGCCGATGCGGTCGACCAGCCCGCCGACCGGGAACTGGCACAGCGCATAGCTCCACGAGAAGGCCGACAGCAGCAGCCCCATCTGCGCGAGCGACAGGCCGAGATCGCCGCGGATCGCGGAACTCGCTACGGCCAGCGTGCCGCGATCGAGATAGTTGACGATCCCGCTCGCCATCAACAGCGCGAGCGCGATGCGTTGACCGCGCCGAATCCGTGGCGGCGCGTGCGGAACAGCTTGATTGTCGTTCATGTCGATTGTCTCCATGTCACTGTCAGCGGCCGGGTTCGGCCATTCCGTCGGATGCGGAATTCAGGTCTCTATACGGTCGACTTCGTCGCGCGTCGGAATCGATGTCTGTGCGCCGCGGCGCGTGACGCTGATCGCGGCCGCACGCTGGGCGAAGCCGATCGCGTCGTCCATCGATGCGCCGCCGGCCCGCGCGACCGCGAACCCGCCGACGAACGTGTCGCCGGCCGCGGTCGTGTCGACGGCCGCCACCGCGAGCGCACGATGGCGGCCGCTCCCTGCGCTGCCGCGCCAGCAGACACCGCGCGCGCCGAGCGTGACCAGCACGTTGCCGACGCCCTTCGCGCGCAGCGCATCTGCGGCGCGCGCTGCCGACGCGTCGTCGCCGACCGCGATGCCGGTCAGCGACTCGGCCTCGGTTTCGTTGACGACGAGATAGTCGACCCGCGCGAGCAACGCATCGAAGAGCGGCTGCGCGGGCGCCGGATTGAGCAGCACCGGCGTGTGGCGCGCGCTTGCGCACGCAATCGCGCGCGCCACGCTGGCGACCGGCACTTCGAGCTGGCACACGAGCAACGCGGCGGCGGCGATCGCGTCGCACGCCGCGTCGATCCGGTCGGCATCGACGCACGCATTCGCGCCGGGCACGACGACGATGCTGTTCGCGCCGCCGTCGTCGACGGTGATCGTCGCCACGCCGGTCGCCGTGTCGGCGATCCGGTGCAAGTGCGTCACGTCGATGCGCTCCGCCGCCAGCGCCCCGTGCAGGCGCGCACCGAACGCGTCGTCGCCGACGCAGCCGATCATCGCGACCGATCCGCCCAAGCGCGCGGCCGCCACCGCCTGGTTCGCGCCCTTGCCGCCGTGAACGGTCTCGAACGTCGTGCCGAGCAGCGTCTCGCCCGGCACCGGCAGGCGCGGCGCGCGCGTGACGAGATCGATGTTGACGCTGCCGACGACGGCGATACGTGGTGTCCGTAAGCCGTTCATTGCTGAATGTAATCGCTTACATTTGCGGTCGACAAAATGACCGAAATGGTCATCGTCTCGGAAAATTTCGCCATACGGATCGAACAAGTGTCTGACATAATAGGGAAGCAGCAGCACGATAGCGCTTACATTCTCGCAGGGTTGGTCGGGAATGCAAGCGGGAGCATCACGAATCGAGGGTAAACAATGACGCTTTTGACGGCACACGGCAGCGGCACGGCCGCCCTCCCCGGAGACGGCCGATGAGCACGCCCCGCGCACGCCGCGGCAGCGGCCGCTCGGTGCTCGGCGACGTCGCGAAACTGGCCGGCGTATCGACCGCGACCGTCTCTCGCGTGTACAACGATCCCGGCAAGGTATCGGCCGACGTGCAGCAACGCGTGCGCGACGCGGCGCTCGCACTGAACTGGATCCCGAATGCGGCCGGCCGCGCACTGGCGTCCACGCGCACCCACATCACGGGCGCGATCATTCCGACCCTCGACGACCAGGTGTTCGCGTCGCAGGTTGCCGGCATGCAGACGGTCATGGCCGAGCACGGCATCACGCTGTTCCTCGGCTGCTCGAACTACGACCCCGCGCAGGCGCTCGAGCAGGTGCGCGCGATGCTGTCGCGCGGCGTGGAAGCCGTGTCGCTGGTCGGCGAAGCGTATCCGCCGGAACTGTTCGAACTCCTTGCGATGCATCGCGTGCCGTACGTCGTCACGTATGCGTACCGTGACGACAGCCCGCACTGCTGCATCGGCTTCGACAACCGTGCGGCATTCGCGCGGCTCACCACGCACCTGCTCGACCTCGGCCATCGCGATTTCGCGATCATCATGCAGCCGTCGACGGACAACGACCGTGTCCAGGCCCGCCTGCGCGGCATTCACGACACGCTGGCCGCGCACGGGCTCGCGGTGCGTCCCGTCCATCAGCACGAAGGCGCGGCCACGATCGCGTTCGGGCGGGCGAGCCTGCGTGCCATTGCCGGCAGCGATGCGGCGACGCGGCCGACGGCCGTGATCTGCGGCAACGACGCGCTCGCGCTCGGCGCGTTGCTCGAGGCGCAGGCGCTCGGCATCGACGTGCCTGGGCAGTTGTCGATCACGGGGTTCGACGACGTCGCGCTCGCGCGCGAAATCCAGCCGCCGCTGACGACGATGTGGGTGGATACCGACGCGATCGGGCGCCAGGCTGCGCGTGCATTGCTCGACGCGCTCGAGAACGGCGCCACGGGGCCCGGCCATGCGGTCCAGCCCGAGTTGCGCATACGGGAATCCGCGGCGGCGCCGGCGCGTGCGGCGCGCCGAAGCAAGAAATAGCGGGCAGCGCCGGCTTACTGCATCACGTCGATCGGCAGCGTCTTGTCGAGATTGTCGTGCCACGCGTTGATCGTCTTCGGCACGGTTTTCTTCCACGCCGGCACGTTCGAGTAGTAACGCATCCGGACGTTTTCTTGGCGTCGAACACCAGCAGCCCGATCCACAGATCGGTGCCGCGGCGCATCACGATCGCCGCGTTCGTCGTCGCGATGCCGCCGCGGCAACGTCAGCCGTCGAACGGCACCAGTTCGTAACTCGTGCTCCGGCCGCCGGACGCCGAGCGACGCAGCATGTGCTGCTCGACGAGCTCCGTGATATCGCGCAGCGCCGTGTCTTGCGAGCATTTCGCGATGGCGGCCCACTTGGTGGTCGTCAGCTTGCCTTCGAAGCCGTCGAGCAGGCGATTCATGACCTTGACCTGGCGTTCGTTCATCGCGACGCCCGCGCATCGCTGCCAGAAGCGCGCCTTGATCAGCACCGCATCGAGCGTCGTGTGCGCATGATCGATGGCCCGGCCCAGCGTGTTCAGAAACCACGCGAGCCACTCCGTGACGTCGAGCGAGCCGCGCTGCGTGCGCTCCAGCACGTCGTAATACGCGTTGCGCTCGCGCTGGATCTGCGCGGACAGGCTGTAGAAACGCTGCGGGCTTCGATCGGCGCGCGCCAGAACCAGATCCCCGAGCGCGCGCGCGATACGACCGTTGCCGTCGTCGAACGGGTGGAGCGTGACGAACCACAGGTGGGCCAGGCCGGCCCGGATCAGCAACGGCTCGGCCGGCGGCGCATTGAGCCACGCGAGAAAGCGCCCGATCTCGTGCGGCAGGCGTGCGGCAGGCGGCGCCTCGAAATGCACGCGCTGCCGGCCGATCGGCCCGGAGACCACCTGCATCGGCCCGCTCGCATCCGAGCGCCAGCCGCCGACCGTGATCCGCGACAGCCCGGAATAGCCGGTCGGAAACAGCGCGGCATGCCACCCGAACAGCCGCGCTTCGGTGACCGGTGCGGCCGAATGAGTCGTCGCATCCAGCACCATGTCGACGACGCCTTCGACGTGGCGATCGACCGGCGCGAGCGCGCCGATGTCGACACCGAGCCGGCGCGCAATCGACGACCGCACCGATGCGACATTCAGGTTCTCGCCCTCGATCGCGCTGGTCTTGACGACGTCCTCCGTCAGCGCGGCCAGGCTCGCCTCGTCGCGCAACGTCAGGCCGACATCCGCCAGTCGGCCGATCAGCATGCCTTGCGCACGGCTGACGTCGGCGAGCGGCGCGGCGAGGGCCGGAAGGTCGAAGCGCCATGCCGGCCAGTCGGCCGATTCCCAGATAAAGGTGTAATCTCCGCTCATCATGCGGAGATTATCCACTCATTCGCCGCACGACTCAACAATCTCCGCAAATCATGCGGAGATTAATCGCCCCATTCACCGCAAGGCGGCCGGCTACCGTACCGGGCCCGCCCCGCTCGCCCCCGTCGGCGCCGGCTCCCCGAGCCGTTCCGCAAGAAACCCGATGAACGTGCGCAGCGTGACGAACCCTTCCCGATGCTGCGGAAACACCGCATTGAGGGTGATCGGCGACGGCGCATACGCGTCGAGCACCGGCACCAGCGCACCACTGTCGAGCGCCCCGCCGACGATGAAATCCGGCAGCAGCGCGATGCCGAGCCCGGCGATCGCCGCGTCGCGCACCACTTCGCCGTTGTTCGCGACGAGCGGACCCTGCACGTCGAATGTGCGCGCCGCGCCGTCGACGCGGAATTCCCAGCCGACCCGCCGCTCGCGCCCGTACAGCACGCATGTGTGGCCCGCCAGATCGGCCGGCGTCTGCGGTGTGCCCTGCCGCTTCAGGTAGGCGGGGCTCGCGCACGCGATCATCCGCCACGCGCCGAGCGGACGCGCGATCAGCGTCGAATCCTCGAGCGAGCCGATCCGCAGCACGAGGTCGAAGCCCTCGCCGATCAGGTCGACGCGCCGGTCGGTCAGGTCGATGTTCAGCCGCACGGCCGGGTGCGCGGCCAGGAATTCGGCGATCAGCGGCGACACGTGCGTGATCCCGAACGACAGCGGCGCGCTGATCTTCAGCGAACCGTGCAGCTCGGTGCTGCGTACCGACATCGCCTGCTCGGCGTCGGCGATCTCCGCGAGGATGCGCTGCGCGCGCGCGTAGAACTCCTGCCCCGATTCGGTCACCGCGAGATTGCGGGTATTGCGATGCAGCAGCCGCACGCCGAGCGACGCCTCCAGCGCCATCGTGCGCCGGCTGACGAACTGCTTGGACAGCATCAACTGATCGGCCGCCGCCGTGAAGCTGCCTGCGTCCACCGTCGCGACGAAGATCCTCAGGTCGTTGAGTTCCATATTGTCCACTCCATAGCGACAGTCATTATCTCTACAGCGATTTATTTGTCAAATCGATTGACCTAAGATTCATCTCAACGAACAGCCGAGCCCACTTCCGAGGTCCGGCGACTTCAAGGACAAAAAATCATGATCGACATCCGTGCAGCAAACCAACGTGGCCGTGCGGAGCATGGCTGGCTCAGCTCCCGTCATACGTTTTCGTTCGCGAATTACTACGATCCGAAGCAAGTCGGCTTCTCCGATCTGCTCGTGATCAACGACGACCGCGTCGCCCCGGGCCGCGGCTTCGGCACGCACCCGCACCGCGACATGGAAATCCTGTCGTACGTGCTCGACGGCGCGCTCGAACACAAGGACTCGATGGGCACCGGCTCGGTGATCGTGCCGGGCGACGTGCAGCTGATGAGCGCGGGCACCGGCGTGCGCCACAGCGAGTTCAACCACTCGCAGGACACACCGGTCCACTTCCTGCAGATCTGGGTCGGGCCGGCCGAAAAGGGCGCCGAGCCGCGCTATCAGCAGACGAATGTCGCGGCCGACGACAAGCGCGGCAAGCTCGCCCTCGTCGTGTCGCCGAACGGCGACGCCGGTTCGCTGAAGATCCGGCAGGACACGCGGATTTACGCGGGCCTGTTCGACGGCGACGAAAGCGCGACGCTGGAACTCGATCCGAACCGCTTTGCTTACGTGCACGTGGCGCGCGGCAGCGTGACGGTCAACGGCGTGACGCTCGGCGAAGGCGACGGCGCGCGCATCCGCGGCGAACACGCGCTGACGATCGCCGACGGCAAGGACGCCGAAGTGCTCGTGTTCGACCTGCGTCCGGTCGAAGTGACGGCCGAATGGGCGTGACGCCCGTTCGGGAAACCGGGCCCCGCCGAAACGCGGGGCTCTTTTAATCGGAGATTCGCAACATGGCCAAGGTTCTCGTTCTTTACTACTCGTCCTACGGGCACGTCGAAACGATGGCGCAGCACGTCGTGGAGGGCGCGAAATCGGTGCCCGGCGTCGAGGTCACGCTCAAGCGCGTGCCGGAAACGATCCCCGCCGACCAGGCCCGCGCGATCGGCGTGAAGGTCGATCAGGCCGCGCCGGTCGCCACGGTGGACGAACTCGCCGACTACGACGCGATCATCTTCGGCACGCCGACCCGCTTCGGCAACATGGCCGGCCAGATGCGCACGTTCCTCGACCAGACGGGCGGCCTGTGGATGAAAGGCGCGCTCGTCGGCAAGATCGGCAGCGTGTTCGCGTCGACCGGCACGCAGCACGGCGGCCAGGAAACGACGATCACGTCGTTCCACACGACGCTGCTGCATCACGGGATGGTGATCGTGGGCGTGCCGTATGCGTGCAGCGGGCTCGTCAACATGAACGAAATCACCGGCGGCACACCGTACGGCGCGACGACGCTCGCCGGCGCGGACGGCAGCCGCCAGCCGAGCGCGAACGAACTCGACATCGCGCGCTACCAGGGCAAGCACGTGGCGGAACTCGCGAGCAAGCTCGCGTCGTAACGCGGCGGGCTCGCGCCTCCCGAGTCGCGCCCACGAACGAACGGCGCCGGTTCGACCGGCGCCGTTCGTGCTGTGCGACGCTGTCGACCGTTACTGGCCCGAAGCCGGCGCGGCCGGCGCCGCGGGCGCCTTCTGCACCGCGTTCTGCGGATAGTTGCTCTGGTCGCCGGTCAACCGGTAGCCGCTGCCGGTGCCGATCGCCTTCAGGTCCGACGCGTGCCGCGCGCGGGCCGCCTTGCGCGCCGCCTTCTTCTGCGCCTTGTCGAGCTGCTTCTGCGTCGGCGCGGGCGCAGCGTCCTGCGCGTATGCCGCCGGCGCGGCGGTCAACAACAGACCGAACGACGCCGCTGCTGCTACTGCCACCGAAACCACGCGAGACTGCTTCATGACCGATCTCCTTGTCGATTGTTGAGTGCGGGTCGGACACCGGCGCGCACGCGACGGCCTGCGACAACGGCACCGATGCAACGTTAGCCGATCGCCGCGCAAATGTCCGTGTGCGTTCCTGAATTCTCCTGATAACGTCAACGATACATGCGTACCGAATGCGCCGCGCGTTCGGCCTGTCGTGCGCGCCATCAGGGAAACCGATAGCCCGTGGCCCGCCGGCGCTCAGATCCAGCGCGACAGCACCGGCAACAGGATCGGCACGACGAATGCCGTCAGCACGCCGTTCAGCCCCATCCCGAGCCCGGCGAACGCGCCGGCTTCCTCGCTGACCTGGAACGCGCGCGCGGTGCCGATCCCGTGCGACGCGACGCCGAGCGCGAAACCGCGCACGGCCGGCTCGTCGACCCGCAGCAGATTGAGGATGCCGCGCGCGCACACCGCGCCGAAGATCCCGGTCGAGATCACGAGCACGGCGGTGAGCGACGGAATGCCGCCGATCTCGGCGGCAACGGCCATCGCGATCGGCGTCGTCGCCGATTTCGGCGCGAGCGACGCGATCGTCTGGTGCGACGCCCCGAACAGCGCGGCGATGCCGACCGCCGACACGATCGCGGTCAGCGAACCCGCGAGCAGGCCGACGAGCAGCGGCAGCGCGGTGCGCCGCAGCTTCGACCACTGGCGGTACAGCGGCAGTGCGAGCGCGACGGTTGCGGGGCCAAGCAGGAAATGGACGAACTGCGCGCCTTCGAAATACGTGGAATACGGCGTATGCGTGAGCGTCAGCAGCACGACGATCATCGCGACCGCGATCAGCACCGGATTTGCGAGCGGATTGAAACGCGCCCGCGCATACACGGCCTGCGCGAACAGATACGCGACCAGCGTGATGGTCAGGCCGAGCAGCGGGCTCGCGGCGAGATACACCCAGATCGCGCCGAGTTTCGGGAAGGCCGTCATTGCGCGCCCTCCGCGGTGCCGCCCGCTCGGCGCTGGCGCCGCAGCAGCGCGCGCGTGACCAGCGCCGTCACCGCGATCGCGAGCGTGGTGCTCACGGCCAGCGCGACGACGACTGCGGCCGCGTCGCCGCGCACGCGGTCGGCCGACACCATGATGCCGACGCCGGCCGGCACGAACAGCAGCGACAGGTGACGCAGCAGCTCGAGCGCGGTCGGCTCGATCGCGTCGGCCGCCTGCGGGCGCAGCATCACGAAGCCGAACAGCAGCAGCATGCCGATCACGGGGCCCGGCACCGGCAGGCCAAACAGATAGGACACGCCTTCCCCGAGACACTGGAAGATCAGCAAGACCGCGAACGCCTGCAACATGAACCGCTTCTCCCGAACGTGGCCGCGCTAGCGTACGGCTGCACGGCCGATGGGCCGGCGGCTTGCGACGCCGGCATGAACGATACGCGCGATCGTACCAACAATGCCGGCGGCCCGGCGCGGTCGTGCGATGGCGCGCTCGCCATGCAGCCGTTTCGCACGACGCGCTGCCGGTATGGGCGACACCCCCCATGCAAAAAACGGCGGGCACCTGCCCGCCGTCCTGTCGCTCAGCTTCGAACGCCTGCCGATCGCGTTACTTCAACCGCGTCGCGATTTCGTTGGCCATCGCCTTCGTCGCGGCTTTCGTCGGCGCATCGTCGGCCAGCGCGTTCAGCAAACCGAAATCGTGAATCGTGCCGTCGTAGCGCGTGGTCGTCGCGTCCACGCCGGCCGCGTCGAGCTTGCGGCCGTACGCCTCGCCTTCGTCACGCAACACGTCGAACTGCGCGACCTGGATCAGCGCGGGCGGCAGCCCCTTCAACTGCGCGACGCTCGCGCGCAGCGGCGACGCGTAGATCTCGTTGCGTTGCGCTTCGTTCTTCGTATAGGCGTCCCAGAACCACTTCATCATCGGCCGCGTCAGGAAGTGGCCCTGCTGGTACGCGTTGTACGAGCCCGTGTTGAAGTTGTGGTCCGTGACCGGCCACATCAGCCCCTGAAAGCGGATCGCGGGGCCGCCCTTGTCCTTCGCCATCAGCGCGACGACGGCCGACATGTTCCCGCCGACGCTGTTGCCGACCACCGCGAGGCGGCTGCCGTCGACGCCGATCTCCGCGCCGTGCGCGGCCACCCATTTCGTCGCCGCATACGCCTGGTTGATCGCGACCGGGTAACGCGCTTCCGGCGACGGCGTGTAGTTCACGAACACCGCGACGGCGCCCGACTGCACGACGAGATCGCGCACGAGGCGCTCGTGCGTCGGGAAATCGCCGAGCACCCAGCCGCCGCCGTGGATGAACACGAATACCGGCGGCGTGCCCGTCACGCCTTGCGGGCGCACGATCGTGACGGGCACCGACACGCCGTCCTGCTCGATCGTGCGGTTCGACACGTCGATGCCGGACAGATCGACCTTCACGCCGTTCTGCGCGTCGACCAGCACCTGGCGCGCCTTCGCGGGGCTCAGCGTTTCGAGCCCCGGGCCCTTCTGGCCGTTCAGCGCGGCGAGGAACGCGCTCGTCTTCGCATCGGGACCGACGGCATCGGCGCCCGCGGCGAACGCGGCAGGTGCGGTGGACAGTGCGGCTGCCACGGCGGCAGCGATCAACCGCGGCTTGACGATCTTCATGGTGCAACTCCTTGGTCGAATCTTCGAATGGCGATGGATGGTTGGCACTGCGATTGATCAGACGAGCGTGAGCGTGACGTCGATGTTGCCGCGCGTCGCGTTCGAGTACGGGCAGACGACGTGCGCGCGGTCGATCAGCGTTTGCGCGACATCACGATCGAGGCCCGGCAGCGAGATCTTCAGTTCGACTTCGATGCCGAAGCCGTTCGGGATCGCGCCGATGCCGACGCTGCCTTCGATCGACGCGTCCGCGGGGATCGCGATCTTGTCGCGCGCCGCGACGAACTTCATCGCGCCGATGAAACACGCGCTGTAGCCGGCGGCGAACAGTTGCTCGGGGTTCGCGCCCGCACCGCCCGCGCCGCCGAGCTCGCGCGGCGTTGTCAGCTTCAGGTCGAGGCCGCTTTCGGGCACCGTCGCACGGCCGTCGCGGCCGCCGGTGGCTTTTGCATGGGCGCGGTACAGCACTTTTTCGATCGACATGACAGACTCCTTTTCCATAAATGAATGAAACAGCCTTCGAACCGGGGGTCCGCGTGCCGGCGGCTTCTCCGCCGGCATCGCGCTTATTTATCTACTCATAGATAGATAAACATCCCCAAAAAATGCAGGCGGAAGATCCACCTGCGCCAATCATCTATCTACTACATGATAGATAACGTGATCCAATAAAAGGCGGCGAACCGCCCGACTGCTTGCGCCGTCCGTCAGGACCGCGTTTTCCAGACGGCCTCGACGTCCTCGAGACGCGCCCGCGTGTGAAACAGCCGGCTGGCCAGCACGCTGCCCTGGAACGCCGCGTACAGCGTGCGCGCCGCGGTTTCTGGCTCGCCGCTGAACTGCAGCGTGCCTTCCTTCGCGCCTTGGGCCAACAATGCCGTGAGCCAGCGCTCGTTGGCAGTGAAGAACGCCTGCACGGCCTGCCGCACGTTCTCCGGCAACGTTTCGATGTCGGACGCGAGCATCCCGCACAGGCAGATCAGGTTGCCGTCGCCGAGCGTGCGACCAAACATCTTCGTGTACAAGCTCAGCTTCACGTCGGCCGGCAATGCCGGATCGATCGCCCGCACGGCCGCGAGGACTTCGTCGCTGTAGGCCGCCACCGCTTCCAGCACCAGATCGTCCTTCGACGGGAAGTAGTAGTGGATGCTCGACGTCTTCACGCCCACCAGGTCGGACAGGTCTCGATAGCTGAAGCCGTTGTAACCGCGCTGCATCATCAGCGTGATCGCGTGGTCGAGAATCTGTTCGCGGACGGTCGGCTTCGTTTCCATGGGTCGAACTTTATCTACTCATAGATAGATAGTCAAGCATTTTTTTAAGGGCGTGATGGCCCCTCCTTCGAGCCCGACGCGCAAGTCCGGCGCCGTTCGCCTGGCCGGCGCGGCTTACAACCGGCCTGCAGCACGGTCGAATCGATGCGACACTTGAAACCGGGCCACGCGATCGCAACGTCCATCCCCGGGACGGACGTGTCGGCGCACGATGACCGCATCGCATCCGGCCCCGCCATCATCGGCCCACCCGCTGCGTCGGGCCGCACAAGGAGAACAAGTCGATGTATTCGTGGTTCGAAAGGCGCCTGCCGACTTTCCCGCTCGAGGATCCCGTCACGCCGCCGAAGGGATTTTTCTCGTTCGTCTGGGCGTGCACGAAAGGCGCGCGCGGCTGGATCCTGCTGATCGCGCTGACGTCGGCCGCATTGGCCGCGTACGAAGCCGCGCTGTTCGCGATGATGGGGCACGTCGTCGACTGGCTGTCGTCGTCGACACCGGCCGACTTCGGCGGCCGCCACTTCGGCACGCTCGCCGGTTTCGCGGCGATCCTCGCCGGCAGCGCGCTGCTGATCGCGCTGCATACGATGGTCAAGCACCAGATGCTCGCGATCAACTTCCCGATGCGGCTGCGCTGGCTGTTTCACCGGCTGATGCTCGACCAGAGCCTGTCGTTCTACGCGAACGAATTCGCAGGCCGCGTGACGACCAAGATCATGCAGACCGCGCTCGCGGTGCGCGACGCGCTGTTCATGTCGGTCGACGTCGTGATCGGCGTCACCGCGTACCTGATCGGCATCCTCGTGCTCGCCGCGAGCTTCGACTGGCGGCTGATGATTCCGCTCGCGCTGTGGGCGCTCGGCTACGGCGCGGCGTGCGCGTATTTCGTGCCGCGCCTCGGTGCGGTCGGCAGCCGGCAGGCCGACGCGCGCGCGCTGATGACGGGCCGCATCACCGACGCGTATTCGAACATCACGACCGTGAAGCTGTTCTCGCATACGCGGCGCGAAGCCGACCATGCGCGGCGCGCGATGGAAGCGTTCAAGGCGACCGGCGATGCGCAGATGCGGCTCGTCAGCGCATTCGAGATCGTCAACCACCTGCTGTCGACGCTGCTGCTGATCGGCTCGGCCGGGCTCGCGCTGTATCTGTGGCTGCACGGCGAGGCGAGCGCGGGCGTCGTCGCGGCCGTGATCGCGATGGCGCTGCGCCTGTCGAGCTATTCGCACTGGATCATGTGGGAAATGACCGAGCTGTTCGAGAACGTCGGCACGATCCAGGACGGCATCAACACGCTGACGAAGGTGCGCAGCGTGGTCGACGCGCCCGATGCGAAGCCGCTTACGGTACAGCGCGGCGAGATCGTGTTCGACAACGTGCAGTTCGCGCACGAGGACAACGATCGCCCGGTATTCGACGGGCTGAACCTGACGATTCGGCCGGGTGAGCGGATCGGCCTGATCGGCCGCTCGGGCGCCGGCAAGTCGACGCTCGTGAACCTGCTGCTGCGCTTTTACGACGTGAACGGCGGCACGATCCGGATCGACGGGCAGGACATCGCGCATGTGACGCAGGACAGCCTGCGCGGCGCGATCGGCATGGTCACGCAGGATACGTCGCTGCTGCACCGGACGATGCGCGAGAACCTGCTGTACGGCCGGCCCGACGCGACCGAGCAGGAGATGCACGACGCGGCCGTGCGGGCCGAAGCGTCCGAGTTCATCGAGCGGCTGCGCGATCGGCACGGACGCAGCGGCTACGACGTCGAAGTCGGCGAGCGCGGCGTGAAGCTGTCGGGGGGCCAGCGGCAGCGCGTCGCGATCGCGCGCGTGATGCTCAAGGACGCGCCGATTCTCGTACTTGACGAAGCGACCAGCGCGCTCGATTCCGAGGTCGAAGTCGCGATCCAGCGCAGCCTCGACAGCCTGATGAGCGGCAAGACGGTGATCGCGATCGCGCACCGGCTGTCGACGATCGCCGCGATGGACCGGCTGATCGTGCTCGACGAAGGGCGCATCGTCGAGGAAGGCACGCACCAGCAATTGCTGCAGGCGGGCGGCATCTATGCGGCGCTGTGGGCGCACCAGAGCGGCGGGTTTCTCGGGGAGACGGCGGACGCGGAAAGCGTCGCGCAGTAGGTCGGCCGCCCTGGCGACATGGCGGCGCTTCGATCATCGCTCGTCGGACGAACCGAGGGCACAATGCGTACCCCCGTCGCTCCAGGGTCAATGCAACGTCGCGAACAGCAGGTTCAGCCCTTCCGAAATAATCGGATGACCGATGATCGCATCGCGCACCGCCGTGTACGGCAGGCCGCCGAGCATCGCCATCTGGACTGCGGTCGTCACATCGCCGGCGCCCGTGCCGACCATCGTGAACCCGAGAATCGCGCCGGTGCCCGGATGCACGAGCGCCTTCATGAACCCGCGCGTGTTGCCGTCGGTGCGCGCCCGCGGCACGGAAGCCATCGGCAGCTTCGCGACCCGGACGTCGATCTTTCGGGCATTCGCGTCCGCTTCGTTCAAGCCGATTCGGCCGAGTTCCGGGTCGATGAACAATGCATAAGGGATGAGACGTTCCGCGGTGCTCGCCGGCCGGCCTTCGATACCGGCTTTCAGCACACGGTAGTCGTCGAACGACGCATGCGTGAACATCGGCGTGCCGGCGACTTCGCCGATCGCCCACGTGCGCTCCGCCGTCGTCGCGAGCCGATGGTCGACCTTGATGAACCCGCGCTCGTTCGTCTCGACGCCGGCCAGCTCGAGCCCGATGCCGGCCGTCTGCGGCGTGCGCCCGGTCGCCACGAGCACGTGCGTACCTTCGATGGCACGGCCGTCGGCCAGCCGCACCGTGACGCGCTCGCCGCTTTTGCCCTCGACGCCGACGAGCCGCGCGGCGAGTTCGAGGCGAATGCCATCGTCGGTCAGCGCCCGCTGAATGACCGTGCTGACGTCCTCGTCTTCGCGCATCGCAACGCGCGGCGTATCGCTGACGAGCGTGACCGCGCTGCCGAGCCGCCGAAACGCTTGCGCCATCTCGAGCCCGATATAACCGCCGCCGATGACGACCAGATGCCCGGGAAGCGTCGTCAACCGCAATGCCTCCACGTGCGTGAGCGGCCGCGCATCGCGCAGCCCCGGCACGTCCGGGCTCGACGCGACCGTACCCGTGTTGATGTAGACGTTCTCGCCCTCGTAGATCGTTTCGGCCCCGTCAGCGCCGCGCACCGCGATGGTTCGCGGCGCGACGAACCGCCCCGTCCCGATCACGAGTTCGAGACCCGACTGCTCGAATGCGCGGCGATTGACGTCGACCATCCCGTTCACGACCGAGGCGACATACGCGGAAACGCCCGCCATGTCGGCCGTCACGTCTTCCTGTTGCGCCGCATCCCGCCACGCATGCATCGCGCGTGCACGGTGTATCAGTGCCTTGCTCGGGATGCACGCGACGTTGATGCACGAGCCGCCGATCATCCCGCGCTCGATCACCGCGACGCGCTTGCCTTGCCGGGCCATCTCCATCGCAAGCGATTTTCCGCCCTTGCCGCCGCCCAGAAACAGGTATTCGACCCGTTTGACCTCTGCCATGCTGCTCTCCAGGTTCCGTTTGTCCCGCTCGAAGTGTGTGAGTCGCGCGCGTTTCCGCGTCACGACTGCAGAAAGGCGAGCAGATCCGCATTGACGCGATCGGCATCGACGACGCACATGCCATGCGATGCGCGTTCATACACCTTCTGCGTCGCATGTAGCGGTGCTCGCTCAGAAGCCTTCGAGCACGATCTTGCCCTTCGCGCGCCCGCCTTCCAGCAGCGCGTGCGCGCGCCGCAGGTTCGCCGCGTCGATCCTGCCGAGGTGCTCACCGACGGTGCTCTTGAGCACGCCGTCGTCGATCAGCGTCGCCACGCGGGCGAGCAGCGCGTGCTGACGGTCCATGTCGGGCGTGCGGAACATCGAGCGCGTGAACATGAATTCCCAATGCAGTGAGATGGCCTTGCGCTTGAGCGGCATCGCATCGAGCGTGTCCGGATCGTCGATCAGCGCGAGCTGGCCCTGCGGCTTCAGGACATCGACGATCTGCGCGTAGTACGTGTCGGTATGCGTGAGGCTGATCACGTGGTCCACGTGGTCGATGCCAAGCGACTTCAGTTGCGGTTGCAACGGCTGGCCGTGATCGATCACGTGGTGTGCGCCAAGCTCGGCGACCCACGCGTGCGTGGCCGGCCGCGATGCCGTGCCGATCACCGTCAGCGCGGTCAACCGGCGCGCGAGTTGCACGAGAATGGATCCGACGCCGCCGCCCGCGCCGATCACCAGCACGCTCTGCCCGGCGCCGCCGCGCTCGGCGATCTTCAGCCGGTCGAACAGCAGTTCCCACGCGGTAATCGCAGTCAACGGCAGGGCCGCAGCGTCGGCAGCGCCCAGTGTCGTCGGGCGGCGGCTTGCAATCCGCTCGTCGACGAGACCATATTCCGCGTAGCTGCCGGGCCGCGTGATGTCGCCCGCATACCAGACCTTGTCGCCCGGCGCGAACAGCTCGACGTCGCTGCCGACCGCCTCGACCGTTCCCGCCGCGTCCCAGCCGAGAACGCGCGGGCCGCTCGGCTGCACGCCGAGCCGCAGCTTCGAATCGACCGGGTTGACGGCGATCGCGTCGATCCGCACGAGCAGATCGCGCGCGCCGGGTGTCGGCACCGGCAGCTCCGCGTCGTACAGCGACGCCGGATCGTCGATCGGTACGCCGGCCTTTGCATAAACGATGGCTTTCATCATTGGCTCCTTGAAGAGGGTGAGCGACGCGGTCACGCGCCGCGCAGGAATTCCGCGACGTGCGCGACATACGCGCTCGCATGCTGGAACAGCGCGCCGTGGCCTGAATTCGGATAGACGATCAGCGTCGCATCCGGCAGCCCCTGCGCGAGCACGAAGCTGTTCGCGGTGGGGATCATGCGGTCGTCGTTGCCGTTGGTCACGAGGGCCGGCTGCTTGATCCGGCCCAGCTTGCCTGCCACGTCCCCGCTCCAGTTCGCCCACGCGATCATCGCCTGCAGCTGGGCGGACGCGACTTCGGGGCCCGCCGGCAAATCCGGCTCGGCGGTGCGCGCGGCGAGGCGGTCGACGAATGCGGCGGCGGCCGTCTGGCCGGCGGGCGTTGCCGGGAAAAACAGCCGCTTGAGCTTTTCGCTCATCGGCATCTCGCCGTCCGTGTAGATCGCGAGCAGTTCGGGCCGATCCATCCCCGCCCCTTCGCCGCCTTCGGGCGCGGTGCCGGACAGGATCATCCGCTCGACCTGCTCCGGTCGCGCGATCGCGATGTCCTGCGCGAGAAAGCCGCCGAGCGAAAATCCGAGGATATGCAGCCGGTCGATCGACAGGGCGTCGACGAAGTGCAGCACGTGCTGCGCCATGTGCGCGATCGACGTCGGAACCTGTCCGCCGGAGCGGCCGACGCCGGCGTTGTCGAACAGGATGATTTCGCGATCGCGCGCCAGCACGTCGACGATCGCCGGATCCCAGTTGTCCAGCGTGCCGGTGAAATGCTGAAGACACAGCAGCGGCCGCCCGCCCTTTTCGTTGCCGAAGCGGCGATACGCGTAGCGCACGCCGGCTGCATCGATGTAGCGGGTCGTAGCGGCGGATGATGCAAATTGCGTCATGATGGGTTCCCTCGATGGGCGCGCGACGCGCGCCGTGGTTCACGCTCAGCTCAGCGCGATGTCATGCAGGTCGATCGATACGACGAGCGGTTCCGGCACGGCCTGCCCGTCGGCTGCACGCGGGTAGATGCGCCGCTTCGTCGGGAAGCGGATCCCCGAAACGGTCACATAGTCGCTGACGTAATGCGCGCCCGGTGTGTTGCCCGCGATTTCGACGTCGTAGTCGAGGCGGCGCACGAGGCCGTCCGGCCCGACGTAGATCGTCTGCGCCTTGCTGAACACTTCGAGCGTGTCCGGGTAGTGCACGCGAATCCGGCGCCACGCTTGCCCGTGTTCGTTCCAGATGCCGTCTTCTTCGCAGCGCACACCGTCCCATGCAAGCACGAACGGCGCGTTCAGGTACGTCCACATCGCGCATCCGGCGAAAAACGCCAGTTGAAGCTCGTCCCACGGCGTCTCGAGCGTATGCCCGTCGAACGACCGGCGCGGCTCTTCGCGCGCCGCGAGCACATGGCCGGCCGAATCGAGCAGCGCAATGCGCTCGCCGGTGAATTCGCTGCGCGCGGCTGACGCACCGAACGGCGCGTGCGACGCCCATTGGCGATCCGTCGCGACGGTGACCGTGGTGTCGTCGAGCACGCCGGCGTGACCTTTGAGGCCCCACAGCGCACCGCCTTGTACGAGGCGCGCGCGCACCTGCCGAAACTTGCGCCACTGCACAAGCCCGCCGTGGGCGTCGATGATGGATTGGGCGATCGCGTTCATGCGGAAGCTCCCGTGGGTGCGGAATTCATGGTCAGTACCGCGCGGAACCGGACGTCCGCGCGCATCATGCGGTCGTACGCCGCTTGCGCGTGCTCGAGCGGGAACGTTTCGATCATCGGCCGCACGTTCTGCAGCCGCGCGAACGCGAGCGTCTCTTCGTTGTCCGCCACCGTTCGCGTCAACGCGCCGACGACGGAGCGGCCACCGAACACGAGGTCGACCGCATTCACGGCGATCGGCTCGCCCGGCACGGCAACGACGATCAGCTTGCCGCGTGCGGACAGCCCCGCGACGGTGTCGGCCATGCCCGAGCCGGTCGGCGCCGTGCCGAGCACGACCTTCGCCCCGCCGAGCGCGCGCAGCGCGGCGGCGACGTCCTCGGTCCGCGCATCGATGTAGCGATGCGCGCCGAGCTGCGCAGCAAGCACGGCCTTGTCGGCTCCGCGCGCAATCGCGACGGTGTGAAAACCCATCTTGTTCGCGAATTGCACGGCGAGATGGCCGAGCCCGCCGAGGCCATGGATGGCGACCACGTCGCCGGCCCGCGCGCCGGCATTGCGCAGCGCGTTGAACGTCGTCAGCCCCGCGCACAACAGCGGCGCGGCCTCGGCCGCATCGAGATCGTCCGGCACGCGCACGAGCCCGCGGGCTTCGGCCAGCATGATTTCCGCGTAGCCGCCGTCCGTCGTCATCCCGGTGATGACCGGGTTCTCGCAGTTCACGATGTCGCCGTGCCGGCACGACGGGCACGTGCGGTCTTCGCCGGCGAGAAAGCCGACACCGACGCGCTCGCCGAGCCGCCAGCCGGACACCCCTTCGCCCAGCGCGTCGATTCGGCCGACGACTTCATGCCCCGGTACGCGCGGCGGCGCGCCATCCGGCGCTTCGCGCTCCACGGTTGCACTGTCGGAATGGCATACCCCGCAGGCTTCGACGCGAATGCGCACCTGCCCCTGTGCCGGCGCGGGAATCGGGCGCTCGACCAGTTCCAGTCGCCCGGGCGCCTTGACTACCGCCGCGCGGTAAGTCGCTTGATTCGTCATGATTGCCTCGTTATTCGAAACGGAAGTTCGACAGATCGACACCCACGATCAACGGAGCGGGCAGCGCTACGTTCGCGTCGGTACGCGGATAAATCCGGAAGCGCGTCGGCATCCGGATGCCTTGCACGTCGACGTAGTCGCTGATGTACCGCGCAGCCGCGTTGCGCCCCTGGATGTCGACCTCGTAGTCGTGCCGGCGCAGCAGCCCGTCCGCGTCGAAGTAGAACGTCTGCACGGCGCTATGCGTCGCGATCTCCGGCGCGAACTCGACACGCAGCCGCCGCCACGGCAGCCCGTCGACGGTCCACGGCGCGATTTCGCGGCTGCGAACGCCGTCGTGGCGCAGCAGGAACGGCGACGTCAGATACGTCCACATCGTGTAGCCGGCGAAGTACGCCAGCTGTGCGTTGGACCACGGCGTCTCCATTTCGTAGCCGTCGAACGATGCGCGAGGAGCGTCGAGCGTATCGACGACGGTCCCGTCGTCGCGCCGGATCTCGACGCGCGAAGGCGTGTAGACCGAGTGGTCCGTCGTCGGAGCGAACGGGGCATGCGATACACGCTGCTCGTGCAACTGCACGGTCACGCGCGAATCGGTGAGCACGCCGTCGCGCTGCTTCAGCGCCCAGATCGCGCCCGTGTGATGCAACTGCGCCGATACGCTGCGAAAGCGCTTGAAGCGCTCCATTCCACCTGCCGCGCGAATCGCCAAATCAACCAGATCTTCCATTTGTCATCCTAAACAATAAAAAACGACTTCTTCATTCCTTCATTGCGTGCGCGATCAGCCTGCGTGCACGCCGACGAACGCCGCGATGTGTCTGGCGCAAGCCACTGGATACTCGAGTTGCGGCCCGTGCCCGGTCCGCGGCAGCGTCACGAGATGCAGCGTCGGAAGCTGGCCGTTGAGCGCATACCAGTTCTCCACCGGGAACACGATGTCGTGATCGCCGCCAACATGAAGCACCGGAATCGACGTCGAGCGCAGCGCATCGAGCACGGCATCGACCGGGAAGGCCGGGTTTCGCGGGCCGTCGCCGACCTGCTCGCCGGCCCACGCAACCGGCACCGCCGGGCCCAGGTCGACCTTGCGCCGCGCGACGCGCGCGGCCGCTTGTTCGGCCGCCGTGCGGCTCGCGGCGGAGGCCGGCTCGAAGAACAGCGTGACGAAATCCTCGAAGTCGTTTTCGCGCTTCGCCATCGTGTAGAACAACGGTTCGCCGGCCTTGACCAATTGGCCCGGCGGTGTGGTCGCGATCAGCACCGCGTGCGTGACGAGCTGCGGCGCTTTCGCGAGCACGATCTGCGCGGCCATCCCGCCGACCGACCAGCCGCCGATCACCGCCTTGCCGAGCTGGAGCGCGACGATCAGGTCGATCGCGTCCTTGGCGAGCGACGCGGGATGATAGGTTCGCTCGCCGCCCGACTGCCCGAGGCCGCTGTAGTCGAAGATCGTGACCTGGAAGCCCTGCTCGGCGAGACTGTCGAGGAACAGCGGATCCCACGTGTCCATGGTTCCGCGAAAGCGCACGCACAGCACGAGCGGCGTGCCACTGCCGAACGTGCGATACGCGAGGCGTCGACCATCGACGTCGACGAACTGCGTTCTGGCGCCGAGGCTCGGACTATCGTTTTCCATCAGTTCTCCCGTCGTTCGAAACAAACCACGTAATGGACATGCCGGTCGCGATGACGCGGCCCGAACGCACCGCTGCCGCGCCCGTATGCCGCACTGCCGCCCATTCAGCCCCCTGCGAGCGCGCGCATCACCCACTGCACGAGTTCGCGCGGATCGAACGGCTTCTCCAGCACGCACAATGCGCCGAGCCGTCTCGCTTCGAGCGCCCGGCGCGCGCTCGGGTGCGCGGTCACGAAGATGATCGGCACGTCGCAACACCCTGCGCGCAGCACGGCGAGCAACTCGATGCCCGACATCCCGGCCATCTGGATATCGCACACGATGCAGTGCGACGTCCCGTTCGCGCCGTGTTCGAGAAACGCCTCGGCCGACGCGTACAGCCTCACGCGCACGCCCATCGAGCGCACGAGCGATTCCAGCGACTGTCTCATCGCCAATTCATCGTCGATGATGCAAACCGTCTTGTCGTGCACAGAGTGTCTCGCGTGACGCCACGCTCGCTGGCAGGGCCGGGAACGCAACCGGATTTCGGACAGCGTACCGACCGCCCCCTGTGCCGGCAATCATGCCGAGGTATGGTGCGGTCGATACCGACCGTACCCGCTCGCGCGTCACCAGCCGTCCGCGCTAGCGGACGACGCGGGTGCGACTGCCGCGGCATGGATCATCCTGTCCCAGTTGCACGGAACGGTGCGGCCGCGCCCCCTCGGCCGATACACGCGATCGCCCGGCTTGATCGGCGCACCGGTCAGCACGCAGCGTGACGCGGTTCTCGCGGTCACGCAATGCCACAGCTGTTCGCCGAAATGCCCGTACCTCGGGTCGCTCCAGCGCACGCTGACAGCGGTATCCGACAGAATCTCGACGATCCTGATCCGCGACGCCGCCGGCGCGGCGGCCTCGCGCGCGCCGTCATTGCGCTTGCCGCGCACGCGCCGCCGATGCGAGCCCGGCGCGCCCGCCGTTCTCGACGGATCCAGCAGGCCCATCAGCGCGCGTTCGAATACATCGTCGTATGCACACGTTGGCTGCGTCATCTCTACCGTTCCCCTCGCATTGAACGCGCATGCGCGGCTTGCGCAATCGGCCCGTCGCATCGACGCATCGCGAACATCGCCTCTTCGCTATCTCCGCGCCGCGCGCTTCACTCACGTTGGAATCGAGTCTAGAGGAACGGTTTTCTGCGATCCATCAGACCGTGGTCGATGCCCTCCCATACCAAAGTCTGACCGTCGCGCCGGCCTGCATGCGCCCGCGGTCACGGTCAGCAACACGCAGCGATCTGCTTTATAGTTGCAAGTACATCGAAGTCGGACGCGCACGTCGTTCGTCGTCCCGATGCTTCACTTCCGGTCATCCGGTTTCGCGCCGCGCGCGAGCCTCAGCGAGCACCACGTCCCCATGTCCACGTCCGCAGCCCCGACGATCGCCCCGCCTGCCGACCCTCATCCCGCGGAAAGCGAGCTCTTCCTGTCGGCGCCGATACCGATCCTGATCGAAGACTGGTCGCGCGTTTATCGCGCGGTGAAGGAACTCAAGATGGCCGGGGTCTCCGATATCGACCGCTATTTCGACGAGCATCCGCAGGCCGTCGCCCGGTTGCGCGCGCTGCATGCGTTCGTGGCGGCCAACGACGCGGTGGTGCAACTCTTCGACGCGGAGTCGAAGGAACATTTCCTGCAGCACGCGGAGATCCTGTTGCCGGCCGACCGGCTCAGCAACAGCGCGGTGCTGCGCGCGATCTACGAAAATCGGATCGCCTGCCAGGGCGAGCGCACGCTGGTGACGTTCAAGGGGCGCCGCGTACCGATCGTATGGCGCTGCTCGCTGCCGAAGCACGAGGACGGCTACCGGCGCCTGCATTTCTATGCGTTCGACGTGACCGAACAGAAGGAGAACAGCGACCGGCTCGCGGTATTGCGCGCGGAAGCCGCACGCGCGGCCCGCGTGTCGCTATTTGCGGAGATGTCGGCCTCGATCCTGCATGAGGTCAGCCAGCCGCTGTCGGCCGTCGGTTCGTCGGCCGAAGCGGCGTTGCGCTGGCTCGAGCGCGACGAGCCCGACGTCGCCGAAGCCGCTGCCGCGATCACGCAGGCCGCCCGGTGGGCACGCGACGCGACGGAGATCTGCCGCAAGATTCGCGGCTTCATCGGCAAGGCGCCGGCGAAGTGCGTCGACTTCGCGGCCGCCGACGCCGTGCACGCTGCCCTGTTCCTGATCGGGCCGGAAGCCGCTGCACGCAACGTTCGTGTCGACAGCGACATCGATGCCGACGCACACCTGTTCGCCGATCCCGTGCAGGTCCAGCAGGTGCTCGCGAACCTGATGATGAACGGCATCCAGGCGATCGAAAGCGGCCCGTCGCACGCGCGCACGCTGACGGTCTCGGCCAGGCTGAGCGGCGCCGAAGTCGTGTTCGACGTATGCGACACGGGGCCGGGTATCGAACAGCAGTCGATCGATCAGCTTTTCGAGCCGTTTTTCACGAGCAAATCCGACGGCATGGGAATGGGCCTCACGGTCGCACGCTCGATCGTCGACGCCCACCACGGGCGCATCTGGGCACGCGGCGAACCGGGCGCCGGCTGCTGCTTCTCGTTCGCGCTGCCGGCCCGCCCGCGCACGACCGACCCGGCCGCATGACGCTCGCCGCGCGCGGCGTCATGTCGCCAGTTGCACGCCGATCGCCTCGGACTTGCGCACGAGATCCGCAAGCGACGATGCATTCATCTTGCGCATCACCGATGCGCGATGCTGCTTGATAGTGATCAGGCTCAATCCGAGATGCGACGCGATCTGCTTGTTCAGCGCGCCGCTGACGACGTACGCAAGCACTTCGCGCTCGCGGCGCGTGAGCAGCTCGAACGACTGCCGCAACTCGTCGTGCGTGTCGTTGCGGACTCGCCGTGCCGCATCCAGCGACAGTGCGAGGTTCACGGCGTCGATCAACTCGTGGTCGGTGAACGGCTTCACGAGAAAATCGACCGCACCGCCCTTCAGCGCCTTGCGACACACTTCGACGTCCGCGAACCCGGTTATGACGACGATCGGGATCGATGGCCGGTCCGACGCCTGCTGAAACATCAGCCCGCTCTCCCCGCGCAGCCGCACATCGAGCAACAGGCAGCTCGCGACATTCTCCCTGTGCGTCGCGCGCAGCTCGGCGGTACTCGCGAAGGTCACGACGCGCAGGCCCAGCGATCGCAACAACGTATCGAGCGATGCGCGTATGGCCGGATCGTCGTCGACGACGTATACAACAGCCGTCGAATCGTCTTTCATCGCTGCATCTGACATATCCTGCGCCCCAACCGTCCGTTCAGTTTCATCATCGCGAACCACGTGTCGCCCGATACGGTGCCGACGACGAGCGCCGACCCGGCCACCCGCTAGGCCGGTCGCGCCCCGCACAGCGCTTCGCTGATCCGCGCCACTTCGGCGGTTGCGACGTACGCGTCATGCGGCGCATCGGCACGGCGTGCCTACCCATGCCGGGCACGCTTCGCGCGTGCGGCAACGCAATCGGCGACCGGGCGCGTCCGTGCGGCACACACGGCCGGTTCCAGCCTGGCGACATGACGCGGGCTACCGAGGACGGTTCACAAAACCGTGGGCGGACGAGCGTGCGGTCCGCTGTTGACGAGTCGTCGGTTCGGCTTGCCCGAGCAGGTACCGCCCGAAGAACATTCTATTGACGATGGGCGCGCGTGGAGGGACGCAGTTCCCTCCTTTCGTGCCATGATGTTGCAGCGCGGGATCCGGTATCGGCCAGCCGCGCTCAGTCGGTGTCCGTGTGTTCCGGCTTGCGCTGCCGCCGCAAGGCCTGCGGCGGATGGCCGAACGCGCGCACGAACGACCGCCTCATCCGCTCGGTATCCGCATAACCGGTTTCCCGTGCGATCGTGTCGATGGTCCACGACGAACTCGTCACGAAATCCCGGGCCGTTTCGAGCCGAATGCGCTCGACTGCCTTTGCAGGCGTCAGGCCGGTTTCGTCCTTGAAGCGGCGCGTAAACTGCCGCTTGCTCATCCTCGCCACGTCGGCCAGCTTGTCGACCGTCAGTTCGGTGCCGAGATTCGCCCGGATGTGCGTGATGACGTCGTGGATCCGATTGCTGCGTGCCGGATGGTCGATCAGCACGGACGATTGCGGCTGCGACCCCGAGCGCCTCCAGCGCTCGAGCACCAGGTCTTTCGCAACCTGCAACGCGGCGTCCGGGCCGAGATCCTCTTCGAGCATCGCGAGCGCCATGTCCATGGCCGTGCTCATTCCGGCCGAACTCCACAGCGCGCCGTCGCGCACGAAGATGCAATCGCTCTCCACCGATACCGCAGGGTAGCGATCCCTGAACCGGTCGAGAAACGCCCAATGCGTCGTTGCACGGCGCCCGTCCAGCAGGCCCGCCTCGGCCAGCAGAAACGCACCGAGGCAAATCGACGCCATGCGTTCGACCTTGCCGGACAGATCGACCAGCAGTTCGCGCATGCGGTCCGTGAGCGGCGGCGTCGACAGCGAAGCGCCGACGAATACCGTGTGCAGCTCCGACAGCCGCGCTGGTCGAGTCGATGCGCACATCCCGAACGACGCCTCCACGGGGCCGCCATCCTCCGAGATCACGCTCACTTCATAGAGCGAGCGGCCGGCGCGGAGATTGGCGATGTCGAACACGGACAACGCGAGCAGGCTCATCACCTGAAACTGAGGGACGACGACAAGCCCAATGCGACGCATACTGACCTCACGCGAATCGACCCCGCCGGCGCATACCGGCGGGGCCACAACAAACAGAAAATCGGGCATGCTGCGGGGATCGCGGCATGCCAACCGGCACTCCGGCGATGCTACAAGATTTTCGGGACAGAAAAGAATGGCCATGCAGCGCACATGGCCGAGCGTTCGGCCCGTCCCGTCGCACGACGACTGCCAGCAGGCGCGAGCCGGCCGCGAACGCGAGCCGCGCAACGCGCGGCGCGGTCAGCGGCGATTTCTCCGACGGCTCGAGCACCACGCTGTTGCCGGCCGCGAGCGCCACGCGAGATGCACGTGTGCGCGTCGTTCGTCCAGGGCACGACGTCGGCCGCGATCGCGCAGTCGATGGGGCGCAAGACGTCCACCGTCGATACGTACGCGAAGCGCGCGTTCGCCAAGCTCGGCGTCGATTCGCGCCGGCAACTGATGACGCTCGTCCTGAGAAACGCGTCGCGGCGCCACGACACGTAGGCCCCGCGCGAGACGCCAACCCGTTGCGCACGCATCCATCGCCGCGCGCCTCATAACGATCCGACAATTTATTGGTTCCCTCGACGATGCGCGGTCCGTATCGTTCACCGATTCGTCAGACCAATTGACCAACGGGGGAATCCAATCATGAAACAGATCCGGTCATTCGCGCTGCTCGCACTGCCGGCCGCGCTCGCCACCGCCGGCGCCCACGCACAAAGCAGCGTCACGCTGTACGGCATCGCCGACGCGGGCATCGCGTACGTCCACAACGCGCAGAACGCGAACGGCAGCAACGCGTCGAGCCTCGTGAAGTTCAGCAGCGGCAACCTGTCGGGCAGCCGCTGGGGGCTGCGCGGCATCGAGGATCTCGGCAGCGGCCTGTCCGCGCTGTTCCAGCTCGAAAACGGCTTCAACATCGGCACCGGCGCGCTCGGCCAGGGCCAGCGCGAATTCGGCCGCAAGGCCGTCGTCGGCCTCGCAAGCAGCACGTACGGCACCGTGACGCTCGGCCGCCAGTACGATCCGGTCGTCGATCTCGTGCAGGGCCTCACGCAGGACAACTACTTCGGCGGCGTGTTCGCGACGCCGGGCGATCTCGACAACTACGACAACAGCCTGCGCGTCAGCAACTCGGTGAAATACACGAGCCCGCTGATCTCCGGCTTCCAGTTCGCGGCGCTGTACGGCTTCGGCGGCGTCGCGGGCGCGACCGGCAGCGGCCGCACGTACAGCTTCGGCGCGAGCTACGCGAACGGGCCGCTGTCGCTCGGCGCCGGCTACTTCTACGCGAACGGCGGCACGACGGTCGCGAACGGCGTCCGCACGTGGTCGAGCAGCTCGGACACGCTGTTCAACACCGTGATCAACCAGGGCTTCTCGAGCGCGAAGTCGATCCAGATCGTGCGCGTGGCCGGCCAGTACGTGGCCGGGCCGGCGACCTTCGGCCTCGCGTATTCGAACACGCAATACGGCGCGGACACGCTGTCGGCGTTCAGCCAGAACGCGAAGTTCAACAACGGCTCGGCGTTCTTCAACTGGCAGTTCTCGCCGGCGCTGCGCGCGGGCGTCGGCTACAACTACACGTCGCTGACGGGCCCGGCTTCCGCGCACTACAACCAGGTCAACCTCGGCGCGGATTACGCACTGTCGAAGCGCACCGACCTGTATGCGCTGTTCGGCTATCAGAAGGCGAGCGGCAACACGCTCAACGCGAGCGGGGCGACCGTGAAAGCAGCCGCGTCGGTCGGCTCGTACGGCGTGAACTCGGGCACCGATACGCAGGAACTCGCGATCGTCGGCATTCGCCACAAGTTCTGATCGTCCCGTCGCACGACGATCGTTACGGCAGGCGCGCACCGCGGTGCGCGCCTGCCGCGTTTACACTGGCCGTCTTCACGTTCGTCACGACTTCGAGCGGCGGCAGCGCCTCGAAAAATTGTCTCCGCCGACGCCCACCTTCGAAATTTTCGTCAGACGGAGAATACTGTGGCAATCGTACGGCCTCGGTTCATGGGACCGCAGCACGTTTCCGGCACTGAAGGCTCTGGACAGTCGCCGCACGCCTTCCAGGGTCGAACAGGCGTCGCAACACCGGTCCAATCATCGGTCTAATGTCGCCGCATGCCGCCGAACCCGTGACCCGCACCCACCGGGAACGCGCCATGGCGGAACCCCGCGCCCATCGGCACGCCGAAGCGGCGATGTCCGATCGGATTGAAATGATCGACGTGATCGAAATGGTGAAAACGCCGGAAGCGATCGACGAAGATGAAGCTCACACCCGCGCCGATGAACAGCGGCGGCCCCCAGTACCACGGATCGGCATACGGATAGGCTGCCACCGGGTACCAAAGCACGCTGCCGTCGCCGTCTTGCACGATCTGCCAGGTCCCGTCGTCTTGCAGACACGCGCGCCCCACGATCTGCTGCTCCGTGCCGTCGATGTTCGCCTGCGCGACGACCGCACGGCAGTTCGTGCCGTTCTCCGCTGGATCGTCGGTCATTTGCGCGAAGACGGACGCGGCAAAGCCGAGACAGACGATACCTGTCACGGATCGAAACGAGTTGCACATGATCGGCTCCTGCGTCGTTGCCCCCGACCCATTGATCCCGAGCGTCGCCAACGACGCCCGCGCACCGTTTTGCTTGCGCACGATTCGTCGCGCGGCGATCGCCTCTCGCCGCTGCTTCGCTTCGTACAGGGGTCTCCTGACGGCTAAACGACACAGCGCGGCAGGTTATTCCAGGGGTCGGGATACGGATGTCCGTCGCAGACATCCTTGGCAATCGATGCCGGGATCACCGCGTAGCGTGACGTCGGGCGACATGGTAGACAGCCGCTGCCGTGATCCCGAAGCTCAGATGAGCGACCAGCGTGATCGCGCCGCGAACCGGGATGAACCACGGAAAGATCGCCGTGAACCCGTACAGGTTCACGCCATACAGGAGGAACCCGAACGCGCCGCCCGCGAACAGCGCGGCCACGAGCGGCAAACTGCGGATCAGCCGTGCCAGCACGGCCGCATAGACGAGCGAAAGCATCGCATGCACGAGCGTCGCCACACCCATGACCAGCGGATCGAAGCCGCCGGACGCGCCGAGCACGCTTGGCCCCATCACGATCGCGGCCGTGAGCCGCGCATCGCGCAACAGGTTCCGGACGGCGTCTTCGCCGACGATGGCCCAAAGCAGCAACTCGATGACGGTCGATCCGACCGCCGCGCCGAACGCTGCCCAGAGAACCGGCACCACGCGCGCTTGTTTCAATGCTCGTCCTTATGGCGGGGAAATCGATGCATCGAGCGAAGCCGCCGTGCAAACCGGTCCGCTACGCCCCTTCGCAGTCCGACCAGTACGCAAACGGATCGCGATGTTTCGGATAGTGCTCGTCCAGCCATTTCAGCAGCGTCGCCCGCGCATTGTCCATGTCGGCCTTCAACGACGACGTCGTCAGTTCGTGCAATTCGACGGATTTTTCCCGATCGATCACGAAGCAGTTCCAGTCGGGGCCGTCGAGATCCGGATCGTCGGACGCCTTCGACGACTTGCTCCAGCCGAAACGCTTGCGCGCATCGATGTAGTAGCGCGGATGCACCTTCAAATACGACATTTCGCCGCCCTGCAGGCTGCTCTCGGCGCGCAGCACGTCGCGCTCGTCGACGATCTGCGTGACTTCCGGAAGCCGGCGCGAACGCCATCCGGCAGGCAGCGTCGCCACCGCGCGGACGCTATCGTACGTGCCCCACTCGAGGCCCCACGCTTCGGCCATGCGCTTCATGAACGCGTCGGCGCTCGGATAACCGCGCAACTGGATGCGGGTCGACAACGTGACTTCGACGCCGCGACCGCCGGATGCGCTCGACACCTCGTCGTCCGTTGCGAACGGATTGCCCGGACGCGGCGATTCGCGCTTCGCGTCCGTGGGCGCCAGGCCGGAAAAAAGTTGATCCAGCGCCGCACGCGCTTTCGACGATTTGTCTGGTCTATTCATCGGTTCCCTTTTGTGCAAATTTGAACCCGTATTGCAATAATTGGTGATCGCCCTGCCATCGGGCAAAGGCTCGATTCCGCTTCACTGTTCCGCTTCACCGCGGCGATCTCGCCGTTTTCCGCGGCTGCATTGTAACGATTCGGCGGCTGCGGCCGCGACCGAACCCCGCCGCATTCCATTCGTCCCGAAACGGTCGCCGACATAAAGCGGCATGACCACGCGAGTTTCCATGGCAAGCCGGCCGCCCGTGCCGTATACACTCGCCCCTTTCGTGGCGTCGGAAGTCCGAAGGTACGCTCGACGACATCGACACAGGGCTTCATCCGAAAACCGGCTTCCCTGCCGGCCGTGATCGCACGCGTTGGTGGCCGCGAAACGAGGCAATGCTGGAGAAACCATGATCCGATTTTTCACGCGCTGGTTTGGCAACAAGACAAGCGACCGGAACGACACACCGGACGCGCCCGAGCCGGTTTCCGATGCCGATATCCTGCGCGATCACTTCTCGCCATCGCCAGACGCGTTGGCGGCGCTTGCGAAGCTGGTCGAGCTCATCGTAAAGCCGCTCGACACCGCGACCCGTCACCGTCTCGTCGCCTACGTCGTCGATGCCGAACCCGGAGAAGACACGTCGTCGATACTCGACTGGGTACTGACACGCGACATGAGCGCCCCGGAAACGCTCGACCCTTCCAACTGGTGCCTGTGCATTTCGGTCGACTGGCGCGCATCCGACCAAATCGAATGGCAGGCAAACCAGATGCTCGATACGCTGGGCATCGCCGAGCGCTGGACCTGGGACGGCGAAGGCGACGTACCGGCCGGGCTGCTCGTGCTGGGCGCCTGGCTGGCCGATAAAGGGTACGCGTTGCTTCATCTCGACACCGGACACGACGCCTATACGGCGTTCGCCGTCAGCCAAGACGACCTCGCCGAAGCACTCGCGCTTGCCCATGCCGCGGGTGCGGAAATCTCGATGTACGACGACCTTCGGCCGTGAAAGGCATGCGTCCCGCTCGCCATTCTACGCAATCCGCCGCGCCCCCTACCCCAGCGCCCTGACCATCCGCTCCATCAACGCGAGCACCTCCGGTCGATTCTCGCCCTTCGCATGCACGAAGTGATAGCTGAGCAGCGAATCGACTTCGTGGCGGCTCACGCGCACGAGTGCGCTGCGCCGCAGATACGCATCCGCAAGCGGTGTTCGCGCAAGCGCCACGCCCAGCCCCGCTTCGGCCGCCGCCAGCACGAGGTTGTAATCCTCGAACCGGCGATCCTGCGCACGCGGCTTGAATCGAATGCCGAGCGCATCGAACCACGTGCGCCAGCCGGTCACGTCGGAATCGTGCAGCAACGGCATGTCGAGCAGCGCGGCATCGCCCGTTGCGCGGCGCATCCTGGCCAGTTGCGCGGCAAGCCGCGGATGGGCGACCGGATACAGCCGTTCCGGCATGAACGGCCGGGTTTCAAGCTGACGCCAGTTGCCGCGCCCGTACCGGATCGACAGATCGGCTTCGCCGCCGGCGATATCCACGTTGCGCAGCTCGATGCCGAGCTCGATGCGCAACGCGGGCGCTTCACGCTCGAGCGCAGGCTGCCGCTCCAGCAGCCACAGCTGCGCGAACGCGGGCACCACGCTCATCCGGACCAGCCGCGGCGTGCGCGGCGAGCGCCACTGATCGGCCGCGCCGTCGATGATCGCGAACGCCTGCTCGATCCGGCCGACGAAGCGCTGCCCGTCCGGCGTCAGGCGCACGCCGCGCGCATGCCGCTCGAACAGCGCCATCCCGAGCCAGTTTTCCACGGCGGCCACCCGCCGGCTGATCGCGCCGTGCGTGACGCCGGAGACGTCGGCGGCCGCGAGAAACGAACCCTCGCGCGCGACCGTGCAGACCGTCTCCAGGCTCGCGAGCGGCGGCCGCGGGCCCGGCATCGGGGTGGCGGCCACCGGGCGCGCATGCGCCGGACCGTCTGCCCGCCGCGCCGCCGAGCTGTGAGCCATATTCATATCCGGGTGTTGATCTGTGCGCTAGCTTAGCATCTCGCCATGCCGCACCATTACCGCATGAATACGCTTTCGTCACCGACGTCGCGCGGCGCGCGACAACCGCTCGTCGCGGCAGCGGCCGTCGCGTTCACGATCGTCTCGTGGGCGTCCGCCTTCCCGTTCATCCGGATCGGCCTGCACGGCCTCGCACCGCTGCAGCTCGCGGCCGCGCGCTTCGCGACCGCCGCGTTGCTCGTGATCGCGTGGCTCGCGTGGCGACGGCCGCCGCTGCCGGCAATAGGCGATGCGTGGCGCTTTCTCGCGTGCGGCCTGCTCGGCATCGCACTCTACAACGCGCTGCTCAATACCGGCGAACAGACCGTGTCGGCCGGCGCGGCGAGTTTCATCGTGAACACGCTGCCGATCTTCACCGCGTTGCTGGCCGCCGTGTTTCTGCGCGAGCGCTTCAACCGCTGGGGCTGGCTCGGGTCGCTGGTCAGCCTGGCCGGCATCGCGGTGATCGCGCAAGGGCAGCCGGGCGGCCTCGTCCTCGGCTCGGGAAGCACGCTGATTCTCGGCGCGGCGCTGTGTTCGGCCAGCTATTTCGTGTTGCAGCGGCGGCTGATTCCCGTGTACGGCGCGCTGCCGTGCACCGCATACACGCTGCTGGCGGGCGCGGCGCTGCTCGCGCCGTGGCTGCCAGGCGCGCTCGTGTCGCTGGGCGGCGGGTCGCGCGATACGGCGCTGGCTGTCGTGGTGCTCGGCGTCTTTCCCGCCGCGCTCGGTTACGCGACATGGACCTTCGCGCTCGGCTACTTCGGCGCCGCGCGCGCGGCCAACTTTCTCTACCTGACGCCGGCGGTTGCGACACTGCTGTCGATGGCGCTGACGGGCGAGCGGCCCGGCATCGCGACGGCGTGCGGCGGCCTGCTGGCGATTGCAGGCGTGACCGTCGTCGCATGGCGCGGACGGTCGTAGGTCGAGATGGCGGCGATTGCGTGGCCAACGCGACGATCCGAAAGCCGAAGCGGGCCGGTCGGGAAAAGCCCCGGTTTCTGCCGAACTGGACGAATGGCGCGGTCAATGCAATCGGCACGCATTCGTTGATGCTGGCGAACCAGACCGTTAGTTGCATAACGACGGCTGTCGCTGCCGATGAAGCATGACCATGCAACCGGATACGCGATTCGCAATTGACCAAACTGTGCAGACAAATCGACCAAACAGTTCCGGATTGACCGCACGTCAGTGTCCATGGCTTCGCCGCGACGACCGGCCGAATAATGGATACGGCCGTAAGGCCGACGACAGCGAATCGCAATCCGCAGGCCACCGCGGCGCCCGATTTCCGGTATCCGGAACCTTCGACATTCGCGCGCCGGCAAGCGCCGCAACAGCCCGCCACTCGGGGCACGGCGGCACGCGGAAGCGGGTTCCGATATATTCATACGAATTGCATCGCGTCAGGCGCCGGTCCGCCCGCTCGCCCGGGCGGCAGGTCACCCGGCCGCACGCCATGCAAGCGAGCCCGTGACGGGTAGTGAAAATCGTCCGATCGCGCCGGCTGCGGCCGGCCGGTCGAGACGTCAATAGAAAGACATTCAATTCGGAGATGACAGATGGAACGAAGCACTGTCGGCATGCGCTGCAAACCCCTGATCACCGTTGCATTGGCTGCCGCCGCGTTCGCGGCCGCCTCGGGCGCGATGGCCGATCAAGTGGTGAAGATCGGCAGCGTCGAACCGACGACGGGTGGCATCTCGCACCTCGGCAAGGACAACGAGAACGGCGCGCGCCTCGCGGTCGAGGAAATCAACGCGAAGGGCCTGACGATCGGCGGCAAGAAGATCACACTGCAGCTCGACGCGCAGGATGACGCGGCCGACCCGCGCCAGGCGACGCAGGTGGCGCAGAAGCTCGTCGACGACAAGGTCGTCGCCGTCATCGGCCACCTGAACTCGGGCACGTCGATCCCGGCGTCGAAGATCTACAGCGACGCGGGCATCGTGCAGATCTCGCCGTCTGCCACGAACCCGACCTACACGCAGCAAGGCTTCAAGACCACCTACCGCGTGGTCGCGACCGATGCGCAGCAGGGCCCGGCGCTCGCGAGCTATGCACAGTCGAAGGGCGTGAAGAGCGTCGCGGTGATCGACGATTCGACCGCGTACGGCCAGGGCCTCGCGAACGAGTTCGAAAAGAAGGCGAAGGCGCTCGGCCTGAAGGTGCTGTCGCACGACGCGACCAACGACAAGGCGGTGGACTTCCGCGCGATCCTGACCAAGATCAAGGGCGAGAATCCCGACGCGATCATGTACGGCGGCATGGACGCCACCGGCGGCCCGCTCGCGAAGCAGGCGAAGCAGCTCGGCCTGCGCGCGAAGATCCTGTCCGGCGACGGCGTGTGCACGGACTCGCTCGCGCAGCTGGCCGGCCCGGCGGCCGACAACGTGCTGTGCTCGCAGGCAGGCGCTGCGCTCGAGAAGATGCCGGGCGGCGCGGACTTCCTCGCGAAGTACCAGAAACGCTTCAACCAGGGCATCAAGTTCGACGCACCGTTCGCGTATGACGCGGTCTACATCGCGGTCGACGCGATGAAGCGCGCGAACTCGACCGATCCGGCGAAGATCCTCGCGGCGATGCCGGCGACGAAGTACGACGGCGTGATCGGCACGACGACGTTCGACTCGAAGGGCGACCTGACGCACGGGATCATCTCGATCTACGGCTACAAGAGCGGCAAGAAGACCTTCCTCGACCAGGTGAAGATGTAACCCCACGCGGCGCCGGCACGACGGGAACGCCACCCGTCGACGCCGGCGCCGCGCGGGCCGAATGCCGATTCACGGAGACGAAGCATCATGTGTGCAATGGCGTATGCGGAATTCCAGCAGGAGTTGAAGAAGGCGCAGTTGACGGCGCGCGAGTTCGCCCGCCTGATCCGGATGAACGAAAGTTCGATCACCAACTATTCGAGCAAGGGCACCGTCCCTTCCCACCTCGCGGTCATCGCGAAACTGATCGGCACGCTGGCCGCGCACGAGATCGACTTCCGGCGCGTGATCCGGCAAATGCGGATCGAGCCGAAACGGCCGCGCGGCGTCGGCGTGCTTCCCGCGGCGGAAAAACCGCGGGCGCGGAAAGCGGCGAAAGCCGACGCCTGACCCGCGCCGGCGGCAGTCGACAGCGGCACGGGGTTGCCGCTCGACGCGCGATCGACGCCGCCTAGGCGGCGCGCGCCCCGCACCGCCCTGTTGTCACCCCACGGCCCGCACATGGTCGAGCAGCGCCTGCAACGGATGGCGCACCTGCTTCGACGATAGGCGTTTCACCTGGCTGCGGCACGAATACCCGGTCGCCAGCGCCTCGCCTTCCTGCTCCGGCCCGTCGACGTGCGCGGCCCAAGACTGCGCATAGATCGTCTTCGACGTCGCGAGATTGCGCGCCTCGTGCCCGTACGTGCCCGACATCCCGCAACACCCGGCCGCCTGAACCTGCAAGCGCAGCCCGCGACGCGCGAACACCTGCACCCATTGCTTGCCGCTGTCCGGCGCATTGGTCTTCTCGGTGCAGTGCGGCAGCAGCCGATATGAAACCGTCGCCCCGCCCGCACCGGCTTCCGGCAGCACATCGAGCAGCCATTCCTGCGGCAGCGCGACCTTCGGCACGTCGGTGAGCGCCGTCACCTTCCGGTACTCCTGCCGATACGTCAGCGTCATCGCCGGATCGAGGCCGACCAGCGCGACGCCCGAGCGCGCGAGCGCGGCCAGTTGCGTCGCGTTGCGGACCGCCGCCTTTTCGAATGCGTGAAGAAACCCCTGCACGTGCAGCGCCTTGCCATTCGGCGCGAGTGGCGCGAGCCACACCTGGAAGCCCAGGCGCGCCGCCAGCTCGATCAGCGTCGCCAGTTGCTCGGTATCGAAGTAGCGCGTGAACGTGTCCTGCACGATGACGACGCTGCGCGCGCGCTGCGCGTCGCTCAGCGCGGCGAGCGCATGCGGATCGGCCGGCTTCACGCGCCATGCGCGGATCACGGCCGCGAGATCGAAACGGCTCAGCAGCGGGCTGTCGACCATGCCGATCCGACGCTCGAGCAGCGTCCGCACCCAGCCGGCGCCCATCAGCCAGTTGTACAGCGCCGGCACGCGCGCCATCCACGGCATCGTGAATTCGAGCGAGCCGATCAGGTAGTCGCGCAGCGGCCGCAGGTACCGCTGGTGATACAGCTCGAGAAAGCGCGAGCGGAACTCGGGCACGTTCACCTTGACCGGACACTGTCCCGCGCACGACTTGCACGCGAGGCAACCGGCCATCGCGTCGTACACCTCGTGCGAGAAATCCGCGTCGCCATCGCGGGCGTTGCGGCCGTTGCGCCAGCGCGCGGCCAGACCGCGCAGGAACGGCTGCCGCGTGCGCGCCGCCGCGACGACGTCGACGCCCGCCTGCCCTTGCAGGCGCAACCATTCGCGCATCAGCGACGCGCGCCCCTTCGGCGACTGCACGCGTTCGCGCGTCGCCTTCCACGACGGGCACATCGCGTCGTCCGGATCGAAGTTGTAGCACGCGCCATTGCCGTTGCAATGCATCGCGGTGCCGTAGCTTTGCCACACGCGCTCGTCGATCTGCCGGTCGTGGTCGCCGCGCGTCGGCACCTCGTCGATCTTCAGCAGCCGCAGCGCGGAGTCCGGCGGCGTCGCGATCTTGCCCGGGTTGAACTGATTGTGCGGATCGAACGCGGCCTTCAGTTGCTGCAACGACGGATACAGCTCCCCGAAAAACGCCGGCGCATATTCGGAGCGCACGCCCTTGCCGTGCTCGCCCCATAAAAGGCCACCATGGCGCTGCGTGAGCTCGGCCACCGCGTCCGACACGGGCCGCACCAGCGCCGCCTGCTTCGGGTCCTTCATGTCGAGCGCCGGGCGCACGTGCAGCACGCCGGCATCGACGTGGCCGAACATCCCGTACTGCAGCCCGTGCCCGTCGAGCAGCGCGCGGAACTCGGCGATGTACGCGGCGAGGTTCTCGGGCGGCACCGCGGTGTCCTCGACGAACGGCTGCGGACGCGCCTCGCCCTGCACGTTGCCGAGCAGGCCGACCGCGCGCTTGCGCATCGCGTACACGCGCTTCACCGCATCGTCGCCGACCGCCAGCGTGTGGCCGAGCCGCACCACGCTCGTATCGGTGCGCAGATGCTCGACGAATGCACGCACGCGCGCATCGACGTCGTGTTCATCGTCGCCGCTGAATTCGATCAGGTTGATGCCGAGCGTCGGACGCGCGTCGTCCTGCGGGAAATACTCGGCCACGCTGCTCCACACGAAGTCCTTCATCGCGAGCATCAGCACTTTCGAATCGACCGTCTCGATCGACAGCGGCCGGTGTTCGAGCAGCGCGCGCGCGTCGCGCAACGCGTCCATGAAGCCCGCATAACGCACGTTGACCAGCACCGAAAACTTCGGGATCGGCAGCACGTTGAGCTTCGCCTCGACGACGAAGCCGAGCGAGCCTTCCGCGCCGCACAGCACGCTGTTCAGGTTGAAGCGGCCGTCCGCCTCGCGCAGGTGCGCGAGGTCGTAGCCGGTCAGGCAGCGGTTGAGTTTCGGAAATTTCGCGTCGATCAGCGCGGCCTTGTCGTCGCGGATGCGCCGCGCGGTGCGATACACCTTGCCGACACGGTCCTGCCGCGCGCAGCGGCGCTCCAGTTCTTCATTGTCGAGCGCGTCGCTGTGCAGCCGCTCGCCGCCCATCAGCACGAAATCGAGTTCGAGCACGTGATCGCGCGTCTTGCCGTACGTGCAGCTGCCCTGGCCGCTCGCGTCGGTGTTGATCATCCCGCCGACGGTCGCGCGGTTCGACGTCGACAGTTCCGGCGCGAAGAAGAGGCCGTGCGGCTTCAGCGCCGCATTGAGCTGATCCTTGACGACGCCGGCCTCCACGCGCACCCAGCGTTCTTCCGCGTTGATCTCGAGGATGCGGTTCATGTTCCGCGACAGATCGACGACGATGCCGTCGGTCAGCGACTGCCCGTTGGTGCCGGTGCCGCCGCCGCGCGCGGCCACCGCGACGTCGCGATGCGCGGGCTCGGCCAGCAGCCGGGCCAGCAACTGGACGTCGTCCGCATGCGCGGGGCAGACCACCGCCTGCGGCAGGCGCTGGTAGATCGAGTTGTCGGTGGCCTGCACGGTCCGGTTCGCGTGGTCCGCGCGGATTTCCCCGGCGAAGCCGGTCGCCCGCAACGCGACGAGAAAATCGCGGTAAACGTTCGCGGACGGATTGGCAGGACGGGGCAACGGGACGATCGACATGGGGCAAAAACGCAATGTGGGTGGAGCCGGCCGGCTCGCGCGCGCCAAAACATGATTTTTTGGCAAGTTTCCGCATAACCGGGAATTCCAGTATCTTTGGATATCCCGCCAGAAACAAACGAATTCTCGACCGGCGAAACTTGCATAAAACTCATGAATTACCGTCGCCTCACCCCGTCGATGTCGCTGCTGCTCGCATTCGAGGCCGCCGCGCGGCATGAAAGCTACACGCGCGCGGCCGACGAGCTGTCGCTGAGCCAGAGCGCGATCAGCCGGCAGGTGCAGACGCTCGAGGATCAGCTCGGCGTGCCGCTGTTCCGGCGCGAGGGCCGCTCGGTCAAGCTGACCGAAGTCGGCCGCCGCTATTTCGCCGAGCTGAGCGGCGCGCTCGGGCGCATTCGCGGCGCGACGCTGCAAGCGATGTCGCATCAGGCCGGCGCCGGCTCGCTGCGGCTGGCCACCCTGCCGACGTTCGGCTCGAAATGGCTGCTGCCGCACCTGCACGGCTTCTACGCCGCGCATCCGGGTGTGACCGTGCACCTTCATTCACGAATCGGCGCGATCGATTTTCTCAACGACGACCTCGACGCGGCGATCACCGTCGGCGCGGACGACTGGCCGGGCCTGCACGCGCACCGGCTGTACAACGAGTTCCTGATCGCGATCGCGCCGCCCGATACGGGGCGCGGCCGCAAGACCGACACGCGCACGCCGGCCTGGGCCGCGAAGCAGACGCTGCTGGGCGTGACGAGCAATCAGCAGGCCTGGGCCGAGTGGTTCTCGCACTATCGACTCGACCATCGCCAGATGCGCGTCGGCCCGAGCTTCGAGCTGACGTCGCACCTGATTCAGGCCGTGCGCGCGGGAATGGGGATCGGGCTGGTGCCGAAGGTGCTCGTCGAGGATGAATTGAGCCGCGGCGAACTCGTGTCGATCGGCGACGCGATTACCAGCCAGCGCAGCTATTACCTCGTCTACCCGCCGGGCAACGAAACGCTGCCGTCGCTCGTCGCCTTCCGCGAATGGCTGCTGGCGTCGTGCTGACACACGGCGCGTAGCGGCCCTCAGACGCGCCATTCGCCGAGAATCTGCTCGGCGAGGTAGTCGCACGGCGGGCGCGCGGACTGCGCGCTGCGCGCGAGCACGACTTCCATTTCGCCGAGCGGCGGCAACCCGTGGCTTTCCGACAGTTGCACGAGATGATCGGGAATACAGCAGCGCGCGAGCGGCGCGACCGCGAGCCCGGCCTCCACCATGCTCAGCAGCCCGAGGTGGCTCGGGCTTTCGTACGACATCCGGTATGGGATCTTCCGTCGATTCAGCGCTCTCACCGCGTGATCGCGCGCCATGCTGCCGCCGTGCGGGAAAAACGCCACCGGCAGCGGCCGCTCTTCCCACACGTTGCGCTTCGGCGAGCCGACCCAGACGAGCGGCTCCATCCGGATCAGCTCGCCCGTCACGCCCTTGATCCGCGTGAGGCACGCGAGATCGACCGTGTTGTCCTTCAGCATCGGCACGAGCGCGCGGCTCGGCTGGCCGATCACGCGCACCTCCACGCGCGGATGCATCGCGGCGAACTTGCCGAGCACCTGCGGCAGCAGCGACGAGATGTAATCGTCGGGCACGCCGATCGTCACGCGGCCGCGAATCTCCGGACGCACGACCGACGCCCACGCCTCGTCGCGCATCGCGAGCATCCGCCGGCCGTAGTCGGCGAGCATCCTGCCGTCGTCGGTCGCCGTGACGTTGCGCGTGTCGCGGATGAACAGCGGCTTGCCGAGCGCGTCCTCCAGCGTCCTGATCTGCATGCTCACCGCCGACGGCGACCGATGCACGGCCTGCGCGCCCTGCGCGAACGATCCGGAATCCGCGACGGCGACCACCATCGCGAGCACATCGAGGTCGAGCTTTTTCATGTCGATTCAGAAAAACTGATCAATCGATTCAGTTTATCCCGTTTTACTGTTCGCCTCCATCGCCGGAGAATGACCTGCGTCGGCACTCACTCGATGCAGGAAGCGGAAAACATGCACACGTCCGGATCGCTCTACGGGTTCCTCGTCATCGGCGGCATGCTCGCGGTCACGCCGGGGCCGAACATGGTCTACGTGATGTCGCGCTCGATCGCGCAAGGGCGCGCGGCCGGCCTCGTTTCGCTCGCCGGCGTGATGATCGGCTACCTGTTCTACATGTTCGCCGCGGCGTTCGGCATCACGACGCTGTTCATGAGCGTGCCCTATGCGGGCAGCGTGCTGGGCGCGGTCGGGGCGGCCTATCTGCTGTATCTCGCATGGCAGGCGGTGCGGCCGGGCGGCCGCTCGCCGTTCGAGGTGAAAACGCTGCCGAACGAGCAGCCGTTGCGGCTGCTCGCGATGGGCGCGACGACCAGCGTGCTGAACCCGAAGCTCGCGATGCTGTTCGTGTCGCTGCTGCCGCAGTTCATCGACTACGGGCGAGGCAGCGTGTTCGGCCAGTCGTTGTTTCTCGGCTCGCTGCTGATTGCCGCGTTCGCGTCGGCCAACGGGCTGGTGGCGATCTGCTCGAGCAGCCTCGCGAGGTTCCTGCACGGCCGTCCCGCGCTGCTGCTCGCGCAGCGCTGGGCGATGGGCGCGGTGCTCGGCGGCCTCGGCGCGGAGATGGTGATCGAGGCATCGAAGATGGCGGGCATCACGTAAGCGTCGTGCCGCCGCGCGGGCCCACACGATCGCGGGCCGCGCGCAGGCGACCGGTCGGCGTCACGCGGCCACTGCCTGCCGCTGCGCCTCCAGCTCGCGCACGAGCGGCAGCACGCGCTTGCCGAAGTACTCCACTTCCTCGATGAAATGCAGGAACCCGGCCAGCACGAGATCGACGCCGATCGCCTTCAGCGCGACGATCCGCTCGGCGATCTGCCGCGGCGTGCCGATCAGGTTCGTGCGAAAGCCGTCGTTGTACTGCACGAGATCCTCGAACGTCGATTTCGCCCAGTTGCCCTCGCCCTCGGGCGACGCCTTGCCGGCCTGCTTCACCGCATCGCCGAACGCGTGCACGGCCTCGACGTGCGCATGCCGGATGATGTCGTCGAGCACGGCCTTCGCTTCTTCCTCGGTGTCGCGCGCGATCACGAACGCATTGACGCCGATCCGCACGCGATGGTTGTTCGCGGCCGCCTTCGCGCGGATGTCGTCGATCTGCGCCTTCAGGTTCTCCGGCGTATTGCCGTTCGTGAAATACCAGTCCGACACGCTCGCCGCGTTGTCGCGCGCCGCGCGCGAACTGCCACCCTGGAAGATTTCCGGATGCGGCTTCTGCAAAGGCTTCGGGCTCAGCGTGTAATCGTTGAAGCGGTAGAAGTCGCCCTTGAACGTGAAATTGTCCTGGGTCCAGATGCCCTTGAGCGCCTGGATGAATTCCTTCGAGCGCCGATAGCGTTCGTCGTGCTCGAGCCACGGCTCGCCGATCGCGGTGAATTCGCCCTTGAACCAGCCGCTCACGACGTTGATCGCGATGCGCCCGTTCGAGATGTGGTCGATCGTCGCGAGCTGCTTCGCGACCACGGCCGGATGCCACGGCCCCGGCAGGATCGCGGCGAGCACCTTGAGCTTCGTCGTCGCATGCAGCAACGCCTGGCTGAACGACACCGACTCGTGCTGGTATTCGGCGCCGTAGCCGGCCGTGAAGCGGATCTGGCTCAGCGCGTAGTCGAAGCCGGCCGCTTCGGCCGTGCGCGCGAGCTTCTGGTTGTATTCGAGGCTCCAGTCGGTGCGCTGCTCGATCGTGCTGACGACGAGGCCGCCGCTGACGTTCGGCACCCAGTACGCGAATTTGACGCCGTCGGCGGAAGGGTCGGGAAGGCTCATGAAGGTGTCCTGGTCGAAGGGGAAACGAAAAAGCGGCTTACGCGGCCGCGGCGGAAAGTGCGTGCGGGCGCAGTTGCGGCACCGCGCGGCTCACGGCGAGCGCGATGCGCTCGCGCAACGCCGGGCTGGCGATCTGGTATTCGTCGAAATCGCTTTCGGACGCATACACGCCGATCGGCAGCGTGCGCGCCTGGAAGAAGCTGAACAGCGGGCGCAGCTGATGATCGATCACGAGCGCATGCCGCTCGCTGCCGCCGGTCGCCGCGAGCAGCACGGGCACGTCGACGAGCGCGTCGTGGCGCACGAGGTCGAACAGGTGCTTGAAGAGGCCCGTGTACGACGCGCGATACACCGGGCTCGCGACGACGAGCGCATCGGCGGTCTCGATCGCGCGGATCAGCTCATCGAGATCGGCCGGCACCTGCGCGCGCGTCAGCGCGCCGGCCAGCCGGCTGCCGATCTCGCCGAGTTCGATCAGCCGCGTATCGATCGGCAGCGCGGCGCCGAGCGCCGTGACGATCGCGTCGGTCAGCGCCAGCGTGCGCGACGGCCGCTGCAGGCTGCCCGATATCGCGACGACGTTGAGGGTGTGACTCATGCCATGCGTTCCCGTGGTGGAGCCGCGTGCAGTGCGGCGATACCGGTTCGGGTCAGCAAGGAGCGTGCCATCGGTGTGGGTGCATGGCGTAAAGGTCGTCTGCATCACGAAGTTTTTTACCATCGCCCGCCGGAACTGGCGCTCGGCCAAATGCGCGACGGTGGCAAGCGTTCCGGTTCGTGCGTCACATCGATATTCCGCAACGAGATGAATCCGGTGCAGCGGGCCTGCTGATGCGCTGCTGATCAGGCAGCAGCGCATCACGCGCGATAGCACCCGATTCGACGTTCGAGCGTCTCGGCGCCGCCGCGCTTCCGCGCCATTGCAGGTTCCGCAGCAATCGCGCTTTGGTTATCAGAAATCGATGCTTTTCGCGCGCGGCGAAACGTTCAACACTCTGCTGATCACGCAGCAGCCGCCCCGCATCGCCTCGTCATCCAACGGTTCATCGCCATGACTTCCATTTCCCCATCGCCGCGCCCGCTCAATCTTCGTGTCGTCACCGCGCCCCGCGACCTCGCCGAACATCAGGCCGAGGCGCCCGTGCTCACGCGGCCCGAACGTCACGCGCAGCCCTGTGCGCAAACGCAGGTGTTCGCCGATCCGCGTTCGCTCGCGCTGCTCGAACAGGTTCGCCGCGTCGCGCCGAGCGACGCGAACGTGCTGATCGTCGGCGAGACGGGCACCGGCAAGGAACTGATCGCGCGCCGCGTGCACGATCTCGGCGCCCGTCGCGACGGGCCGTTCGTCGCGGTGAACTGCGGCGCATTCTCCGAAACGCTCGTCGACAGCGAACTGTTCGGCCACGAGAAAGGCGCGTTTACGGGTGCGATCAACGCGAAGCCCGGCTGGTTCGAAGCCGCGCACGGCGGCACGCTGTTTCTCGACGAAATCGGCGACCTGCCGCTCGCGATGCAGGTCAAGCTGCTGCGCGTGCTGCAGGAACGCGAGGTCGTGCGGCTCGGTTCGCGCACGGGGATTCCAGTCGACGTGCGCGTGGTCGCGGCGACCAACGTCGACTTGCAGCAGGCCATCGCGGCCGGACATTTTCGCGGCGACCTGTTCTACCGGCTCAACGTCGTGCAGCTCGCGGTCCCGCCGCTGCGCGAGCGCCCGGGCGACATCCTGCCGCTCGCGCGGCACTTCTTCGACATGTACCGCGACCGGCTCGGCAGCGGCCCGCGCCGCCTCGATCCGCGCGCTGAGCGTCGGCTCGAGGCGCACGGCTGGCCGGGCAATATCCGCGAACTGGAGAACGTGATCCATCACGCGCTGCTCGTGAGCCGCCACGACGCGCTGCAGGACACCGACCTGCACATCGCGCCGCCATGCCGGCCGACCGTTGCCGCGCCAGCAGCCGATTCGCCCGCCGACGCACAGGCGGCGCTCGAACACGCGCTGCGCGACCTGTTCGACGAAGGGCACGGCAATCTCTTCGAACACATCGAGGACACGGTCATGCGTGTCGCGTTCGAATTCAGCCACCGCAACCAGATCCGGGCCGCGCAGTTGCTCGGCATCAGCCGCAACGTGCTGCGTACGCGGCTGATTCGCGCGAAGGCGATCGCCGCGCTGAAATAGCGGCATACGGCGCGCGCCGCCGTTCCGCCCCGGCGCGATCGCGTCGCGATCCGTGTCGCGACGTCCGAACCTGATGTATCGTGGCGCCAGGCGTACGCTTCGTTGCCCGCCCCGCATCCGGTCGTCGGTTATGCGATCGCCTGCGACCGGCAACCGCTCACGCACGATCCTCCGCAACACGAAAGCCGTCCGGCGCCCGTGCGCGTCCGGCCGAGCCCTGTTCACCCGTCCGGAACCCGTCGCCATGAAAAAGCTAGTAAACCGCCCGTCCGACGTCGTGCGAGAGATGCTGGAAGGCATCGCGCGGCAATCGCCGCATCTCGCGATCCTCGGCGACGAGCACGTGCTCGTCCGCCAGCCGCTGCCCGAGCCGTCGCAGCGGCCGGTCGCGATCCTGTCCGGCGGCGGCAGCGGCCACGAGCCCGCGCACGGCGGCTATGTCGGCGAAGGGATGCTGAGCGCGGCCGTGTGCGGCGAAGTGTTCACGTCGCCGTCGACCGACGCCGTGCTCGCCGCGATCCGCGCGAGCGCCGGCCCGAACGGCGCGCTGCTGATCGTGAAGAACTACACCGGCGACCGCCTCAATTTCGGGCTCGCCGCCGAGCTCGCACGCGCGGAAGGCATTCCGGTCGAAACCGTGATCGTCGCCGACGACGTCGCGCTGCGCGGCCGCGTCGAGCGCGGCCAGCGGCGCGGGATCGCCGGCACCGTGCTGATCCACAAGCTCGCGGGCGCCGCCGCCGCGCGCGGGCTGCCGCTTGCCCGCGTCGCGAGCATCGCGCGCGACGCGGCAGCCGAGCTCGGCACGATGGGCGTCGCGCTCGACGGCTGCACGATCCCGGGCGCCGACAAATCGGGCTTCAGCCTCGCCGATCACGAGATCGAGCTGGGCCTCGGCATCCACGGCGAGAAAGGCGTCGAGCGCCGTGCGCCGCTGCCGGCCGACGCGCTGGCCGACACGCTGCTGTCGAGCATCGTCGCCGATCTCGTGCTCGAGCGCGACGAGCGCGTCGCGCTGTTCGTCAACGGCCTCGGCGCGACGCCGGACATGGAACTCGCGATCGTGCTGCGCGCCGCGTTCGACAACCTGAGCCGGCGCGGCATCGTCGTCGCGCGCGCATGGGCCGGCACGTTCCTGTCCGCGCTGAACATGCCGGGCTGCTCAATCTCGGTGCTGCGGCTGAACGACGAGCGCGCGGCGCTGCTCGATGCGCCGACGCAGGCGCGTGCATGGCCGGGCGGCGGCATCGTGAACACACGGATTCGCGTGGCCGCGGCCGCGTCGCAGGACGCGCCGCTGCCGCCGCTCGACGCAGCCGGCCGCGCGTGGGCCGCGCGCCTGCAACCGGCGCTGCACGCGGTGGCGCAAACATTGATCGACCACGAGCAGACGTTGACGGATCTCGATGCGGCAGCCGGCGACGGCGATCTCGGCGCGAGCATGCGGCGCGCCGCGCAGGCGATCCTCGAACTACCCGACACCGCGTACGGCACGCCGTCCGGTGCGCTCGCGGCGCTCGGCGCCGCGTTGCGTCGCGCGATCGCCGGCAGCTCCGGCCCGTTCTATGCGACCGCGCTGCTGCGCGCGTCGCGCCGGCTGGCCGATATCGCCGAGCCGTCGCCGCGCGACTGGGCCGCGGCATTGCGCGCGGCGGTGGATTCGATCAGTGAACTCGGCGGCGCGCAGGCCGGCGACCGGACGATGCTCGATGCGCTGGTGCCGGCCGTCGACGCATTCGGCCGCGCGCTCGACGGCGATCGCGATCCCGCGAGCGCATGGGCGGCGGCCGTCGACGCGGCCGAGCGAGGCGCGCGGGAAACGGCACGCATGACGCCGCGCGCGGGACGGGCCAGCTATCTCGGCGAACGCGCGATCGGTACGCCGGATGGCGGCGCGGTGGCCGTCGCGTACTGGCTGCGCGCGCTGCTGCCGCACGTGCGGTAACGGGCGCGCGCGGCCGCGCTCAGACGCCCTCGACCAGCACCGCGCGATAGCGCGCGCCCTTGAACCGGTGCTGGACGACCTTCTGGTATTCGGGGCCGTGATACCACGCGTGCGCGGCCTCCTTCGACGGGAACTCGACGATCACGACGCCTTCCGGGCCTTCACCCTCGAGGGTTTCCTGCGGCCCATAAGCGGCGAGCACCTTCACCGGATGGCCGGCGAGGGTCGCTCCGACCTGGCTCGAGTAGAGGTCGAGCTCATGCTGGTCCTGCGTGCTTTCCCGTGTAAAGACGATGTAGGTCGCCACGATATGCGCTCCTGATGAAGGGTGAAAAAAGGGACGCCACGCGCCGCACACTCCGACGAATCCCGCATGGCTGCGCGCAGCTTACCGCCATTCGCCGGCCGGCGCTGCGGCGAGCCGGCCCTGGCCTCCGCCGGCCCCCCGCCACGGCGCGGGAAAACCCCGATCTCCACATCGTCCTATGACATCGGGCATCGCTAATTGGCGGGATTACTTTGATCCTCGTCGGCGCCCGCCCGGGCGCATGCTGATAGCGAGGACCCTCATGCGATACGTGCCATCGTGGACTTCCGTTTCCGCCGCGTCGTCGATTCCCGACGATACAACCACCCAGCGCGGCGACGAGCCGCACAGCCTGCCGCGGGTCGCGATCACGGCCGCCGCCCTCGGCAACGCGACCGAATGGTTCGATTACGGTATTTACGCGTACGGCCTCGCGTACATTTCCGCCGCGCTGTTTCCCGGCAACACGGCCAGCGCGACGCTGTTCGCGCTCGGCACGTTCGCGATCTCGTTCCTGATCCGCCCGCTCGGCGGCCTGTTCTGGGGGCCGCTCGGCGACCGGCTCGGCCGCAAGCGCGTGCTCGCGCTGACGGTCCTGACGATGTCGGGCGCAACCTTGCTCGTCGGCTTGCTGCCGAGCTACGCGACGGCCGGCTGGCTGGCGCCGGCCGCGCTGATCGTGCTGCGCATGGTGCAGGGCTTCTCGACCGGCGGCGAATACGGCGGTGCGGCGACTTTCATCGCCGAATACGCGCCCGATTCGCGGCGCGGCCTGTGCGGCAGCTTCCTCGAATTCGCGACGCTCGCCGGCTTCTCGCTCGGCGCGTTCCTGATGCTCGGCTTCGCGCTGCTGCTCGGCGATTCGGCGATGCATGCGTGGGGTTGGCGCCTGCCCTTCCTCGTCGCGGCGCCGCTCGGCCTGATCGGCTTCTACCTGCGCTCGCGCCTCGAGGAGACGCCGGTGTTCCGCGAACTCGAGGAGCAGGCGCACCGCCGCGAGAAAAGCGTCGCCGCCGCGCTGCCGATCCGGCTGCTGCTGGTGCGCTATGCGAAGCCGCTGCTGCTGCTCGGCGGGCTCGTCATCGCATTGAACGTCGTCAACTACGTGCTGCTCGCGTACATGCCGACCTACATGCACAAGGAGCTCGGCGTCAGCGAAAACATGTCGCTGCTGATTCCGCTGATCGGCATGCTCGCGATGATGGTGCTGCTGCCGTTCGCCGGCTGGCTGTCGGATCGCGTCGGCCGCAAGACGATGTGGTGGATCTCGCTCGTCGGGCTGTTCGTCGCGGTCGTGCCGATGTTCACGCTGATGACGCACGGCCCGCTCGGCGCGTTCGTCGGCTTCGCGGTGCTCGGCGTGCTCTACGTGCCGCAGCTCGCCACCATTTCCGCGATGTTCCCGGCGATGTTCCCGACCCACGTCCGGTATGCGGGCATGGCGATCGCCTACAACGTGTCGACGTCGCTGTTCGGCGGCACCGCGCCGATCGTCAACGACTGGCTGATCGGCAAGACCGGCAACGCACTGATTCCCGCGTACTACATGATGGCCGCCTGCGCGGTCGGGCTGATAGCGCTGCTGGCGGTGATCGAGACGCGCGGATGTTCGCTGCGCGGCGACACGCTCCCCGGCCAGCCGGGCTGACCCGCGCGCCGGCCGCGCCCGGCTTCCCATAAACGGCAACCATTGCATCGCCCGCCGTCCGGCAACGGACGGCGGGCGACGTGCATTTCGGGCCACCGAAGCCGCGGCCCGATTGTTGTCGTCCGGACAACACGATGTGCCCCCGCGCGGCGCTGTCGGCGTGTGTCGGCCGTCACTACAATCGTTGACACGCTCGACCGGAATCCGGGCGAACCGAAGCGCGGCCTTCACGATCGCGCCAGCGAGCCGCGCCGTGCCGCGCGGCTTCCCTCACTCGACGAACAGGACTACTGAACATGAACGCACCCATCCGCAACGTCCGACCGGTTACCGCCCGCCTGGGCAACGAATCTTCGGGCGAGCTCGTTTCGTCCCGCTACGCGGTGCGCATCGGCGACGTCGATGTCGTGCTGATCAGCGACGGCGTGCTGCCGCTGCCGACTTCCACCATGTCCACCAACGTGAGCGAAGCGGACCGCAACGCGTGGTTCGACGGCCGTTTCCTGCAACGCGACATGTTCGACTGGGCGCTCAACATCGCGCTCGTGCGCAGCGGCGATCGCCTGATCCTGATCGATTCGGGCGTGGGCGACGGTTTCGAATACTTCACGCGCGCCGGGCGCTCGGTGATGCGTCTGGAATCGGCCGGCATCGATCTGGCCGCGATCACCGATATCGTGATCACGCACATGCACATGGATCACGTCGGCGGGCTGAACGTCGACGGCGTCAAGGCGAAGCTGCGCCCCGACGTACGCATTCACGTGTCGGCCGCGGAAGTGGCGTTCTGGAAGAATCCGGACTTCAGCAAGACGGTGATGCCGGAAACCGTTCCGCCCGCGCTGCGCAAGGCGGCAGCGAGGTTCATGGAGCTCTACGGCGAACACGTCGTGCAGTTCGATCGCACCGTGGAAGTCGCCGCGGGCGTGTCGGCGCGGGTGACGGGCGGGCATACGCCGGGGCACTGCGTGGTCGACATCGCATCGAACGGAGAAAAGCTGACGTTCGCGGGCGATGCGATTTTCGAAGTCAACTTCGACAATCCCGACTGGCAAAACGGCTTCGAACACGATCCCGAAGCGGCGGTCGACGTGCGTCTCGCGCTGTTCAACGAAGCCGCGGACACCGGCTCGATGCTGGCTGCCGCGCACGTCGCGTTCCCGTCCATCGGCCATGTTGCCCGGGACGGCGACGGTTTCCGGTTCGTCCCGGTCGTGTGGGATTATTGAGTGACGGGCAATAGCCGACGCGCACCGTAGGCGATGCGACGACGGTTTTCCTGAACCGTACCTGCACCCGGACCGGCAAGAAAACACGCCGCCGCACTTGCATGCGGCGGCGTCGCCTCGCGCGCCGGAACGCGCATCAGGATCGCTGACAACTCACGCGACGGCCGAAATATTCCGCTCCGCTACCTCGTCCACCGCATCCTTCACGATCGCGACGATCTCGTCGGCTTCCGCACGCGTCATCACGAGCGGCGGCGCAAAGCCGAGAATGTCGCCGTGCGGCATCGCCCGCGCGATCACGCCGCGCTGCAACGCCGCAGCCGACACCTGCGCGCCGATCTTCAGCGCGGGATCGAACGGCGTACGTGCGTCCTTGTCGGCCATGAACTGGAGCGCGGCCAGCATCCCGACGCTGCGCACCTCGCCGACGAGCGCATGCGCGCCGAATGCGTCGCGCAGCTTCGCGCCGAAATACGCGCCGACCTCGGCCGCGTTGCCAACGAGGTTCTCGCGCTCCAGAATCGCGAGGTTCGCGAGCGCCGCGGCCGCGCATACCGGATGGCCCGAATACGTCCAGCCGTGCCCCATCGGCCCGTGTTCCTGCGAGCCGCGCGCGATCACGTCCCACACCTTCTCGCCGACGATCACGCCCGACAGCGGCGCATACGCGCTCGTCAGCCCCTTCGCGACGGTAATCAGGTCGGGCTCGATCCCGAAGTGCTGCGCGCCCATCTTCGAGCCGAGACGCCCGAACCCGCACACGACTTCATCGGAAATCAGCAGGATGTCGTGCTTGCGCAGCACGGCCTGGATCGCGGGCCAGTAGCCGGCCGGCGGTTCGATGATGCCGCCCGTGCCCATCACCGGCTCCGCGATGAACGCGGCGACCGTGTCGGCGCCTTCGCGCGCGATCAGCTTCTCGAGTTCGTCGACGCAGTACGCGACGAACTGCGCTTCGTCCATGCCGGCCGGCGCCTTGCGGTACCAGTGCGGACACACCGTATGCTTCACGCGGTCGATCGGCAGGTCGAAATGCTGGTGGAAGCTCGGCAGGCCCGTGAGGCTGCCCGTCACGATGCCCGAGCCGTGATAGCCGCGCTCGCGCGAGATGATCTTCTTCTTGTTCGGGCGGCCGAGCACGTTGTTGTAATACCAGACGATCTTGACCTGCGTCTCGTTCGCGTCGGAACCCGACATCCCGTAGTAGACCTTCTTCATCCCCGCCGGCGACCAGTCGATGATGCGCGACGACAGCTCGATGATCGCGTCCGACGCGTGGCCGACGTACGTGTGGTAATAGGCGAGCTGCTTCGCCTGTTCGTGCATCGCGTCGGCCACTTCGGTGCGGCCGTAGCCGATGTTCACGCAGTAGAGGCCGGCGAACGCGTCGATATAGCGCTTGCCCTGGTGATCCTCGATGCGGATGCCTTCGCCGCCGCGCACGATCTTGCTCGGCAGCGCGCCGGTCTCGTGGTCGTACGCGTGCGTCGACGGGTGCATGAAGTGGGCGCGGTCCTCGCGCAGCAGTGCGTCGATCGATTTTTGCATGATGTGCTCCTTTGTATGGGTCAGGCCGTCGCCGCGACGGGCAGGCCGAGATTGCCGAGGCAGAAGTACTTGGTTTCGGTGAATGGCTCAAAGCCTTCGGCGCCGCCTTCGCGCCCGAGGCCCGACGCCTTCATCCCGCCGAACGGGATCGGCGCGCCGGTGAATTTCACGCCGTTGATCGACACCATCGCGAAATCGAGCCGCCGCACGAGCTGGAAGATCGTGTCGACGCGCGTCGCGCACACGTAGGCGGCGAGGCCGTATTCGGTGTCGTTGGCCGTTTCGATTGCCTCGTCGAGCGTGTCGAACGCGCCGACGGCCGAGATCGGCGCGAAGTTTTCCTCATCGACCACGCGCATGCCGGGTGCGGCATCCGCGATCACGGTCGGCTCGTAGAACCAGCCGCCGAGCGCATGCGGCCGGCCGCCCGCGACGATGCGCGCACCGCGCGCCCGCGCATCCTCGACGCGCGCCACGGTCGCGTCGAACGCGGCCTGATGCATCAGCGGGCCGACGTCGACGCCCTGCTCGAACGCGGGCCCCGTCTTCAGCGCGCGCACCGCGTTCGCATACCGTTCGACGAACGCGTCGTACAGCGGGCGCGCGACGAGAATCCGGTTCGCCGCGCAGCAGTCCTGGCCGGACGTCTGGAACTTCGCGCCGACGGCGATCGGCACCGCCTGGTCGAGATCCGCGTCCTCGGTCACGATGAACGGCGCGTTGCCGCCCAGTTCGAGCGCGATCTTGCGAATGCCGGCCTTCGCGGCGGCTTCGGTCACGAGCCGCCCGACGCGCGTCGAGCCGGTGAAGCTCACCGCACGCACGCGCGCGTCGCCGACCAGCGTTTCCATCGCCATCTGCGGCTCGCCGAGCACGACGTTGAACACGCCGGCCGGGAAGCCGGCCTCGTCGGCGAGCTGCGCGAGCGCGAGCGCCGAGAACGGCGTTTCGTGCGCGGGCTTCACAACCACGGTGCAACCGACCGCGATCGCGGCCGCCGCCTTGCGCGTGATCATCGCGGCCGGGAAATTCCACGGCGTGATCAGCGCCGCGACGCCGACCGGCTCCATCACGGTGCCGAGATGCGCACCGTCGATATGCGTCGGAATCGTGCGGCCCGCGACGCGTTTGGCCTCGTTCGCGAACCATTCGACGAAGCTCGCCGCATAGCGGATCTCGCCGCGCGCTTCGGCCAGCGGCTTGCCCTGTTCCAGCGACAGCAGCGCGGCCAGATCGTCGACGTGACGCAGGATCAACGCATGCCAGCGCAGCAATGCCGCGCTGCGCGCCGCTTGCGATGTCCAGCGCCAGGTGCCGTACGCGCGCTGCGCGGCATCGACGGCCGCGACGATCTGCGCGCGATCGAGCATCGGCACGTGACCGATCACGGCCTGATCGGCCGGGTTCACGACGGCGACCGTCGCGGCACTGTCGCTGTGGATCCAGCGACCGTCGACGTAGCAGGTCGACTTGAACAGAACGGGGTGTCCGGGCAGCATGCTGCGTCTCCTCGTTGGTGGGCACGGACTTCATTGTGTCGCGCCGGCGCATGCGGAAATTTCGGTTTGCACGGCTGGAAATGCCGGTTTTTTCCGTATTGCCGCGCACCGGCGCGAACTTTCACAACCAGTCCGGCACGCCGCCGGAGGTGCACTTCACGACCTTCGTCACGATGTACGTGAAGTAGCGCTCGATGCCGAGGTCTTCCATCAGCAACGCATCGATGAAGCGCTGGTAATGGTCGATGTCGCGCGCGACCACGTGCAGCACGTAATCGACGCCGCCGCCCGTCGCGTAGCACTGCGCGACCTCGGGCGCCGCGGCCACGCGATCCTCGAAGCGCCGCATGTCGGGCGCGGTATGCCGCGACAGCGTGACCTCGACGACGATGCGGCTGCCGGCGCACGCGCCGATCCAGTCGACGTCCGCGCGATAGCCGCGGATCACGCCGCTTTCCTCGAGCTTGCGCACGCGCTCCCATGCCGGCGAAATCGACAGGTTCACGGCTTCCGCGAGTTTCGACTTCGTGATGCGCCCGTCGCGCTCGAGCAGGCGCAGGATCGCGAGGTCGTATCGATCGAGCTTGATCACGTCGTGCGCGTCCTCATACGGCCACCGGAATGTTGCGCTCGACGATGTCGGCCACCACCGCGATCGTGTCGCCGGGCTGCACGATGCCCGGGAAGTGCCGGGCCGCGAGCAGCCCGCGCCGCCGCGCGACGTATTCGATCGGCGTGACGCCCGTGCGATCGATGTCGTGCACGCGCGCGAGCACGTCGCCGGCGTCGACCTCGGTGCCGAGATCGCGGCACATCTCGAGCAGCCCGTGATGCTCGCTCGTCGTGAAGCACGAACCGTCCGGCATGTCGAGCAGCGTCGTCGTACGCGGCGCGTTGCCGTCGATCACGTCCTTCGCGATCACGCCCGCATGCGCGAGGAATCCATACACGCCGCGCTCGGCGATCGCGACGCTCGCGGCCGTCGACGTGCCGCCGCCGCCCAGCTCGGTCGACACGAATACCTTGCCGGCCTCCTCGGCCGCGCTGTCGTAAAGGCCGACGCTGTCGAGCTCCAGCATGCGCATCGAATACGGCGCGCCGAACGCGCGCATCGCGCGCTCGCAGCGCGCTTCCTGATCGCGGTCCGCCAGCACGTGAATCGCCGCGAACGGCACGAAGTCGAGCGTGCGGCCGCCCGCGTGAATGTCGAGCACGTGCGTCGCGAGCGGCAGCAGGTGACGCTGAAAGTAATCGGCGATCTTCTCGGTCACGGTGCCGTCCGGCCGGCCCGGGAAGCTGCGGTTCAGGTTGCCCGCGTCGATCGGCGACGTGCGGCAACCGGCGCGAAACGCCGGATAGTTCATGAACGGCACGACGATCACGCGGCCGGTCACGTCGGCCGCCTTCAGCGAACCGGCCAGCTTCGACAGCGCGACCGGCCCTTCGTACTCGTCGCCGTGATTGCCGCCGGTCAGCAACACTGTCGGCCCGTCGCCGCGCTTCACGACGGTCACCGGAATCATGATCGCGCCCCACGCGGAATCGTCGCGCGAGTAAGGCAGCTTCAGGAAGCCGTGCTGTTCGCCGTCCGCGTCGAAATCGACGGTCGGCGTAATCGGGGAAGCACGCATCGCCCTACTCCTTCACGAACAGCTTGCGCGGCACGTTGCAGAACGTCTCGACGCCGGTCTCGGTGATCAGGATGCTTTCCGTGATCTCCAGCCCCCAGTCGTCGAGCCACAGCCCCGGCATGAAATGGAACGTCATGCCGGGTTCGAGCACCGTCCGGTCCCCCGGACGCAGGCTCATCGTGCGCTCGCCCCAGTCGGGCGGATAGCTCGCGCCGATCGGGTAGCCGCAGCGGCTGTCCTTCTCGATGCCCGCACGGCGCAGCACCGCGAAGAACGCATTCGCGACGTCCTCGCACACGTTGCCCGGCTTCGCGGCCGCGAGCCCGGCCTCGATCCCTTCGACCACCGCGCGCTCGCCTTCGATGAAGTGCGCGGGCGGCTTGCCGAGGTAGACCGTGCGCGACAGCGGGCAGTGATAGCGGCGGTAGCAACCGGCGATCTCGAAGAACGTGCCGGCACCGCGCGCGAACGTCGAATCGTCCCACGTCAGGTGCGGCGCGGCGGCATCCGCGCCGGTCGGCAGCAGCGGCACGATCGCCGGATAGTCGCCGCCAAAGCCCTCCGCGCCGCCGATGCCGGTCGCATAGATCTGCGCGACCAGGTCGCTTTTCTTCATGCCGGGCTCGATCGTCTCGACGATGTGCGCATGCATCCGCTCGACGATGCGCGCGGCCACGCGCATGTACTCGATCTCGCGCGGCGACTTCACCGCGCGCTGCCAGTTCACGAGCGCGGTCGCATCGACCCAGCGCGCGGCCGGCAGATGCCGCTGCAGCGACGCGTACGCCGCCGCGCTGAAGTAGTAGTTGTCGAGCTCGACGCCGATGCGCAGCGTGCTCCAGCCGCGCGCCGCGATCACTTCGGCGGACAGGTAGTCCATCGGATGACGGGCCGTCGACTGCACGTAATGATCTGGATACCCGACGATGTTTTCGTGCGCCATGAACGCGGTGCGCTTCGCGCCGTTCGCGTCCTGGCCGCGGCCGAACCACACGGGTTCGCGGTCCAGCGCCAATAGCACGCACTGGTGCACGTAGAACGACCAGCCGTCATAGCCGGTGAGCCAGCCCATGTTGGTCGGGTCGGTGACGATCAGCAGGTCGATGCCGGCCCGCTCCATCGCCGCGCGCGTCTTCGCGATCCGCGCAGCATATTCGCTGCGATCGAACGCGAGACGCGGCGCGGCTTCGTAGGTTTCGATGACTGCGGCCATCTGTCTCCTCTCAGGTCGTGAGGTCGTTGTGGAAAATCGTGCCGACTTCCGCCGCGCGGGCGCGCTGCAGCGCAAGCACGGCAATGGCGGTGTCCTGCGCGCCGGTGCCGGTCAGATCGCAGATCGTGATGTCGTCGCGATGCGTGCGGCCGTCGCGGCGGCCGGCGATCACTTCGCCGAGTTCGGGGAACACGGCATCGGCCGGCACCACGCCGGCCGCGATCGCATGCGCGAGTTCGCCGGCCACGCGGGTCTGCTGCAACCGGTCGCAGAAGTAGTGCGCGGCGCCGAACACCGACGGCGCGAGTTCGGTCTTGTAGTCGGCGTCCGAACCCATCGCCGTCACGTGCAGCCCGGGATGCAGATCCTCCGCCTGCACGAGCGGCGCGCGGCTCGGCGTGGTCGTCACCGCGATGTCGGCGTCGGCGAGCGCCGCGTGCACCGAGCGCGCGACGATCGCGTCGATCCCGTATGCGGCACGCACGTCGGCCGCGAATCGCGTGGCACGCTCGGCATCGCGCGCCCACACCGTCACGTGCGTGATGTCGCGCACGAGCATCAGCGCGTCGAGCTGCAACCGGGCCTGCTCGCCCGCGCCGACGATCGCCGCGCGGCGCGCATCGGCGCGCGCGAGCCGGCGCGCGGCCACGGCGCCGGCCGCCGCGGTGCGCACGGCCGTCAGGTAGCCGTTGTCGAGCAGCACGGCCTCGGTCAGACCGGTGCGCGCGGACAGCACGAGCATCAGCCCGTTCAGGCTCGGCAGCCCGATCGACGGGTTGTCGAAGAAGCCGGGGCTGACCTTGATCGCGAAGCTGTCGAAGCGTGGCAGGTAAGCGGTCTTGACGTCCACTTCGGCGTGGCGCTCCGGCAGCGGGAGATTCAGGATCGGCGGCATCACGATGGCGTCGGTCGCCAGCGACGCGAACGCGGCCTCGATCTGGTCGATCGCGGCGAGATCGAGCGGCACCAGCGCGCGCAGTTGCGCCTGGCCGAGCAACGTGACGGGACGGGTCATGTCAGTTCTCCGAAACGAGCCGGCGATGGGCGGCCATGTCGATGTTCGCGCCGCTCACGACGACCACGATCGGGCCGCCGCGATCGCGGCGCGCGATCCGTTCATCCAGCAACGCGGCGAGGCCGACCGCGCCGGCGCCTTCGACGACGAGCCGTTCTTCCCGATACGCATGCGCGATGCCGCGCGCGATCGACGGCTCGTCGAGCAGCACGACGTCGTCGGCCAGCGCGCGCGTCAGGTCGAACGTGTAGCGGTTGTCGAGGCCGATGCCGCCGCCGAGCGAATCGGCCAGCGTCGGCTGCTCGGCGACGTCGACCGGGCGGCCGGCCGCGAGGCTCGCATGCATCGCGGCGCCGCGCGCCATCGATACGCCGATTGCCTCGACCGCCGGCCGGATCGCCTTCGCGGCAAACGCGACCCCGCTGAACAGGCCTCCGCCCGACAGCGGCACGACGAGCGTCGCCGTATCGGGCAGCGCCTCGAGAATCTCGACGCCGATCGTCGCCTGGCCCGCGATGATGCGCGGATCGTCGAACGGCGGCACGTACGCATAGCCTTCGTCGCATACCAGGCGCCTTGCTTCGGCCTGCGCGTCGTCCTGGCTGTCGCCGACGATCACCACGCGCGCGCCGAGCGCCGCGACCGCATCGACCTTGTTGGCCGGCACGAGCGACGACATGCAGACGGCCGCGTCGATGCCGAGCGCGCGCGCCGCGTACGCGAGCGCGCGACCGTGATTGCCCGTCGACGCGGTGACCACGCGCGTCACGCGCTGCGCCGCGAGTTCCGCGAGCGCGTTGGTCGCGCCGCGCAGCTTGAAGCTGCCGGTCGGCTGCAGCGTTTCGAGCTTCAGGTAGACCGGCGCGCCAACGCGCGCGGACAGCGCGGCGGATGCAACGAGCGGCGTACCGTCGGCGCGCCCGGCGAGGCGGCGGCGCGCGCGGTAGACGTCGGACAACGACAGGAAGGACATGGAACGCACGCCTCGCGACGAATGTGATGCGATCCAGTCTAATGTTCCAAATCGCGCTTTCGAATGTCCTGATACATTGCGCGCGACGTTGCGGCGCCGCCGCCGGTTCAGTGGAAATCGTTCAGGTGCGGATACTGTTCGAACACGCCCGCGATCGTCTCGAGCGCGGCGTTGCACGCGGCATCGGTGGTTTCGGCGCCGATGCACACGCGCACCGCGTTCGGCCGCTCCGTGCCGCCAACCAGAAACGGATCGGGCGACGTCACCGCGATCTTGCGCGTGCGCAATTCGCGCACGATCCGCTCGGCCTGCCAGTAGTCGGGCACGCGCAGCCATGCCGAAAGCGCATTGGGATGCGCGCCGAGCACATACGGCCCCAGCGCGGCCCTCACCATCGCCTGACGCACGGCGAGCCGCTGGCGCTGCAGTTCGACGAGCCGCCGCGCGGTGCCGTCGGCGATCCAGCGCGTCGCGATTTCCGCGATCGGCGACGTCGCCATCCAGCTGCTCACGCGCAGCACGCTTTCGACGCGCAACGCGAGCCGCCGCGGCATCGCGAGATAGCCGGTGCGCAAGCCCGTCAGCACCGATTTCGTCATGCTCGTGCAGTAGAAGCCGAGCTCCGGAATCAGGCTGGCGATCGGCGTGGCCGTCTTCTCGGGCAGCGGACCATACACGTCGTCCTCGATCACGTACACGCCGTAGCGCGTCGCGATACGCGCGATCGACCGCCGCCGCGACTCGGTCATCATCGACACGGTCGGGTTATTGAGGGTCGGCGTGCAGACGAGCGCGCTGATCCGCTCGCCGTCGCACATCTCCTCGAAATGTTCGGGACGGATGCCGTGCTCGTCCATCTCGAGCCCTTTCAGCGTAAAGCCGAGCACGTTCGCGGAGCCGATCACGCCGTGATCGGTCAGGCTCTCGCACAACACGGTATCGCCCGGCCCGACGATCGACGCGAGCGCGAGAAAGATCCCGTGCGCCGCGCCGTTGGTGACCAGCAGCGATTCGCGGTGCACGGGCATGTTCAGCGACGCGAGCCACGCGGCGCCGGCGTCGCGATGCGCATCGAGGCCGGCGATCGGCCGGAACGAGCGGATCCATGGCTGATCGTCGGCGCCCGCCAGCGCCGCGCACACGCTGCGCCACGCGGCATCGTGCTCCGGCGTGTGGACGATGCGGGCGATCGAGAAGTCGACCAGTTCGCGCTCGGTCGTATCGAGGATGTAGTTCGACATCGATTCGGTCACGCGCGCGGCCACGAAGCTGCCGCGGCCGACCTCGCAGCGGATCAGCCCCTGGCGCTCCAGTTCCTTGTACGCGTTGGTGACGGTCTGCACGCTGACGCCGAGGCTCGACGCGACGTCGCGCTGCGGCGCGAGCCGTGCGCCCGGCGCGAGCGCGCCGGTCTCGATGTCGCTGGCGATCGCCTTCACGAGCCGCTTGTATTTCGACTCGATGCCGTGCACGGCGCCGATCGCGTCGCGCCAGCCTGCCGATACCTCGGTCCGTCCCATCTCGATGTCTCCGTCATGGCTTCCGCATGGTCGCTCAGAAAGACACCCTGAAAATATTGTCCTAGTGCAATCGCGCGCGAAAGCAGGACGTTGCGGGTCGAAGCGGGCCGCGCAAGCGGCGTGCCCGGCATGCGCACGAGCCCGGCTCTCTTTATTGATCGGACGAATGTCGGGGGTCGGCTTCGCGGAATGCGGCACGTGCGGGCGTACTTCGCGTTGCCGGACAGTTCTCGTCCCGACTATTCAATATGGTCGCCGCGCCGGACATGCGCGGTTCGCGGGCGCCAGCCTTGCAGCTTGACCACGGCCGGCACGCCGCCTGGATTGCTTCACAGGGGCCGGCCGTGCCGCCTGTGATGTGTCATCCGGCCGGCAAAAACGATAGTTTGCTATCGAATGTTTTTGCCCCTATCATCTCGCCCATGACCAATCTGCACGACCTCCGCCTCGCCGTCAGCAGCCTGCTCGTGCTCACCGCGCGCAAGTGGCGCCGCACCAGCGACGGCGTGCTGACCGCGTACAACGTGTCCGAGGCCTGCGCGACGCCGCTCCTGATCGCCGGGCGCCTCGGCGAAGGCGTGCGGCAAGGTACGCTCGCCGAACACGTCGGCATCGAAGGGCCGTCGCTCGTGCGCCTGCTCGACCAGCTGTGCGCGGCCGGCCTCGCGCGCCGCGACGAGGATCCGCACGACCGCCGCGCGAAGACGATCTCGCTGACGGCCGCCGGCCGCGCAGTCACCGCGAAGATGGAGGAAGACCTGCGCGCGCTGCGTGCACAGGTGCTCAAAGGCGTGTCGCGCGCCGATCTCGAAGCCACGCTGCGCGTACTGAACGCATTCAACGCAGCCGACGCACCCCCTCCGGCTTCGCCCCCGTCCCACTCCGCCGATTCCGCGTCATGACCTATCCGAGCCTCCGCGACTGGCTGTTCTCGGGCAAAACATTTGCCGCATCGATGCTGGCGCTGTACCTCGGCCTGTATTTCCAGTTGCCGCGCCCGTACTGGGCGATGGCGAGCGTGTACATCGTGTCGAACCCATTCGTCGGCGCGACGCGCTCGAAAGCGCTGTACCGCGCGCTCGGCACCGCGCTCGGCGCGGCCGCCGCGATCTTCTTCGTGCCGCCGTTCGTCGAGACGCCGCTCCTGTTCAGCATCATCGTCGCGACCTGGTGCGGCACGCTGCTGTACCTCGCGATCTCCGATCGCACCGCGCGCAGCTACGTCTTCATGCTCGCCGGCTATACGATGCCGCTGGTCGCGCTGCCGACCGTCACCGACCCGTCCACGATATTCGACGTCGCGATCGCGCGCACCGAGGAAATCGTGCTCGGCATCGTCTGCGCGAGCGTGGTCGGCAGCACCGTGTTTCCGAACCGGCTCGCGCCGACGCTGATCGAGCGCACCGACGCGTGGTTCAAGGACGCCGCGTTCTACGGCCGCGAAACGCTGTCCGGGCATCTGGCCGGCAAGGCGCTGTCCGCGTGCCGGCAGCGGCTCGCCGCGACCATCACCGGCCTCGAGTTCCTGCTGAGCCAGCTGGGCTACGACCATGCGCATCCGCGCCTGCTCGCGCGGGCGCAGGCGCTCGCGGGCCGGATGCAGCTGTTCCTGCCGCTGATGTCGTCGCTCGCCGATCCGCTGGTCGCGCTGATGCGCGACCTGCACGTGCGCCCGCCCGCGCTCGACGCGCTGCTGGCCGACGCCGCGAAGTGGTTCGACGCGCCGCTGCCGGCCGTGAAGACCGGCACCGACGGCGACATGGCGCACGATCCGGTCGCGGACGACCTGCGCGCGCGCATCGCCGCGCTGCAGCCGCCCGCCAGCGCGCTGGCGAGCTGGGACGGCGCGCTGCTGTCGAATGCGCTGTGGCGGCTGCGCCAGGTCATCGACATCTGGCAGGATTGCCGCTCGCTGCGCGCGCTGATCGCGAACGAGTCGGGCGTGTGGCAGCCGCGCTACCGGCACTGGCGGCTCGGCGGCACCGAGCGCTTCTTCGATCGCGGGATGATGCTGTTCTCGACGCTGACCGTCGTGTTCGCGATCGTGTTCGCGTGCTGGCTGTGGATCTCGTCCGGCTGGCACGACGGCGCGGCCGCCGTCACGCTCGTGGCCGTGTCGTGCAGTTTCTTCGCCGCGCTCGACGAGCCAGCGCCGCTGGTGTTCAAGTTCTTCCTGTCGACCGCCGCGAGCGTCGTGTTCGCCGGCCTGTACCTGTTCGTCGTGCTGCCGCACGTGCACGATTTCGCGATGCTCGTGCTGATGTTCGCGGGCCCGTTCATCCTGATCGGCACGCTGCTGCCGCGCCCGCAGTTCAACATGGTGACGATGCTCGTCGCCGTGAACACGGCTACCTTCATCAGCATCCAGAGCGCGTACGAAGCCGATTTCTTCGTGTTCCTGAACAGCAACCTCGCGGGCGTCGCCGGGCTGCTGTTCGCGTACGTGTGGACGCGCGCGACGCGCCCGTTCGGCGCGGAACTCGCGGTGCGGCGCCTGCTGCGCTCGGGCTGGGAGGACGTCGCGCGCTCCGCGTCGACGCAGCCGCTCGACGACCAGCGCAACCACGCGTCGCGGATGCTCGATCGCGTCACGCAACTGCTGCCGCGCCTCGGCGCGTCCGACGATCACCGCCACCCGTCGATCGAAAGCTTCCGCGACCTGCGCATCGCGCTGAACGCGCTCGACCTGCGCCGCTCGCGCCGCCGGCTGTCGGGCGACGTACCCGACGCGATCGATCGCGTGCTGGCCGGCGTCACCGATCACTACGCGCGCTGCGCGGCCGCGAACGCGCGCCAGCCCGTGCCGCCCGCGCTGCTCGCGACGATCGACGACGCGCTGCGGCGTGTGGCCGGCAGCACCCTGCCGGGCGCCGCGCCGGCCGACGGCGCCGCCGCACCCGCGGTGCCGGCCGCGCACCGCCGGCTGCGCGACACGCTGCACGCGCTCGTCGGGCTGCGCCTGTCGCTGTATCCGGCCGCGGCCGCACAACCGCCGCAGGCGCCGGACGGAGCGCGCGCATGAACCGGCTTTCCACCTTGTCCTTCCGAGCGCGATCATGATCGGCGAAATCGATATCTTCGGCGTGTTCGTGCCGGCCCCGCTCGTGCTGATGCTGATCGCCTACCTGATCAACATCGTCGTGCGCGCGGCGCTCGAGCGCGTCGGCTTCTACCGCCTCGTCTGGCACCGTTCGATCTTCGACCTCGGCATCTACGTGTTCGTACTGGCCGCCGTCGTGATCGTGTCCCACCAACTCGTGGCTACCTAACGTGAAAAAATCCTGGCTCTCGGCAGGGCAAGTCCTGCTCACCCTGATCGTCGTCGTCGTGGCCGGCCTCGTGCTGTGGCGCATCATCAACTACTACATGTTCTCGCCGTGGACGCGCGACGGGCACGTGCGCGCCGACGTGATCCAGGTCGCGCCGGACGTGTCCGGCCTCATCACGTCGGTGCAGGTTGCCGACAACCAGGAGGTCAAGCGCGGCCAGGTGCTGTTCGTGATCGACCAGGCGCGCTACGCGCTCGCGGAGCGGCTCGCCGAAGCGACGCTCGCGCAGCGCCGCGCGACGCTGGCGCAGGCGAAGCGCGAATACGCGCGCAACCTGCAGCTCGGCAACCTGGTCGCGAGCGAACAGGTCGAGGAAAGCCGCACGCGCGTCGAGCAGGGCGAAGCCGGCGTCGCCGATGCGCAGGTGTCGCTCGACACCGCGAAGCTGAACCTGCAGCGCACGACGATCGTCAGTCCCGTGGCCGGCTACCTGAACGACCGCGCGCCGCGCGTCGGCGAATACGTGCCGGCCGGCCGCGCGGTGCTGTCGGTCGTCGATCGCCATTCGTTCCGCGTCGACGGCTACTTCGAGGAAACCAAGCTGCGCGGCATCCATATCGGCCAGCCGGTCGATATCATCGTGATGGGCGAGCCGCATGCGCTGCGCGGCCACGTGCAGAGCATCGTCGCCGCGATCGAGGATCGCGACCGCACGCAGGGCGCGAACCTGCTGCCGAACGTGAACCCGGCATTCAGCTGGGTGCGGCTCGCGCAGCGCGTGCCGGTGCGCGTCGTGCTCGACGAGGTGCCGGACGATTTCCGGATGATCGCGGGCCGCACTGCGACCGTGTCGATGCGCGGTGCCGACGCGCGCCGCAACGCCGACGCGAAGCCGGTGGTCGGTGCCGGCACGGCGCCGGCGGCATCCGGCGCGGCGGGAGCATCGCAATGAAGCGGCATGCCCTGCGCGTCGCGGCGACGCTCGCGCCCCTGGCGCTTGCACTCGGTGCATGCAAATCGGTCGGCCCCGACTACACGCTGCCGCAGCAGGCGTACGTCAATGCGCCGCTCGCGAATCACGCGCTCGACGACGCGAACGGCGCGCTGGTGTCGCGCGACGCGGTGCCTGGCAACTGGTGGCAACTGTACGACGACCCGGTGCTCGACGGGCTCGTGCGCGATGCGCTGAAGTCGAACACCGACCTGCGCGTCGCCGCCGCGAACCTCGCGCGCTCGCGCGCGGCCCTGGTGGCCGCGAATGAACAGGGCGGATTCTCGGGCGGGGCGGAAGCGGCCGTGCAGCGCGCGCAGGAATCGGCCGAGCAGTACCTGCTCGAAAACAAGCTGCCGGTCGTCAACGAAGGTATGGTCGGCATCAACGTGTCGTACGAGCTCGACCTGTTCGGCAAGCTGCGGCGCGGTGTCGAAGCCGCGCGCGCGGACAGCGAGGCCGTCAAGGCGGCCGGCGACCTCGCGCGCATCACGGTCGTGGCCGACGTCGTGCGCGCCTACGTCGAAGCATGCTCGGCCGGCGACGAACTGGCGATCGCGAAGCGGTCGCTCGCGCTGCAGCAGCAACGCGTCGCGCTGTCGCAGCGGCTGCGAGATGCAGGACGCGGCAACCAGACCGACGTGACGCGCGGCGTGACGCAGGTACGCACGCTCGCCGCCGACATCCCGCGCTTCGAAGGCCGCCGCAAGATCGCGCAGTACCAGCTCGCCGCGCTGCTCGCGCGCGCGCCGGCCGACCTGCCGAAAGCCGTCACCGAATGCGAGCGCCTGCCGAAGCTGCGTCAGCCGATTCCGATCGGCGACGGCGCCGCGTTGCTGCGCCGCCGCCCCGACGTACGCGAAGCCGAGCGGCAACTCGCCGCCGCGACCGCGCGGATCGGCGTGGCGACCGCCGCGCTGTACCCGTCGGTCAGCATCGGTGCATCGGCCGGCTCGGTCGGCGTCGCCGCCGACCTGTTTTCGTCCACCACGAATCGCTGGTCGTTCGGACCGCTGATCAGCTGGTCGTTCCCCGTCAACGGCCAGCGTGCGCGCGTGCGCGAAGCCGAAGCCGCGACGGGCGGCGCGCTCGCGCACTTCGACGGCGTCGTGCTGAATGCGCTGCGCGAAACGCAGTCGAGCCTCGCGACCTACGCGGCCGACGTGCAGCGCACGGACGCGCTGCGCACCGCCTACGAGTCGGCCCGCAATTCCGCCGCCGAAACGCATCGTCTCTATGCGGCCGGCCGCGAATCGTTCCTCTCCGATCTCGATGCGACGCGCACGTTGACGAGCGTGCGGGCGCAGGTCGCGGCAGCCGAAGGCCAGGTCGCGGCCGACCAGGTGCGGCTCTTCCTCGCGCTCGGCGGAGGTTGGGAGAGCGACGGCGCGACAGGCACCGGCTCCCGCGCCGCGACACCCGCGAGCGGCCCGTCAGCGCCGTAGCGCCAGCGCCGTCGGCCCCATCACGCAGGTATGACGGAACACGCGGTGGCGGCGAATTTTCGCCGGTTCGCGCCGTGGTATCCACAGCGCGCCGCGCACCGGCGTTGACGGTACACTCGCCGATGCACTTCCATTCATCTGCCGCCGCTGCCGGCCCGGCCGCGGCACCCACCCGGAGAGTCATCATGCGAACCAGCGCCCGCAACCAATTCGCCGGCCAGATCGGCGCCGTCAAACCCGGCGCCGTCAACGACGAAATCACGCTGCGCACGCAGGACGGGCTCGAGATCGTCGCCGTGATCACCCACGGCAGCGCGGCGTCGCTGGGCCTCGCGGTCGGCACGAACGCGTTCGCACTCGTCAAGGCGTCGTCGGTCATCGTGATGGTCGGCGTCGACAGCAGCAAGGTGTCGGCCCGCAATTGCGTCGCGGGCACCGTCGCGTCGGTCGCGAAGGGCGCGGTCAATTCGGAGGTCGTGATCAAGGCCACGAGCGGCGCGGAGATCATCGCGATCGTCACCAACGACAGCGTCGATCGTCTCGGCCTCGCGAGCGGCGCCGCCGCATCCGCGATCTTCAAGGCATCGAGCGTGATCGTCGGCGTCGAGTGATCGCGTGGCGATCGCGATGGCGATTCATTGTGCGCCGCGCATGCCCGTCAAACCGCGGGCGGGTTGCCGGCGCGCGTACCGCGCTTCCAACCTGATCCGGCCGCGCGCGGCTCGCGGCACGCGCATGCCGGCGCATGCTTCTGCAACATACCGGCAACCGCCATGGCCGGACCAATGACCGGCTTTCCGCGTCTCCCATAAACGGTCACCTTACGACACCCGGCGCGCGTCGCTCACGACACGGTCAATGCCGATGCCGGTGATGAATGTCCGGAAAATGCGCGTGGCTGTGCGTGATCGGCAGATGCACGTGCGGATGCGTGTGCGGTTCGTCGCCGTCATACGGAAAGTCGTGCGCGTGTTGGTGATGGTCGTCGTGCCGATGCCGATGCGTATGCTCGAGCCGCTCGTGCGCATGCGTGTGTTCGTGCCGTTCGCGCATATGCAGCCAGATGCCCAGCGCCATCAGCGCGGCCGCGATCCAGAACGTCGCGGGCGGCAGTGCCGGCCAGATCAGCAGCGACAGCACGACCCCGAACAGCGGCGCGATCGAAAAGTAAGCGCCGGTGCGCGCGCTGCCGAGATGACGCAGCGCGACGACGAACAGCACGAGGCTGATCCCGTAGCCGCCGAGCCCCGTCACCATCGCCGCCGCCGTGACCGGTATCGCGGGCAGCGTCGCGCCGGTCGCCAGCGCGATGCCGATGTTCACCGGCCCCGCGATCAGCCCTTTCAGGCACGCGATTACCATCGCGTCGTTCGCGGCCACCTTGCGGGTCAGGTTGTTGTCGATCGCCCAGCACAGGCATGCGCCGACGATCAGCAGCGCACCGACCGGCACACCGGCGCGGCCCGGTGTCCACGACAACAGCGCGCCGCCGGCGACGATCGCCACCATGCCGACGAACACCTGCGTATCCACGTTCTCGCGGAACACGACCCACGCGATCACAGCCGTCAGCACGCCTTCGAGATTGAGCAGCAACGCGCTCGTCGCCGCCGGCGTGGTCGACAGCCCGAGCATCAGCAAAGCCGGGCCGGCCACGCCGCCCGCCGCGATCGCGCCGGCCAGCCAACGCAGGTCCGCGCGCTGCAGCGGTGCGGCATCCGCGGTTGGCGCGCGACGGCCGTACCAGCCGTGCAACAGGATTCCGATGCCGAGCCCGACGCCACTGCCCAGATAGAAAAGGCCTGCGACCATGAACGGCGACATCGCGCCGATCAGCGCCTTGGCGAGCGGTGTCGCGGCGCCGAACAGCGTGGCGGCGGCGAGCGCGACGAAAATCGCGGAATGTCTCGGGTTCATGATCCGGTTTGAATTGACGTTGAAGAGCCCGGCTTGGCATCCGCCGGCATCGGTTATCTTTCGGGATGCAAGCCGCATGCACGCGCCGAGCGGCCGTAAGCGGACGATTCAATCGCAATTATGGCGCGCCATCATGTCACGACGGCCGGATGGGATCGCACGCACGGAAATCGACGTTTCCCGTCTATCAATTCGGAAACCGAAATATATGACTGAAGCTGCAATTTGCTCGGCGATGCAAACCGTCTACGCGGGGATATGAAAAAAGCGGAGCATCGCGCATGCGGCGACGTTCGACGGACGTTCGTTGTCCGGTCGTGTGGCTCGTTCAACGTGAGAGGGAATGCGTACCGGCAGATTGGACGCCGGTGGAGGGAGTCCCGGCCTGCCTCGGTCGAGGCAGGCCGGTCTGTCGTGTCATGCGCCGCATGCGGCGGGCATGTTGGCATGTGCGGTGCAACGAGCCGCGGCGCGATGCCGATTAGTCGTTGCTGGCCGTTTGCTGTTCGACCTGCGGCGCGGCGTCGTTCTGTACCTTCGCTTCCGCTTCCACTTCGGCTTGCGCCGGCTGCGGCGCGGCAGCGCCCTCGGCCTGCTGCTCGGCCTTCGGCTGCTGCGGCGCACCCTTGGCCGATTGTGCCGCGCCCTTGCCCGGACGGCGAGCCTTCAGCCGGCGCGCGCGCGCCGCGTCGTCGCGCGTCACGCGCCCGGCTTCGTTGCCCTGCAGGTCGACGCGCACCGCGTCCTCGACAAGGCACGACCAGTAGCGGTTGCCGCGGCACCACGTCGACATCGCTTCGCGCAGTTCGGCTTCGTTGAGACCGATGGCCTGCGCCTCGCGTGCGAGATCGTCCCAGATGCCGACCTTGAGCGGTACTTTGGGGGCAGGATTCTTCGGGAATGCGCGCGGAAACTTCCGCTGCAGTTTGCCGATTGCGACGATGACCGGATCGACCGGGGCCGACGGCTTCGCCGAAGCAGGCTTCGCCCGATGCTGCGCCTGGGCGGCGGCGCCCGGCTTGGCGCCGCGAGACGGCCGGTCGCCGGACTTCGGCTTCGCGCCGGCGTCCGTCGGCGCTGCCGGCCGCTTCGCGTTGCGCTCCTGCTTGGCCTTCGCTGCGAGCTGCGCCCGCAATTCGGCAAGTTGTTCAAAACCCATAAATTCAATCCACCAGGAATATAAGGTGTGGTTCGTGCGGCCCTGCCGCGCGGCTTGCAAGCTTCGCCGCCATGCGTGCGGCCGGTCTGCCGCCGGTGCGGAACACTACGGGGCCGCATCGCGCACGTCACTCTGCTTTCAGGCACCCGGCCTCGATGCCGGACAGGGCAGGAGTGGAAGTATACCGGTACGCGGGACAGCCGGCTGACTCGCCGGTCCGCATTTGCCCGATCCGGGGTGCCGGAAATGCGTCCGCGCGGTCGTGTTGCGCATTATATGGATACGTTTCCGGATGTCACGCCATTAGAGGCCACTACCGGAAATCGGGGCCGGGGCGACATGCGATGAACGGTGTTCCGCGTGACGGATGTCGAACCGCGGCGCGTTGCGTCGCCTTCGGACATCGCGCCGCACGCCGCGCCTCGTTTGCGCCGGCATCGCTGTACGACTCGTTGCGTCCGCATCGATCGTGGCGCGGACGAAGATATCGGAAAGTGCGTAGTATGGCCAAGGCAACTTCGTTGGCGGCAGGGCGCGCGTGCTTTTCACCGCGCGCCCGATCGGCCGGGCGCGATCCCGTCGCCTGCGAAAAGGCCCGGCGACACGAGATGGAGCGAATGCATGGTTTCCCAAGACGACACGCCGCACGACGGCATCACGCGCGAGGAGATTCACCATCGGCAGATCGACATGCGCGGATATCGGCGCAGCGATGGCCTGTTCGAAGTGACGGCGTGCCTCGCGGACCGCAAGACCAGCGATTTCACGCCGCCTGGCGGCACACGGACGGTCGCGGCGCTGACGCCGCTCCATGATCTGGGCGTGACACTGGTCTTCGACATCGACATGGTCGTGCGCGCCGTATCGACGTTCATCCGTTCGCATCCGTATGCGCAGTGTCCGGGCGGCGGCGACTCGCTGCAGGCGCTCATCGGGTTGAACATTGGCGCCGGCTGGAACAGCGAGGTGCGCAAGCGCCTGCCGTCCTGCGACACGTGCACGCACCTGAAGGAATTGCTCGGGCCGATCGCCACGACCGCCTATCAGACGATGGTCAGCATGCGGCGCTCGTCGCTCGATTACCGTGACAGCGAAGGAAAGCCGCTCAAGATCGACAGTTGCTACGCATACGGCGCGTCGCGCGATCTCGTGAAACGTCTTTGGCCCGAATACCATCGATCCGCGGCAACCGCAAAGGACAGTTGAAGCCTTGGCATTCGGCCGATTCGGCGTTGTTTGCGGAATCGGTATTGCGCGAATGGAGCCGATCCGACCTGTGCCGATACGGCAGATCTGCACCGTCGCATCCGTCATCAGAAAACACCCAGCACGAGCCCCGCGGCAAGACCCGCACCCAGTTCGGCGCAGCGCGCAAGCTCGTCGCCGCCGATCGTCTTCGTCGCGAGAATACGCTCCGGCGTCTGCGCATGCGTGCAGACGATCAGGCCGGGCGCGACGCTCTTCAGCCGCCACCCGGTCGCGATCCGGTCGATCTGGCGCAATGCGTTCTGCCCATCGCTTCCGGCGCAGATCATCGCCGCATACGGACGGCCATTCACGCGATCGAGCGCCGCGTAATAGCAGCGATCGAAAAAGTCCTTCATCAGCCCGGACATCGCCGCAAGATTCTCCGGCGTCGCGAACAGGTACGCGTCGGCGGCCAGCACGTCGTCTGCGCTCGTCACGTCCGCGCGCTGCAACCTGACGTCGACGCCAGGCTGCGCGCGAGCCGCATCGGCAGCCGCTTCGGCCATCTGCTGCGTGCCCCCGGTCATCGTGTGATAGACGATCAACAGCGTCTTCATGGATAGATGCTCACGTTCGGCTTCGGATGTGTCGACGATATCGCTGTTTTGGCCGGCCGCGCGGCCGTCACATGCGGGCGCCATGTTGCGTCGGTTGCCCGGATCGGCGGGTCGGCCGACGCCCCGTCGGCGCGTGCATCGACCACGATGTCGATTTGACCGCGCCTGCGGATGCTTTCGGATGCGCGTTCAGTCTTGCGTGCGACGCGACACGGCGCCGTCGTCCGGTCGCGCGTAGTACGCGAGGAACATGTCGGCAGCCGACTCCGCGACTTTCTGTTGCTCGTGCGCCGTCAGCGGCGGCTGCCCCATCGTGATCTGCGGCCAGAACGCGAACGCCTTCACGGCGCCATGCAACTGATGCGCGGCGAACACCGGATCGGTCACCGCCAGACGGCCGGCCGCAGCCGCCGCCCGCACCCACACCGTGACGTCTTCCTCACGCTCGCCGAGGCGTTCGACCATGTCGCGCGCCCGTTCCGGCGAATGGATGGCCGCGCCGATCGCGACGCGCGCGAGGGCGAGAAAGGCCTCGTCGTTCATCAATCGCAATTTGCGTTCGAGGAGTGCGAGCAGTTGCGCGCGCAACGGCACGTCGGCGCGATAGGTCGGCGAATTGCCGGTCCGGGTCGCATCCCATAGCTTGTTCAGGATCGCAGCGAACAGCGTCTCCTTGCCCGGAAAGTGGTTGTAGACGGTGCGTTTCGACACGCCCGCGCGTGCAGCGATGCGATCCATGCTCGTCGCATCGTAGCCCGCCGCAAGAAATTCCTCGATTGCCGCATCGACGATCGCCGCGCGCTTGCGGTCGGTCAGACGCTGAGGAGGAGTACTGGTATCCATACGGAAATTTTACACCGGGCAGTTTACTTATCTCGAAAATAAACTACACTGCTCAGTGTACTTTATTCTCCGGATGAACCGACATGGCATCGCCTCTCGTTTTGATTCACCGCGTGCTGGGTTTCGCGGCCGCCCGGCGTGGCCGGACGCTGTCCGGCGGTTCGCCGCAGCACAATGGCGAGCGCTTTGCCAACGTCGCGCCGCGCCCTGCTGAAGGATTGGGCAAGACGCTGGGGATCGCGTGGAACATGCTGGTCAACAAGCCGCGCCACACCGTGCCCGCCGGCGCGCTGCCCGTCGATTCGCTGACCCGCGCCGAACTCGACGCGGCGCCCGATCGCAGCCTGTACCGCCTCGGCCATTCGACGCTGTTGCTGAAGCTGCGCGGCGGATTCTGGTTGACCGATCCGGTGTTTGCGGAGCGCGCATCGCCGTTCCGGCGCATCGGTCCGAAGCGCTTTCATGCACCGCCGATCGCGCTGGAAGATCTTCCGCCGCTGCGCGGCGTGATCCTGTCGCACGATCACTACGATCACCTCGACCGCGACACGGTGCTCGCGCTGGCCGCAACCACCGGCGTGTTCGTGACGACGCTCGGTGTCGGCGATCGGCTGATCGAATGGGGTATCGACGCGACAAAGGTCCGCCAGCTCGACTGGTGGCAAAGCATCGACGTAGCAGGCCTGACGCTGACGGCGGCCCCCGCCCAGCACTTCTCCGGGCGCAGCCTGTTCGACGGCAACAGTACGCTGTGGGCGTCGTGGGTGATGGTCGACGACGATCTGCGCCTGTTCTTCAGCGGCGATACCGGCTATTTCGACGGCTTCCGCGAGATCGGCGAGCGCCTGGGGCCGTTCGACGTCACGCTGATCGAAACGGGCGCCTATGATGCGCAATGGCCGTACGTGCACATGCAACCGGAAGAAACCGTGCAGGCGCACATCGATTTGCGCGGACGCTGGCTGATCCCGGTCCACAACGGCACGTTCGACCTCGCGATGCATCGCTGGCAGGAACCGTTCGAGCGTGTCACGGCGCTGGCGCTCGTGCGCGGCATCGAGCTGTCGACACCGAGGATGGGCGAACGCGTCGATCTCGATGCCCCGCATCGTGGCGAACGCTGGTGGCGCACGGTCGACGAGCGCGCGGCAGCGCCGGCGGCGAAATCTCGACGCTGGCAGCTTTGCGCGTCGGAGGCGACGAAGTAGTTCGCCAGGCCAGTCGCGGCACGTACCTTCCGGAAGCGGGCCGTCGGACCTATCCGCGATTCCGGGCGGTGCACTCGTTGCCAGCCGCCCCTGCACGTCGACTGCCAGCCCGTCGACCCGATTACCTCAATAGAGAAGATGCATCCGGTACCCCTCCGATACCTGCCCGCCCAACGAGACGACGCCGCCACCATCGCGGCGCTCGACCAGGCAAGCCACCGTTCAACCGGCCGCAGCCGCGAGAACGAACTGCGACAGATGCTCGCGGAGCGCGTCGCGAGATGGACCGATGGTGTCGATCATCTCAACACGGCCATTCCCAATCTGAGCTTTCATCGACGGGAAGCGCCGACGCAGCCGATGGAGTGCATGGTCGAGCCGAGCTTCGGCCTCGTCGTTCAGGGCGCGAAGCGGGTCATGCAGTGCGGGGATGCGTACCTTTACGACGCCGATCGCTTTCTGATTACATCTCTCGATCTGCCCGGTTCGACACAAATCATCGAGGCCAGCCCCGACAAACCGTTTCTGGGGCTCGGCCTGAAGCTGGATTTCCGCGTGATGGCCGAGCTGATGATGCAAGTCGCGCCGGTTCACGACGATGTATCAGCAGGCCGCGGACTCGTCGTCGGCGACATGACTGAACCGCTGTACGACGCGCTCAACCGGTTAGTCGCGCTGCTGGACGACCCGAACGCCATTGCCGTTCTCGCACCGTACATCGAGCGGGAAATCTACTATCGGCTGCTGACGAGTGACCAAGGCGCCCGCCTGCGCCAGATCGCCTCCACCGGCAGCCAGTGCAACCGCGTGTCACGCGCGATCCGGTGGTTGCGTGCTCACTATGACGAGTCGTTGCGCGTCGATGATCTCGCGGCACAGGTTCAGATGAGCAGTTCGACCTTCCACCACCACTTCCGTCAACTCACCGGCATGAGTCCGCTGCAGTATCAGAAATGGATACGGCTCAACGAGGCTCGCCGGCTGATGCTGGCGGAGCGGCTCGATGCTGCGTCGGCAGCATTCAGGGTCGGGTATGCGAGCCCGACTCAATTCAACCGCGAATACAGTCGGCTGTTCGGTAATTCTCCCCGAAGGGATATCGACAGCCTGCGAGGTAGAACGGATGTCGCTTTGTCTATCGTCGCGAGTTATTGAGCGCGAGGGGTGGCGGTCGATATGTGCCGACTTTGATGGCATCCACAACGTGCGGGATTAGATTCTCGCATACGACGTCGATTGGGCTCACGCTGTTCCGAAGACTACGTTGCACCGACCATGCTCGGGACTCCTCCCGCACATTTCCGACGCCGGCTTCTTCTCGTAATGCTCCTTGACTCCGTAAATCGGGGGCCCGCACATGCGTTGTCACGTGACAACTGACGCAAAATATCGGTGCACCTTGCGCCGAATGGGCGGCACGTGACTCAGCGGGCGGGACTCGCCCGCATAGCGAGGACCTACGGTGCATAGCTCATGCCGGATCGTATCAAACACTACAAATTACGTATAAACAATGACGAATTTGACGGCGATCTTTCCTGCGTCCGAGATGGGTGCTCGAAAAAGGTATGCGCCCCTATTTCCGAGGATCAACGCACTCATTTTCCGTGAAACAACGTGAAGAAGGTAGCGCAAGTCGTTGCCACATAAGGGTTTCCAGCCAGCGTCGATTTTCGCAGAATGTTTCACGGCCTGACCCGTTTGGACTCGTCCCAGGCATTCGACGCACGAATTCGGCATGAATTGCGGTGCATACGTCCGGTGATTCCAGATGGGTTGAGCCCTTCAGTGGGGGCGCATGCCTCGAAGCACGCCCCGCCCTATCGGCGACTACCAGAGGCCATGCAAAGCTGCATGTCTCTTGATAAATGGGGACACATCAAGCTCGCTATGATATCTGGGTACGCCTCAGCAGTCGCTCGCCGGTATTGCGCTAGTACGTGCGTATACGTGCGACATAAGGAGCCGGGGGGCCAGCCGATCAAGTCGGGGTCGCCACCTCCGACTGTCCCGTTGAAATGGCAACGGGACTCTTTACTTCCCACGGTTTCCTGTGGCTCGAACTTCCGGGCTCTGCTTCCGGTTGTCACGTGACAACTCACCTTCCGCTTCACGGTTTCGTTGACGCACCGAAATCTATGGTCCACGCCTGTCTTCCCGAGCAATATGTCTCTTAGGCCGCGTAGCATCGTCCAATGTCAACTGTCCCTTGACGATGCCAAGGTATCTTCGAGGCCGTTTTGCGCTGTTTGTCACGTGACAACTCACCCCGCTACCGCATAAGCATGCGTAACCACAGGCTGCGCATCAGTAGATGTATTGAAGTGATTTCGTCGCGGCCAACGTCGTAATCGCATCGAAGGCCTCCGCGCACCGTACATGCCGAGAAGGTCGATATCCGGCAACTTGTCACGTGACAACCGGCTGTTTTCACGATCCCAACGACGACGCCCGCGCGACCGCGCCGATCAGCGTCTATCAACGGCACGAAGTCGTATCAAGTTTCGAGTGAAACCAAAGCACGATGAGGCACCCGGCCTTCGCCCAACCGGGTTCGTTATGGGGCCAAAGAAACCCCGTTTTCACTTCGGCGTTCTTTTTTGCAACGTCAATGGCGTGCTTTTTACGAACCGCTGTTTTGGCAACGCCTGGCCGTTCGGCCTATTTGTCACGTAACAACCACAGCGATCAATAAAACGTTCATGACATTGAACGCATTTCTGGACATTCTGCAAATAACTGCATATATTACGCAAAACTCCTTGGAGGAATTTAATGGCTTTCAAGATCGCCGTCAGTAATCAAAAAGGTGGGACGGGAAAGACGACCATCTCCGTCAACATCGCGGCTGCGTTCGAAGCCGGTGGCAACAAGGTTGCGTTGATCGATGCCGACCCTCAGGGCACTTCCGTCCGGTGGGTCACGAGCGGCGAAAACACGCTGCCGATGACTGTGCTTTCGCTGGCTCCCGCCGGCCGCGGCATCGGCGGCGAGATCAAGAAGCAGGACGCGAACTTCGACGTGATCGTCGTCGACTGTCCCGGCAACCTCGAAGACCCTCGTATCGCCTCCGTCCTCGAAGTGGCGGATTTCTGCCTGGTGCCGCTTTCGCCGTCACCGGCCGATCTGTACAGCACTGTCGCGATGATCCGCATGATCGAGTCGATGCGCGCCGTTCGAAATCCTCAACTTTCTTCCGCATTAATGCTGAATAGCGTTAATGGAAAAACTAAAATGCGTGAAGAAATTTTAAAAATTTTAAGAGCAGAAGAAATAGGGGAGCATCTGCTCGACAGCCAGATCGCGCAACGCGAGGTCTATCGTCAGACGTTCGCGCTCGGCACCACGATCCATCACCACAATCGATACCTGAAGGGCCTGAAGGAAGCCCGCGCGGAAATCGAAAAGCTGGTCACGGAAATGGCCCAATACATCGCGTCGACGCGCGCTACCGGAGCCGCCCATGGCTAAGGACACCTCGAAAGACAAGAAGCCGACCGGCAACCTGCATCTGGCGGCCGGCCTGTTGCGCGGACTCGCGCAGGAAAATGCGGCGCTCGAAACGCGGCTGCCCGAGCCGGCGGCCGCACCGGTTGCCGTCGCCGAAGCCGCGCCCGCCGGTAGCCCGGCCGCGACCACCCCCGCCGGTACGACCGATCTGGGCGCGCCGCAGAAGGTGCTGGTGAAGGACTGCATCCCGAACCCGTTCAACCCGCGCGTGTTCTACTCGGAATCGAGCCTGCACGAGCTTGCCTTGACCTTGAAACGGGAAGGGCAGATCGAGCCGATCAAGGTCACACGGCTCCCCGAGTTTCCCGGCAAGCTCGTCGTGATCGACGGGCAACGCCGGCTGCGCGCGACGAGCATCAACGGCGACGAGACGATCAATGCGACGTTCCGCACGGATCACACGCCCGAGCAGCTCTATACGATCGCGTATCGGGCGAACCACGACCACGAACGCCAGACGATCTTCGACGATGCGGTCGCGTGGAAACGTCTCCTCGACGAGAAGGTCTTTGCCGACCAGAACACGCTGGCGGAGAAAATCGGCAAGGACAAGGCGTCGATCAGCAAGACGCTGTCGCTGAACGCGCTGCCGAACACGCTGCTGGAGCGGATGGCCAGTGCCAACGACGTGGTCGGCCTGCAGGCGGCGTACTTCCTGAAGCTGATCTTCGAACGCCTGGGCGAGGCGACGGCCGACCGGCTGCTGACGGCCGTGATCGAGCGGAAGAAATCCGTCCGCGATCTCGAGAATTTCCTGCGTGCGCAGAGCGACGGCGCCAAGAAGGCCGGCCGCACGCGCTACAGCGTTCGTCATGACTTTGCGCTCGAATCGCGCGCGATCGGCCAGTTGAAGACTTATCCGGACGGGCGCCTGGATCTGCAGCTCAAGGGCGTCGACGCATCCCACCAGGAAGCGCTCGCCGACAAGCTCAAGACCGTCATCGACGCGTACGTCGCCGATCTGGCGGCGGCCACGCCAAAGTAACGCGCCCCCGGCAAAAGGCCTCGCTCCGCGCGCTGCGTCGCGAAGCCGGACCGCAACACGGTCCGGTGCACGGCGCGCACGACGGCGGGGCCTCGTTCAGTTGCCCGCGAGGCTGCTTTTCAGCAGGAATTCCAGCAGGTCGTCCGAGGTAGGCTCGCCCCACGTATCGAGCGCCAGCCATCGGAAGAAGCTCGTCTGCGCAAGCTTGCTCGCCTTCTTCTTCGGCGACAGCGTCAGGTCCTTCGAACCCGCCACCGTCTCGTTGTAACGCTCGATCAGCTTGGTCTGGTCGTCGATCTCCAGCTCGCGGAAATACGCGCCGGCTTCCTCGACCTTCGCCGCCAGATACTTGTCGCGAATCTGTTCCTGCTTGCTCTGCGCGGATTCCTTCGCCGGTGCGGCCGCTTCGGTTCCCTGCCCGTCGGCCAGCGTGTAACCGTGCGTCAGCGCCTTGCGGAAATACGCGGCGACGTTGTCGACCGGCGCCGCATTCTTCTTCGTGGTTCGATTGAGCGTATAGGCGATCGCCGCCTTGATGCGCTGCACGCCGTATTGCGTGATCAGCCGGCGCGCTTCCGAGCGCGGAATGCCGAACTTCGCGACTTCCTCGACCAGCGCTTCATTCTTGACGTCGCCTTCTTCGACAGTATCGGTGCTCTGCTTGCGCGTTACCTTGAACTGCACGGCTTCCACGCTGCGGCCGGATTTGTGTTCGATCAGCTCGAGCGTGTGATCCGATACTTCGTTCACCTCCTGAATGCACGGCACCAGCACCTTGCTCTTGAACAGCTTGTACTCCTTGTACGACTGAGACGCCTTGTCCTGGCCGAGAATCAGGTCACGGAATTTCGGCAGAGGGATCTTCGCGGTGATGCCGATCCCTTCGTAGCGCACCGTGTTTTCCCATAGCGCAAGCGAGTGCGACCGCCGGAACTCGCGAGCGATCCGCATATCGATCAGCGCGTAGATCTCGGGGTTGAGCAGTTCGCTGCGAATCTGGTCGGAGAAGCTGTACTTCAGCACCGATTGCTCGAGTTCGGCGCCGGCGAGCAGGCCTGACGCTTTCCAGACCGTCGAACGGTCCGCGGCCAGGTAGTCCCAGTTGACGACGGTGCTGATCAGCGAGTTGACCGTGTCCTTCACGTACTTCGTGTTGTTGCTGTTCAGCCCGCTCTCGTGCGACAGCGACGCGATCGAGATCGAGAAACTGGTCCGACCCGGCTCGAACGCCTCCTGCCGAAGCGCGTTCTTGATCAGCGAGCTGAACATCTTGCGCTGCTGCAGGCCGATCTTTCCCGACTTCGGCGCGATATGAATCGCCTGGACCGCCTTGCGCAGCAAGTCGGGTGGCTCGGGTGTCTGAAACAGCGAAACCTGTTTGTCTGAGCCTTTGCTTGCGGGCTTGCGCGGCATCGTGGTGTCCGGGTAAGGTTGCCTTATTGAGAGCGGACTTTATACCTTTTCGCGCGGCGGAGCAACGCCCTTGCTCCAGCATCACTTTCACTATCCTTCTTAAGCATCAGATAACAAAGGAAAAATTTTAATTGATAGACTTGTGCAGAGCCCCATATCCGTCTACCTTTTGATCAAAATTCCTCCCAAAAGCCGCTACCTTTCCTGTCGGCACCGGCAAACCCGGCACAAGATTTGCCACGACGAAGGTAGCCATCCATGGGGGCAAATGAGCGGAATCGAGATCGTCGGGACGATTCGTGGTGCCCCGCAGCACCGCCGCTGTTTTCTCCCATAACTTGCTACCTTCATCGATTCCCATAGGAGGGTACCTGTCAGCATCCTCGATAGTCTTGCTGTTTGTCCCGAAGGTGGAAAACGCTCCCATAAATGGCAACCACTCCGTTTCCCCATAAAAGGTAACCTGTGTACGGTATCGGCCCTGTCTATGGGAAGGCTTCGTGGAACCTGCGGGCGCTAGACAGAGAATTGACTCCGAAGGGCTCCCATAAACGGGTACCTTCGCGATTCCCCATAACCGGCTACCCGAAGGAAATCGCCGTGCACATATCCGACTACCGGCCGAGAAAAGAACCCCATAAAAAGCTACCTTCATGTGTTCCCATAGACGGCTACCCAACGAGATGGACGGTCGATTTCCCATAACCGGATACGTTCGCCCCATATCCACAACCCTGATTCCCCACAACGCGGTACCCCAAACCCCAAATCCACAGACCTGAAACCCCAAACCCTTCCACCTGTGCTCCCATAAATGGGTACCGAACACGGCTCAAACCCTTGCCAGATAAGGCTGTGAGCCCTCTAAAAGTAGTTAAAGAAGTAAACGTGGTTTACCAAAGATGTAAACACACGTGTGCTTGCACAAAAAAACGAACCCCATAAACCGCTACCAATGGGAGCCGTCTGTGGGACGCGAGGCCCTTCAACCACTCGGTCCACGCCGCTCGGTCCCGTTCAAGGCGCCGTTTCTGGGAGGCTCCAGGCCTGACAATGCATTCCGAGGAGGTAAGCGCCCACTCACAAACCTCGAAACGTAGAAACTTATGGGAAGAAATCCCCGGATTCGGCAGAGAGGTTCCCGTTTATGGGACCCCGAAACCTGTCCCCTGGCAGCCCGCCATCTACGCTGGAGCGGCGGAACGGATGCCGTCACTTTTCCCCACAGCAGTTCGAAATCATCCTGCACCGCCACGCGAGTGGTTTTTTGTCCTCGTGCTGCCTCGTCCATGGACAAGTTTTTTGTCGCGCGCATGGGACGCCACTCGCCAAATTTAGCCCGTGGACTGTGCGGGAGGGACCGGCGCCGGACCGCTTTTCTTCCGTGCGCCCCGTCCGTTTTTCTACCTTTGGAGCCGGGCACCGTGCGGGACCCGTCACAGGCAGGGAAAGACTCGTGCCACGGCATGAACTCGGGCCCGGCGCCAAAATGCCGCGCACGGATTCCCCGTGCCTGGGACGATCTCGGCGGAATTCATCGAGAGCGCCCGGCGAATGTGAACACTTCATCGATGCCGAAGCTCACCGCAATCGAATTGGCCCACTGCTCCCGAACCTGCTCACCTTCCAAAGAACCTGGAATCCCGTAAAAGCTCACCGATCGGGCGGAGCACAGGTATAAGCAGGCTGTGCGGATCGCTGCTCCGTGCAGATAAGGAACCATTGATGGGAGCAATCAGAAACGATCGGCATCCATGCGCTGCGCCCGACGCGTCGACACGCACGGTCGCCCGAACGGACAAGTCTCCACCGCCATGCGCGCATTTACCCGACAAGCGCTGCTCGTTCATATCGGGTTCCCGTGCATTCCTGCAATCAGTCGGACCGACGTCTTCGCCGTTCACGCAACCCCACCTTTCCCGTCAGACCTGCCGATCGACGAAGCGTCTTACCTCCACAGGTACTTTCTGCATCACGATGCCGCGAAGCGTGCGGCACCCATTACCGCCCGCCACAACGACGCAATGTAGTCGTCTCGATCGCCCACGAACCGAATCGTGGTCGTTTATGGGAGAAACCGCCGCTCGAGCCGCATCACCCGCTGATGCGACGTACGGATCGACTGCTGTTGCGGTGATCGAGCAAGCACGACGATCTTCACGTCGCGCATGCGCGCATCGATATCACCACCGGTGAAACGGCCGTCGGCGCGTCGCGCCGTATCGCATACGACTTCTCCCGTCACCGACCGCGGAAACCGTGTTGTCTCCCATACGTGTATCCCGATTCCGTCGTCACGTTCGCGCCACATTTTTTGCGACACGGTTATGATGCACAGGTCCTGATCGCGACATGACGATCGATCAGGGCGGGGGCGGTATCTCGATGGTCTTTCAAACCGTGATAGTTATCAAAAAAGAGAGTTCAGCGATGCGAATCCAGATCAGAAAACTCACGTTGGCTGCTACTGCAGCCGCTTTCCTGTTCGGCTCGGCGGTTCCTGCGTTTGCGCAGACCGATGCCGCCAGCGCGCCGGCTGCACAGGACGCGAAGGCAGCGAAGAGCGAAGCGCGCAAGGCAGCCAGGGCCAAACGCAAAGCCGAGCGCAAGGCCGCGCGTGCGAAGAACAACGCCGAACTGAAGAAACTCGAAGACGCCGGCTACAAGCCGGCGGCCAATGATCCGAACTATCCGCAGAACCTGCAGAACGCGGAGAAGAAGGCCGCAGGTGCGGCAAGCCAGTAAGCGTCGTTCGGCGGCAAGCCGCGGTTCGATCCGCGGCTTGCCGCGTGCATCGCGATCACGCGATGCGTGAAGGCAAGAACGTTCGGCAGGTTTATTCCATTTAATTCGGAATCCTGTATGTCGTGACGATGCACGCCCCGCGGGCGGGTGCGATCAATCCTGCCCGTCCGACGCAGTCGCGCTTCCCGCCACCTTCAGCCAGTCCTTGAACGCGCGTACGGCGTCGTCATCCGATCGCGCGGACGCCACATACGTGAAGTAGCGCCACGGCGGCAGCGCAGGTTCGCTGAACGGCTGCACGAGCCGGCCTTCGGCGATGTCGTCGGCGACGAGCGCGATCGGTCCCATCGCGACGCCGAGCCCGTCGAGCGCGCCTTGCAACGTCAGGTAGAAATGCTCGAGCGTGAGCGAGTGCCGCGGGACGAGATTCGGATGCCCGGCGGCCGCGAACCATTCCGGCCACATGCCCGGATAGGTCGCCGCGTGCAGCAGCGTGAAGCCGGCGAGATCGGCGGGCGTATCCAGCGACCGGCCCTCCAGCAGCTTCGGTGCACACACCGGCAGCCGGACTTCGGACAGGAATTCCTCCGCGACGTATCCGTCGACGGCCTGCGGGCCGCCGCGAACGATCAGGTCGACCTTGTCGCGCAACTTTTCGATCGGCTCGTTCGACGTCGACAGCCGCACCTCGATGGCCGGATGCGCGACCTGGAACGACGACAGCTTCGGGACGAGCCAGCGCAGCGAGAACGTCGCAGGCGCGCTGACGCGCAACACGCGCTGCTGCGCGTGGCCGAAATGCTGCGCGGTGGCGAGCGCGATCCGGTCGAACGATGCACCGACCTCGGCGAGGTACGCGCGTCCGGACGCAGTCAGTTCGACGCGCCGGTTGTGGCGTTCGAACAGCGGCCGCCCGAGCCACGCTTCAAGTTGCTGCACGTGCCGGCTGATCGCGCCGTGCGTCACGCACAGCTCGTCGGCAGCCTGGGTGAAGCTGCCGAGCCGCGCGGCGGCCTCGAACGCGCGCAGCGAATTCAACGGAGGGAGTCGTCGGGCCATTGCATCGTTTCGTGTGAGATTTACTCACACGATGGTTCAGGTTTAATCGTTTGATCGTGTGATCCTGCTCCGTCAATATGGCACACAAACGGCCGATTCGGCCGAACGAGTGTCTGAATTTCTCACATGGAGTGCGGAGCATGCCGAACGTGGTGGTCGTGGGCGCCCAATGGGGTGACGAAGGCAAGGGGCGCGTCGTGGACTGGCTGGCGGCACAGGCCGATCTCGTCGCGCGCTACAACGGCGGCCACAACGCGGGGCACACGCTCGTCGTCGACGGCAACACGTACAAGCTCGCGCTGCTGCCGAGCGGTATCGTGCGCGGCAAGCGCGGCGTGATCGGCAACGGCGTGGCGCTCGACCCCGAAGCGCTGCTCGCGGAAATCGGGCGGATGGCCGCGCTCGGGCTGCCGGTGACGCCGGAGAACCTGTCGATCGCGGAGAACGCGACGCTGGTGCTGCCGATTCACCGTGCGATCGACCAGGCGCAGGAGCGGCTGCGCCGCGAACCCATCGGCACCACGCTGCGCGGAATCGGGCCGGCCTACGAGGACAAGGTCGGGCGTCGCGGGCTGCGCGTCGGCGATCTCGCGGAACCGCACGGGCTCGCCGCCAGGCTCGACGTGCTGGTCGATCATCACAACGCGTGGTTCCGCGGCCTGGGGCTCGACGAGTACGATCGCGACGCGATGCTGGCGACACTCGTTGCGCTCGCACCGAAGATCTTGCCGTTCGTGCGTCCGGTCTGGGCCGACCTCAACGACGCGACTGACCGCGGCGAGCGCATTCTGTTCGAGGGTTCGCAGGCCGTGATGCTGGACATCGACTGGGGCACGTATCCGTTCGTGACGTCGTCGGGCACCGTGGCGTCGGCCGCGGCGGCCGGCACCGGGCTCGGTGCGGCGAAGCTGGGCCACGTGGTGGGTGTCACGAAGGCGTACGCGACGCGGGTCGGCGGCGGCCCGTTCCTCACCGAGCTGACCGACGCCACCGGCGAAACGCTGCGCGCGCGTGGACAGGAGTTCGGCGTCAACACGGGCCGGCCGCGCCGCTGCGGATGGCTCGACGCCGCGCAACTGCGCCAGGCCGTCAGGATTTCGGGCGTCGATTCGCTGGCGCTCACCAAGCTCGACGTGCTCGACGGTTTCGAATCGATCGAGCTGTGCGTCGGTTACGAATTCGACGGCGCGCGCGTCGACCATCTGCCCGCGAGCCTCGATGCGCAGTCGCGCGCGAAGCCGCTCTACGAACGGTTCGAAGGCTGGCAAGGCTCCGTGAAGGGTGTGCGCGAGCGTGCGGCGCTGCCGCGGGCCGCGCGGGATTTCATCGCGCGCATCGAGGCCGTGGCGGGTGCGCCGGTGTCGATGATCACGACCGGCGCGGAGCGCGACGACACGATCGTGTTGCGCAATCCGTTCGATGCGGCGGGCGCTGCGTAACGCGCGAGATGCGAACGGCGCGAATCGAGCGGCTGGCGGCATGACGGTTTGCAGGTCGTTCTTGCCGGTCGATGCCGTTGGCCCGTCGGTACGTCCGATACGCGTGTATGCACGGTCCCGATGCCGCCCGGCGAGCCGCCCGGCAGCACGATTCGGCAGCCGGATCACGCCGCCTACGACGAACTGGACACGCCTGCAACGCTGCTGTACTGTTCCGCACAATTCGCGCCTGACCGGCGTGTGCCGGCGCCGTCGGCACCGTGGCTGCACGGCGGTGCGACGTGACAATCCCCGGGAACAGGTCGATGGACACGTTACAGATGATGCGCATTTTCGTCCGGGTCGCGGAGGAGGGCAGCTTCACGAGCGCGGCCCAGCGTCTGGACATCACGACGGCCTACGCGTCGCGCTCGGTCGCGCAACTCGAAACGCATCTACGCACGCGCCTGCTCAACCGCAGCACGCGCCGCATCGCGCTGACCGACGCCGGGCAGCGCTATCTCGACCGCTGCCAGCGCATCCTCGGCTATATCGACGAAGCGGAAGCCGAGGCGGCCGATGCACAGGCGAAGCCGTCCGGACGACTGCGCGTTCATGCGACGACGAGTTTCGGCCAGTCCTACGTGGTGCCTGCGGTCGTGCGCTACCGCGAGCGCTATCCGTCCGTCGCGGTCGAGCTGACGCTGTCGCAGCACGTGCCCGACATCATCGACGAAGGCTACGACGTGTCGCTGCAGTTGAGCACGACGGAGCTACCCGATTCCGGGCTGGTATCGCAGCGGCTCGGCGACGTGGGCAGCGTGCTGTGCGCGTCGCCTGCCTACCTGAAGGCGCGCGGCACGCCGCGCACGGTCAGCGATCTCGCCGGGCATGCGTGCCTGCGGCTCGTCACGCCGCTCTTTCCGCGCGACCGCTGGCATCTCGACGGCCCGAACGGCCGCGAAACGTTCGAGCTGCCGGTGCCGGATTTCGAAGTGAATATCGCCGATGCGCTCGGCGCCGCGCTGCGCGCGGGGCTCGGGATCGGCTCGCTGCCGATGTCCGCGGCGCTGCCCGCGCTCGCGAGCGGCGCACTGGTGCGCGTGCTGCCCCACTACCGGCTGCAGAAGCTGACGGTCTACACGCTGTATGCGTCGCGTCAGTATCTCGATGCGAAGATCCGCACGTTCGTCGATTTCCTGCGGGAATGCGTGCCGGAGATGCTGGCCGCCGACGAGGCTGCATCGAATGCGTGCTGCGCATCCCGTCATGCCTGATTCGCGTGAGGGCGCAGCCGCCCGACGATCGAGCAGGTGACGAAGCGCCGCCTCGCACGCGATATCCATTCACGGTATGACGCGCGACAGCGGCACCGCTTCGCCGCGGAGCCTCGCGACGTCGCGGCCTGGCGCGTCGCCGAACAGCCGTGCGTATTCGCGACTGAACTGCGACGCGCTCACGTAGCCGACACTTCGGCACGCCTGCCGCGCGTCCATTGCCGCGAGGCACATCAGATGGCGCGCTTCCTGCAGCCGCAGCACCTTCTGGCATTGCAACGGGCTCATCGACGTGACCGCACGAAAGTGATGGTGGAAGGTCGACGGGCTCATCCCCACCTGCCGCGCGAGCGAGTCGACCGCCATCGGGTCGAGGTAATGGTCGCGAATCCAGGCGACGGCGCGCGAGATGCGCTGGGTGGTCGAACTGGCGTCGCCGATCTGCGCGACGCGCGCGCCCGACGGGCCGCGCAGCAGCCGGATCAGGATTTCGTCGACGATCAGCGGCGCGAGCAGATCGACGTCGTCCGGTTGCGCGATCAGGTGCATCAGCCGGGCGACGGCGTCGACGATTTCCGGCGTCGCGTCGTGCGTCGCGAGTGCCCGGCAGTCGACGGCTTTCGGCAGCCCGCGCGGAAACACGCGCGGCGTGAGCGCCGCGATGCGATGCGGATCGAGTGCGAGCTGCACGTAAAGGAACGGCTCGGCCGGATTCGCGCGCGTCACGCGTCCGGTCACGGGCAGGTCGGCGGTTGCGACCAGCATCCGCGATGCGTCGATCGTGTAGATATCGTCGCCGACCCGCATCGACTTCGCGCCTTGCCCGACGATGCTCAGGCACGCGTGGTGCACGCCGTGGCTCCACTGCGCCGGCGGCGCGCAAGCACGCGCGATGCGCATGCCGCGCAGCGGGAGGTCGAACATGCCGTCGTGCGGCGCGTACGCGGCGATCAGCGCCGCCAGCCGGGCCGCAGGCGACCGGGCTGGCGACCAACCATCATGATCCGGCGGCGTGCGCGGTTGCGGTGGCGTTCGGGCGTCGATTTCCATGTTGCATGAGCGGTTGACGGAGTGGGCGATGCGATGCGCGGCTGCCGTCCCCTGTCGAGGTGCTGGCACGGCGATCAATCGTACTGTGAAGTTGCGTGCGCGGGATTGCCTAAACCTGTCCGAAATTAGCCCGATCATCCGGACCTGCATGCTCGACGGATGCGTCACGCGCCGTTGCACGGTGTGCGGCGCACAAATTCGGAAATTAAGGCAAAACAATCGCAGGATCGGGCAAGCCATTTCCCGGCGGTTTCCCTACCATTGCACCTGCTGAAGAAATGCGATTCAGCGTGCCCGGATGGCGCGGGCAATACCGTGCGCGTGATGCGCGGTCGCCGCCGGCCTTGTCGCGTGCGTCGCCGCGGCGAATCGCCGGGAAAGGCTCAGGACTGCTATTGAATGATCGTGCATCGGGCTTGCCGAGGCCGGTTTGCGTCCGTTGCAAGCCGGACCGCGTCTGTCGCGCACGGGCCGACCGATCCGGATGAGCCGGCGTCGGGGCCGCCGCATTGGCCGGTTCGATGCGGGCCGGCGCGCGGCGCGGCATCGGGTGCAGGGATACGGGCAGTCGTGCGCGCAGGGGAATCCGGAGAAATGGACCAACTTCAATCGATTCGGGCATTCGTGACGGTGGCAAGGGAAGGCGGGTTTCGCCGGGCGGCGACGCGCTTGCGCGTGTCGACGGCGATGGCGAGCCGGCTCGTCGAAGCGCTCGAGACGCGCCTCGGCGCGCGCTTGCTTCAACGCAGCACGAGCCATCAGTCGCTGACCGAAATCGGCGAGCTGTATCTCGCGCGCGTCGAGCGGATCCTCGGTGCGATCGACGAGATCGACGGCCGTTTCGTCGCGATGGGCAGCAAGCCGGAAGGCGTATTGCGCGTGGCCGCACCGGTTGCGTTCGGGCTCAGCCAGTTGAGCGCGTTGCTCGATCGTTTCGTGCACCGGTTTCCGGACGTGCGGCCGACCGTGACGCTGACCGATGCCCATGTCGACCTGACTGCCGAGGACATCGACGTCGCGTTCCTGACGGATGGCATGCCGGTGTCCGGCGCGCATGCGTTGCATACGCTGGCTGCGTACGAATCCGTGCGCGTCGCGGCGCCGGCTTACGTCGCCGCGCACGGCGGCGCGGCTGCGTCGGGCGACTGGCCGGACATCGCGGCCGTGCGGCTGGAGCGGGCGGCGGCCGACGACGACCGCGCGGCCGGGATTCGATCCGGCGTAGCACCCGGCAATACGGGCGTCGGCCATCTCGAGATGGTGCGACGACTCGCCGTCGCCGGCATGGGCGCGGCGGTGCTGCCCGCGTATCTCGTCGATGCCGATCTGGCGGCCGGCACGCTGGTGCGCGTGGCCCCGGTCCACCCGCTCGCGCCCGTCACGCTGAAGCTCGCGCATGCGCGTGCCGCGCGTCTGCCGGCTGCCGCGCGCGCGTTCATCGAATTCGCCGGCGCCGCATTTCGACCCGCGCGCTAGCGGTCTGGCCGAATCCATGGCAACGCGATCCCGCCGGAGGCGCGGGCTCGCCGTTCTTTTTCGGAAGCAGTTCGGCACACGAACGCTCCGCAGGGTGCAACGCACACCCGCAACACGCGTCCGCATCCGCGGCGGGCAGGAAGCTACAGGTCCGCCGCGCGTCAGGGCCATGAGGAGATCTGATGATTCCCATTGAAGGTCGTCTAATTGTGAGAGGTCGCTCCATGCGCGTCGAACGGGTTCCATACCGCTTAATCACTGTCGCGGCAGCCGCGGTTTTCCTGGCTGCCTGCGGAAAAAAAGAATCGGCACCGCCGCCGCAAACGCCGGAAGTCGGCGTCGTCACCGTCCAGCCGCAAGCCGTACCGGTCTTCACCGACCTGCCGGGCCGCACCAGCGCATTCCTCGTCGCGCAAGTGCGGGCGCGGGTCGACGGCATCGTGCTGCGCCGTGAATTCACCGAAGGCACCGACGTCAAGGCCGGTCAGCGCCTCTACAAGATCGATCCGGCGCCGTACATCGCGGCGCTGAACAGCGCGAAGGCGACGCTCGCGAAGGCGCAGGCGAACCTCGTCACGCAGAACGCGCTGGTCGCGCGCTACAAGGTGCTGGTCGCCGCGAACGCGGTCAGCAAGCAGGACTACGACAACGCGGTGGCCACGCAAGGCCAGGCGGCGGCGGACGTCGCGGCCGGCAAGGCGGCGGTCGACACCGCGCAGATCAACCTCGGCTATACGGATGTCGTGTCGCCGATCAGCGGCCGCGTCGGCATCTCGCAGGTCACGCCGGGCGCCTACGTGCAGGCGAGCCAGGCGACGCTGATGTCGACGGTGCAGCAGCTCGATCCGGTGTACGTCGACCTCACGCAGTCGAGCCTCGAAGGGCTGAAGCTGCGCCAGGACGTGCAGAGCGGCCGCCTGAAGACGAGCGGCCCGGGCGCGGCGAAGGTGTCGCTGATCCTGGAGGACGGCAAGACCTACTCGGAGCCGGGCAAGCTGCAGTTCTCGGACGTGACGGTCGACCAGACCACCGGCTCGGTGACGATCCGCGCGGTGTTCCCGAACCCGGGCCGCGTGCTGCTGCCGGGGATGTTCGTGCGCGCACGCATCGAGGAAGGCGTGAACGAGAACGCGTTCCTGGTGCCGCAGATCGGCGTCACGCATGACCAGAAGGGGCAGGCGATCGCACTCGTCGTGACCGCGGCCAACAAGGTGGAGCCGCGTCCGTTGACGACGACCGGCACGTACGGCCAGAACTGGATCGTGGAAGGCGGTCTGCAGGCGGGCGATCACGTGATCGTGCAGGGCGTCGACAAGGTGCGCCCGGGCGCGACCGTGAAGACCGTCGCCGCGCAGCTCGCCCCGGCGCCGGACGCCGCATCCGCCACATCGGCAGGCGCCGCGCCGGCGACTACCGCGGCCAGCGCCGCAGCGAGCTCGACCGCCGCGTCGAGCGCGCAATAACAGGGAGTCCGTTTCATGGCCAAGTTCTTTATCGATCGCCCGATCTTCGCGTGGGTGATCGCGATCGTGCTGATGCTGGCCGGCGTCGCATCGATCTTCAAGATGCCGATTGCGCAGTATCCGACGATCGCACCGCCGACGATCCAGATCCAGGCGAACTACCCGGGCGCTTCCGCGAAGACGGTGGAAGACACGGTGACGCAGGTGATCGAGCAGCAGATGAGCGGGCTCGACAACTTCCTGTACATGTCGTCGACGAGCGACGATTCGGGCAACGCGACGATCACGCTGACCTTCTCGCCGGGCACGAACCCGGACGTCGCGCAGGTTCAGGTGCAGAACAAGCTGTCGCTCGCGACGCCGAACCTGCCCCAGGTCGTGCAGCAGCTCGGCATGCAGGTCACGAAATCCAGCAGCAACTGGCTGATGTGGTTCGCGTTCAACTCCGAGGACGGCCGGATGTCGAAGGAGGATCTGACGAACTACGTGGCGTCGCACGTGCTCGACCCGCTGAGCCGCGTGAACGGCGTCGGCCAGACGCTGCTGCTCGGTTCGCAGTTCTCGATGCGGATCTGGCTCGACCCCGTCAAGCTGACCAACTACAGCCTCACGCCGACCGACGTGACGGCCGCGATCACGCAGCAGAACGTGCAGATCGCGGGCGGCCAGATCGGCGGCACGCCGGCGAAGCCGGGCACCGTGCTGCAGGCGACGATCACCGAATCGACGCTGCTGCGCACGCCCGAGCAGTTCGGCAACATCCTGCTGAAGGTCAACCAGGACGGCTCGCAGGTTCGCCTGAAGGACGTCGGCCGCGCGGCGCTGGGTTCGGAAAACTACACGTTCGACACGAAGTACATGGGACAGCCGACGGCCGGCCTCGGTATCCAGCTCGCGACCGGCGCGAATGCGCTGGCGACCGCGAACGCGCTGCGGGCCAAGATCGACGAGCTGTCGAAGTACTTCCCGCATGGTCTCGTCGTGCACTACCCGTACGACACGACGCCGTTCGTGCGCCTGTCGATCGAGGAAGTGGTCAAGACGCTGATCGAGGGCATCGTGCTCGTGTTCCTCGTGATGTACCTGTTCCTGCAGAACCTGCGGGCGACGATCATCCCGACGATCGCGGTGCCCGTCGTGCTGCTCGGCACGTTCGCGATCATGGGTATCGTCGGCTTTTCGATCAACACGCTGTCGATGTTCGGCCTCGTGCTCGCGATCGGCCTGCTGGTCGACGATGCGATCGTGGTGGTCGAGAACGTCGAGCGGGTGATGGCCGAGGAGGGGCTGTCGCCGAAGGAGGCGACCCGCAAGGCGATGGGGCAGATCACCGGCGCACTCGTCGGCGTGGCGCTCGTGCTGTCGGCGGTGTTCGTGCCGGTCGCTTTCTCCGGGGGCTCGGTCGGCGCGATCTATCGTCAGTTCTCGCTGACGATCGTGTCGGCGATGGTGCTGTCGGTGCTGGTCGCGTTGATTCTCACGCCGGCGCTGTGCGCGACGATCCTGAAGCCGATCGAGAAGGGGCATCACGAAGAGAAGAAGGGTTTCTTCGGCTGGTTCAACCGGACTTTCGATCGCAGCCGGGATCGCTACACGAGCGGCGTGAACCACGTGATTCGGCGCTCGGGCCGCTGGCTCGTGATCTACCTCGCCGTGTTCCTCGCGGTCGGCGTGATGTTCGCGCGCCTGCCGAAGTCGTTCCTGCCCGATGAAGACCAGGGCTACATGTTCATGATCGTGCAGACGCCGTCCGGCTCCACGCAGGAAACGACCGGCAGGACGCTCGACAACATCAACACGTACCTGACCACCGCGGAGAAGGATGTGGTCGACTCGGTGTTCACGGTCAACGGCTTCAGCTTCGCGGGCCGCGGCCAGAACGCCGGCCTCGTGTTCGTGAAGCTGAAACCGTACGAGCAGCGCCAGCGTTCGGACCGGAAGGTGCAGGCGCTGATCGGCCGGACCTTCGCGCACTATTCGACGTACAAGGACGCAATGGTGATTCCGTTCAACCCGCCGTCGATTCCCGAACTCGGTACCGCTGCCGGTTTCGACTTCGAGCTGACGGACAACGCCGGCCTCGGTCACGAAGCGTTGATGGCCGCGCGCGGCCAGTTGCTCGGGATGGCCGCGAAGGATCCGGCGTTGGCGCTGGTGCGCCCGAACGGCCTGAACGATACGCCGCAGTACAAGGTTGACATCGATCGCGAGAAGGCGAACGCGCTCGGCGTGACGGCCGCGGCGATCGACCAGACGTTCTCGATCGCATGGGCGTCGCAGTACGTGAACAACTTCCTCGATACCGACGGCCGGATCAAGAAGGTGTACGTACAATCGGACGCGCCGTTCCGGATGACGCCGGAGGACATGAACATCTGGTACGTGCGCAACAGCTCGGGCGGGATGGTGCCGTTCAGCGCGTTCTCGAGCGGCCACTGGATCTACGGGTCGCCGAAGCTCGAGCGTTACAACGGCGTGTCGTCGATCGAGATCCAGGGGCAGGCCGCGCAAGGCAAGTCGACCGGCCAGGCGATGGCCGCGATGGAAGCGCTCGCGAGCAAGCTGCCGGAAGGCATCGGCTATTCGTGGACGGGGCTGTCGTTCCAGGAAATCCAGTCGGGCTCGCAGGCGCCGATCCTGTATGCGATCTCGATCCTCGTCGTGTTCCTGTGTCTCGCGGCGCTGTATGAAAGCTGGTCGATTCCGTTCTCGGTGATCATGGTCGTGCCGCTCGGCGTGGTCGGCGCGCTGCTCGCGACGATGCTGCGCGGCCTCGAGAACGACGTGTTCTTCCAGGTCGGCCTGCTGACGACGGTAGGCCTGTCCGCGAAGAACGCGATCCTGATCGTCGAGTTCGCGCGCGAGCTGCAGGCGGGCGGGAACATGGGGCCGGTGCGCGCGGCGATCGAGGCGGCGCGCCTGCGGCTGCGTCCGATCCTGATGACGTCGCTCGCGTTCATGCTGGGCGTGCTGCCGCTCGCGATCAGCAACGGCGCGGGTTCGGCGAGCCAGCACGCGATCGGCACGGGCGTGATCGGCGGGATGATCACGGCGACGTTCCTCGCCATTTTCATGATCCCGATGTTCTTCGTGCGGGTTCGCGCGATCTTCAGCGGCGAGACGGAGAATGTCGACGACGCATGGCGTCTCGTACAGGGCGACCTGCAGCACGGTCACGACGACGCACACGAATCGAAGGGGCAGTAACGATGCGAAAACATGCTTTGACCGCAACCGCGGTCGCACTGGCTGTCGCGCTGTTTGCCGCCGGCTGCACGATGGCGCCACATTACAAGCGGCCCGACGCACCCGTCGCGCAGGCGTACCCGGCCGGCGGCGTCTACGCGACGCAGCCGGGCGCGGCCGGCGCGCGCAGCGCGAACGGCCAGGCGGCGACCGCCATCGGCTGGCGCGAGTTCTTCGTCGATCCGCGCCTGCAGCGGCTGATCGAGATCGCGCTGAACAACAACCGCGACCTGCGCGTGTCGGTGCTGAACATCGAGGCGGCGCGCGCGCAGTACCAGATCACGCGCGCGGGGCTGTTCCCGACGCTCGACGGTACGGGCACGGGCAGCATCCAGCGCGTGCCGCAGGGTCTTTCGCAGACCGGTGCGCCGTACATCTCGCGCGCCTACAACGTCGGGCTCTCGGCGTCGTGGGAGCTCGACCTGTTCGGCCGCGTGCAGAGCCTGAAGGACCAGGCGCTCGCGCAGTACCTGTCGACGTCGTATGCCCGGCAGGCGTCGGAAATCTCGCTGGTGTCGCAGGTGGCTGACCAGTACCTGACGCTGCTGTCGACCGACGATCTGCTGAAGGTCACGGAAAACACGCTGAAGACCGCGCAGGCATCGTACGACCTGACGAAGCTGCAGTTCGACAACGGCACGGGCTCCGAGCTCGAGCTGCGTCAGGCGCAGACGGTGGTCGAGACGGCGCTTGCGAACCAGCAGGCGCAGGCGCGAGCGCGTGCGCAGGCACTGAACGCGCTGGTGCTGCTGATCGGCGAGCCGCTGCCGGACGACCTGCCGGCGGGCATGCCGCTCGACGCACAGAATCTGCTGACGGACGTGCCGGCAGGCCTGCCTTCGGATCTGCTCACGCGGCGTCCGGACGTGATGCAGGCCGAGCAGACGCTGCTGGCCGCGAACGCGAACATCGGCGCGGCGCGCGCGGCATTCTTCCCGCGTATCTCGCTGACGGGCGCGTTCGGTACCGGCAGCCCGACGCTCGGCGGTCTGTTCAAGGCCGGCACGGCCGCATGGTCGTTCGCGCCGCAGATCACGATGCCGATCTTCGAAGGCGGGCAGAACATCGCGAACCTGAATCTCGCGAACGTGCAGAAGCGCATCGAGATCGCGAACTACGAGAAGGCGATCCAGTCGGCGTTCCGCGAAGTGGCGGACGGCCTCGCCGCACGCGGCACGTACGACCAGCAGATCGCGGCGCTCGAGCGCAACGAGCACGCGCAGCAGCGGCGCTTCGACCTGTCGGACCTGCGGTACAAGAACGGCGTCGACAGCTACCTGTCGGTGCTGACCGCGCAGACGGATCTGTACTCGGCGCAGCAGTCGCTGATCAGCGCGCGTCTGGCCCGCTGGACGAACCTGGTCGACCTGTACCGCGCACTCGGTGGCGGGTGGATCCAGCGTGCCGGCGAAGCGCCGCGCGCGCCGGATGCGCCGGTCGACTACGACAAGGCGGCCGCGCCGGCGCCTGCGTCGGCAGCAGCGAACGGGTAAGCATGGAGAAGGGCGAGCGCGGTTTGCCGCGCTTGCGTGTCGAACCGGCCGTATGCGGAAACGAGAACGCCACGGACGAAAGTCCGTGGCGTTGTCTTGTGTACCGTCGCCCGTGCGAGGCGCGGCATGACGTTACGCTTGCTTCGTCCAGAGTGTCCGGCCGAAGAACGTGAGCGTGCGATCCCACGCCATCTGCGACCACACCGGATCGAACTGCGTGCCGGCGATTCGGCCGGGGCCGACGGCCGTCTCGTTCGCGAACGCATGGTGCGCGAGATAGCGGTGGAATTCGAAACCGACGTTCGCATCGGTCAGCTTCTTTTCCAGTGCGTCGACCTGGTCGATCGTGAAGAACGCATCCTGCGTCGCCCAGTGACCCATCAGCGGCACCTTGAGCTTGGCCGGGTCGAGGTAGTCGAGCGGCGGCAGGCCGTACCACGTGACGCCGGCGTTGGCTTCGGCGTACTGCAGCGACAGCAGCGTGAGGGCGCCGCCCATGCAGTAGCCCGTCACCGCGACACGCGGCGCGAGCGTCTTCAGGTACGCGACCGCGCCGGGAATGTCCTGCGACGCGGCGTCGCCGAAATCGAGGCCGGTCATCAAGTGGTGCGCTTCTTCCTCCTCGACGGTCGACTTGCCGCGATACAGGTCGGGCACGAGCGCGAAGTAGCCGCAGCGCGCGAGACGATCCGCGACGCCGCGGATCTGGTCGTTCAACCCCCACCATTCCTGGATGACGACGACCGCGGGCGCGCCTTCGGTCCGTGCCGGCGTGGCGAGATAGCCCTGCAGCTCCTGACCGTCCGGGCGGCGAAACGTGATCGTGGAACCGGATGTTTGAGACATGAAACCGCTCCTTTTCGAAAAATGCGCCGAGTGCGACATCGGGCCGGCCAGCGGGCGTCGTGATACCGCTCGCGTTCGTTCCGGCCGGCGCCGACCACGGGCCATTCTATGCGCAAACACCGGACGCCTGCGTGAACGGTACCGCGTCGCGCGACCGGGGGACGGAAGCGGACGACCGGAAAGCAAACACCCCGCCCCGGTGAACGGAAGCGGGGTGTCGCGTGTACGACGTGCGTATCGGAATACGGCGGGAGTACGCCGCGAATACGCGGGCGCGTATCCGGCTTACTGGCCGAAATAGATCGAGTCGCGGCCTTCCTGCTTGACCGCGATCGCGCGGCCGGCACGCGCGCCGGCGGCTGCTTGCGCGCCGTAGCCGGTTTGATCGGCGTTCGCCACGCGGGCCTGGGCGGCTTGCAGCGCACGCGGGTAATACGGATCGGAGATTTCGGGCTTGTAGCCGGCCTGCTCGAGCTGGACGAGTTCCGCTCGCACCCCGGCACGCGTGAGCTGCCCCGACGGGTTCGATTGCGCGAATGCGCCGTACGACGCGGACAGGGCAGTTGCGGCGACGACAGCGGTAATGAACGACTTCATGGTGACCTCCGGTTCTGTTGATTTCGCGCTTCGCTCGTTGCGTTCAGCGGTTGATTGCATCGTAACGATCGCGTTACCGGTCGGAAATACGCGTTGCAGCGAATCATTATTGCAACTGGGTAAACGATTCGCGCGGCATGGCGTTTCGTCTGAATATTGCCGGCGTGCGGGAGCACGAGCGGTGCCTTCGGGGGCGATTGAGTCGATCGGCGCGACAGACGCGAGAGGGGCAGTTGAATCGCATTCCGAATGATTTTGCGAGGCCGTCGGCATTGCCCGTTTCGCATCACGCCGCCAGGGTCGCCTGCCGTTTCCGGTATTCGGCCGGCGTGATGCCGACATGCCGGGTGAACGCTCGCCTGAGCGTATCGACGTTCGCGAAACCGCATTTCGCGGCGACCTGCTTCGGCGTGTCGTGGCCGTTCTCGAGCAACCGGCGGGCGGCCGAGATGCGCGTCACCTCGACCCACGCGGCCGGCGTCATGCCAACCTCCGCGCGGAACAACCGCGCGAAATGGCGCGCGCTCATGCCCGCGTGCTTCGCCATCTCGGCCACCGAATGCTCGAGCTCGGGATGCGCCGCGATCCAGCGCTGGACCTCCTGCAACACCGAACGCCCGGCGGGGCGCGCTTCGCCCTTGCGGCTGAACTGGAGCTGCCCGCCCGGGCGCTTGAAGAACATCACCAGTTGCGCGGCGACCCGCCGCGCGATCTCGCGGCCGAGATCCTCCTCGACCAGTGCGAGCGCCAGATCCAGCCCGGCCGTGACGCCGGCGCCGGTGCGCAGCTTGCCGTCGCGCACGTACAGCGCGTCGGCGTCGACCGCGAGTGACGGATACGCCTGCGCGAGCGCGTCGGCAGCGGCCCAGTGCGTGGTCAGGTGACGCCCTTTCAGCAGGCCGGTGGCCGCGAGGAGGAACGCGCCGGTGCAGATCGAGCCGTAGCGCCTGCTTTGCACGGCCGCCGCGCGCAGCCACGCGAGGAGGTCGGTGCGCAGCGCGATCTGGCCGGCGTTCGGCGCGCCGGCGACCAGCAGCGTGTCGATGCGCTCGGGGATGTCGGGCGCGATCCAGTCGGGCAGCAATCGCGCACCGGACGAACTGCGGATCGGGCCTGGCCCGGCCGCGATGATCCGCAACGCATAGAACGGTTTCCCGCATTCGGCGTTCGCCTGCGCGAACACGTCGAGCGGCGCGGAGACGTCGAGCAGCTGAACGCCCGGAACGGCGAAAATACCCACGACCTTCGGCATGATCGTTGCGTGTTGTATCGAACGTGATGCGCAGCAGTATAGGGCCGCCGCTTTCGCCGTGCAGGCATCGTGTCCGTCGATCGCGCAAAATGGCAGAATTTGTCGTGACATGTCTATTTAAGACATATGTCGGACTCCGGAGAATCGAGGGTATCTTCCACGGAGGTCGACCATGACTGTGAGTGTTGCCGGCATTACCCTTCCCGCTACGCGACTGACGCGCGAGATTACCGAACTCGTGCGCGATACCGAGTCCGAGCTGTTGTTCCATCACTCGAGCCGCGTGTTTTATTTCGCGGCGCTGGCGGGCCGGCGCCGCGGGCTCGACTACGATCCCGAGCTGCTCTATTGCGGCTGCATGTTCCATGACATGGGGCTCACGCACCGGCACAGCAGCGCATGCGAGCGCTTTGAAGTGGACGGTGCCAATGCCGCCCGCGATTTTCTGAAGGGCCACGGGATATCGCAACAGGACATCGACGTCGTGTGGACGTCGATCGCACTGCATACCACGCCCGGCATTCCGCAACACATGCATCCTGTCGTCGCGCTGGTCACGGCGGGCGTCGAGATGGACGTACTGGGCCTCGCTTACCCGGAATACAGCGACGTCGAGCGGGAAGCGGTCGTGCGCGCGCATCCGCGGACGCCGCATTTCAAGGAAGACATCATTCAGGCGTTCTACGACGGCATCAAGCACAAGCCCGGCACGACGTTCGGCAACGTAAAGGCCGACGTGCTCGCGGACAAGGATCCGCATTTCCGTGCGGGCAACTTCTGCAGCGTGATTCGGGCGTCCGCATGGGCCGGCTGAGCGGGGGAGGGTGGCCGCGCCTCGGCCGACGTTGATCGACTGCCGGGCGTACGGCGCATTCGGCGCCGACGCCACCCTCGCGGCCTTGGCCGAACCCGGGGGACAAGGGGCATTCGTTCGACTCGCGTATTACCGTCGGAAAATTGTTACGTGACAACTTCGGGCAATCACGGGCGTGAATTTTATATACTGAATTTGTGTGCCCGCTCCCCGAGGCGAATCTCCGATTCGCGTGTCCCCGAATACCGGCCTGCCAGCCCGACGGGCAAACCCCGATGCTCGGCCGTCCGCAAGCATCCGGCAAAACGCCTATAATGATGGGGCAAATTGCCGGAGACAGGTCATGAGCACCATCGCTTTTCATCCTTCGGGCGTCGCCCATCCGCGTCAGGCCGAATTCACGATTCTCGAACAGTTGCTGGCGATCCGCGTTCGCTCGGGCGCGGATCTGGCCGAACTGGCGAGCGCGCGCGTCGACGTGTCGGTGATCGATCGCCTGTCCGAGCGCGGGCTGAAATCGGACGAGCTGGCCTTCATCATCCCGCGCCGCACGCTGAGCCATCGTCGCCAGGCGCACGAACGCCTGTCGCCGGAAGAGTCGGACAAGGCGATTCGTCTCGCACGCATCGTCGCGCAGGCGACAGCTACCTTCGGCGACCAGGACAAGGCGATGGCGTGGCTGCGCAACGGGCTCCAGCGCTTCGGCGGCCGCACGTCGCTCGACATGGCGAGCACCGAGCATGGCGCGCGGCTCGTCGAAGAGGCCCTCACGCAGATCGACGAGGGGTATTTCGCTTGACGACGCTGTGGCGGATCAGCAATTACGCCGACCTGAAAGGCGTCGGCGGGTTGCGGGCCGGTGGGCGCTGGCATTTCGCCGGGCAGCCGGTCGTGTATCTCGCCGAGCATCCGGCGCTCGCGTTGCTCGAGACGCTGGTTCATTTCGAAATCGCGACCGTCGCGCAATTGCCGAGCGGCTACCAGTTGCTGCGTATCGAGGTGCCCGATTCGGTGGACGTGGCCGAAATCGCCGAAGGCGATGCGCCAGCGGACTGGCGAACGAACGTCGACTGGACCCGCAGCGCCGGCACCGAGTGGCTGCACACGCAGCCGAGCGCGCTGCTGCGCGTGCCGAGCGTCGTCGTGCCGCACGCCCATAACTTCCTGTTGAATCCGCTGCATCCGGCCGCGTCCAGTATCCGTATCGCGGAAGTGATGCAAGCGCCGTACGACACGCGGATTCTGCGGCTGGTCCAGTCGAGGCCGGGCGAATAGCGAACCGGGAGGAACACGGTCCGCGCCGACGGCACGCGCTCAGCGCTCGCGAGCGGCGCGATCCGCGGCCGCATCGGGCGGCAGCGTCTGCCGGATGCGCGTGACCGTTCGCATGCTGGCGAGGCCGAGCATCGCCGTGACATCGGCATGCGCGTGGCCGGCGAGCAACTGGCGGCGCGCATAGGTATTGCGGAGTATGCGCGGGCTCATGTCCGCTGCGCGAAAGCCGATCGCGTTCAGCGCGTCACGTACGACCAGCAGCAGGAACATGTCGTTCATCGCTCCCCCGCGCGGCGCGGGAAACAGCCGCGCCGACGGCGGCACGTCGGTCGAGTGCGCGCGCCATGCGGCGAGCGGCGCCACCGCGAACGCGGCGAGCGCGATCCGGCGCGCCGGCCGCGCGCGATCGCGCGGCACCGACAATGCCGCTGGCCGCGCGTCGAGATCGAGTGCATCGCCTGTCGCCGCGCGGATCTCGGCCGACGTGATGCCGCTCGCGAGCAGCAGCGCGACGATCGCGCGATTCCGGCAGTCGGCCGGCGTGTCGTTCGCTCGAGGCTGCACATGACGCTGCAGCGCCGCGTCGGCATCGGGCGGCAGGTAGCAGGGCTCGGGCTCGCCGTCCGGCCATGCGAGATCGCGCGTCGATCGGCCGGCCGGATGGATCGTCCGCACACCGGTGTCGACCAGATGCCGGCCGAGCCGGTCGATCAGCTTCGCATAGCGCACGCGCGTCGACGTGCCGGGCGCGCAGGTGCGGTCGAGTTCGGCGAGGAAGGCTGCGACGTGGTCGGGCCCGAATGTCGCGAGCGACACGCGATGTGCGCTCAGGTGGCGCAGGAATCGCTCGAACATCGCGACGTGCTGCACGACCGAGCGCGGCGCGAACGGCCGGCGGCCGGCGCCGGCCGCAGTGGTTTCCTGCCAGGCGCGAAACGCGCCGACGGGGTCGTGAATCCAGCGAGTCGTGTCCATCCCCGCTTTATAGCCGGACGCGGTGACGCCGGCAATCGTCCGGATGCCAGGGCGGAGCGCGGCGATGCCGACCCGTCAGGCCGCGGTACGCGTGCCGTCGATGTCGTCATCGTTCATCGTCAGGCAAACGAGCACGCGCAACAGCGTGATGAAGACGCGGAACGTATCCGGTACGCGGTTCCATTGCTTCGATATCGGGATTCCTGACCATTTGCCGCCGGCCGGCTCGAGCGCGACCTGCCGGGCGGGGAAGCCGAGCTTCAGGCAAGACCGCAGGCGTCGTCGAGCGCGGGCAGCGTGCGCAATGGCGCTGCTGCCGCGCGTCGGGCGAAGGCGCCGCAGCCGCGCCGGCGTGGGCTTGCCTGCCCGGCCGCGCGAGCACGGCGAACGCCATTTGCGTCGCGATGTAAGCCGCATTGCGATGCAGCAGGCAAACCCGCATGCCGGTTCGGTGACGTTGCGTACACAACTTTCGGCTGCGTGACGTGATTTCCCTATTGCCGGAAAAATTTTGTCCGTGCGAGTATCGAACACGTTGCCCGGGCACCGAGGCGGTTGCCGGCAACAGGATGCCCATCGCAACGATCGACAGGAACATCGGCAGACAATGCACAGAACAGCGATTTTTCCGTATGCGTCCGCGTTGCTCGCGGCAGCCTTGCTGGCCGCCTGTGGCGGCGACGTCGAGAACGAGGCGGCCCGCACGACCGCGCCTTCCGCCGATGCGAGCTGCCTCGCGGTCGACAACAGCGGCGCGACGGTCGTGGTGGGCTCGAACCAGCCGGGCGACCCGTCGCTGCCGGAAGCGTCGTCGGGCTATCGCACCGGGATGAAGCCCGTCTATGCGAAAACGTACCTCGTAGCCACGTCGAACGCGTACGCGAGCGCGGCCGGTTGCGCGGTGTTGAAGAAGGGCGGCACGGCCGCCGACGCGGCGGTCGCCGTGCAGGCCGTGCTCGGCCTGACGGTGCCCGAGGCGACGGGCCTCGGCTCGGGCGGCGTGCTGCTCTACTACGATGCGCGCGGCAAGACGCTGCAGGCATACGACGGCCGCGAAACCGCGCCGGCCGCCGCGACCGAGAACTACCTGCGCTACGTCGATGACGCCACCGATCATTCGGCGCCGCTGCCGAGCGCGCGCGCGAGCGGCCGCTCGATCGGCACGATCGGCGTGCCGCGGCTCATCGAGGCGCTGCAACAGGATCACGGCCGCTTGCCGTGGCAGAGCCTGTTCGGCGATGCGATTACGCTCGCGACCAACGGTTTCCCGATCGGCGGCCGGCTGGCCGACGCGATCGCCGCGAATGCCGCGAACCTGAAGCGCGACCCCGAAGCCGCCGCGTATTTCCTGAACGCCGATGGTTCGCCGAAGACGCTCGGCACCGTTCTGAAGAATCCGGCCTACGCGCGCACGCTGTCGCTGATGGCGCAGTCGGGCGCGAATGCGCTGTATACGGGGCAGATCGCGCAGGACATCGTCGCGAAGATCGCCGCGACGAAGGGCGCGGACGGCTCGACGCTCACGCCGGGCAAGACGACCGTCGCCGACCTTGCCGCGTATCAGGCGAAGCGCCGCGACCCGGTGTGCACGACCTATCGCAGTTACTGGGTTTGCGGGATGCCGCCGCCGTCGTCGGGCGGCATCGCGGTCGCATCGGCGCTCGGCATCCTCGAGAACTATGACCTGAAGTCGCTGAAACCGACGGCGATCGATCTCGAAGGCGGCAAGCCGACCGTCGCGGGCGTTCACCTCGTTACCGAAGCCGAACGGCTCGCGTATGCCGACCGCGACAAGTACGTGGCCGATACCGACTTCGTGCCGCTGCCGGGCGGCACGTGGAACACGTTGCTGAACAAGCCGTACCTGAAATCGCGCGCGGCGCTGATCGACCCGGCCAAGAGCATGGGCACCGCGCAGCCCGGCAATCTCGGTGCCGTGCCGCTCGGCGTCGACACGACGCTGATCGAGCACGGCACGAACCAGTTCACGATCGTGGATGGCGACGGCAACGTGCTGAGCGCGACGACGACGGTCGAATCGAGCATGGGCTCGTTTCACATGACCAACGGCTTCCTGCTGAACAACCAGTTGACCGACTTCTCCGCGAACCCGCTCGACACGTCCGGCAATCCGGTCGCGAACCGCCTGCAGCCGGGCAAGCGGCCGCGCAGCTCGATGGCGCCGACGATCGTGTTCGGGCAGGCTGCCGACGGCTCGCGCGGCGACTTCGTGATGGCGACCGGTTCGCCGGGCGGCGGCACGATTCCGCAATACGTGGTCAAGACGCTGGTTGGCGCGCTCGACTGGGGGCTCGATGCGCAGCAGTCGGCGGGGCTCGTCGATTTCGGCGCGAGCAACAGCCCGACGACCACGATCGGCGGCGAGCATCCGAACGTCAACCCGGCGAACAACGGCGCGAACGATCCGCTGATCACGGGGCTGCTCGCGCTCGGGCACAAGGTATCGACGTCCGCTCAGGCGAGCGGCGTCAACACGGTGATGCGCGTGACGGTCGGCCAGTCGCCCGCGTTGCAGGGCGGCACCGATCCGCGTCGCGAAGGCATCGTGCTCGGCGATACGTTCCGGCCGTAGCCGGGCAGCGTACGCACGGCCCCGGTCCGCTCGTTAGCGGCCGGGGCCGTGCATCGTGACGCGGCCGCATCGACGGCCACGCGATCCTCATCCTTCGGAATGCAGATGAGGCGGCCGGCATGAAGCACGTCTGCCGGCCCGGACTGCGCCCGTCCATCGTCGAATAGGGCGGCCGCCCCGCCGCAACCCTCCGATTGTCAAACAGTGTGAGTCAATCGTCAGCATTTGCAACGGAAGTAACAGTCCCCGCAATTCGATCGTTTTGCACGCCGCCGCCGCTACATTAGCCCCACCTGCCGCATGTCGCGGCGAGGCATGCGACAAGCCGCACGAAGGCGGCCCGCAGCAACAACGTCTTTGGGGAGAATGACCATGAACACGATTCGCACGATTCTGCTGGGTGCCGCTCTGACGGCGATGGCGACTTCGGCTGCATTCGCACAGACGGCCCAGACCGGTGCGCAGGGTTCCGCAGGCGTCGGCGCCCAGGTCCAGACGCCGCTGCTCGGCGGCGGCGTGGGTGTGCAGGCCGGCGGCGGCGCGAATGCGGCAGGTTCGGGTTCGGGCGCGGGCGATGTCGTCGGCGGCGCGCTGAACGGCGTCGGCAAGACGGTCGGCGGCGTGGGCTCGGCCGCCGGCGCGGCGGTCGGCGGCGCGACGCAGGCGGTCGGTTCCGCGGCCGGCGCGACGAAGGATGCGGCGGCATCGGCCGTCCACGCGACGAAGTCGCACGTGAAGCGCGTCGCGGGCTCGGCGAAGAGCCATGCACAAGGCGCGGTGTCGACCGCGGGCGACGTCGCCGGCGGCGCGAAGGCGAAGGCCGGCGAGGCGCTCGAAGGCGCGACGAACTCGGTGCAGGGCGGCGCGTCGGTTGGCGTGAAGGGCTCGGCGTCGGCGCAAGGCGGCGCGCTGTAACAAGTAGCACGCATCGCGTCACGGCCCGGCCCGCTTCGATGCGGGCCGGGCTTTTCTATTGGGGAAACGCGATGTGTCGTGCGCGGTGTCTCATGTCGAAACACGGCAGCATGAGTGCATCGATATTGATTAGGATGGCAGAAATAAAAAAGTGGGCGCTCGACTGAACTCGACGCCGAAAGGAGACGGCCATCGGGCCGGGGACACCGGAACGGCGTATCCACCCCGAACATTTCGGCGGCCCCCGATGCGGGGCGCTTTGGCGACTTCAAGGGGCCTATCGTCCAGGCGGCATGTTGAGTGACATCGGAGCGCCGTGGAATGGATGAGCCCGCCTTGTCCGGTGTTTCCGTATCTCTTCACGCCTGGATGCCCGGGCGGCACATTGACAGGCGCAGCAACCTGATGTCGGCGCGCAAGCCGAGCCTTTCGATGCTGCTATCAAGCAGCTATCGCTCGCAATTTTCACTTTCATGGCTCAATGACGATCGCCGTAAAGGTATTTGAAATGATTGAATAAAGTGTTTGCAAGAAAAGTGGGGGTTGGTTTATAAATACGAGCGATTTGTATTCTCTGTCGATCGCCACCATCGACGTTGATGGGGTTTCAGATGGATGTGACTTTGAGGGCCGCCTGCAAAGCAGGCTATGCCGACGTTGGGAGAATCCCGCCGAATTTTCTGAACTCGTCAGCCCGTGCCTGATGAATCGCAGGGGTAGCACGTTATTTTCGTGATCGAAGCGATGATTATCTGATCGGTGTCAATTGCGTGTCATCTTGTGATTCGCATTGGTGCTAATGAGGTATTTCATAATTAAATTGATTCGGATTACGAAATTATAAGAAGGCGTTCGATGAAAAATGAAATGGTTGCAAATTACTTTTTTTATTATCTGTAATCCGACCGTTGAAAAACGAGATCGCATCATGAATACGCTGCTAAGGATAAAGCACCCGCAGTGATCGAACGTGTCGCCAGTCGACCGACACATCCGATTCATCTCCACCGAACAATATCGAGAGAAGACGACCGCGAAATGCACCACGCGGTGCATCGGTCGTCGACACCGAAAGCGGCGTATTCGCCTGATGTCAGACAGGTGAGTGCCGGATTTCACACGAGGGAAACAAATGACTCTTTTCGACGGGATCGATCCGTCCGATTCATGGCCGATGTCGAAACCCATTGCACACGATGAATGGCGCGGCGACGAGGCGATCCGGTCCACCGGCGTCGCCCCGTTACATCCATGTTCAAGTCAACCTGCACGATGCATGCGGCAGGCCCCTTCGATACGTGAAATCCGGTGAGACACGAGTGAATACGATGATATCCACGATGGCAGATGACGCCAAACCCGACGCGGACATTCGGCCGCGGCTCGCGACGCAACCCTCGAAACTCCTGGTGCTTGGCAAGCGCACGATCGACGAACTCGACTACGACCCATCGATGGTGCTCGAAGCCGTCGAACGGGCATACCTTGGCCTCGGCACCGGCGAATCCGACAATCCGCGCAAGCTGATGAGCCAGCCGGCGGACAAGCATTCCGTCGCGTACTCGATGCTGGGTCGAGACGGTGGACGCAGAACGGTCGGTTTCAAGACGTCGTATAAGTTCGATCCGGAACATAACCGCAAACTTCAGAAGTACTACACGACGTTGTTGCTGTTCGACGACGAAACGGGCCTGCCTGTCGCGCTGATGGACGGCAGCCTTGTCGGGTCGCTGCGCACGCCGGCGGTGTCGGCCCTGATCGCGCGCGCAGCGGCGCCGCGGGCGCGAACGGCCCTCGTCGTCGGCACGGGCACGCAGGGGCGGATGGCGGCGCCGTTCCTGCTCACCGCATTGCCGGACATCGAGCGCGTGATCGTGCACGGTCACTACGAGTCAGGAATCGACGCCGTGCGCAATACGCTGAAGCGCTTTCACCCGGATCGTGACATCGAAGTGTCGAAGGATCTCGTCGCCTCCGCGAACGAGGCCGACATCGTGCTGGGCGTGGCTGGCGCCGGTGTATCGGAGGCCGTGCGGCACGCGGCGCTGAAGCCGGGCGCGCTGGCGCTGCTGGTCGGATACGGAATTCATGCTGACGCGCTGCATTGCGCCGATTACCGCATCGCGACGAGCGAGGCGCAAATGCAGGTGACCGGCGCTGATCTCGTGGACGAAGCCGGAAAACTGCCTGCTGTCGACGCCGAGTTGCCGGACATACTGCTGGGCCGCAAGCCTGCACGGCGCAACGACACCGATATCGTTTACGCGTTCAACAGCGGAATGATCGTGACGGACATCGCGCTCGGGCGCGTGTTGGCCGATGCCGCGCTGGCGAAAAGGCTCGGTCGGGAAGTCGAACTATGGTGACGGATATTCCCCGATTGCCCGCGTTGTGGGATCCGCTACTGCGCGATTTCGTGGACGGACATCAGGCGATGATCCACGATCTTGTCGATGGCTTCGACGCACCCCTTCATTTCCTGTTTCCCGGGCGCTTCGCGCGCAATGTCGCCGAATTTCAGCGCGTACTGGACGATCGCCAGGTGTCGGGGCGCATTTACTATGCGAAGAAGGCGAACAAGGCGCGATGCTTCGCGCATGCGGCCGCGGCATCCGGGATCGGCGTCGACGTCGCGAGCACGGGCGAATTCTCGGAAGCGTTGGCCGCCGGGGTGTGCGGGACCGATATCGGCGTATCCGGGCCGTCGAAGTCGGAGGCGCTGCTGCGGCTCGCGGTTTCGCACGATGCGTTGATCGCGATCGACAGCGAGGAGGAACTCGATCGGCTGATCGCGATCTCGGGACAGGCCAGGCGGACCGCGCGCATTCTGTTGCGCATGGCGCCCACGGCACGAGGCGATAGTCGATTCGGATTGAGTGCCGAGGCGCTGCGCGTTGCGCTGTCGACCTGTGCCGCGACGCAGGCGTCGGTCGCCCTTGAAGGGTTCTCGTTTCATCTGTCCGGTTACAGCGCGATGGAGCGCTGCAATCAGGCCGCGATGGCGATGCGTGCGTGCATGGCTGCTCGTGAACTCGGCCTTGCGCCGAACACGATCAATATCGGCGGCGGCTTCGCGATGTCGTACGCCAGCGAGAGCGACTGGCGCGCATTCCAGCACGCACACCGGCCGGACGATTACCACGCGAACAAGGTATTCGGCGGCTTCTATCCGTATCACTCTGCCTGCAGCGGCGCGCGGATGCTCGATGCAATCCTGGCGGGCACTCCCGACACGGAGTCCGCAACACTCGCCGAACTGGCCCGCGAGTATGGCCTGAAAATCATGCTGGAACCGGGGCGTGCACTGCTGGATCAGGCAGGATTCACGGTCTTTGCCGTGCAGGGCGTGAAGGACTGCGGCGACTATGGCATCGCGACCGTCAATGGCACGAGCTTCAGCGTCTCGGAGCAATGGTTCGCCAGCGAATTCCTGCCCGATCCGGAACTGCTGAGCGTGACGCGCGAGCCCTCGCGATCTCCGCGCACGGGCGCGCCTTATCGCGCCTGTGTCGGCGGGGCGAGCTGCCTCGATTCGGACATGCTGACCTGGCGCAAGATCGCATTCGGGCAGCGCCCGGAACCCGGCGATCTGCTGATCTACCCAAACACGGCCGGCTACCAGATGGATTCGAACGAATCTTCATTTCACGAGTTGCCGCTTCCCCCCAAGCTTGTCTTGACACTTGACGGCGCACGGCCGCGTTGGCGCGTCGATCGCCTCTTCCAGTTTCCGGGAGCCTGACCATGAATGTACGCTTTCTCGGTGAGCAAGCCACGATCACCGTACCTGCGATCGTGTCGAAGGTATCGGATCTTGTCGGCCACACGCCGTTGTTCGAATTGATTCGCGGCGCCAACGGCGCGCGCATCCTGCTTAAACTCGAGTCGACGAATCCGACCGGCAGCGCCAAGATCCGCATGGCAAGGCAGATGCTCGACGAAGCCGAACAGGACGGAAGTCTCCGGCCGGCCGGGCATGTGATCGAATCGACCTCCGGCAATACGGGCATGGGGCTCGCGCTGTTGTCGGCCGAGCGCGGCTATCGGTTCACCGCGGTCGTGGATCGTCACGCATCGAAAGACAAGTTGCGCGCGATGCAGGCCTTCGGCGCGGCGCTCGTCTACGTGAGCGACGGCGACGAGATCGCGACGGCGGACCGGGACGCACTTGCCAAACGCATGGCGGCCGACGATCCGGACGGCATCTGGACGGAGCAGCACAACAATCCCGCGAACGGTAACGGTTATCGCGGGCTGGCACATGAGCTGCGCGACATTCTTGGCGACCGGATCGACTTTCTGGTCGGTGCGGTCGGCACCGGCGGGTCGCTGTTCGGCACTGCGCGGGAACTGCTCGCGACCGGCCCGGCGCCGCGAGTCGTCGGCGTCGAGCCCGTCGGCTCGATCGTTTTCGGCGGCGAAGGCGGGCCGTATTATCAGTCCGGCACCGGGACACCGCCCGGCGCCGAGATCGGCGCGTTGGTCGACTATGCGTTGCTCGACGAAGGCTTCAAAGTGACGGACGCGGCCGCATTCAATACAGCACGCTATATCGCACGCAAGAAGTCGCTGCTCGTCGGCGGCTCGGCAGGCGGTGTCGTCTGGCACGCGTTGAAGATGTTCGATTCGCTGCCCGCGGGTGCGACACTCGTGGCCCTGGTCTGTGACGGCGGGGAGAAATATCTGGACACGGTGTTCAACGACGACTGGATGCGAGAGCGGAATCTGCTCGACGAGTCGGTTGCTCACGAACTTGAATCGATATTTTCCCGCGCCGTATGAAACTTCATCGGCAAGTCTGGCTCGATGCCAGACAAATCGGCGTGCTTGCCGCTCCGCTCGTTCTCACGCAGCTCGCACAGGTGGCGCTGACGACCACCGACATCGTCATGATGGGGATGCTTGGCCCGCGCGAGATCGCCGCTGGCGGTCTCGCGCTGACGATCTTCAACCAGTTCCGGACGATGGGAACCGGGCTGGTGACGGGAACCGGCAACCTCGTCGCGTTCGCGAACGGCCAGCACGCGCATGCGGAAATCATGCGGCTGGTGCGGTCCGGCTTTGCGTTGTCGACGCTTGCGGCACTGGTGTTTGCATTGATGATGCTGTGCATCGAAAAGCCGCTTGTCTGGCTCGGTCAGGACCCCGACGTCGCGCGGCAAGCATCGTTCTATCTGGCGGCGGCCGCGCCCGGCATGTTGCCGTGTCTCTGGTTTCAGGTGCTTCGACAATATACCGTCGGATTGCGCAGGCCTGGGCCGCTATTGGCGATCACGATCGTATCGATCGTCGTCAACGCCGCGCTCGACTATGCATTGATGTTCGGCCGGTTCGGATTTCCGAAGCTCGGCCTGATCGGCATTGCGTGCGCAACCAGTTGCGTGTACCTGCTTTCCTTCATCGCGTTCCTGACGATCGCTAGGCGCCGGCCGGAACTGTCCGAACACTTGTCGCTCGCCGTCTGGCGTGCCGATGCCGATACGTTGGCGCGGACGTGGCGGATGGGTTTGCCGATTGCGGCAACCTATGGATCGGAGGCAGCGTTCTTTACCGTCCTCACGCTCGTGATCGGGACGCTCGGCGCCGATGCGCTCGCCGCCCAGACAATCGTGAATCAGGTGATCTACATCGTGTTCATGATTTCCGTCGGCTTGTCTCATGCGTCGTCGATCAGCATCAGCCATGCGTGTGCACGGCACGACTATCGCGGGGCGCGTCGACTCGGTTATACGGGGCTCGCGCTGGGCGTCGTGACCATGCTGGTCGTTGCGCTTCCGTATCTCATTGCGCCCACCCGCGTGCTCGCGCCATTTCTCGATAACGGTGTGGCCGCGAGTGCCGAAGTGCTGCGCCTCGCTGGCGGGCTGCTGACGATCGCGGCACTGCTGCAGATCTTCGATTGCAGCCAGAACATCGGCGTTGGCATCTTGCGAGGGCTCGGTGACGTAACGAGTTCGTTCCGAATATCGATCGTCGGATACTGGGTCATCGGTCTGCCGGTCGCCTGGGTGGCCGGTGTGCTGCTGGGATACGGCATCTATGGCATATGGAGCGGACTCGCCATCGGCCTTGCGGCCACGGCGTCGATGTTGCTGCACAAGTTCGAGGGCCGCCTTCGCGCGATGGCGAAACGCCCGTCGGGCGGGCATTCGTGAACTGGCTAGCGGTACCGACGAGCACACGGATACAGATGCGGTGCCAGCATGCCCGGCCATACTGGCCGGCGCCGGATGCAGCGCCGTTCGCATACTGTCGACCGATGGCAGTACGCGGTTTGTCGCTGTCGCCACGCCGGCGATGTGCCGCCGTTCGATCGATCAGGAGCGGGTGTCGCGAGATGCGTCGACCGGCTGGTTGCGTGAATCAGGATTTTTTGCCGATTCAGTCAGGGAATATTCGAACGGACGGGGAAGATTTGACTGCGTTCAGGCAGCAGGATCGGATCAATCGATTTTCCTGAATTATCGGCGTGGCAATTGACTGTCGCAAATTCAAACGATGTAAATAATCGACGGAACTATACGAGCATGCGAAATTGAAATCACGGCGATTTGTAAAGTTTTCTAGCTCGATCGGGCCGTGGCTTCTGCAAAATCGCGCTTGATGTCGAGATATTGAAACGACGTGCGTCAGTTTGTCGCAGGCATGAAACAAAATTCGAATTTTTGCTGTAACTAGATAGAAAGCTTCATTACATATTTTTTTCGAAAGGTAATGTTTCTGTCTTCTGTCCTCCGATATACTTGCGCAGCGCCAGGTTTAGAGAATGAAGTCTAGGCGTGAAGTTCAGCCGCCGGCTCTTCAATTGGCCATTGTCTGGCTTGCGGCTGGTGAATGAATACATTTCGACATCGCGCGCGTGGATGAAATCGTTCTGTCATTAGGGCATGTGAAGTCCGGTTTCAATAATTGGCATGTTAATAATTCAGATGTTAATCATTCGGCGTCGTTGATCCGTACTCCTTGACAAATGTTTGTTCTGGAAGCATGGCATCGCGAGCGATGCTTGACTTGATGTTGTCATCGAATATTGGCCAGTGCCGATGTACAGGGAGTAAGCGCCAGGTGCCGGCAATCCGTTACGGTCTTGAAGCTTGGGTAAATAAACCGGGTTGCCACGGCGCGTCGACGATCAAGAACCTTGTCTTTTCAATAAGGGCCCGGAAAATTGGAGACCTTTTCTCGCATCATCGGCGAGATTCTTCGTCCCAACGGTTTGACCGAGGGGATCGATCAGCTCGCGGAAAAAATTGGACGAGTGATTCCGTTCGACAAGTGTTTGATTTTGCATGGAGGAAGCGGCGATGCAGCTTCTCACGGACTGATATATCGCTATGGTGCCGCGAACGACGCCGGAACCCGACGAGGCCTGACGCTGTTTGGAGCCGGGATCGACATTGATCGATATTTGAGTTGCTTCGCCTTGTCGGATCGTCAGGATCATACCTTTCGCTGGCGCGATCTCGACGGGGAATTGCCGCAACGCGATGCGCAGGTCAACGATGTCGCGTCATACATGCGCGGGCAGGGGGTGGTCGCTTGTATTGGCGCGCCGCCCGGCGATTCGACGGCCATTCGGACCGTCTTGCAGTTGAAGTGCGAAGACACGACGTTGCATTCGGCGTTGCTCGTCAGTCTCATTGCCATGCATTTGCATGCAGCACTGACCCAGAAGATTGCGAGACAGAGCCGGGAAGCCGCGGAATCACCTGCGGCAGGCTTCGAGCCGGATGCTTGCGCGGACCCGAACAGGATTCAGTTCACGAGAAAGGAATCCGATGTAATCAAATGGGTAGTCGAAGGCAAGACTGCGTGGGAAATTGGCCGAATACTTTCGATGTCGGAAAGAACGGTCAAGTTTCATCTGACGAATGTGTATGAAAAACTGCGTGTTTCGAACAGGGCGCAGGCGGTGGCGAAGGTTAGCCGTCTGGGATTGATCTAGGAGAGTTCGGGAATGTCTTTCAAGGAAAAGGTCAAGGCATTTGTCGCGCGTCATGGGTTTACGTACAAAGCCTATATTTTGTCGATTCTCTTTCTGCCGCCTGCCGCGCTTTATATCGCATGGAAGCGGCCGGGCTTGCCGGTCCCGGGCCGTGTCCTGCTGTGCGTGACCGGGGTGCTTGCGCCTCCATTGGTCGGCATAGCCACGGCGATGATCCTGAAAAGCGCGTTCGATCTGGTCCGGACCGCCATTTCCGTTTAGTTTGCCTGCTGCCTGCCGAATACGATTCCGCTTTCCCGAGCGTGGTTCTCGATCGCATCATCATTCATTTCATAGACGCCAATGAATGCCCGACTGCCAAGCGTACATTTGCTAGATCGTGTTCGGGCAATAGCAGGATTACATGAACCGTCGCGCAATATTCCGTATAACTACACGTCGTTTTCCGATCGCGAGATCGTGATCCGCCTGCTCGGCGAAGAGGCGTGGTCGGTGCTCGACGAACTGCGCGCCGAGCGCCGCACGGGCCGCTCGGCGCGGCTGCTCTGCGAAGTGCTCGGCGACATCTGGGTCGTGCGCCGCAACCCGTATCTGCAGGACGACTTGCTCGATAACCGAACGCGTCGCGCGTTCCTGATCGCCACGCTGCATGACCGGCTGTCCGAAATTGCAAGACGTCGTCGGGTGAGTGTGAGCGGATGGTACGACGCCGCTGGCCGCGAGCGCGCATCGCGCGTCGAGATGCTGGAAGCGGCGGCGCAGCGCGCGGTCGACGAGTTCGCCGACGAATTCGACAAGATGGCCGAGCTGCGCCGCCGCGCGACCAAGGCGCTTGGCCGCT
>NZ_JAUJRI010000008.1:0-310210 GCF_030504405.1 Burkholderia sp. AU44665 | reverse complement strand
AGTGGACCGGTTCCCGGCACGATTGGAAGAGCGCCATGACTCAGTTCGCGCTGCTTTACCCGGAACGATTCAACATTGGAGTCTGAATCTCAACCCGCCTCACACACGGAATTCCGGATACCTCCCATGTGCCCGATGGCTACATGCCGCGGGAGAAGCCGCAAGCCGCCGATCCTCCCCGAGCGAAAACGACGGCCGCTCCTGTCGGTGGTTACCGGCTCACCTGACACACACCGCCCGCCCGCACCGCCTCCCGATTTCACATCCTCGTCGCACGGTTCGTCCTTGCAGCGGTCCTGCCGACATTTCCGGCAAGGCCGTCGCACGTCCCTTTCCCGGAGAACACCATGCGATATCCATTGCAGCACGCCGACCAGGCCGCCGTGACGCGGCGTCCATCCGAACCCGAACCGCACGTACCCGTGCCTCGAACGACCGGCGAGGAGGGGTGAGCCATGAGCACTGAAGAACTGACCCCGCTGCTGCGGCAGCTTGCGGAGAAGCGACTCGGACGGCCGCTCGAGCCCGAAGAACAGGCGTTGCTCGAGCGGCTGCCGAGCCGGCAGGGGAACCCGCCGCCGCCCGCCGGCGGCCCGGCCGCGCAGGCGGGCGCCGCGAAGCCGCCATTGCCGCAATTCAAAACGCGGCAAGAGGCGCGCGAACAGATCAAGCATTTCCTGCAGCTCAACCAGCAAAAGGCGTACGAGAAGATGCGCGGGATCCTGCAGACGATCGATACGCAGAACGAGACGACCCTCGGCATGCTCGCGTCGGAGCAGCGGAAAGTATCGGGCGTACTCGACGCGCACGAGCCGGCGGCCGACGCGCAGGCGTCCGGCGCGGTCGAGATTCAGGACAGCACCCGCGAGGCGCTGACGATGATCGGGGAACAACTGACGGGCCTGATCCGGCAGGAAATCGAAGCATGCTTCCGGCAATACGGCGACGCGCTCGCGGAACGGCTCGCCGAACGGCTCGCCGGAGGGCTCGCCGTCAGGCTCGACGCGATGGAGGACCGGTTGCGGAGCATCGGCGCCGGCCCGGCCGGCCCGGCCGAACCCACCGCTGCCGTTCACGATACGCCCGGCGCAGCGTCCATGGAGTAGCACGCGGGTCATGCGGCCGAACGCGAAACCGGCCGGCCCCGAAGTGCGACCTCTCAACTACGTGAACCAAGGAGCAACAAATGGCTGATACGTGTCAAGTGTGCCAGGTCAATCCCGCGATTACCGATGCGGTCACACAGGTCAACGTCAAGGTGGTCGCGGAAGCGCCGGCAATGGCGATGGGCTCGCTGTACCAGGCCCAGAGCCATTCGCTCAGCATCCTGTTCGAGAACGCGGTGCAGCAGCAGTCGCAGGCCGCGATCCAGTCGCAAACGTCGACGAACGTGGGGACGATGCAGCTCTACACGATCGGGCCGGAAAGCGCGGGCGCGGCCGCCACGGAAATCGGCGCGAACGGGATCATTTCGATTCTGGCCGACGTGATCGCGATCGGGAAGGCAGTCAAGGGCTGACGCGCCATCGCAACGCCGTGGTCGAGCGGCGGCGCAAGCGGCGTGAGCCGCCCATGCCACCGCCGTGCCGCGAGTCGGCAGCATGGCCGCCGGCGCCTGAACAGCGGTGCCGCGCGGTGTTCCGGAGCAATCGACAGAACGGGCAGCACCGATTCGATGCGGCGCCCGTTCGCAAATCAGGAGAAATACGATGGCAAACGACGTAGACGATCCGAAAGACCCCTGCAACTGCACGACGTGCGCGGTCAACGCCGCGATCACCGACGCGGTCACGCAGACCAACGTCAAGGTGGTCGGCGAAGCGCCCGCGATGGCAACGGGTTCGCTGTACCAGGCGCAGAGCCACTCGCTGAGCGTGTTGTTCGAGAACGCGGTGCAGCAGCAGTCGCAGTCCGCGGTGCAACTGCCGACCTCGACGAACGTGGGCACGATGCAGCTGTACACGCTCGGGCCGGCGAGCGCCGGCGCATCCGCGACGGAAATCGGCTCGAACGGCGTGCTTTCCGTGCTGGCCGACGTGCTCGCGCTCGGCAAGGCGCTCGCCTGACGCATCGCTGGCGCGGACGCCGTGTCGACACGCCCGCGCAAGCGGGCCCCAGCGGGCGCATCGGCGGCGCCGTGCCGCGCGCGGCAGCGACCGACCCACTCATGCTTTCGCCGTGACAGCGCGTCAGCGGCGAACCAACCAGGAGCAACGACATGCCGGAACAGGTTTCTCCCGCGATGACCGATGCGGTCACGCAAGCCAACGTGAAGGTGGTGGGCGAAGCGCCCGCCGTGGCGTTGGGCACGCTCATGCAGTCGAACAGCCATGCGTCCGCGATCCTGCTTCACAACGCGGTGCAGATGCAGGCGAACCAGGCGATGTCCAACCTTGCCGCCACGACCGTCGGCGTCATGCAGCTCTATGCCGGGTCGCCGGCGGCGGCGGCCGGCGCGGCGCGCTCGGCGAACGACAGCTTCGTATCGCAACTCGCCGCCGTCGCGCAGTTGATGAACGCCCTCGGTCACGGGCGCGGCTGACCTTCACCGCGCGCCGCATGACCCGGCGCGCATCCGCCCGCCCGGCGGCGCTGCCCGACGCACGCGCTTGCCGCGGCATCAATTGGCGTCGACGATGGTCCGGAGCTGCTCCGGTTTCTGAATCGTCACGCCGTGTTCGTGTAGCCGGATCAGGCCGTCGCGCTGCATCTTCCGCAGGCTGCTGTTCAGTCGCGGCCGGCTGACGTTGAGCATCGCGGCGAGGATGCTCTGGTTCTCCGGCAACGGCACCTCGAGATCGTTCCCTTGCATGCGGTTCAGCAGATGGCGCGCGAGCCGTGCTTCGACCCGGTACAGGCATGCCGACTCGACGAAGTCGCTCAACTGGTGAAGGTGCCGGCACAGCTGCTCATGGATACGCCCCATGAATTCCGCGTTCGCCAGCAGCGGCGCGAAGTACTGGCGATACAGCAGCGAAATGCGGCAGTCGGCGCTCAACTGGGCGGTGAAACTGCGCCGGTGCGCGCGAATCAGCGTGTTTTCGCCGATGAGTTCGCCGGGCATCGAGTGGCCGAGAATGATCTCGCGCCCGCCGGGCTCGTGCAGTGTCCTGTAGACGCGGCCGCTGTGCACGAACGCGACGAAATCCCCCGGATCGCCCTTGAAGAACAACAGGCGATTGCCGTGTTCGGGCCAGGGCGTGACGTGCCGCTCGATGTGGGCGATCAGGCTTTCCGGGAGGCCGGCGAGTATCGGTATATTGCGCAGCGTTTGAGCGTTAGCAAGGGCAGGCATGGTTTCCGCGCGAGGTTGTTTGACGATGCGGCCACCCAGCGAAAAACGCTGCCTTCGGCATTGCGTGAAAAATGAATAATGAAAGTATTGAAATAATCGGCAAGCAGTCCGGACAGGGCGGCGCTCCGGCGGCAAGCGCGCTCGATCGACCGACACGGGAAGCAGCATGCCGACGCACGGACGCATCGCGGCGGTAGTCGTTCTTGTTCATCGCAATGCCGTTATTCAGTCAGGTCCGGCGGCGCACCTGAAACGACGGATCGGGCTATGCCGGCTAATTAAAATTTCCGTTCATAATAATCAAGATAATTTACTGCGCCCGATTATCGTTATATCGGTGTTACGCGGGTAACAGCGCCATTCCCGGCGTCGAATCGATTCTGTGTTTTCCATAAAAAAGGAAGACACGGGATGACAACCTCGAACCAGCACGCTGCCTCGGCGCCCGAGTCTCCGGCGCAGCAGCTCGACCGCGCATGGCGGGAAATGCAGGGGAAATTGCGGCGCCGTGCGCGCCTGTTGTGCAAGGGTGATATTCACCGCGCCGACGAACTGCTTTCCGATACCGCGCTCAAGGTCCACATTTACCTGCAGCGCTCGCCCGAGCGCGTGCGGAACCTGACGGGCTTTCTCTTTCTGGCGCTGAATCACGCATTCCTCGATGGCGCGCGCCGCCGTGTGCGCGAAAGCGGCATGCTCGAATTCGACTCGGGCTGGGACGACGATCACGCGGTCGAGCTCGCCGGCCACGCGCCGTCGGTGGAGCAGCAACTGCTGCTGCGGCAACAGCTGCTGCGTCTCGAACAGGCGCTGTCGATGCTTTCCCCGCAGCAGCAGATGCTGTTCACGCTGAAGTTCGAGGAGGACCGGCCCTATCTGCACATCGCCGCGACGCTCGGGATCAACGAGCCGCTCGCCAGAAAACGCGTCGAGCTGCTGCGCAAGAAGTTGCGCGAGGAACTCGCGTGAGCGCGTTCACGAATGCCGGCACGCAGCGTTCCTAACGGCATGCGCGGCGTCGATGGCCTGCCGGCCCGCCCGTTCCTTCAACCGCATGCCGGAGCCGAGATCCGAGGAGGCCTCGTGGCAGACACAGTCAATGAGCAGATTACCGACGCGGTGACGCAGACCAACGTCAACGTCGTGGCGGGATCGCCGGCCCAGGCGCTGGGCATGCTTTACCAGATGTTCAGCCAGGCCGTCGGCATCTCGGCGCAGAACATGACGCAGCAGCAGGCCGCGCTGAACCAGATTTCGAACGCCGTGGTGTCGAAGGCCGTGGCCATGATCCTGTCCGTCGAAGCGTCGCCGAAGCCGGCCTCGGGCGGCGCGTCGCAGCCGGAGGCGGGCGCGCCGAAGACGGGTTCCACGCATTAGTACGCGATGACTCTCGGGATACCTGAATCATGAACATGAAAGGTCTTTTGGGCGGACGCGGCGACGGCGCGACGCCGGCACCGGACGATGGCGCGGCCGCCGCGGCCGAAGCAACGACGGCGGCCGATGTCGCATCGCACGCCGCTGCTTCGACGGCCGGCACGCGCACGTGGCCGGTCAACCGGCAGCGCAGGTTCACCGACGCGCTGAAGGCGCCGGACCAGATCGCGGGGGCCACCGGGGCCGCCCCGTCGGCGCTGCAGACCGTGCAGGCGATCAACGCGGAGGCGGCGTCCTACGCGACGACGCAGATCGCCGTCGGCCCGAACATGATGATCACGCAGGCGGGCGGCATGGTCGCGCAGGCGGCGGCCAACTACTTCGAGGCGACGACGTCGCTGGCGATCGCGGGCAAGAGCGTGTTGATGAAGGACCTGGCGCAGAAGACCATCGACGAGGACGTGAAAGGCATGGCGATGGATGCGGTGGGCCTGCTGTTGACGGACTTGTTCGTCGCGACCGCGGCGATCGTCGCCGGCGCCGCGGAGGCGATCGAAGGAGAAGCCGCGAGCGTCGCGCTCGACAAGATCGACGAGAGCCTGCAGAGGTATCAGGCGCTGCTGGACAAGAAGGGCACGTAGGGCGCGCCAGCGGCGCATGACGATGCCATCGCAGGCCGCGCCCAGCATGCCGACGACGGTGCGGCGTGCTCGACCGGCATCGATCGACACGACCCGCCGGGCCGTCGGGCCGGACGGGATGTGAGCGGCAGGCGCGACGCGCGTTCTTCGTCGAATACGTCGCGGCCTGCTACCGGCAGTGTTGTCCAGTCATGTGAGGAAACCCATGTCCTACATCATTCAGAACGTACACGGTCCCGCGCCGCTGGGGGTGGGCGAGCGCAAATGGGGAGATGCGACGGAAATCGATTTCGGTGCGATGACGAGCTGCATCGCGCTCGTCGAGCAAACGCCGGGTCAACCGACGTTGGTGCGCGGCATTCATCTGTCGATCGTGAGCCCCGACGGCACGAATGTCTACGATCCGGCGGCGGACGTTGCCGGACAGGTCGAGACGATCATGCAGCAGCAGGGCAACATGCGCGCGTGCCTCGGGCGCATCGATCTCTGGCAGGCCAGCACGTCGCAAGAGCTGCAGGATTTCTTCGTCGCGTTGATGATGAGTCTCGACATGACCGAATGGGTGCAGGTGCCGGACGGCAACCTGCGGGTGCGGCTCCACGGCGGCGTGATGCAGTATCAGCACGGCACCGGCGCATGGACCAACGTGTAGCCGAAACGATCGGCTGAAGCCGGCGCCCGCCATGCAGGCGGGCGCCGGTGCAGTGTCCTCCGACGGTATCGGCGCTGCGCGCCGGTACGGCCGGCCGTCCAGGCCGTCCCCAGCTTTTTTCTCGTCAACACCAACAAAAATCATCATTTCGCCCCCGGCGGCGTGTCAGCAGAATGTCTCCATTCCAGCTCACGCGACAGCACGCGCGTCGCACCGAGCCGCACTTCAGAAGGAGGCAGCCGTGGCAGTCGAAACAACTTCAATCGATACGCTCGTCGTCGGCGCCGGGCAGGCCGGCATCGCGATGAGCGAGCATCTGGGCAAGCTGGGCGTGCCCCATCTCGTGCTGGAGCGCAGCCGCATCGCCGAGCGCTGGCGCACGGGGCGCTGGGATTCGCTGGTCGCGAACGGCCCCGCGTGGCACGACCGCTTCCCGGGGCTCGAATTCGACGGCCTCGCGCCCGATGCGTTCGCATCGAAAGACCAGGTCGCCGACTACTTCGAAGCGTATGCGCGCAAATTCAACGCGCCGATCCGGACCGGCGTCGAAGTGAAGAGCGTCGTGCGCAACACCGGCAAGCCCGGCTTCGTCGTCGAGACATCCGACGGCACGATCGACGCGAATCGCGTGGTGGTCGCCACCGGTCCGTTCCAGCGCCCGGTGATTCCGCCGATCGCACCGGACGACGCGCGCGTCGTGCAGATCCATTCCGCCGACTATCGCAACCCGGGCCAGCTTCCGGAAGGCGCGGTGCTGGTGGTCGGTGCCGGCTCGTCGGGCGTGCAGATCGCCGACGAACTACAGCGCGCGGGCCGGCAGGTCTATCTGTCGGTCGGGCCGCACGATCGCCCGCCGCGCGCATATCGCGGCCGCGACTTCTGCTGGTGGCTCGGCGTGCTCGGCGAATGGGACAAGGAAGTCGCGACCCCGGGCCGCGAACACGTGACGATCGCGGTGAGCGGCGCGCGCGGCGGCCACACGGTCGATTTCCGCGCGCTCGCGAATCAGGGCGTGACGCTGGTCGGGCTGACCAAGGCGTTCGACGGTGGCGTGGCCACTTTCGAACGCGATCTCGCGATCAATCTCGCGCGTGGCGACGAGAACTACCTGTCACTGCTCGACGCGGCCGACGCCTACGTGGCCCGCAACGGCCTCGACCTGCCGGAAGAACCGGAAGCCCGCCGCATCCTGCCTGACCCGGCATGCGTCGCGCATCCGCTCCTCTCGCTCGATCTCGCCGCCGCCGGCGTCACGTCGATCGTGTGGGCGACCGGCTATGCGGTCGACTACGGCTGGCTGAACGTCGATGCATTCGCGCCGAACGGCAAGCCGCAGCACCAGCGCGGCGTGTCGAAGGAGCCGGGCATCTATTTCCTTGGCCTGCCGTGGCTGTCGCGGCGCGGCTCCAGCTTCATCTGGGGCGTGTGGCACGACGCGAAGCACATCGCCGATCACATCGTCACGCAGCGCAAGTACCTCGCGTACCACGACGCGGCGCAGCACTGCGCGGCCGCGCACGCGGCACGGCCCGAAGCCCGCGCGCGCGCCGAAGCGGCGAACTGACCTCCCGACCCATTCCGCCGCGCCGCGACCGCTTCCGGCGCGGCGGGCGATCATACCGACACTCGAAGGACTTCGATGAGCCAGCCTACCCATACGCGTATCCGCATGTTCAACACGAAGGATACCTACCCGAACCAGACGCTCGACAACGACCTGTGCCAGGCGGTGCGCGCCGGCAACACCGTCTACGTGCGCGGCCAGGTCGGCACCGATTTCGGCGGCAACCTGATCGGCCTCGGCGATGCACGCGCGCAGGCGGAGCAGGCGATGAAGAACGTCAAGCAGTTGCTCGAGGAAGCCGGCAGCGACCTCACGCACATCGTGAAGACGACGACCTACCTGATCGACCCGCGTTATCGCGAACCCGTGTACCAGGAAGTCGGCAAGTGGCTGAAGGGCGTCTATCCGATCTCGACGGGGCTCGTCGTCTCGGCGCTCGGCCAGCCGCAATGGCTGATGGAGATCGACGTGATTGCGGTGATTCCCGACAACGGGCAGCCGAACCGCGCACAGGAGGCGACATGACTTTCTCCATCGTCGGGCGTTGCCCGGAGACGGGCCAGCTCGGTATCGCGATCAGCTCGTCGAGCATCGCGGTGGGCGCACGCTGCCCGTGGGTGCGCGCGGGCGTCGGCGCGGTCGCGACGCAGAACGTCACGCTGCCGGCCCTTGGGCCGCAGACGCTGGACCTGATCGAGCACGAGCAGCTCGCGCCCGCCGCCGCGCTCGACCGCGCGCTGAGCGCGAACGGCTGGAGCCAGTACCGGCAGGTCACGGTGATCGACGGGCAGGGGCAAACGGCCTTTTTCACCGGCAAGGAAGCGCTCGGCACGCACCACGCGGTGCGCGGCGAGCAATGCGTGGCGGCCGGCAACCTGCTGGCTTCGCCCGACGTAATCGGCGCGATGGTGCGCGCGTTCGAGCAGGCGTCCGGCTTGCTTGCCGATCGTCTGCTGGCCGCGATGCACGCGGCGATGGTAGCCGGCGGCGAGGCGGGGCCCGTGCATTCGGCCGCGTTGAAGGTGGCCGGCGACGTGGTCTGGCCGATCGTCGACCTGCGCGTCGACTGGGCCGATACCGACCCGATCGGGCAGCTCGATGCGCTGTGGCGTGCGTATCGGCCGCAGATGCAGGACTACCAGACGCGCGCGCTGGACCCGACCGCCGCGCCGAGCTACGGAGTGCCGGGCGATGAATGACACGTCGAGCCGCGCGTTGCTCGAACGGCTGATCGCGTTCGCGACGGTCAGCCGCGATTCGAACCTCGGGATGATCGGCTTCATCCGCGACTATCTCGCGGGCTTTGGCGTGGCGAGCGAGCTGTTCCACAACGCGGACCGCACAAAGGCGAGCCTGTACGCGACGATCGGCCCGTACGTGCGCGGCGGCGTGGCGCTGTCAGGCCATACCGACGTCGTGCCGGTCGACGGGCAGGCGTGGACGGTCGAGCCGTTCCGGCTGACCGAGCGCGACGGCCGCCTGTACGGCCGCGGCACGGCCGACATGAAGGGTTTCATCGCGTCGGTGCTCGCGGCCGTGCCGGCGTTCGTCGCGCGGCCGTTGCGCGAACCGGTGCATCTCGCGTTCTCGTACGACGAGGAAGTCGGTTGCGTCGGCGTGCGGCCGATGCTCGCCGAGTTGGCCAAGCGTGCGCACCGCCCGCGCGTATGCTTGATCGGCGAGCCGACCGAGCTCAAGCCGGTGCTCGGCCACAAAGGCAAGCTCGCGATGCGGTGCCACGTGAAGGGCGCGGCGTGCCACTCGGCGTATGCGCCGCTCGGTGTCAACGCAATCGACTACGCGGCGAAGCTGATCGGCCGGCTCGGTGAGATCGGCGCGGCGCTCGCGCGGCCCCACCGGCACGACAGCCGTTTCGATCCGCCGTTCTCGACTGTGCAGACGGGGCTGATCAAGGGCGGCCGCGCGCTGAACATCGTGCCGGCCGAATGCGAATTCGATTTCGAGGTGCGGGCGCTGCCCGATTTCGATGCGCACGACGTGCCGAGAACGCTGCAGGACTATGCGGAATCCGAACTGTTGCCGAAGATGCGCGCGGTGCAGCCCGATACCGACATCCGGCTGCAGCCGCTCGGTGCGTATCCGGGGCTGGCGACCGCGCCGGACAGCGATGCCGCGCGCCTGCTCGCGACGTTGAGTGGGTCCGACGCGTTCGGCACGGTGGCGTTCGGCACCGAGGGCGGCCTGTTCGGGCAGGCCGGCATTCCGACCGTCGTGTGCGGGCCCGGCAGCATGGATCAGGGGCACAAGCCCGACGAGTTCGTCACGCTCGAACAACTGCACGGATGCGACGCGATGATGGCGCGCCTCGCCGCATATCTCGCTTGCGCCGGCTGAACCGGCGGCCGACACGCACGCATCGCATCGTGCGGCGCTTGCGTGTGCTTGTTCCCGTTCCTGTTTGCGATCGCGGCGCTTACCGCGCCGCTCGAGCGACGATCTGCGCGAGCCGCTCGCGGCAGAAGTCGACGAATGACTGCGCCTGTTTCGTGAGCTGGCCGCGCTTCAGCCGCGCACTCACGAGCCCCGACGGGCTCACCGTTTCGCTGAGCGCGATCGTCACGACGCGCTGGCCGTCGTACGTGTATTCCGAGTGCGGACGCGTGACGAGCAGCGAGAAGCCGAATCCCTGGCCGACCATCCCGCGCACCATCTCGATCGACGGCGAGCCGAACACGATGTTCGGCGTGAGCCCGAGTTCATGAAACAGACTGACGAAGTACGTGCGGCTCGGCTGCACGTCGAGCAGGATCATCGGCTCGACGCACAGGTCGCGCAGCGACACGTGCGTCTGGCCCGCGAACCGATGGTGCTCCGGCAGCAGCACGTACGGCTGCTGTGGCGGCATCAGCGGCTCGGTTTCGATCGTGCCGTCCAGATCGTGGTCGTACATCAGCGCGAGGTCGAACGTGCCCGACGTCAGCCCCTGCACGAGTTCCTGCTGGTCGCCGTCGCGCAGCCGGATGTTCACGCCCGGGTAGCGCTCGCGAAAGCCGGCGATCAGTTGCGGCAGATAGAGCGGCGCGACCGTCTCGAAGCAGCCGATGTCGATCTGCCCGGTGACCACGTCGTTGTCGGCGAGCGCGTTCTGTTCGAACTCGTGCGCGATGCGCAGCAGTTCCTGCGCTTTCCGGTAGAAGCGCGTGCCGCTCGGCGTCAGCGACACGCCCTGCGCGTGATGGCGAATGAACAGCTTCACGCCGAAGCTTTCCTCGAGCCCCTTGATCGCGCTGGAAATCGACGGCTGCGCGATGAAGAGCTGGCGCGACGCCTCGGCGACGCTGCCGGATTCGACCGTCGTGACGAAGTATTTCAGTTGCCGCAAAGTGTAGTGAGCCACAAGCACCTCTGATGCCCGGCCCCGGCGTGCCGCCGCGGGCGCACGTGCGTTCCATAGGGAAACAGACCCTGGCACCTTACCCGAAGTCGTCCGGCGCCGAACATTCCGCTGCAGAGCTTTTTCGTATATCCCGAAAATATTTTTAGTATTTTCCGGTCCCCACCCCCGTGGCGCACCATCGTCTCCAACCTGGATCGCGACGAGGCCGCGTACGCCGGCGGGCGTCATCCGCCCCCGTCTGCCGCGCATCGCGCATCCGGACCCGATTGCAGGCGCGCATCCCGGCGCGCACCGGCGAAAACGGCCCGCGCGCATCGCCGCGCACGACAGGAGGCATCACCATGACGAACGCGGAACGCAATGCGTCCCCGATGATAGAGAAACACACGATCGGCTACGTGCCGCCCACGGAGCGCCACGGCAAGGTGCGCGACCTGTTCACGCTCTGGTTCGGCGGCAACATCGCGCCGCTGCCGATCGTGACCGGCGCGCTCGGCGTGCAGCTGTTCCACCTGAACCTGATGTGGGGCATCGTCGCGATCGTCGTGGGCCAGGCGGTCGGCGGCGTGCTGATGGCCCTGCATTCGGCGCAGGGGCCGCAGATGGGCATCCCGCAGATGATCCAGAGCCGCGCGCAGTTCGGCTCGTGGGGCGCGCTGCTCGTCACGGTGATCGCGGCGGTGATGTATGTCGGTTTCTTCGCGTCGAACATCGTGCTCGCCGGCAAGTCGGTGCACGGCATCGCACCGTCGGTGCCGGTGCCCGTCGGCATCGTGATCGGTGCGGTCGGCTCCGGGCTGATCGGGATCGTCGGTTACCGGTTCATCCACATCCTGAACCGCATCGGCACGTGGGTGCTCGGCATCGGCATCGCCGTCGGCTTCTGGATGATCCTGTCGCACGTGAGCACGGCCGATTTCCTCACGCGCGGCGGTTTCGACTTCGCGGGCTGGCTCGCGACGGTGTCGCTGTCGGCGCTGTGGCAGATCGCGTTCGCGCCGTACGTGTCGGACTATTCGCGCTATCTGCCGGAGGACGTCGGCGTCGCGTCGACGTTCTGGGCGACCTATCTCGGCTGCACGATCGGCTCGACGCTCGCGTTCATCTTCGGCGCGGTCGCGGTGCTCGCGGTGCCGGCCGGCGCGGACACGATGGATGCGGTCAAGCAGGCGACGGGCCCGCTCGGCCCGCTGATGCTCGTGCTGTTCCTGCTGAGCGTGATCAGCCACAACGCGCTGAACCTGTACGGCGCGGTGCTCGCGGTGATCACGTCGGTGCAGACGTTCGCGTACAAGTGGATTCCGACCGCGAAGGCGCGCGCGGTGGTATCGGTCGTGATCTTCGTCGCGTGCTGCTATGCGGCGATCGGCGCGTCGACGAACTTCGTCGGCAACCTCGTCGATCTGGTGCTTGCGCTGCTGGTGGTGCTGGTGCCGTGGACGGCGATCAACCTGATCGACTTCTACGTGATCCACAAGGGCAAGTACGACATCCAGTCGATCTTCATGGCCGACGGCGGCGTGTACGGCCGCTTCAACCCGCAGGCGCTGCTCGCGTATGCGATCGGCATCGTCGTGCAGATTCCGTTCATGAACACGCCGATGTATGCGGGCCCGATTCCCGCGCATCTGGGCGGCGCGGACCTGTCGTGGCTCGTGGGCCTGCTGCTCACCTCGCCGCTGTACTACTGGCTCGCGACGCGCGACAGCGCGTACCGGCGCCGGCAGGGCGCGGCGCATCTGCCGCCGACGGCGGCGCGGTAAACGCGGCGTCGTTCGACGCGATCAAATGAAACGGCCGCTGCATCGGTAGCGATGCGGCGGCCGCGAGGCCGACGAGCAGGGCGACAGGCGGGCCGAAGGGCGCGGCGTGTGCCGCGACCCCGCCCGCCCGCGGATCAGACCACCGCCGAGCGCGCGACGCGCACGGGCACCGACTTGTACGACGGCGTGCCGCTTTCCTTGTCGATGTAGTCGAGCGGCACGAGCACGTTCGCTTCCGGATAGTACGCACCGACCGAGCCCGGCGCGATGTCGTACTCGATCGCGGTGATCTTCTCGAGGCGCAGTGTGCGGCCCGACGCGGTGACCGTCTCGATGTCGACGAGGTCGCCGTGCTCGAGCCCGTACTTGTCGAGATCGGCCGCGTTCATGAACAGCACGTCACGCCGGCCGAACACGCCGCGATAGCGATCGTCGAGGCCGTAGATCGTCGTGTTGTACTGATCGTGGCTGCGCAGCGTGATGAGACGCAGCACCTGCTCGGCGCCGAGCACGTCCGCGTCCTCCTTCACGCCCTTGTAGACCGAGAACATCGCCTTGCCGGTCGGCGTCGGCCATACACGCTCGGTGGGCGGCAGCGGCAGGCGGAAGCCGCCCGGCGTGCGGATCCGCTCGTTGAATGCCTCGAAGCCGGATACCGTCTTGTCGATCAGGTCGCGGATGCGGTCGTAGTCGGCGATCAGGTCGAGCCACGCGACCTTGCTGTTCGGCAGCGTCGCGTGCGCGATGCCGGCGACGATCGCGGGCTCCGAGCGCAACTGGTCCGACGCGGGCTTGAGCTTGCCGGCCGACGCGTGGACCATCGACATCGAATCCTCGACCGTGATCGACTGCGGGCCGGTGGCCTGCATGTCGAGCTCGGTGCGGCCGAGCACCGGCAGGATGAAGGTTTCCTTGCCGACCAGCAGATGCGAACGGTTCAGCTTCGTGCCGAGATGCACGCTCAGGTCGAGCTTCGCCATCGCCGGGAACGACAGCTCGGGATCGGGCAGCGCGACCGCGAAGTTGCCGCCGAGGCACAGCAGCGCCTTCGCGGTGCCGTCGATCATCGCCTGCATCGCCTGTACCGCGTCGTGCCCGTGCTGCGCGGGCGGCGTGAAGCCGCACACGTCCTCGATCTTCTTCAGGAATTCGGCCGACGGCTTCTCGGTGATGCCGACGGTGCGGTTGCCCTGCACGTTCGAATGGCCGCGCAGCGGGCACACGCCTGCGCCCGGCTTGCCGATGTTGCCGCGCATCAGCAGCAGGTCGGCGATCAGGCGCACGGTGGCGGTGCCCTTGTTGTGCTGCGTGACGCCCATCCCGTACGTGATGATCGTCGCGTTCGACTTCGCGTACGCGAGCGCGACCTGTTCGAGCTGCGCCTGGCTCAGGCCGCTCGCGCGCTCGATGTCGTCCCACGACGTCGCTTCGAGGTCGGCCGAGAATGCATCGAAGCCGTTGGTGTGCTGCGCGATGAAGTCGCGGTCGAGCACGCCGCCTTGCTCGGCTTCGAGCTTCAGCAGCGCCTTCATGATGCCCTTCAGCGCGGCCGCGTCGCCGCCCGCATCGACCTGGTAGTACGTCGACGCGATCCGCGTCGAGCCGAACGACGCCATCTCGATCATGTCCTGCGGATCGGCGAAGCGTTCGAGCGCGCGCTCGCGCAGCGGGTTGAACACGATGATCGGTACGTTGCGGCGCGCGCACTCGTGCAGCGTGCCCATCATCCGCGGATGGTTCGTGCCGGGATTGTGGCCGATCGAGATGATCAGCTCGCAGTGGTCGAAATCCTCCAGCGACACGGTGCCCTTGCCGATGCCGATCGACTGCGGCAGGCCGACGCTGGTCGGCTCGTGGCACATGTTCGAGCAATCGGGGAAGTTGTTGGTGCCGAGCTCGCGCGCGAACAGCTGGTAAAGGTACGCGGCTTCGTTCGACGCGCGGCCGGACGTGTAGAACTCGATCTGCTCGGGCGGCAGCGCGCGCAGCACTTCGCCGATGCGCGCGAATGCATCGTCCCATTCGATCGCGCGGAACGTGTCGGTCGCGCGGTCGTAGGCGAGCGGATGCGTGAGCCGGCCCATGTTCTCCAGTTCGTAGTCCGACATGCGCAGCAGCGACGACACGGTGTTCGCCGCGAAGAACTCGGGCGTCACGCGCTTGGTCGTCGCTTCCCACGTGACGGCCTTCGCGCCGTTCTCGCAGAACTGGAACGTCGACTTGTGTTCCTTGTCCGGCCACGCACAGCCGGGACAGTCGAAGCCGTCGGGCTGGTTGGTCCGCATCAGCACGATCGGCGCCTCGATGGTTTCCATCTGCGTGCGCACCGCATCGGCTGTCGCGCGAAGCGCGCCCCAACCGCCGGCGGGCCCGTCGTATTTCCTGATGCCTGGCACTTCGCGTCGATTTGTCATGGTGAATCTCCAATAGCCGGGCCCGATGCGGGTGGCTCGGTTGCGCCGTGTCGCGGCGTGGGGCGACTCCGTCCGGCGGACGGAGCCGATCATGCGTGCCCCGGGTGGCGGGGCATGCGTTTTTTTAGTGCGCGTCCTTCTTCGCGCCGGACGATTTCTTGCCCGACGGCTTCGCGGCAGGCGGTGGGGCGTCCGCGGGCGTATCTTCCGGCTTCGCATCTGTTGCCGCCTTGGCGGCCTTGCCGTTTGGCTTGGCCTTGCCGTCGGCGTCCTTCGCGTCTTTCGCTTCCTTCGCTTCCTTCGCTTCAGGCGCGGCGAGCTTGTTGAACGTCACTTCGTCGCTGTCCTTGTCGTAGTCGACCTCGCACTTGTCGCCCGACTTCAGCCGGTCGGCGAGGATCTCCTTCGCGAGCCGCGTCTCGATCGTCTGGCGGATCTGGCGCTTCAGTTCGCGCGCGCCGAACTCCGGCTGGTAGCCGGCTTCGGTCAGGTGCTCGACGAGCGAGTCGCCCATCACGAGCGTGATGTCCTGCGCGGCGGCCGTGCGCACCACGCGGTCGAGCTGGATCTGCACGATCGCGCGGATGTTCTCCTTCGACAGCGCGTGGAACACGATCACCTCGTCGATCCGGTTCAGGAACTCGGGGCGGAAATGCCCTTTGAGCACCTGCATCAGTTCGTCGCGGATCGCCTTGTCGGTCTTGCGCGCGGCTTCCGTCTGCGTGAGGTTGTCCATGATGATCGCCGCGCCGAGGTTGCTGGTCGCGATGATGATCGTGTTGCTGAAATCGACCACGCGGCCCTTGCCGTCGGTGAGACGCCCGTCGTCGAACACCTGCAGCAGCACGTTGTAGACGTCCGGATGCGCCTTCTCGATCTCGTCGAGCAGGATCACGCTGTACGGGCGGCGCCGCACGCGCTCGGTGAGCTGGCCGCCTTCGTCGTAGCCGACGTAGCCGGGCGGCGCGCCGATCAGCCGCGCGACCGCATGCCGCTCCATGTATTCGGACATGTCGATGCGGATGATCGCCTGCTCGTCACCGAACACGGTCTCGGCCAGCGCCTTCGCGAGCTCGGTCTTGCCGACGCCCGTCGGCCCGAGGAACAGGAACGTTGCAATCGGCCGGTGCGTCTGGCCGAGCCCCGCGCGCGACAGCCGCACGGCATCGCTGACGGCGACCACCGCATCGCTCTGGCCGACCACGCGCTCGCGCAGTTGCTCTTCCATCTTCAGCAGCTTCTGGCGTTCTTCCTGCGTGAGTTCGGATACGGGAATGCCGGTCAGCCGCGACACGACCTCGGCCACCGATTCGACGGTCACTTCGAGCGTTTCCGAGCCGGTCTTGCGCTGCCACGCCTCCATCATCTCGTCGACGGCCTTCTGCTTCGCGTTGATCTGCTCTTCGAACTGTTTCGCTTCGTCGAAGCGCTTGCGCGACGTCGCATAATCCTGCTCGCGCTTCAGTTGCACAATCTGCGCTTCGCCTTCCTGAATGTCGACCGGGCGCGACGTCGCGCCGATCCGCACGCGCGCGGCCGCCTGGTCGATCAGGTCGATCGCCTTGTCGGGCAGGAAGCGCGACGTGATGTAGCGGTCGGCGAACTCGGCGGCCGCGACGAACGCGTCGTCGGCGAACGTCACCTGGTGGTGCGCCTCGAGGCTGTCGCGCAGCCCGCGCAGGATCACGATCGTCTGCTCGACGCTCGGCTCCGGCACGAACACCGGCTGGAAGCGGCGTTCGAGCGCGGCGTCCTTCTCGATGTACTTCTGGTATTCGTTGAGCGTCGTCGCGCCGATCAGGCTCAGCTCGCCGCGTGCGAGCGCGGGCTTCAGCACGTTCGCGATGTCGAGGCCGCCTTCGCCGCCGCCCTGGCCCGCGCCGACGATCGTGTGCAGCTCGTCGATGAACAGGATCAGTTCGTCCTGCTTCGCCGTCACCTCGTCGATCAGCTGCTTCGCGCGTTCCTCGAATTCGCCGCGATACTTCGCGCCGGCCACCATCGAGTTGATGTTGACTTCGACGAGCCGCTTGTCGCGCAGCACTTCGGGCACGTCGCCGTTGACGATGCGCTGCGCGAGGCCTTCGACGATCGCGGTCTTGCCGACGCCCGGCTCGCCGATCAGCACCGGGTTGTTCTTCTTGCGGCGGGCGAGCACCTCGATCGTGCTCTCGATTTCCTGCGCGCGGCCGAGCACCGGATCGAGCTTGCCCTGGCGCGCGATCGCGGTGAGGTCGCGGCCGAACTTGTCGAGGTTCGGCGTGCCGGTCGGCGCATCGACGCGGCCGTCCTCGGCGCCCTTGCCGACCACCTTCACGACCTTCTGGCGCAGCGCCTCGGGCGTCACGCCGTATTTCTTCAGCAACGTGCCGGCGACACTGTCCGGCACCGCCGCGAGCCCGATCAGCAGGTGCTCGGGGCCGATATACGAGTGGCCGAGATCGCGCGACGCCTGGAACGCATACTGCACGGCCTTCTTCACGCGCGGCGAGATCGACAGCTTGTCGAGCGGCGCATCGGGGGCGGCCGTGCCGGTGTGTGCATGCGCGTCGATGTACGACTTGATGTCGTCCGGCGACAGCTTCAGTTCCTTCAGCAGCGCGGCGCAGACGTCGGTGTCCGCGAGCGCGTACAGCAGATGCTCGGAATCGAGTTCGCTGCGGCGCAATTCATGCGCCTTCTCGGCCGCGCGCTGCAGCAGTTCGAGCGTCTGTTCGCTGAACGCGTCGGTCGGGTCGACCGATTCGCGCGGAATCTCGGCGGCGAGCGGCGATTCGTCGCCGAGCCCGCCGAACAGCGACGACGGGCCGCCACCGCCCAGCAGCGAATCGAACGGATTCAGCATGCTCTGATGCCGCATCAGTTGACGGAAATGGTAATCGCAGATCGAGATCGTCTTGCGCTCGCCGTCCTGCATCACGGTTGCGCGCGCAACGGCCGGCCGCGCGTGGCAGATATCGCAAAGTGCGGGCATGGTGGTCTGGCTCCTGTCGGTGAAGGTGGGTCGAAGGTGCGGCCCGATGCGGTGCGGCGCTCGCGCGTCCCGACCGCACATGCATGGCGCGCACCGCGGCGGCGCGCGCGCCGCACCCGTGCGGTCGCATGGCGCGCGCCGGCGTGGCGCACGGTCGCGGTCGGGGCGGAAGCGCGAGTGCCGCGAGGAGCCCGCGGCATCGCTTCGACTGCGTTCAAAATAACGAATCGGCGTGGGCCATCCAAGACACAGTTCCTGGCCGGGCCGGCCGCGAATTGCACCCTCACATGGGCGCGCGATTCGGCGGCAAGGAGTACAGACGGGCAAGCGCGCGGCGGCGCGGGCGTGCGCGGCGTGTGCGGCTGGCGGTGGAACGGGGCGGGAACCGACGGCGTGCGAACGGCACGCGGTGCGACATCGGCGCGCATGGTGCCGGCCGCCGGCAAACGGGGAGCGAAACGGGGCGCAACACGCGATGCAACACGCGGCGCGGGTGCGAACCGGTGACGTCCGACCGCGCCCGCACCGCAGCCGATGCGCGCCGTGGGGCCGGCGAAGGCGAGGGCGGGTTGCACGGTAGACGCCGGGCATCGCGCAACCATGGTGAGCCGCGATCAGTCCGACAGGTTCATCGCGAGCCGTTGCCGTGCGATCTGTTTCACGTCGGCGGACAGTGCCGCATTCGGCAGACCATTGGCCCAGACGGAGAACGAATCCTCGATCAGGTTGCGTGTGTCGGGCGGCAACTCGGCCAGCATCAGCGACACGACGGTAAACAGCACGGCGGTGTCGCCGGCCTGGCGGCCCGCGTTCGCGTCGACCGTCTGCTTCAGGGTAGCGACAGACGCCTGCAGCGCCTGTAATGCGTCATTCGATTCGCTCATGACATCCTCCATGCAAGATGGGCTGGATCGGCGACGAACCTGCGGCCGGCGTCGCGACCGTCGCGCGCGACGCCCGCGCGGGCACCGCGCGCCGGCAACCGCGCTCAGGCGGCCGCGTTGCCCTGCGGCGCCACGGCCACCGATGCCTCGCTCGTCAGCATCAGGAACGTGAACGTTTCGCGCAGGTACAGGCGGACGCTCTTGTCGGTGTGGCTCGTGTAGCCGATCGACACGTCTTCCCCGAGGTGCAGCTCGTAATCGCCGCCGCGCGTGGACAGCACGCAGCCGCCGCTGATCGCCGGCGCCCAGATGATCTCGCCGCTGACGATGCGCTTGATATGGCCGAGGACCGGATAGCCCTGGTCGCGCGCTTCGCTGAGCGCGGTGTACGCGTCCGACCCGAGCACGACCGAGTACGGGCCGTCGACGCCGGCGAGGCGCAGCGCTTCCAGCGCGTCGCTGATCGCGTCCGGGTACGCGGCGACATCCGCCGGCAGCGTGAGCCGGCGGTTCGACGTGCCTTCGCGGATGCCGACGATGCCGGCCGCGCGGTAGCCGTCGAAGATCGCGCCGTCCTCGGCGAACGCAAGCCGTTGCGCGGCTTCCTTCGCCGGCTGCCAGTCGGCGTCGCGCGCGCCGCGCTCGACGCTGTCGATCGCGTCGCGGCTCAGCTCGAACGGCACCGTCAGCTCGACGATCGTGCGCGCTTCGCGCAGCCGCGCGTTCACGAGCTCGCGCGGCGCGGCGACGTCGAGCAGGTGCCCGGTGCCGACCGCCGACAGTTCGGGGCCTGCGGGGCCCTCGACGTCGACGACGCGGCGCCCGGCCACCGAGCGTTTGAAGGTGCGCGCCACTTCCTCCTCGATTTGTTCCCAGGCGGACGACGAGATCGGGGCGAGTTCGCGGTGCAGGTTATTCATAGGTCGGGGTTCCTTTCAGCGAGCCGATGTTCAGCGAGCCGTCGCGCTGCGGTACGGAAAGCGCGGGCGGCGTGGATTCCGGTTGGGCGGCGTCGGCGGCCGGCGCCGCGCGGTCGGCGAGCGCTTCGAGCAGGTCGGCCGACGGCACGAAGAACAGCGAGCCGGTGACCGCGCGGCTGTAGTCGAGCAGGCGGTCGTAGTTGCCGGGCGGGCGGCCGACGAACATGTTCTCGAGCATCTGCTCGATCGGCGCCGGCGAGCGCGCATAGCCGATGAAATAGGTGCCGAATTCGCCGGCGCCCGGGCGCCCGAACGGCATGTTGTCGCGCAGGATCTTCACCTCCTGGCCGCCCTCGTCGAGCGTGGTCAGCGAGCTGTGCGAGCACGACGGCTTCACGTCCGGCGCGAGCTCGATGTCGGACAGTTTGGTGCGGCCGATGATGCGCTCCTGCGTCTCGACCGCGAGCGCGTTCCAGCCGGCCATGTCGTGCAGGTACTTCTGCACGAGTACGTAGCTGCCGCCCGCGAATTCGGCGTCCTCGTCACCGATCACCGTGAAGTCGACCGCTTCGCGGCCTTCCGGGTTCTCGGTGCCGTCGACGAAGCCGATCATCGCGCGCTGGTCGAAATTGCGGAAGCCGTGCACCTCGTCGACGACCGTGACCGCATCGCCGAGCGCGCCGAGCAGTTGCGTCGCGAGCTCGAAGCACAGGTCCATCGCTTCGGCGCGGATGTGCAGCAGGATGTCGCCGGGCGTCGCGATGGCGACGCGCTGGCCCGCGCCGAATTCGCGGAACGGATGCAGCGACGCGGGGCGCGGCTCGCCGAACAGCGCATCCCATGCGTCGGAGCCGAAGCCGCATACGCACGTGAGGTTGCCGCCCGGCACGCGCTTGCCGACCGAGCGCACGAGCGCGGCGATGTTGCCGCACCATGAACGGATCGTGTCGGCGTGATCGGCGCCCGGATTGATCGTCGCCACGAGAAAGATCGCGCTGCGCGTGATCGGGCTGTGAACGGCCTGGGAAAGCGGGGGACGGTTGGTTTGCATCGCGGCCTGCCGGTCAGTCATGTCGGGACGGACGGGCCGCGGCAGCCGCGGCGCGCGAAGGCGAACGGTTGGACTGTGTCATGCGACTGATCTCTTTGTGACGTGCGGATGAAGGACGTTGCGCGGGCATCGCGCAACGGGCCGCTGCGGCGGCCGGCCCCCCGGCGCGAAGGGGAGGCAGACGTGGGGGCCGCGCGTTCGCCCGGCGCGTGACCGCCTGCACCGCGTAACGTCGTCGAGCATGCAATCTAGCAGCTTCGGCGGGTCTTTGGAACACGTATCGACGATCTGTCATTCGAATGGGTTGATCGAGGTCCGATTGGGCGCGGCGCGCGTGCAGCTGTACTCCTGAAGCCGGCGACGCTGTGCTCTTGAGCGGGCGTGGCGCATGCAGTAGATTGGGTTCGCTCCGCCCGGCGACGGTCATCATGATGAACCTTTTGGAAGCGATGCGTATTTTCGGTGCAATCGTCGGGCACGGCGGGCCGTCCGGCGCGGGCTTTCCGTTCCCCGAGATCCCTTGCGGCGGCGACGGCGCGTCGATCGCGGCACCTACGACACTATGAGCGCGTTGAATACATCCACTGCATCCGCCGATACGGCCGCCGAACGCATCCGCCGCCGCTTCGGCCATTTCCTTCATGCGGCCGAGTTGGCCGGGCTGGTCGTGATCGGGCTCGCGACCGCGTTCGCGATGGCGCAGGAGGCGTGGAAGGTCGTGCTCGCGGGCGAGGTGTCGCTGACCGACCTGCTGCTGATGTTCCTGTATCTGGAAGTGCTCGCGATGGACTTGCGCTACCTGCGGCTCGGCCGGTTGCCGGTGCGGTTCCCGCTGTTCATCGCGATGACGTCGCTCGCGCGCGACCTGATCCTGCGCGGCGCGACCGACAGCCCCGAGCGGATGCTGATGACGACCTTCGGGATCGTGCTGCTCGCGGTCGGCGTGCTGATCCTGAGCTTCGGCCAGCATCGCTTTCCGGCGGACGTCGACGATGTCGAGGACGACGTGCATGCCAGCCGATAACGCGCGGGCGGCGTCCGAAGCGAAGCCCGACACGCCGTGCACGGCGCGGCGGCTCCACCCTCATTCAATCACGCGAGGTGTTGCATGACCAGACAATTGATCGTCGCCGTGTTCGGCAGCGTCGACACGGCCCGCCAGGCCGCGCACGATTTCGACGCGCTGTCGGAGAAGAGCGAAGGATTCCACATCGAGAATGGCGTCGTCGTCGAGAAGGACGCGAACGGCAAGCTCGCGGTGCTCGACGCCGAATCGCGGCCGTTCAAGGGCGGCGTGATCGGCGCGCTCGCGGGTGGGTTGCTCGGCCTGCTCGCCGGGCCGCTCGGCGTGGTGACCGGCATGGCGGCCGGCGCGGGCGCCGGCGTGCTCGCGCAGGCGGCCGGCAACGCGCTGCTCGACGGCACGTTCGTCGAGACGGTCGCGGCGCGGCTCGTGCCCGGCAGCGTCGCGGTCATTCTCGAAGCGAAGGAGGACACGCCGTTCTCGGTCGACAACGTCGTGACGGGATTCGGCGGCAAGGTCTTTCGCCAGGCGCTCGGCTGAGCGCGCACCTTTCGAACCGATTCGGGAGAACCGCATGCGCATCGATCAATCGTACCGGCGCTTCGACATCGCGGCGATGCTGTCGCCGCTGCCCGGCAACCGCGCGATCGCGAGCGTCGACGTGACGACCGACGATCCGGCCCGCCTCGCCGATCTCGGCACCGGCCAGTTCCTGCAGATCCGCAAGTGGCTCGAGTCGAACGACGTCGCGCTGCTGACGGTGGTGTTCGACGAGTGCAAGGTCGCGATCGACCACTACGCCGACAACGTCGACGACGTGTGAGGGCGAGCGGGCCCGCGCATTCATGGGCGGGTTGCGCTTCGCCGCCGCCGGCGCGCCGCCATCTGCGATGCATCATGACGTGCGCCGGGCAGGCGGCTGCCGCGCGATCGCGCGCGGGCCGCGCCGTCGCATTCGCATCTGTTCACCACGCCGGCCGGATTTGCCGTTTCCCCGCCAAACTGTCACTTACATTCGCCGAAATGACGCAGTAGGATGCCGAACCTTGTCTTCATGAGATTCGCATTGCTATTCGCCTTCAACTTCGGTAACGGACGAGGTTTCAGCCGGGACACCCGCACCCGGCGACGGCTATCCGGCTTCGTGCGTCGGCGCGGCCGTGCCGTCCATGCCGCGCAGGCCGGTTCATCGCTCGCGGGGCGAGGCGGATGAAGCTCTACGAGAAATTTGCGAACGACGTAGAGCGACTCATTCGGCAAGGGGTATATCGGCACGGCGATCGCGTGCCGTCGGTGCGGCAGGCGAGCCAGCAGCACCGGATCAGCATCACGACCGTGCTGCATGCGTATCTGCTGCTGGAAAGCCGCGGGCTGCTCGAAAGCCGTCCGCAGTCCGGCTATTTCGTGAACCTGCGGCGCGACGACGGCCATGCGCCGGTGCGCGAGCTGCGGCCGTCGAAGCCGATCGCGATCTCGTCGTCGGTCGACGTGAGCCGGCTCGTGCTGTCCACGCTGCGCTCGATCGGCACGGACGACGCGGTGCCGCTGGGTTCGCCGTATCCGGACCCGAGCTTGTTCCCGTTCGAGAAGCTGAACCGCTATGCGTACGCGGCCGGCCGCGACAAGTCGCTGTGGGGCGTGACCGACGGGCTGCCGCCGGGCCATCCGCGGCTGATCCGGCAGATCGCACGCCGCTACCTGGAAAACGGGATGTCGGTGGACCCGAACGAGATCATCGTGACGGTCGGCGCGACGGAGGCGATCAACCTGTGCCTGCAGGCGGTGGCGAAGCCGGGCGACACGATCGCGGTGGAGTCGCCGACGTTCTACGCGATGCTGCACGCGATCGAGCGGATGGGGATGAAGGCGATCGAGGTGGCCACGCATCCGGAATACGGGATCGACATCGCGGCGCTGGCCGCGATCGCGAAGTCGCAGCCGATCGCCGCGTGCATGGTGATGCCGAATTTCCAGAACCCGCTGGGCTTTCAGATGCCGGACGAGCGCAAGCGCGAACTGGTCGAGTTCGCAACGAAGGCCGACCTGCCGATCATCGAGAACGGCGTGTACAACGAACTGTATTTCGGCAACACGCATCCGAGCATGCTGAAGTCGTTCGACCGCCATGGCATCGTGCTGCACTGTTCGTCGTTCTCGAAGAGCCTGACGGCCGCGTACCGGATCGGCTGGGCGCTGCCGGGTCGCTATCGCGAACAGGTCGAGAAGCTGAAGTTCCTGAATACGCTGGCGACGCCGTCGTTGCCGCAACTGGCGATCGCGGAGTTTCTCGAACGCGACGGCTACGAGCATCACCTGCGGCGGATCCGGAAGGCGTATGCGCAGCAGGCGAACCTGATGCGCGCGATGGTGTCGCGGTTCTTTCCGGAGGGCACGCGCATTTCGAGCCCGGCGGGCGGGTACGTGCTGTGGGTCGAGCTGCCCGCGCAGGTCGATGCGATGCGGCTGTACCAGCTCGCGCTGGAGCAGGGGATCACGATCGGGCCCGGCTACATGTTCTCGATCACGGACAACTACCGGAACTTCATCCGCCTGAACTACAGCAGCCCGTGGTCGCAGGAGATCGAGCAGGCGGTTGTCGTCGTCGGCAAGCTAGTCGCATCGTGCATCGACTGAGCGCGCCGCGGCGTGCGGCGCGGCTTGCGCGCCCCGTCGCAGCGCGGCCGGCGTGTTGCGCCGCAACGTCGACCACGTTCCACGCCGGTCATGGAGCGCGTGCAAGCTACAGTCCGCGTTTGCGTGCGCTGCGGGGCGTCTGTACCTGTTTCTTTTCAGGACGAATGCCGATAATGGGATCGTCACCTGACTTTCCGGGAGCCACGTCATGACTGGAAGCGATGCTGCGTCCTCGCCCGATCTCACCCAAGGGATCGCGCTCGACGATCTCGCCGACGGCGCGATGATCGAGGGCCATGTCGGCGACGCGGCGGTGCTGCTCGTGCGCCGCGGCGACGAACTGTTCGCGGTGGGCGCGCAATGCCCGCACTATGGCGGCCCGCTGGCCGAGGGGCTGCTGGTCGGCGACACGATTCGCTGTCCGTGGCATCACGCGGCGTTCTGCCTGCGCACCGGCGAGATGGAGCGCGCGCCGGCGCTCGACGGGCTGCCGTGCTGGCGCGTCGAGCGGCGCGACGGTCGCGCGGTCGTACTCGATGCGCGGCCGGCCGCCGTGCCGCCTGCGTTGAAGACGAGCGGGCTGCCCGCGTCGGTCGTGATCGTCGGCGGCGGCGCCGCTGCGATCGCGGCGGCCGTGACGCTGCGGCAGGAAGGCTATCCGCATGCGATCACGCTGCTGAGCGCCGATGCCGATCCGCCGTACGACCGGCCGAATCTGTCGAAGGATTACCTCGCGGGCACGGCGCAGGCCGACTGGCTGCCGTTGCGCGCGCCGTCGTTCTATACCGACCAGCGCATCGACGTGCGCTGCAACACGCGGGTCGCGCGCATCGATCCGGCGCAACGCGCGGTCGAGCTCGCCGACGGCAGCCGTATCGAGTACGGCGCGCTGCTGCTTGCCACGGGCGCCGAACCGAACCGGCTGAACGTGCCCGGCGCCGATCTGCCGCACGTGTGTATGTTGCGCTCGCGCGCCGATTGCGATGCGCTGATCCGCACGCTGAAAACGGCGCGCCGCTGCGTGGTGGTCGGCGCGAGCTTCATCGGGCTCGAAGCGGCCGCCGCGTTGCGCACGCGCGGGCTCGACGTGCATGTGGTCGCGCCCGATCCGCATCCGATGGGCCGCGTGCTCGGCGATGCGCTCGGCGACACGATCAAGGCGCTGCACGAAGCGCACGGCGTCGTATTCCATCTCGGCGCGACGCCCGCGCGGATCGGGCCGGACAGCGTGACGCTGTCGAACGGCGACGTGCTGCCGGCCGACGTCGTACTGGTCGGCATCGGCGTGCATCCGAACGTCGAACTCGCGCAGGACGCGGGGCTCGCCGTCGAACGCGGCGTCACGGTCGACCGCTTCCTGCAGACGAGCGCGCCGGGCATCCATGCGGCCGGCGATATCGCGCGCTGGCCCGATCCGCTGACGGGCGAGCGGATTCGCGTCGAGCACTGGGTCGTCGCCGAGCGGCAAGGCATCGTCGCCGCGCGCAACATGCTCGGCCAGCAGCGGCCGTTCGACGCGGTGCCGTTTTTCTGGAGCCAGCATTACGACGTGACGATCCGCTATGTCGGGCATGCGGCGCAATGGGATCGCGTCGAGATCGACGGCGACCTCGGCGCGCACGACTGCTCGATCGCGTACTGGCGCGGCAACACGCGGCTCGCGGTCGCGACGATAGCCCGCGATCTCGACAACCTGAAGGCCGAAGCAGCGCTCGAGCGGCAGATGGCTTCCGCATGAAAGCAGCATGACGATGCACGCCGAACCTTGAATGGAGGCGAAATGAACCCCGACGTTCGTGCCCGTTTCGAAACCGAGTTTGCGCCGCGTATCGCAACGCGCCTGCGTGGCCTGTATCAACCCGGCGAAGTGAAGGTCGACGTTCGTGCCGCACGACGGGCAGGGCAGCCCGACCTGTGTCGACGTGATCGGCCTCACGTCGACGGTCGGCCTGCCGAACCGGCTGAACGCGCGGCTCGCGTGGCGCGACGACGCGATCGCCGGTCTGCTGGCCGAGCCCGATCACAGCCGCTTCGATCGCTATCTCGCGGCGCTGCCGGTCACGATCGAGCGCTGGCAGATGGAGTTGCCGGTCGATTTCAGCACCCGGACGCAGCGCGATCGCGAGATCCTGATCGGCGACCTCGATTTCGATGCGTGACCTGCATCGTGCGATGCCGGCCGACGCTGCGCGGATGAGCCGAGTGCGGTTACCGGTCGCGCGTCCTGATTATCACGCGCCCCTGGTCGATACCGCCGCGCAGCGCTTCGTCGCATGTCAGCCATTCGGGCGTGACGAGTTCGGGCGCGGGCAGATCGACGGGCGCGCCGTCGCGGAAGATCCGCACCTGCGCGACCCACGCGCCGTTCGCGTTGCGCGTCGCGTCGACGCGAATCTCGTGACCCATGAAAGTGTCGGTGGCTTGCATCGATCGGGGCCCTCCGTCGTGATCGAACGTCGTGCGTGGATCGTATCAGCATGGCGTGCGCCGCGCATCGAAAACGAACCGGCGTGGGCGTTTCACTTGCCGCGCGAGACGGGAGCGACCCTGTGGCCTTCGACCTGACCTTTTCCGTCAAGGTGTTCGCGGCGCTGTTCGCGATCATGAACCCGATCGCGAACATCCCGGTGTTCCTGTCGCTGACCGAAGGCGCGGCGGACGGCGTGCGCCGCAAGGTCGCGCTCACGGCCGCGATCGGCGTGACGGTCGGCTGCATCGTGTCGGCCGTCGCGGGCGGCGCGATCCTGCGCGTGTTCGGTTTGACGATCGACGATTTCCGCCTCGCGGGCGGGCTGCTGGTGCTGCTGATCGCGCTGTCGATGCTGCATGGTGCGCCGAGCCGCCAGCATGCGACGGGCAGCGACGAAGGCGCCGATCCGACGGCCGCCGAAAGCGTCGCGATCTACCCGTTGACGATCCCGTTGCTGGTGGGCCCCGGCACGATCGCGACGATGATCGTGCTCGGGCACGGTGCCGTCGCGACCGGGCAGGAACTCGCGTTCGCGCTCGGGCTCGGCGCGTTTCTCGTGCTGCTGGCCGTGTCGCTGCTGTCGGCGCCGGTGATCGGCCATTACCTGTCGCCGCGCGTGACGGCCCTCACGCAGCGCCTGATGGGGATGATTCTCGCGGCCATCGCGATGCAGATGATCGTCGCGAGCCTGAAGGCTGCGTTCGGGCTGCCGCACTGAGCACGCCCATCCGATTGCATGGAGTCGCCGATGAACACGCTGATCGTGTTGTCCTATCCCGATCTCGACGCGGCCCGTCGCGCGCTGGCCGAACTCGGCACGTTGCGCGACCGGCACGTCGTCGCGCTGTCGGGTGTCGTGATCGTCGAGTGCTCGAACGACGGACAGTTGCGCACGCATGCAATCGACGCGGGCCGCGTGTCGCCCGGATCGCTGCTCGACAGCGTGGTCGCGCACATCGAATCGTCGCTCGACGCGTGGCGCGAGCGGCCGGTGGACGATGCGCTGACCGATCGGGTCGCGCGCAAGGCGCGCCCCGGCACCGTGTCGCTCGGGCTGGCCGCGACGCAGCTCGACATCGACGCGCTGAGCGCGGCGCTCGCGCCGCTGGGCGGCGACGTGACCGACACGACGCTGTCGATCGACGACGAACTGAAGCTCGTCGAAGCGATCTCGAACGCGCGTGACGTCAACAGCGGCAACAGCGGCAACAGCGGCAACAGCGGCAACAGCGGCAACAGCGGCAACAGCGGCAACAGCGGCAACAGCCCACCGACGGACTGACGCGCAGGCGCGATCCCTCCCCGAAACCGAAGCGCTTCCGCTCCGCGCATCACGGCGCCGCACGCGCTGCACAGGCGCACCCCTTGCTCGATCGGCTCGACGGTCACATTCACCGTTACCGCTTTCGACAAGGAGGGCCTGACATGAAAGCAGTCGTATTTCACGGCATCGGCGACATTCGCATCGACACGGTGCCCGATCCGGAAGTCTCCGAGGCGACCGACGCGGTCGTGCGCCTGACGGCCAGCGCGATCTGCGGCACCGATCTGCACATGGTGCGCGGCACGCTCGGCGGAATGAAGCCGGGCACGATTCTCGGCCATGAAGGTGTCGGCATCGTCGAGGCGGTCGGGCGAGACGTGCGCAACCTGCGGCGCGGCGATCGCGTGCTGATTCCGTCGACGATCGCGTGCGGCAGTTGCGCGTACTGCCGCGCGGGCTACACCGCGCAGTGCGACGTCGCGAACCCGGGCGGGCCGCGTGCGGGCACCGCGTTCTTCGGCGGGCCGGCCGATACGGGCCCGTTCGACGGGCTGCAGGCCGAATATGCGCGCACGCCGCTTGCGCACGCCAGCCTGATCCGGCTGCCCGATGCGATCGACGACGATCGCGCGATCCTGATGTCGGACATTTTCCCGACCGGCTATTTCGGCGCGCAGCTCGCGGAAGTGAAGCCGGGCGATACGGTCGCCGTGTTCGGCGCGGGGCCGGTCGGCCAGTTCGCGATCGCGAGCGCGAAGCTGATGGGCGCGGGGCGCGTGATCGCGGTCGACCGCATCGCGTCGCGGCTCGAGATGGCATGCGCGCAGGGCGCCGAGATCGTCGATTTTTCCGAGGACGATCCGGTGGACACGATATTACGGCTGACGGGCGGGATCGGCGTCGATCGCGTGATCGACGCGGTGGGCGTCGACGCGATGCGCGCGACGCACGGGCCGGCCGCGGCCGATCGCGACGCCGCGCGCGCGTTCGATGCGGAAGTCGACGCCATCGCGCCGCACCGCAAGCCGGACGGCCGCAACTGGGTGCCGGGCGACGGGCCGTCGCAGGTGCTGCAATGGGCGGTGCGCGCGGTCGCGAAGGCCGGCACGGTCTCGGTGATCGGCGTGTATCCGCCGGCCGCACGCGTGTTTCCGATCGGCGAGGCGATGAACCGCAACCTCACGATCAAGATGGGCAACTGCAATCACCGGACGGTCACGCCGCCGCTCGTCGAACTCGTGCGCAGCGGTGCGTTCGACCCGCTGTCGGTGCTCACGCGCAGCGAGCCGCTGACGAACGCGATCGATGCGTATCGCGCGTTCGACGTGCGCGAGCCGGGCTGGATGAAGGTGAAGCTGACGCCGTGACGACAGGAACCGAAACGATGCAAACCGAAACCGGGAGCACTGCTATGAACGATCAGTACGACAACTGCATGGCCGCGTGCGACGCCTGCGCGCACGCATGCGACACCTGTGCGGCCGCCTGCCTCGCGGAGCGCGACGTGCACGCGTTGGCCACGTGCATCGCGCTCGACATCGAATGCGCGCAGCTGTGCCGCTTCGCGTCGGGCGCGATGGCGCGCCGCAGCGGGCTCGCCCCGCGCATTTGCGCGCTGTGCGCGCACGCGTGCGATCTGTGTGCGGCCGAGTGTTCGCGGCATGCGCACGAGCATTGCCGCCGCTGTGCGCTCGCATGCGAGGCGTGCGCGGCGATGTGCCGCGCGATGGCCTGAGCGTGAACAGGCGCTACGGCGTGCCCTGAACCTCGCGCGCGACGCGCTGCAGCAGCGCGTCGAGGACGGCCATCTCGACGGGCTTCACGAGATGGTCGTCGAAGCCCGCGCTTTCGGTACGCTCGAGATCGGATGCGCGCGCATGGCCGGACAGCGCGACGCAGGTCGTGTCGCGCAGCGCGTCGATCGCGCGCAGTTCGCGCAGCAGCGTGAAGCCGTCGACGTCCGGCATCGTCAGGTCGAGAATCATCAGGTGCGGTGCATAGTCGCGGGCGAGCGCGAGCGCTTCGTTCCCGTTGTATGCGACGCGCGGCGCGTGCCCTTTCAGTTGCAGCAGCACCGCGAGCGTATCGGCCGAGTCGCGGTTGTCGTCGACGACGACGATGCGCAGCGGCTCGACGGCCGGCTGCGCGGGCGCGGCAGGCCCGGGCGCGGCGGCGTGCCCGCCGCGGGCCACCTGCGCGATCGGCAGCCATACCGTGAACGTCGCGCCGTGGCCGGGACCGTCGCTCTCCGCGACGATCCGCCCGCCGTGCAGTTCGACGAACGACCGGCAGATCGCGAGACCGAGCCCGAAACCGCCGGACGGGGAGCGGCCCGTCGCGCCTTCCTGTTCGAATAGATCGAAAATCGTTTCGAGCGCGCCGGGGGCGATGCCCACGCCGTGATCGACGACGCGGATCGCGACCGACGGCCCTTCGATACGCGCGACGACGTCGATCCGGCCGCCGTGCGGCGAGAATTTCGACGCGTTGTCGAGCAGGTTGTGCAACACCTGGACGAGCCGTGCGTCGTCGCCGTGCAGCACCACGGAATCGTCCGGCAGGTCGACGCGAATCCACTGTCCGCGCGCGGCCAGTTTCGGCTGGACGCTCTCGACGCCGCGGCACACGATGTCCCGCACGGTGGTGGGGCGATCGTCGAGTTCGACCTTGCCGGCCGTGATGCGCCCGACGTCGAGCAGATCGTCGACGAGCCGCGTCAGTTGCCCGACCTGGCGGTGTACGGCATCGCGGCACTGCGCGAGCATGGGCGGCGGATCGGGCAGGCTCTGCAGCACGCCGACCGAATTGCGCAGCGGCGCGAGATGATTGCGCAGCTCGTGCGCGAGCATCGCGATGAACACGCTGAGCCGGTGGGTCGACGCTTCGAGCTCCTCGAGCCGCTTGCGCTCGGTCATGTCGCGCGTGATCTTGATGAAGCCGCACAGCGCATGCGTCGCGTCGTACACCGGCGTGATCGTCACGCTCGCCCAGAACTGCGTGCCGTCCTTGCGCACGCGCCAGCCTTCGTCCTCGAAGTGGCCCTGCGCGGCGGCCCGCGCTAGCCCGTGCGCCGGCCGGCCCGCCGCGACCGCGTCGGCCGGGTAGAAACGCGAGAAATGGTGGCCGACGATCTCGGCGGCACGGTAGCCCTTGATGCGCTCAGCACCGGCGTTCCAGGTCGCGACGTTGCCGTGCGGGTCGAGCATGAACACCGCGTAGTCGGTGATCGACTCCACCACGGTCTGGAACCGGAATTCGGCGAAGCGATGCAGCAGGTCCCGCGCGCCGGGCGAGCTGGCGGGCGGTGGATGCGGGTGAAGATCGGCGTCGTCTTTCTTCATCGGGGCAGCAGGTCGGAAACGCGGTGGGCCGCACGCCGCCTGACCGCCGCCGGGCAAGCCCGTGGCGGCCATACGGTCGATTGGCACGTCCGAAAGAATAAAGGAACTCGATTCAGCTGATCAATGGGTGCGCATCGGCCGTGCCGTGCAGCGTGCCGGCGACGGCGGGGCGCCAGCGGCCGGCGCGGCATGCCGATTGCACGACCGGGGCAGTACGCCTGCCGGGCGGCGGCCATCCGGCCGGTCGCCCGGCGGCAAGCCAGGCAAGGAGGCCGACATGAACAGCACGCTGAATCCCGACAACGAACCGGCCGGCCCGGATGACGACAACGCCAGCCGCGGCCGCGACGGCCGCGCGCTCGGCCCGAGCGACTCGTCCGACAGCGGCAGCGACACGGCGGGCGCGCGGCGCCATCCGTTCGACGTCGATTCGCCGCTGGACGACCACGCGCTCGAACGCGGCGACGCGTCGCTCGACACCGACACGGACCGCGCGGGCACCGGCGAGCGTGCGTCGGCGGACGGCGACTCGACGCTCGAGGAAGGCGCCGACATCGAGCCGGACCGCACCGAGCGGTTGAGCGAGCCCGGCCGCATCGACGAATCGGACGACCCGGACGACGTGCCGTGACGCCCGGCGCGCAAAAACTGCAATCGCGTTGCAGATTGGGGCGCATGACGGTGTCCCCGCGCTGCGACGCGCAACGATCGCGGTCCGGCAACCACGCCGGCACGCGATTTGCGTCGCCCCGACCGACGCGCGCGGCGACGCGGCTTGGCGCCGTGCGCGGCGCAGGCGATCAAGGAGAGACACGATGCAACGACGATATCCCGGACGGTACGGCGAGCGTGGCGGCCCGCCCGACTGGCACGCGCGCGACGAGCGCGCGTACCGGGGCGCTGGCGAGCGCGGCATCCCGGACGATCCGGCACGATGGCCGGAAGAGGACGACGAATCGGCTTACCGCCGCTTCGCGAGCGAGGACGTGGGCCCGGAAGACTGGGGCAGCGAATGGACCGAGCGCGCGGCGCGGCCGGCCGAGCAGCGGCGCGGCGCGGCCGACGCGGACCGGCAGGGCGGCGCGCGCCCGCTGGCGCGGGACGCCGAGCGCGGCTACGGCGAACCGGGCCGCCGCGTGGAGGGCCGTGAAGGCCGCTATGGCGGCGAGCGCCCGGAATGGCGCGACCAGCACCGGATGAGCGGGTACGGCGGCGAGCGCGATGGCGGCGACCCGCGCTACGGCGGCGCCCCCGATCTGTCGCGTTTCGGCGGGGATGCCGAACGCGATGCGCTGCGCCGTCGCCGCGGGCCGAAAGGCTACACGCGCTCGGACGAGCGGATTCGCGAGGACGTATGCGAGCGGCTCGCGCATGCACTGGAGATCGACGTGAGCGACGTCACCGTGCAGGTAACCGACGGTCGCGTCGAGCTGGACGGCACGGTGCCGGTACGCTGGATGAAGCACGGCATCGAGGATCTGGCCGACGGCTGCCTCGGCGTGCGCGACGTCGAGAATCGCGTGCGCGTGCGCCGCGAAGGCGAACACGATACGGGCATGGTGCTGCATCCGCACCAGCGGACCGTCACGCCCACGCAGCCCGCCGCGCGTGATCCCGAGCCCGGCACCGTCGTCGGCGGCCGGGAGCGCGAACCGCGCCACTGACTGCCCGTGCGTGAAACGGCGCGCCCCCCGACCGCGAGCAATGCCTGCATGACGACCGGAATCGACGAGACGCCAATCAAGGACCGTGATGCGGCCGCGGGCCGCGAGCGCCGGCAGCGCCGGGACGAGCGTGGCCTGAGGCTCAGGATCGCCGTCGAACTCTGGCGCGCGATCTGGCGTTACCGTGCGCGCGTGGTGGCGGCGGTCGTCCTGCTGGTGCTCGCGAAAGCGGCGGCCGTCTCGGTGCCGCTGCTGCTCAAGGACATCGTGGACGGTTTCGGCCGCGCGGCCGCCCAGCCCGTCGCGTGGCCGGTGCTGCTGCTGTTCGCCTACGCGGTGGTGCGCTTCGCGTCGAACGCGCTGAACGAAGTGCGCGACATGACGTTCGTGCAGGTCACGCAGCATACGGTCGCGTCGTTTACCGTGCGCACGTTCGGCCACCTGCACCGGCTCGGCGCGCGCTTTCATGCGCGGCGCGAGACGGGCGCGGTCGTGCGCGATCTCGAGAAAGGCACGGCCGGCATCGGTTATCTGCTCGGCGTCGCGGTGTTTACGGTCGTGCCGACGGCCATCGAGATCGGCTCGGTGCTCGTGATCGTGATCAGCAAGTACGGCGGCGGCTTTACCGCGATCATTTTCGTCACGTTCGCCGTCTATGCCGCGTATACGGTCGTATTCACGCGCCGCCGCATGCGTTACCAGCGGCGCGTGAATGCGCTGGAAGCCGAGTCGAATTCCCGCGTGGTCGACAGCCTGCTGAACGTCGACACGGTCAAGTACTTCGCGCGCGAGGACGTCGAGCGCGACCGGCTCGACCGCGTGCTCGACGCGTGGCGCGAAGCCGGCGTGGACAACCAGTACGCGCTGTCGACGCTGCATATCGGGCAGAGCGCGTGCATCGGCGCGGGGATCGCGGCCGTGATGCTGCTCGCGGGCCAGCAGGTCGCGCGCGGTGCGCTGACGGTCGGCGATCTGGTGCTGATCAACGCGTACATCATCCAGATCAGCCTGCCGCTGAATGCGCTCGGCTTCGTGTTCCGGGAGGCGAACGACGCGATGACGAACATCGAGCGGCTGTTCGGGCTGCTCGACGCGCGCGGCAAGCCGGGCGAGGACGGCGATGCGCCCGGCGCGCAGCCGCTCGTGGTGCGCGGCGGCGCGATCGAGTTCGAGCACGTCGATTTCGGCTACGAGCCGAGCCGGCAGATCCTGTCCGACGTGTCGTTCCGCATCGAGCCCGGGCAGACGGTCGCCGTGGTCGGCGGCAGCGGCTCGGGCAAGTCGACGCTCGCGCGGCTGCTGTTCCGGCTGTATCAGCCCGATGCGGGCACGATCCGCATCGACGGCCAGGACTTGCGGCTCGTCACCGAGCGCAGCCTGCGCGATGCGCTCGGCATCGTCCCGCAGGACACCATCCTGTTCAACGACACGCTCGCGTACAACATCGCGTACGGCAAGCGCGACGCGACCCGTGGCGAAGTGATCGCGGCCGCGCGCGGCGCGCAGCTCGACGCGTTCATCGAGCGGCTGCCCGATGCGTACGACACGCGCGTTGGCGAGCGCGGCGTGCGGCTGTCGGGCGGCGAGCGGCAGCGGGTCGCGATCGCGCGCGCGTTGCTGAAGGCGCCGCCGATCGTCGTGTTCGACGAGGCGACGTCGGCGCTCGACACGCGCTCGGAGCGCGCGATCCAGCAGGAGCTGATGCGCGTCGCGCGGCATCGCACGAGCCTCATCATCGCGCACCGGCTGTCGACGATCGTCGATGCCGATCGCATCCTCGTGATGGAGCACGGCCGGCTCGTCGAGCACGGCACCCACGACGAACTGCTCGAAAGCGGCGGCGTGTATGCGCAGATGTGGTCGCTGCAGGCGAAGCAGCGCGAGCTCGAACGCACGGAGGCGAAGTTCGCGCGGCAGCCGGTGCGCATCAATCCGCTCGTGTCGCAGGTGCTCGATTCGCTGGCGGAGGCGGCCGCGCAGCGCGGCGTGCCGGTGTTCCGCCATCTGTCGGACGAGGATCTCGTCGTCGAGGCCGATCCGGCCGCGCTGCGGCGCTTCGTGTGGGAACTGTGCCGCGGTGCGGTCGACGCGAGCCGCGGCGGGCAACTCGAGGTGCGCACGGGGCGCCACGATCCGGAAGCGCGGATCACGATCGCATGCGCGGGCGTCGACGCAACCGAGCTGTCGCTGATCGATCTCGAACGATTGCAGGACGCGATCGAGGACGCCGGCGGCTACGTCGTGCGCGAACGCGACGACGTCGGCGTGAAGCTGCACCTGTCGCTGCCGATCTGCGCGGTGGCGCCGGCGTCGATACAACCCGGCGACGCCGTGCCGCGTGCGGGCGCCGGTGCGCCGGGCTCGGCGAAGCCGCTCGACGGCCTGCGCATCGCGTGCGTGGACGACCACGACGAGGCGCGCGACGCGCTCGGCGCGCTGCTGAAGGTGGCCGGCGCCGACGTGCGCGCGTATGCGTCGGGCCAGGCGTTGCTGGACGACCTGTGGCGCGCGCGCCGCGCCGACTGGCCGGCGCTGCTCGTCTGCGACATCGACCTCGGCGACGACGAGGAGGACGGCTACACGGTGATGTCGCGCGTGCGCCAGCTCGACGCCGCACGCGATCGCGACGGCCGCGCGCCGCTGGAGGCGCTGGCCCTGTCCGGCCATGCGCGCGATCACGACCGCGCGCGCGCGGTCGAAGCCGGTTTCCACGCGTACCTGACCAAGCCCGCGGTAGCGGCCGACCTGATCGCGGCGTTGCGTGCGCTCGCGTTTTCCTCCGGAGAAATCCATGCCGAACCTTCTGAATCCGACGACACCCGAAGCCCCGAACGCGGCGCGTCGCGGCGGTAGTGCGTTCGCCGACCGCCAGGCCGCGGTGGCGGCCGTCGAGCTGCTGTTGCCGACCTTGTCCGCCGCGCTGCAAAGCGATTTCGTCGGCGACAGCGGCTGCCTGCACATCGTGATCATGGACCCGGCGCTCGGGCCGCGCGACGCGGCGTTCGAGGACGCGATCCTGTATGAGTTTTCGCTGCCCGACCCGAAGGACTGGGACGCCGATTACCGCGCCTACGCGCGCGCCAAGGCGCGGCTGTCCTGGGAAACGGGCCGCGACGGGCATGTCGTGCAGGCGCTGGAGCCGTACCGGCTGCGCGCGGGCGACACGAACCTGTGGGGCGGCGTCGCGCTCGGCGGCATCGTGGTGGGTGTGTCGGGCGCGCAGCCGTGGTTCGACGAGGCGTTCGCGGGCTGCATCGCGCACTGCCTGCGCGCGCTCGCGAAGCACCGCGCGCAGGCGACGCCCGACGCGCTCGCGATCTGAGGGGGCCGCCTAGGTGGGGCCGCCGAGGTGGGGACGCCGAGATCGGGCCGCCCACGCGCGGGCGCCCGGACCCGTTTTTACAGCCGGTTATAAAAAAGCCAGCGCGCGCATGCAGTAGCCCGATGTGGCGCATGCGTGCGCAGGCCGGCACGGTTTTCGCTGTACCTCATGCACGGACGGTTGTCGCGACAAGTGTCGCCGTCAGCCGGATTGTTTTCCGACATCGACAGGAGGTGCAGGTGAACGCGACTCACGATCCAGCCAGACCGCCGCTCGCCGGCCGGACCGCACTCGTGACCGGGGGCGGCCGCGGCCTCGGCGAAGCCATTTGCGAGGAGTTGGCGCGGCACGGCGCGCATGTGGTCGTCGCCGATCTCGACGGCGACCGCGCGGCGGCCGTCGCGCAGCGGCTCGAACGGCACGGCGGGCAGGCGGTAGGCCGGCCGCTCGACGTGCGCGACGAGGCATCGGTGCTGCAGGTGATGCACGATGCGCGCGAGTCGCTCGGCGATCTCGACGTGATCGTGAACAACGCGGCGATCGACGTGACCGCGCCGATCGACGACGTGAGCGCCGACGCATGGCAGCAGGTGCTGATGACGAACCTGTTCGGCCCGTACCTGATGTGCCATGCGGCCGTGCCGATGATGAAGGCGCGCGGCAACGGGCACATCGTCAACATCGCGTCGACCGCGTCGAAGCGGGCGTGGCCGAACGCGTCCGCGTATCACGCGACGAAGTGGGGGCTGCTCGGGCTCTCGCACGCGCTGCATGCGGAACTGCGGCCGAGCGGCGTGTGCGTGTCGGCGATCGTCGCGGGCGGGATGCGCACGCCGTTCCTGCTCGACCGCTTTCCGGACATCGACGAGGACACGCTGCAGCCGCCCGAGCACGTCGCGGCCGCCGTGCGCTTCGTGCTGACGCAGCCGCCGGGCACCGTGGTGCCGGAGCTGATGGTGCTGCCGATGAAGGAGACGTCATGGCCCTGAAGCGCGAACGGCGGCTGCCCGGCGCGGTGCTGCTCGACAAGGACGGCACGCTGCTCGACGACGTGCCGTACAACGTCGATCCCGCGCGCATGCGTCTCGCGCCGGGCGCGGCGCGCGCGCTGCGCACGCTCGGCGCGACCGGCATGCCGCTGGCGGTCGTGTCGAACCAGTCGGGCGTCGCGCTCGGCCGCTTTACCGAAAACGAGCTTGGCGCGGTCCGCCAGCGTCTCGCCGAACTGTTCGAAGCGAACGGCGCGACGCTGGCGGATTTTTTTTACTGCCCGCATCACCCGCAGGGCAGCGTGCCGCGCTATAGCGTCGAGTGCATCTGCCGCAAGCCGCGCCCGGGCATGCTGCGCCGCGCGCTGGCCGCGCTCGACGCCGTGCCGGAATGGAGCTGGATGATCGGCGACATTCTCGACGACGTCGAAGCCGGCCGCACCGCGCGCTGCGGTACGATCCTCGTCGACCGCGGCCACGAGACGGAATGGCGTGTCGACGCGGCGCGCACGCCGCACCACGTCGTCGATCGCGTCGACCTGGCCGCCGACATCGTCGTGCGCGAAGCCGTGCGCCGGCACGGCGCGTGGGTGCGGCAATGAACACGGCCTGGAGCCGCGCCCGCCGCATCCTGTGCGTGCGGCTCGACAGCATCGGCGACGTACTGATGACCACGCCCGCGTTGCGTGCGCTGAAGGAGAGCGGCAGCGACCGCCGGCTGACGCTGCTGACGTCGCGCACGGGCGCCGCGCTCGCCAGGCATCTGCCGATGGTCGACGACGTGTGGAGCTACGACGCGCCGTGGGTCAAGCATCCCGACGTGCGCGGCGATCCGGTGGCCGATCTCGACATGATCGACCGGCTGCTGGCCGGCCGCTTCGACGCCGCCGTGATCTTCACCGTGTACAGCCAGAACCCGTTGCCCGCCGCGATGATGTGCTGGCTCGCCGGTATTCCGCTGCGGCTCGCGCATTGCCGCGAAAACCCCTACGAATTGCTGACCGATCGCGTGCCGGAAACCGAGCCGGAATCGCACGTGCGCCACGAGGTCGCGCGCCAGCTCGCGCTGGTGCGCGCCGTCGGCGCGAAGACGTCGGACTGGCGGATGGCGTTCGCGCCCGGCGACGCGGCGCGGCATGCGGTGCACGCGCGCTTGCAGGCCGCGTTGCAGCGCGTCGGCGGCGCGCGCGAGCCGGATGCCGGGCGCGCGCGCTGGCTGGTCGTCCATCCGGGCGCGAGCGCGGCGTCGCGGCGCTGGCCGGCCGAGCGGTTCGGTGAAGCGGCGGCCGCCGTCGCGCCGCTGTTCGACGGCATCGCGGTGACGGGCAGCGCGGACGAACGCGCGCTGGTCGACACGGTGTGCGAACGGGCGGGGCCGCGCGCCGTGCCGCTCGCCGGCGCGCTGCCGCTCGGCGAACTGGGCGCGCTGATCGAGACGGCCGACCTGCTGCTGTCGAACAACAGCGGCCCCGTGCATCTCGCGGCCGCGCTCGGCACGCCGGTGGTCGACCTGTACGCGCTGACCAACCCGCAGCACACGCCGTGGCGTGTGCCGCACCGTGTGCTGAACGTCGATGTGCCGTGCCGCAACTGCTACCGCAGCGTGTGCGACCAGCCCGGCCATCCGTGCCTGCGCGGCGTGAGCGTCGACGACGTGGTCGCGGCCGTGCATGCGCTGCTGCGCGGCAGCGCGCGCCATGCGCAACGCGCGGCCGCGCGGGCTGCCGTGCACGGCGAAGAGCCGGCCGCGGCGCACGCATCGAACGTGATTCCGTTCGCGCACGTCATCACGAGGAACTGACGCATGCCAGACCCGATCCATACGCTCGGCATCAACGCCGCCTTCCACGACAGCGCCGCGTGCATCGTGCGCGACGGCGTCGTGATCGCGGCGGCCGAGGACGAACGCTTCACGCACGTGAAGCACGCGAAGCGCCCGGTGCCGTTCTCGACCTGGGAGCTGCCTTTCCACGCGATCGACTATTGCCTCGCGGAAGCCGGCATCACGCTCGCGGATGTCGACCACGTCGCGTATTCGTACGACCCGTGGTTCGAACTCGATCGCGAAGGCACGGCGCCGGCGCTGACCCTGCCGCTGTCGCCGTCCGCGCATGCGCCGCGCGAGGACGGCGCGTCGCCGTGGCATCCGCTGTTCCTGTCGTCGATCGTCAACGCGCCGCGCCAGCTCGCGGGCGGCGCGCCGCATCATCTGCAGCGGCGTTTTCGCGGCGTCACGCACGACGGGCCGTTCCGCTGGCATTTCATCGAGCACCATCTCGCGCACGAGGCGAGCGCGTTTCTCGCGGCGCCGTTCGAGCGCTGCGCGGTGATGACGATGGACGGGCGCGGCGAGCGCGCGACGACGAGCTACGGCGTGTTCGACGGCCGCTCGTACCGGCGGCTCGGGCAGGTGAACCTGCCGCATTCGCTCGGGCTGCTGTACGAGCGCGTGACGCGCTATCTCGGCTTCCTGCACTCGTCCGACGAATACAAGGTGATGGCGCTCGCGTCGTACGGCAAGCCGGTGTTCGCCGACGAGATGCGCAAGCTCGTGCAGTATCGCGGCGAAGGGCGCTATGAAGTGGTCGACGCGGACCTGGCCGCGCTGTTCGGTGCGCCGCGCGAGCGCGGCGGCCCGATCGAGCCGCATCACTGCGACATCGCGCATGCGCTGCAACTGGTGCTCGAGGAGACGACGCTGCGGGCGGTCGACTGGCTGGCCGCCGAGACCGGCGAGCGGCAGCTCGCGATGGCGGGCGGCGTCGCGCTGAACTGCGTGATGAACGCGCGGATCCGCGATCGCGGCCCGTTCGACGACGTGTGGGTGCAGCCGGCCGCCGGCGACGCGGGCACGGCGCTCGGCGCCGCGCTGTGGACCGACTTCCGGATGCGCGGCGCGCGCGGCGACTGGCGCATGGATCACGCGTATCTCGGCCCGGCCTACGACGACGACGCGATCGAGGCGTTCCTGAAGGAGGCGCAGTTGCCGTACCGCCGGCTCGCCGACGTCGCCGCGCAGACGGCCGCGCTGCTCGCGGCGAACCGCGTGATCGGCTGGTTCCAGGGGCGCATGGAGTTCGGCCCGCGCGCGCTCGGCGCACGGTCGATCCTCGCGTCGCCGATCGACCCGGACATGCAGCGCAAGCTGAATCGGATCAAGGATCGCGAGGATTTCCGGCCGGTCGCGCCGGTCGTGCTCGAGGACCGCGCGCATCACTGGTTCAGCGGCGGCCGGCGCACGCCGCTGCGCGCGCCGTTCATGCTGTTCGTGTACGACGTCCTGCCCGAGCGCGCCGACAAGATTCCGGCGGTGCGCCACATCGACGGCACCGCGCGCGTGCAGACCGTCGATGAAACCCAGCATCCGCTGCTGCATGCACTGCTGACCGAGTTCGACGCGCTCACCGGCGTGCCGGTGCTCGTCAACACGTCGTTCAACACGCGCGGCGAACCGATCGTGTGCTCGCCGCGCGACGCGATCGAGTGCTTCTGGACCTCGCCGCTCGATGCGCTCGTGATCGGCCCGTTCCTGCTGGAGAAGCCGAGATGAACATGCGCGACACGCACGTGGCGCCGGTCGTGTCGGTCGTCGTGCCGACCTACCGGCGGCCCGATCTGCTCGAACGCTGCCTCGATGCGCTGTGCGTGCAGGCGTTCGATCCGGCCACCTACGAGATCGTCGTGGTGGACGACGATCCGGCCGGCAGCGCGCGCGCCGTCGTCGATGCGTGCCGCGCGCGCGTGACCGACGTGCCGGCGATCCGCTACATGACGGCGCCCGACACGCAGGGGCCGGCCGGCGCGCGCAACGTCGGGTGGCGCAGCGCGGACGGCGCGCTGATCGCGTTCACCGACGACGACACGATTCCCGATCCAGCCTGGCTGCGCAACGGCGCGGCCGCGCTGCTGGCCGCGCCGTCGGCGGCGGCCGCGGCCGGCCGGATCGACGTGCCGTTGCGGCCGTGCCCGACCGACTACGAACGTGACGCGGCGGGGCTCGCCCATGCGGAATTCGCGACCGCGAACTGCTTCGTGCGGCGCGCGGCGCTCGAACGCGTCGGCGGCTTCGACGAACGCTTCACGCGCGCGTGGCGCGAGGACGCCGACCTGATGTTCGCGTTGCGCGAGCACGCGGGGCCGATCGTCGAGGCCGATGCCGCGCGCATCGTGCATCCGGTGCGTCCCGCCCGCTGGGGATCGAGCATCGGCGCGCAGTCGAAGGTGTATTTCGATGCGCTGCTGTACAAGAAGCATCGCGCGACCTACCGGCGCCATATCCGGCCCGTGCCGCCGTGGCATTACTACGCGGCCGTGCTCGCCGCGCTCGGCGCGCTCGGCTGTTTCGCGGCCGGCTGGCCGGCGCCGGCCATCGTGTGCGCGGCGGTGTGGGCCGCGATTACCGCCGGGTTCTGCGCGAAGCGATTGCGCGGCACGCAGCTCACGCCGTCGCATGTGGCCGAGATGATCGTCACCTCCATCGCGATTCCGCCCGTGTCGCTGTACTGGCGCATGCGCGGCGCGCTTCACTTCCGTGTGCTTTTCCTTTGACGTCCCCCTACCTTTCCTTCCCGCCATCCATGGCGGGGTTTCCCGGAGCAGATCGTGATGAAGCTCGATCCAGACCTCGATTCCGACGGCCCGCGCGGCCCGAAACGGATCGCGGTGTTCCGCGCGCTGCAGCTCGGCGACATGCTGTGCGCGGTGCCCGCGCTGCGGGCGTTGCGGCGCGGCGAACCCGATGCGCGCATCACGCTGATCGGCCTGCCGTGGGCGCGTGAATTCGCGTCGCGCTTTTCGGACTACATCGACAGCTTCATCGCGTTCCCCGGCGCACCGGGGCTCGGCGAGCAGCCCGAACCCGACGCGGCCACGCGCGAGGCATTCATCGCCGAATGCCGCGCGCGCGACTTCGATCTCGCGATCCAGTTGCACGGCAGCGGCGCGCACACGAACGCGATCGTCGCGTCGCTCGGCGCGGCGCGCACGGCCGGCTTCGTGCCGGCCGACGGCGGCACGGCCGCGCTCGACTGCGCGCTCGTGTGGCGCGACGACGAGCCGGAGGTGACGCGCTACCTGGCGCTCACGCGCAAGCTCGGCTACGCGGACTGGGGCGACTTCCTCGAATTCCCGCTCGGCGGGCTGGACTACGCGCTGTGGCACGTGCTCTGCGACGAACATGGGCTGGATCCCGGCCGCTACGTGATCGTCCATCCCGGCGCGCGGATGGCGTCGCGCCGCTGGCCGGTCGAGCGCTTCGCGCTGGCAGCGCGGCAGCTCGCCGACGACGGCTGGCAGATCGTGCTGACCGGCACGCGCGCGGAACTGGCGCTGGCCGCCGCATTCGCCGAGCATCTCGGGCGGCCGTGCGTGAACCTGTGCGGCCGCACGCCGCTCGGCGCGCTCGCCGCGCTGATCGCCCGTGCGCGGCTGCTGTTGTGCAACGACACGGGCGTGTCGCACGTGGCGGCGGCGCTCGGCACGCCGAGCATCGTCGTCGCGTGCGGCAGCGATACGGCCCGCTGGGCGCCGCTCGACGTCGAACGCCATCGCGTACTCGCGAACTACCCGGCATGCCGGCCGTGCATGTTCGATACCTGTCCGTACGGGCACGAGTGCGCGACGGCGATCGGCGTCGGCGACGTGATCGAGCGGGCGGGCGAACTGCTCGCGGAGGAGAAGCGTCATGTCTGTTAAGCGGTTGCGCGTGCTGACCTGGCACGTGCATGGCAACTATCTGTATTACCTGTCGCAGGCGCCGCACGATTTCTACATCGTGACGAAGCCGCAGCATCCGCCCGGCTATGCGGGCCGCGTCGGGCACCTGCCGTGGGGCGACAACGTGCACGAGGTGCCGGCCGAGTGCGTGCGCGACACCGAATTCGACTGCGTGCTGTACCAGCACGTGAAGCATTACCAGCACGACCGCCTGCGGCTGCTGAGCGAAGCGCAACGTGCGCTGCCGACGCTGTTCGTCGAGCACGATCCGCCGCGCGAGCATCCGACCGACACGCTGCATCCGGTGCAGGACCCGAACGTGTTGCTGGTGCACGTGACGCCGTTCAACGCGCTGATGTGGGACAACGGCGTGACGCCGACACGCGTGATCGAGCATGGCGTGCTGGTGCCCGACGGCATCGAGTATCGCGGCACGCTGCCGAAGGGCGTGGCCGTCGTGAACAATCTCGCGCGCCGCGGCCGGCGCCTCGGCGCGGATCTGTTCGAGGTCGTGCGGCACAGCGTGCCGATCGATCTCGTCGGGATGGGGTCGGCCGAACTCGGCGGGATCGGCGAGGTGCCGAACCCCGCGCTCCCGCAGTTCCTGTCGCACTACCGGTTCTTCTTCAATCCGATCCGCTACACGAGCCTCGGGCTCGCGGTGATCGAGGCGATGATGATCGGGCTGCCGATCGTCGCGCTCGCGACGACGGAGATGGCGCAACTCGTGAGGACCGGCAGCAACGGCGTGGCCGATACGCGGCCGGGCGTGCTGATCGACGCGATGCGCATGCTGATCCGCGATCCGGACCTGGCGCGCGAGTGGGGCGCGGCGGCCAGGCGCGACGCGTGCGAGCGATTCGGCATCGAACGCTTCGCACGCGACTGGGACGCCGTGCTGCGCGACATGACGGCGTGACCCGCCGACGCGACGGCGGCGGCGTGCCCCGCCGCGCTCACGGCGTCGTCGCGGACGGCGACGCAGGAGGCCCAGCGGCGCCGCCGCCGCCGTTCGATGCATTCCCGGCCGGCGGCGCGTTGCCGCTTGCCGCGTTGCGCTCGCTTTCGGACAGCAGCGCGAGCCGGTTGTACAGCGTTTTCAGGCTGATGCCGAGCGCCTTCGCGGTGCGCGGCTTGTCGCCGTTGAAATGCCGCAGCGACGCGACGATGAAGCGCTGCTGCGTGTGCGCGAGCGTCGTGCCGATATGCAGCGTCATCGCGTTGTGGCGCACTTCCTCGCGCGGCGGCGGACGGCGCGGCAACTGCAGTTCGATCTGTTCGTCGGCGAGGATGAACGCGCGCTCGAGTGCGTTGCGCAGTTCGCGCACGTTGCCGGGCCACGTGTAGGTGCGCAGCGCCTTCATCGCCTGGGTGGAGAGCCGCTTTCTCGTGCGGTGCCGCGCGTTCAGCCGTTCGACGATCTGCACCGCGATGTCGCCGACGTCGTCCTCGCGCTGCCGGAGCGCGGGCACGTGCAACGCGATCGGCGCGATCCGGTAGAACAGGTCCTCGCGCAGCCTGCCGCTGCGCATCGCCTCGACCGGATCGTGATGCGTGGCCGCGACGATCCGCACGTCGAGCGGGATCGGCTCGTGACCGCCCACGCGCACGATCGTATTGGTTTCGAGCGTGCGCAGCAGCTTGACCTGCAATTCGAGCGGCATCTCGGCGATCTCGTCGAGAAACAGCGTGCCGCCGCGCGCGGCTTCGAACATGCCCACGTGCTGTGCGACGGCGCCCGTGAAGCTGCCTTTCTCGTGACCGAACAACTGCGACTCCGCGATGTCCTTCGGAATCGCGCCGCAATTGACGGGCACGAACGGGCCGCGACGGCGCGGGCTCATGTCGTGAATGAGCCGGGCGACGATATCCTTGCCCGCGCCGCTTTCGCCGACCACCAGCACACTCACGCGGGTGGCGGCGACGCGCGACACTTTCAGCAGCAGATCCTGAATTGTTCGCGAACGACCGAACAGTCGCGTGCCGTCATCGTCGGATTTCGACATGGAGTAGTAACCGGATTGGGAAGTTTTGACCGAATGTGTCGTGGCCAGGTAGAAACGACGTGGCACACGTCGTCTTTCAGGTACTCAGAATACCTTTTATGCCGATTCGCCGACATTGAATCTGGCAATGCGGCTTGCGTCGGCGGATAGATTTATTCGATGGGCGACGAATGCGAGACACCGTTCTTCTATACTGCTAAGCACGCGTTTTCATTGCAGGACAGCTTGTCTGCGATTCGTGTGCAGCGTGGAGGATGCCGTCGTGGGCTCTGTGACGCGCATTGCGCTGCACGTGTCGCGGCGCCGGCCGATGTACGCGCCGGCCCGCATTACAAGGAGCCTCGATGCCTTACGTCCTGATCGTCGAAGACGACGCCGATACGCGAACGATGCTCGCCACGCTCGCACGCACGCAGCAGCTCTCGTGCGATACGGCCGCGACGCTTGAAGAAGCGCGCACGCTCGTCTCGACGCATACCCCCGATCTCGTGCTGTGCGACCTCGTGCTGCCCGATGGCAACGGGATGGATCTGTTCGACGCATTGCCCAAGCGCGGGCATTGCGAAATGGTGCTGACCACCGGCCACGCGAGCCTCGAAACCGCGATCGACGCATTGCGGCGCGGCGCGAGCGACTATCTGGTGAAGCCGCTCAACATGCAGCGGCTGAACAGCATCTTCGCGCGCGTGCCGCGCACGACCGCGCTGCACGAGGAAATCGCGGAGCTGCGCTCGGAGCTGCAGCGCCTCGGCCGCTTCGGCCGCATGCTCGGCAGCTCGCCCGCGATGCAGGCCGTCTACGATGCGATCGGCCGCGTCGCGCGCACGGAAGCGTCGGTGCTGCTCACCGGCGAATCGGGCACCGGCAAGGAACTCGCCGCGCAGACGGTGCACGACCTGAGCCTGCGCCGCCGCGGGCCGTTCCTCGCGGTGAATTGCGGCGCGATCGCCGCGAACCTCGTCGAGAGCGAGATGTTCGGCCACGACCGCGGCAGCTTCACCGGCGCCGAACGCCAGCACAAGGGCTTCTTCGAACGCGCCGACGGCGGCACGCTGTTTCTCGACGAAATCACCGAGATGCCGCTCGAATCGCAGGTCAAGCTGCTGCGCGTGCTGGAAACCGGGCGCGTCACGCGGCTCGGCTCGACGCGCGAGATCGACGTCGACGTGCGCATCGTCGCCGCGACGAACCGCGACCCGGAAGCCGCGATGGCGGACGGCAAGCTGCGGCCCGACCTGTTTCACCGGATCAACGTGTTCCCGATCCCGCTGCCGTCGCTGCGCGAACGCGGCGACGACATCCCGATGCTCGCCGATGCGTTCCTGCAGCGCTACAACGAGGAGAGCGGCCGCAACCTGCGCTTCTCGCCGGCCGCGCGCGAAGCGCTGAAGACCTACGAATGGCCGGGCAACGTGCGCGAGCTGCGCAACTTCGTACAGCGCGCGAGCATCTTCACCGATGCCGACGTGATCGACACGCTGCCGCCGCCGATCATGGACGAGCTGTCGAGCATGGTCGATTCGCACGAGGATCGCGTGACGGTGCCGTTCGGCACGCCGCTCGAGGAAGTCGACCGCAAGCTGATCCTCGGCACGATCGCCCAATGCGGCGGCGTGAAGGCGCAGGCGGCCGAGGTGCTCGACGTCAGCCTGAAGACGATCTACAACCGGCTCGCGCAACTGGAAGACGAAGCGGAAAAACCCGATTCCTGATGCCGCTACGATCGCGTTCATGTTCCCGCTCATGTGCCCGTTCCGGTCTCGCGGCGCGTATCGCGCTCGAGCAGACGGCGCATGTGTTCGATCCGCGGCGGGATCGCGCGTCGTTCGCGCAGGATCCACGGCAGCCCGGCGAACGTGCGCACGATCGCACGTTCGCGGCGCAGGAGCGGCAGCATGTGCACCGTATGCAGCCACGCGGCGGCGGCCGGCCATCTGAGCCACGCGGTCCACACCGCGTTGCGGGCGGCGGTGTGCGCGCGCATCGTCCGGTCGCGCCGCGTCGACGGATGGTGATGGACGGTCAGGCCCGGCGCATACACGAGCCAGTGGCCGGCGCGATACAGATCGAGCGCGAGCAGCGCTTCCTCGCCGCCGAGGAAGTAGCGCGGATGGTAGCCGCCGGCGCGCACGAACGCGTCGCGCCGGAATGCGGTCGCACCGGCCAGCAGCCCGAGGATCGGGCGGCCGGGCAGCGCGACCGGCGCGTCGAGCGGGCTGTCGGCCATCAGCCGGCAGGTCGGGTCCTCGCGCTCGTCGGGGCCGACCAGCACGCGCGCGGTGACGGCCGCGACGTGCGGATACGCGTCGAGCAGATTCGCGGCTTCGGCGATCGAGCCGGGCGCCCACCACGTGTCGTCGTCGCAGAACGCGACGTGGCGCGTGCGGGCCGCGGCGACGCCGAGATTGCGGCCGGCGGCGCCGAGATTGCCGGGCGCGTGCACGAGCGCGACATGCGGGTAGCGCTCGCGGATCAGCGTGGCCGTCTCGGCGTCCGCCGCGTTGTCGACGACCACGATCGCCGGCCGGTCGGGCAGCGCGGAAAGGTGGTCGAGCGTGCGCGCGAGTTCGGCCGCGCGCCGGCAGGTCAGCACGATCGCGGTCACGCGCGGCTCGCGCGGCGGCAGCGCGACGCGCGCGGGCGTTACGCGGACGTGACGTCGCATTCGAGCCGCCAGATCGTTTCGGGTTCGCGGAGAGCGGCACGCATATGAGGCTCGAGCAGCGTGACCTGGCTGGCATAGGCGTCGACGGCGGCGGCTTTCGCGGCGGCGCCGTCCGTCCCGCTGCCGGCCGGCGCGGCGACCGGATGCGCGAGCCAGCCGTGCTCGCGCCAGCCGGCCACGCGGTGGGCCATCAGCCCGTCGATGCGGCGGTAGGGCGCGTCCTCGTAGAAGCGCCAGACGCGCGACGCATCGTCGTCGCGCAGCAGGCGCAGCATGGCTTCGTGCACCTGCAGATGATCGCGGTGGAACAGGCCGGCCGGCGCGAGCACGCCGAAGCCCGGGTGGGCGTCGATCGCCGCGGCCACGCGTGTCGCGATCGCGGTCGACGTAGTCGGTATGCCGTACTGATCGTCGAGGAAGTCGAGCCACACGGGGCGGGCGTCGAGCAGCGCGAGCGCGCGGCGGTCTTCGTCGCGGCGCGCGCGCATCGCTTCGTCGGCGTGGCGAAACCCCGCGCGGCGGTCCCACGGCGGCGCGGGCGTGCCGGGTGGCGGCATCCCCGCGAAGACGGTCACGACGATCGAGCCGGGCGCGTGCGCGAGCAGTTGCCCGCAACTGAAGACGGCATCGTCGAGATGCGGCGAGACGACGAGCCAGCGTGTCGGGTCGGGCATGGCGTGAAGATCTCCATCGTGAGCGGCCGGGCCGCCGGTGCGAATCGGCCAGCATGCGGGCCAGCACGCGCCGTGCCTGCCGGCGGCATCCGCGCCGGCCGCCGCCGACTGTCCCAGCGGGAGCGTGTCCGATGACCGAAATTGCACGGCCGCAGGCCGGAAATTACGCGACGGCCGTGATGCTGGTCGCGATCGCGACCGTGCTGCAGACGCTCGCGATCCGCTTCGGCGGCGTGAATCTGCCGTTCGTGTTGTATTACCCGCTGCTCGCCGGCGCCGCGTGGGTGACGTCGTTCCTGTTCGGCATCGTGTCGACGGTGGTCAGCGGGCTGCTCGTGTGGACGCTGTTCCTGTCCGATCCGGCTGCCTATACGGCGCCGCTGCCCGACCGGCTCGTGCAGCTCGGCACGTTCATGCTGATCGGGGCGCTGGTATGCGCGGTCGCGTCGATGCTGCATCGCACGCGCGTCACGAGCGATCGCGCGCGCCGCCGCGAGGCCGCCGCGCGCCGGCGGCTCGAAGCCGTGCTTCGCGCGCTGCCGCACGGCGTGATCGCGACCGATCCGACGGGGCGGCTCACCTATCTGAACGCGGCCGCGGCCGAACTCGTCGGCTGCGAGCCGGACGAGGCGATCGGGCGGCCGGTGCGCGATGTATTGCGGATCGTCGATCACGAAGGGCGCCGCGTGCAAACCACGCCGCTCGATCGCGCGCTCGGCGGGGCCGAGGCGACGTCCGACCGGCATTGGCTGCGGGCCGGCGACCACGATCCGGTGCCGATCGTCGCGGTCGCGTCGCCGATCGGCGACGCGGACGGCAACCTCGACGGCGCGGTGCTGCTGTTGCGCGATGCTGGCGCGGAGCGCGCGCGCGTGGACGCATCGCGGCTCCAGCAGGCGGTCGTCGAGGCGTCGCCGGACGCGATCGTCGGGATCGACGCCGACGGCCGCATCGCGAGCTGGAACCCGGCCGCGCGGCGGATCTTCGGCTACGACGAGGCCGACGCGCGCGGCCGCCGGCTCGACACGCTGATCGCACGGCGCTGGCTGCGGCTCAATCCGCTCGCCGAGACGTTCGACGCGATGCGCGAGCCGGTCGGGCCGGTCGAACTGCTGTGCGTGCGGCGCGACGGGCGGCGGTTTCGGGCGACGGTATCGGCGTGCCCGGTGCAGGGCGACGCGCGGGCCTGCGTCGCGCTGTCGCTGATACTGCGCGAAACCGGTGCGCAGCGCCGCCGCGACCTGCGGGCGCAGCGCTCGCTGCAAGGCGCCCGCGATGCGCTCGACCAGGCCGACACGTCGAATCGTCTGAAGGACGAACTGCTGGCCACGGTGTCGCACGAATTGCGTACGCCGCTGAACGTGATCTACGGGTGGATCGAGGTGCTGCGCAACACCGACGACCACGCGTTGCAGCATCAGGCGATCGACGCGATCGACCGCAGCGCGCGTTCGCTCACGCGGATGGTGGGCGACATCCTCGACGCGTCGTCGCTCGCGACCGGCAAACTGCGGCTCGATGCGACGCCGGTCGACGTCGTGCGGCTGTTCTCCGATCAGGTCGGCACGTTCCAGACCGCGGCGTCGTCGGCCGGCATCATGCTCGAATTCGACTGCGACGCCTCCGCGTGCATCGTGTCGGGCGACGCCGAGCGGTTGCGGCAGATGCTGTCGAATCTCATCTCGAATGCGATGAAATTCACGCCGGCCGGCGGCAGCGTGACGGTCCGGCTCGCGCGCGACGATGCGCATGCGGTTCTGACCGTCACCGATACCGGGCAGGGCATCGCGACGGAGTTCGTGCCATACGTGTTCGACATGTTCCGCCGCGCGGACGATTCGCCCGCGTCGCCGCGGCGGGGGCTCGGTCTCGGCCTGTCGATCGTGCGGCACATCGCGGAGCTGCACGGCGGCCGCGTGACCGTCGCGAGCGCGGGCCGCGATCGCGGCACGACGTTTACGGTGACGCTGCCGGCCGGGTGGCAGCCGGCCGGCGCGATGGCGTGGGGCATCGTGCAGGCGAGCGGCCGCCGCGACGCGCTCACGCTCGATACGCAGCGCATCCTGATCGTCGACGACGACGCGACCACGCGCGCGAGCCTCACGGCCGCGCTGACCACGCTCGGCGCGGCCGTCGCGATCGCGTCGTCGGGACGCGAGGCGCTCGCGATGGCGGCCGACATGCGCCCGACCGTCGTGCTGTCCGATCTCGCGATGCCCGACGGCGACGGCTTCTGGCTGCTGGAAGCGTTGCGGCGCGGCGCGCTGAACGGCGACGGCGGGCCGCCCGACGTGCGCGTGCTGGCCGTCACCGCTCACGCGGGCCTCGCCGACGAGCGCCGCGCGCTGGAGGCCGGCTTCGACGGCTACCTGTGCAAGCCGGTCGACGTGCGCGAACTGGCGCGCAAGATCGCGCACGTGACGAAGCGCGACGGCTGACGCGTTTCGTCCATCGGCGGCCGGCCGCCCGTCAGGTGGTCGGCGCCGGCCGGTTCTGCGTATGGACCTGCGCGAGCAGATGCGACGCGATTCGCGTGCTCCGCACGAGATCGCCGGGCGTATGGTGCGTGACCTGGCGTTGAATGAAGTACCGCGCGGTGTGCGCGAGCCCGTTCGCGAGGGTGGTCGTCGCGCGCCAGCCAAGCCGCTTCTGCGCGGCGGCGAGATTCGGCCGCCGCTGGCGCGGATCGTCGGCCGGCAGCGGTCGGAACTCGATCGGCACGGTCGCGCCGACGATCCGCACGACTTCCCGCGCGACGTCGATCATCGCGATCTCGACGTCGCTGCCGAGGTTGACCGGCTCGCTCGCGTCGCCCGCTTCGTCCATCAGCCGGATCAACGCGTCGACCATGTCGTCCACGTAGCAGAACGAGCGCGTCTGCTTGCCGTCGCCGTAGACGGTCAATGGCTGTTCCGCGAGCGCCTGCGTGACGAAGTTCGACACGACGCGCCCGTCGGCCGGATGCATGCGCGGGCCATACGTATTGAAGATCCGCGCGATCCGCACGTCGACGCCGTACTGGCGGTGATAGTCCGCGAACAGCGTCTCCGCGCAGCGCTTGCCTTCGTCGTAGCACGCGCGGATGCCGGTCGGATTGACGCGGCCGCAATAGTGCTCGTCCTGCGGATGCACGTCGGGGTCGCCGTACACCTCGCTCGTCGATGCCTGCAGGATGCGCGCCTTCACGCGTTTGGCGAGGCCGAGCAGGTTGATCGCGCCGTGCACGCTGGTCTTCGTCGTCTGCACCGGGTCCCGCTGGTAGTGAACGGGCGACGCCGGGCATGCGAGGTTGTAGATCTCGTCCACTTCGACGTAGAGCGGAAACGTCACGTCGTGCCGCATCAGCTCGAAGTTCGGCGCATCGAGCAGGTGCGCGATGTTGTCCTTCGTGCCCGTGTAGAAATTGTCGACGCACAGCACGTCGTGGCCCTCCGTCACGAGGCGCTCGCACAGATGCGAACCGAGAAAGCCGGCGCCGCCGGTGACGAGGACGCGTTTTCGATCGTAGCCCTTCATTACGTATTCTCCTTGCGGTGTGCGAGCACGCCTTGCGTGGTGCCGACCGGCGTGCGCCGGCCGGTGGCCGCCGACGTGCCGGCGCGCTGCGCGCGGGCGACGTCGCGGTAGATGTCGACGAGCCGGTCGGCGACGCCTTGCCAGGTGTAGAAGCGGTGTGCGCGCAGGTAGCCGGCGCGGCCGAGCGCCGCGCACAGGTCCGGTTGCGCGCGCAGTTGCACGAGGCGCGCGGCCAGCGCGGCCGGGTCGCGAGGCGGCACGAGATAGCCGGTGGCGCCGTCGTCGACGGTCGTGCGGATGCCGCCGACGTCGCTGCCGATCACCGGCGTCGCGCATGCCATCGCCTCGACCGGCGTGATGCCGAACGGCTCGTACCACGGCGTCGTCACGAACACGTCGGCCGCGCTGTAGTACAGGTGCAGCGCGTCGCGATCGCGCCGGCCGACGAAGGTCACGCGGTTCGCGATGCCGAGTGCGTGCGCGAGGGCGGCGAGCCGCGCGAGTTCCGGGTCGCGCGCGGGGTCGGGCGTGGGCTGGCTGCCGCCGACCACGTACAGGTGCGTCGGCCGTTGCGGATCGCGCGGCATGCGCGCGAGCGCGTCGATCACGGTATCGATGCCCTTGCGCGGCACGAGGCGGCCCAGTTGCAGTATGACGAATGCGTCCTGCGGCCAACCCAGGCGTGCGCGCGCATCGACGCGCGGCACCGGCCGGAATTCCCGCGCGTCGAAGCCGCACGGCACGATCTCGATACGTGCGGTGTCGGCGCGATAGTGCGTCGTCAGGTCGAGCGCGTCCTGCGGGCATTCGGCGATCAGGCGGTCCGAGCGGCGCGCGAGCGTGTCCTCGATCGCGAAGCGCGCGTCGGGGAAGCCGTCGGCCGTGCCCTGGTGCAGCCGCCGCACGCGGCCGAGCGCATGGAACGTCATGACGAGCGGGATGCCGAGCGCTTTTTTCACGCGCAGCGCGGCGTCGCCGGACATGAAGAAGTTCGCGTGCATCACGTCGACGGGGTCGGGCTCGCGCCGCATGCGCGCGATCATGTACTGCGCGAACTCGCCCATGTACGGCAGCAGCCGCTCCTTGGGCACGTCGGTCGGCGGCCCGGCCGGCACGTGGATCACGCGCATGCGCGGGCCGATCGGCACGACTTCCGGCAAGTGCGGATTGTCGCAGCGCGTGTAGACGTCGACGTCGAGGCCGCGCTCCGCGAGCTGCTTCGCGACGTTCGCGACATAGATGTTCTGGCCGCCGGCATCGACGCCGCCGATCACCCCCAGCGGCGATGCATGTTCACTGATCAACGCGATTCTTTGCATGGTCTTGCTCCCGATATCGGGGCCGCGCACACGGGCCGCCGTTACCCGTCGCTCGGCAATCGGCATGCCCGCTGCATTGCGGGGAAAACCGCTTCCCCGTGTGCCGAAAAAATTACAACGCGTTGGATGAAAGGGCGTCTGATCGCGCTGGCGTGCATGCATGCGGCGCACGCGGCGCGGCACGCGACTTGCGCGGCTCCCGTTCACCTGCCGGCGCGTCCGGCTTGACGAAAAGGAGGTCACGATGAAGGTATCCCCGCTACCAGCCCGCTCTCCGCGAATCCGCCGTCAACGCGCGCTGCGCACCGGCATGGCGGTCGCGATCGCCGCGGCCACCGCGTGCATGGTCGTCGCGCCGAACGCGGTCGCCGCCGGCGACGACGGCGCCGCATCGTCGTCGACGTCGTCGTCGCGTTCGAGCACCGGCACGAAAATCCGCGACGCGACGATCACGACCAAGGCGAAGGCCGAGCTCGTCGGCACGAGCGGCCTGTCGGCCGGCGACATCCACGTGAAGACCCGGCACGGCACCGTGACGCTCACCGGCAGCGTGCCCGACGAGCAGCAGCGCACGCAGGCCGTCGGCGTCGTGAAGCAGGTCGACGGCGTGCAGGACGTGCGCGACCAGTTGACCATCCGGCCCAAATAACCGCGCGTCGACCGTCACAGGAGTCCAGCGATGAACTGCATGCTCAAACCGGTCGGCGAACAGACGATCGTGATTACCGGCGCGACGAGCGGCATCGGTCTCGTCACCGCGCGCAAGGCGGCGCGGCGGGGCGCGAAGCTCGTGCTGTTCGCACGCAACGAGGACGCGCTGAACACGCTGTGCGAGGAAATCCGCCAGCACGGCGGCCTCGCGGTGCCGGTCGCCGGCGACGTCGGCAACATCGAGGATCTGCAGCGCGCGGCCGCGACGGCGGCCGATACGTACGGCGGCTTCGACACCTGGGTCAACAATGCCGGTGTGTCGATCTTCGGGACGGCGGCCCAGGTGCCGCTCGAGGATCAGCGCCGGCTGTTCGACACCAACTACTGGGGTGTCGTGCACGGCTCGCTCGTCGCGGCCGACCATTTCCGGCGCAAGAGCGATTTCCACGGCGGCGCGGTCATCAACATGGGCAGCGAGGCATCCGACGCGCCGGTGCCGCTGCAAAGCGCGTACGTCGCATCGAAGCACGCGGTGAAGGGCTTCACCGATTCGCTGCGACTCGAGATGGAGGCCGACCACCTGCCGGTTTCCGTCACGCTGATCAAGCCGGCCGCGATCGACACGATGTTCGTGATGCACGCGAAGAACTACATGAACGTCGAGGCGAAGCTGCCGCCGCCGATCTACGACCCCGACCTGGTGGCCGACGCGATCCTGTTCGCGGCCGCGCATCCGCGCCGCACGCTGTTCGTCGGCGGCGCCGCGAAGTTCACGTCGGCGAGCGCGTACCACGCGCCGCGCCTGTTCGATCGCGTCGCGGCCACGCTGTTCTCGCGCGGCCAGCGCACGGTGCGGCCCGCGCGGCCGCGCGACGACAACGCGCTGTACGACTCGCGCCATGCGCTGCACGAGCGCGAAGGCATGGAAGGCCCCGTGCTGCGCAGCTGTGCGTACAACACGGTGGTGCAGCGGCCGAAGGTTGCCGGCGCGGTCGCGCTCGGCGCGGCGGCGCTGATGTTTGCCGCGTTCGCGCGCGCACGCCGTCCGTCCGCGTGATTTTCGTTCATTTTCCAAGGAGGCTTTCATGACATCCCGACAACATACGGGCCACGAATACAGCCACTCGCGTGCGCACGAAGGCGAGCGCACGCAGCAGGACCACGACAAGGGCGGCCATCAGACGGGCCACGGCAAGCCGCCGAGCCCGGTCGACGTGCAGAAGGCGCTCAAGGGCATGGACTACCCGGCGAGCAAGTCGGACGTCGTGCAGTGCGCGGAACGCGCGCATGCGGACCGCGAGGTGCTCGACATGCTGCGCAAGATCCCGGAGCGCGAGTACGACACGCCCGCATCGGTATCGAAGGAACTCGGGCGGCTGATGTAAGTGCCGTCCCGTCGCGCCGCGTGCGCGAGCGCGCGGCGCACCCATCACGAGGAGCACGACCATGGCGATGATCGTCGCAGGCCGTTTCACGACGTTCGATGAAGCGGAAGGTGGGGCGCGTCACCTCTACGAGCGCGCGTTCGGGCCCGACGACGTGTCGATCTTCTTCCTGAACCCCGGCGGCCAGCACGCGCGCTTCCCGATCGGCGGCGACGTGTATGCCGACACGGCGGCGAAACCGGGCGGGCGCGGCGCGATGATCGGCGCGATTCGCGGGCTGCTGATCGGCGTCGTCGCCGGATTGATCGTGTATGCGGTCGGCCTGCGCTACTGGTTCGTGCCGGCTGCCGGCGCGCTGGCCGGCGCCTATCTCGGCGCATTCGGCGGCGCGCTCGGCCGGATGCGCGGCGAGCAGGCCGAAGGCAAGGGCACGCTCGCGCAGAGCGAAACCGGCGTGATCCTCGCCGCGCGCGTGACGCCCGACACTGCGACGGCCGCCGAAGACGTGCTGCGCGCGACCGGCGCGAAGTCGATCGAGCGCGTCGAGGGCGACTGGCAGAACGGCGAATGGCGCGATTTCGATCCGGTCCGCCGGCCCGACGAAGCGCCATCCGACGTGCCGCGCTGAATACGCCCTTTTTTCCAAGCGCTTGCAAAGCACACCGTCGAAACCCGGCCGGCGCGCGCGGGCCGGCGTGCGCCGCGCGTGGCACGCCGCTTGCGCAGCATCGACGGCATTCGTTCAAGGAGGAACACATGACCACCGCACAGACTCCACCGCCGCAGAAGCAGTCGCATCAGCCGGGCACCGAGCGCGGCATGCACCCGAAGCCGCGCGACGAGGCGGCCGAATACGTCGGCAGCGGCAAGCTCGCGGGCAAGGTCGCGCTGGTGACGGGCGGCGACAGCGGGATCGGCCGCGCCGTGGCGATCGGTTTCGCGAAGGAGGGCGCGGACGTCGCGATCGTCTACCTGAAGGAATCCGACGATGCCGCGCACACGAAGAAGCTGATCGAGCAGGCCGGCCGGCGTTGCGAGGCGATCGCATGCGACGTCGGCGATCGCCGGCAGGCGCGCGACGCGGTGGCGCGCACGGTCGAGCGGCTCGGCCGGCTCGACGTGCTCGTCAACAACGCAGGCGAGCAGCATCCGCAGCCCGGCATCGAGGACGTGTCCGAGGAACAGCTCGAACGCACGTTCCGCACGAACGTGTACGGCATGTTCTTCTGCACGCAGGCGGCGCTGCCGCACATGAAGCAGGGCGGCCGCATCGTCAACACGGCGTCGGTCACCGCGTATCACGGCAGTCCGAAGCTGCCCGACTACTCGGCGACCAAGGGCGCGATCGTCGCGTTCACGCGCTCGCTGTCGATCGAGCTGGCCGAGCGCGACATCCGCGTGAACGCGGTCGCGCCGGGGCCGATCTGGACGCCGCTGATTCCGTCGACGTTCACGCCCGAGCAGGTCGAGAAATTCGGCTCGAACGTGCCGCTCAAGCGGCCGGGCCAGCCGGACGAACTGATCGGCTGCTACGTGCTGCTCGCGTCGGAAGGCGCGAGCTACATGACCGGGCAGACGCTGCACCCGAACGGCGGCTCGATCGTCGGCGGCTGATGGCCGTTTCCACGCAAGTACCAGGAGAAAGCAGATGAGACAACCCAACTGGACGATCGCGGCGCTCGCCGCCGGCGTGCTCGCGGTGTCGGCGCTCGCCCGCGCGCAGATGCCGAGCGAGCCGCCCGCGTCGAATTCGCATGTGCCGGGCGGTGTGATCAATCCGTCGTCGGGCGCGGGCGCCGCGGGCGACCCCGGCATCGCGAAAGCGCCGAAGGGCGCCGACGCGGAATTCGTCGACAAGGCCGCGATGGCCGGCAAGGCGGAAGTGCAGGCCAGCCAGCTCGCGCTGAAGCAGGCGCAGTCGGCCGACGTGCGGGCATTCGCGAAACGGATGGTCGCGGACCACGGCAAGGCGAACGCGAAGCTCAGTGAGATCGCCGCGCGCAAGGGCATGAAGCCGCAGGTCGACACGATCTCGGACCCCGACGTGGAGGCGCTGCGCGGCAAGCGCGGGCACGACTTCGACACCGCCTATCTCGCGGCGGCCGGCCCCGATGCGCACAAGAAGGCGGTCGCGTTGTTCGAAGACGAAGCGCGCGACGGCAAGGACGCGCAACTGCGCGCGTTCGCGAAATCCACGCTGCCGACGCTCAAGCATCACCTGAGCATGGCGGAGACGGTCGCACGCAAGGTGGGCGCGCAATAACGCGCGCCCGGTTCCACCCCTGGGCCGCACGTGCGGCCCGCTTTTTCGGAGAAGCAGTCATGGCCCAACGGCAATCGAAGCACGAAGGTATCCTCGAACTGCTCTGCCAGGCATACGAGACCGAGCTTGGTGGCGCGCAGATCTACGAGGCCGCGCTCCAGTGCGCGACCGACGAGGACCTGCACAAGGAATGGGAGAAGTACCATCGGGAGACGCTGCATCACCAGGAGGTGCTGCGCAAGGTATTCGAAACGCTCGGCCTCGACCCGGATACGCAGTCGCCGGGGCGCGCCGCGGTGGCGGCGACCGGCAAGTCGCTGGTGCAGGTGATCGAGCAGGCGAAGAAGCAGGCCGACCCGGCGGTTGCGCAAGTCGTCGCGGCCGAATGCGTGGTGCTGGCCGAAACCAAGGACCACCTGAACTGGGAGCTGATCGGCTACGCGGCAGATCAACTGCCCGACAGTAACGCTGCGAAGGTGTTGAAGGCCGCGCACGATGAAGTCGAGGCCGACGAGGATCATCACCTGTATCACACGCGTGGCTGGGCGCGCGAGATGTGGATCGAGTCGATGGGCTTCAAGGCGGTGCTCCCGCCGCCGGAGGAAGTGAAGAAGGTGGAGTCCGCCGCCGATGCGGCGCGTGCCGAGCGCTCGCGCGGCAAGATGATGTAATGTCGCGGGCCAAGCGGGCGGCGCGGCCGCCCGCTTGCCGGTTCAAGCGGTTGCGCACGCAACCTCGTTCATCTCCGTTCCATCGATCACGTCAGCAGATCGACGATCATCGTCGCCACCGCCGCCGCCATCAGCACGACCGCCAGCCAGCCGAACAGTTTCGACACCGGCCCGCTGCCGGGCTGGCCGGCCGCATCGCGCTTGCGCGACAGCAGCATCACCAGCACGAGCATCGGCACCGCTGCGATGCCGTTGAGCACCGCGCTCCAGTACAACGCGCGGATCGGGTCGATCGGGCCGAAGCAGATCGCGATGCCGACGATCACGCACAGCGCCAGCACCGTGTAGAACGCGGGCGCGCGCTTCACGGGCTCGTTCAGCCCTTCGCGGAACCGCCACGCTTCCGCGCACCCGTAGGCGGCGCTGCCTGCGAACGCGGGAATCGCGAGCAGCCCGCAGCCGACGATGCCGAACGCGAATACGAGAAACGCGGCTTCGCCGGCGATCGGCCGCAATGCCTCCGCGGCCTGCGCGGTGCTGCCGATGTCGTGCCGGCCGCGCGCGAAGAAGACGGCCGAGCCGATCACCATGATGCAGAACGACACCGCGTTGGTGACGATCATGCCGGTCCACGTGTCGAACGTAATGCGCCGCTCGGTCTCGCGGCGCGTGCTGCGCTCGCCGTCCTGTTGCTCGGCCGTGGTTTCCTCGACTTCGAGCGCGGCTTGCCACACGAACAGGTACGGGCTCAGCGTCGTGCCGAGCACGGCGACCGCGGTGGTCGCATACGCATGCGTGAATGCGATCTGCGGCAGCACGATCGCATGCAGCAGGCCGGCCCAGTCGATATGCACGAAGCCGAGTTCGAGCACGTACGCGATCAGGCCGAGCGTCATCCATTTCAGCCAGCGCGCATAGCGTTCGTACGACAGCAGCACCTGCAACGCGAGCGACGCGATCCCGTAGAGCGGCGCATACCAGTAGCTGCGGCCGCCGACGACGAGCGCCGTCGCATCGCCCATCGCCGCGAGATCCGCGCCGACGTTCACGACGTTGACGATCACGACCATCACGATCAGCGTCTTCGCGACGCGATCGGAAAAATGCTCGCGGATGCCGGCCACGAGCCCTTCGCGATTGCGCCGGCCGATGAATGCCGACGCGAGCTGCACCGCGACCATCATCGGCAGCGTGACAACGATCATCCACAGCATGTTGAAACCGAACTGGCTGCCGGCCTGCGCGTAGACGGCGACGTTGCTCGGATCGGCGTCCGACGCGCCCGCGAGCAGGCCGGGGCCGAGCCGCCGGTACCACGGCTTCGCGGCGGGCGGCGGCGCTTCGGCCGCCGGCCGCGCGCCTTCGTCGAGTCCGCTCATCCGGCGTCCCCGTGCGACGGACGGCCGCCGCCGTGGCGCCGCTCGCGCGCGAGGCGCGACGCCGTGCGCAATGCGTCCACCAGTGTGCGGTAGGCGTGTTCGCGGGAATCGGCGCCGCGCGTGCGCAGCACGTACGACGGATGATAGGTGGCGACGACGAGCCGGCCGTCCTCGGTGCGCACCGGCGCGCGCGTGCGCTCGAGCGTCGCGTCGTTGTCCTGCAGCACCGCGCGCAGCGCCGTCGCGCCGAGCGCGACCACCACGCGCGGCTGTACGGCTTCGAGCTCGCGCTCGAGCCAGTAGTGGCACGCGGCCACTTCGCGCTGCGCGGGCGTCTTGTGCAGCCGCCGCTTGCCGCGCGGCTCCCATTTGAAGTGCTTGACCGCATTCGTCAGGTAGACGTGCGAGCGTTCGATCCCGGCTTCGTCGAGTGCGCGATCGAGCATGCGGCCGGCCGCGCCGACGAACGGCAGGCCCGCGCGGTCCTCCTGGTCGCCCGGCTGCTCGCCGACCAGCATGATCGGCGCGTCGACGGGCCCGGCGCCCGGCACGGGCTGCGTCGCGTGTTCCCACAGCGTGCAGCGGCGGCACGCGCCGAGCGTGGCCGGCGTATCGTCGTCGGTCGGCGGCGGCGTGGATGCCGGGCGCGCGGGCGGTTTGCGCGTCATGCGGCGCCCCTGGCCCGGGCCGGGCAAGCGGCGCGCCGCGGTTGCTTGGAACATGCCGGCACGCGAGCTGTCGCACGGGCGGAGGGAAGCAGAGCGGGCGCGGGAAGCCGCATCGTGCGCATGAAAGACTCCTGTGTCGGCGATGCGAAAGAGACAGCAACCGGCATGCCGCACTCGGTCGATATGGGCGCGCGCCTTGCTTGGCAAACCGGTCCAACGACAGGAGAAGCACGATGCAACCCGACCCCGGCGACGATCCGGCCGCCGACGACGTGCTGCTGTGGCGCGCGCCCGACAGCGTGCCGCGCCGCCCGCGCCGCGTGCTGGTCGTCGACGACTATCGCGAAGCGGCCGATGCGCTGCGCCTGCTGCTGGAGGCGCGCGGCTTCGAGTGCCGGGTCGCCGACGATCCGTTCGCGGTGTGCGACGTCGCGCGCGACTGGCAGCCGTTCGCGGTCGTGCTCGACATCGCGATGCCGGGCCTCGACGGGCTGCAACTCGCGGCGCGACTGCGCGGCGATCCGCAAACGGCCGACATGCTGCTGGTGGCGTGCAGCGGGCTCGCGTCGCGGCGGGATCAGGAACAGGCGAAGGAAGCCGGCTTCGACGCGCATTGCGCGAAGCCGCTGACGCCGCACCGGCTGCTGGGCTACCTCGAATCGGCGAGCGGCGGCGCCGCGAAGCCGGACGGGGACGTTACACGCCCCTTGTAAAAAGGCTGGCGGCGCGTGGGGTGCGGCACCTGCCGGCACGGCGCGGCGGACAAAAAACGCCCCGCGCGGAGCGGGGCGTGTTGCATCAAAGGCGCCGGCGCTGCGGCGCCACGTCGTGGCGCGCTCAGTGGCGGCCGCGCGGATCGTTCAGGTCCTCGGTCGGGTCGGTGAGCCCGAGCTCGTCGCCGGCACTCCAGTACGGTGTGCTGCCGTAGAACTCGTGCAGCGGCTCGGCCCATTGCGGATCGGCCATCGCCGGCCAATGGTCCTTGTCGAACCCCGGCGCGTTGCGGATCCGCTCGGACGACACCGACAGCAGGAAGCACTTGCGCTCGGTGTCGAGCGTCAGCGCGCTCCACGGAATGGCGTGCAGCTTGTCGCCGATGCCGAGGATGCCGCCGCTCGACAGCACCGCATACGCGATGCGGCCGGAGCGCACGTCGAGCATGATGTCCTTGATCTTGCCGACGTCGTCGCCGTCGGTCGTATAGACCTTGTCGCCTTCCAGCGTATCGGCCGCCATCACGTCGGGGCCGGGGCCGGCCGCCGTCGCGGCGCCCTTGCCGATGATGTGGGTCTGACCTTGATTGGAAGTCTGCATGGTTTCCTCCAGGCTGCGTGGGGCGCGACCGTGCCCGGGGCGGGCCCTGCGGGTCGCGCGGGGTGGGCAGGGCGAAGCGGGAATCGCTTCGTCACGTCTGCTTCGGTTGCGACACGCCTTCGAGCGTGTTCGCCACGTCGTCGCGCTCGGGGCTCGCCGTGCGCGTCGCGATGTCGGCGAGCGACAGCATGCCGACCAGTCGCTTGTCGTGATCGACGACGGGCAGCCGGCGCAGTTGCGCGTCGGCCATGTAGTGCTGGATCTCGTCCAGCGAATCGTCGTCGAAGCACCATTCGATCGGGCCGGACGCGACCTCGTGGATTCGCGTCTCCGGCGGCTTGCCAGCCGAGATCGCGCGCACCGCGAGATCGCGGTCCGTCACCATCCCGACCAGCCGGTTGTTGTCGCACACGGGCAGCGCGCCGATGTCGTAGCGCTCCATCAGTTGGGCGGCGTGACGGATCGAGTCGGTCGGCGAGATCCGCACGACGTCCTGCGACATGATTTCGTTGACGCGATGCATGCAATTCTCCTTGCGGGTAGGTGTAGCAGTGTGTAGCAATGGGCCGATGCGGCCGCCGGATTCGGCAAAGCACATGCCGTGCGCGCGGCCGCCGCGTCACGCGTCATCGCGATCGCGTTTGTCCTGCCACGGCCCGTCGTCGTGCGTGCCGGGCGGCGTGTCGGGTTCGATGCGCGTCACGCCGCCCGTCGCGGGCGCATCGCTCGCCGGAAACGTGTCCTCGAGCTGCTTGTCGATATGCCGTTCGGAATGGCGCGTGCGCGTGCGGTCCTGATCCTTCAGCGGCGGTTGCGGGTCGGGGTGCCGCTCGTGCGCCGGTGCGTTCTGGCCGGGCCGGGTCGAATCCTTCATGGCGGTGCTCCGTATCGGTGACGATGATGCGCCTGTGCCGCAACCGGCGTTCCCGGTTCGCCCCCCGGCACGCGACTTGCCGCAGCGAGGCAGACGACCATGACGACGCAGGCGCGACGGCGTGTCTGCTGCGCACACATCAAGCGGAGGCACGACGATGATTCCGAAACGACGACCAGGCGTGCGCTATGAGATCAACGTATGCGGGGGCGGATTCGATTCGGTGAAAAGCCATTTCGATACGTGGAAGCGCGAGCCGCTGATCTACCGGCCCGAGCGCCGAATGTTCGAAGGCAAGGCCGACGTGCGGCCGCTCGGCGACGAGACGTTCGGCGCGACCGAGCCCGCACGCTTCGCGCTGCAGCGGGCGTGCGAGCCGTCGGATCCGTACGCGCTCGCCGCGCGCGTGCGCGACGACGGCCGCGAGCTGTGGCTGGTGATGGCGGCCTATGACGCGTAGCGGCGCGCTTGCAAGATTTTCAGCGAACGGTGTAGCGAAGGCATGGCGCTTCGCGCCGCACCGCGCGGCTGTGTATCCGCCCGCGTATCGATTCCCGCGCGGTCCCCGTGCGATCTCCGTGTGCGGGCGGCCCGGCCGCACGGCATGCGGCTTGCGAATCCTCGCCATGCGGCTGTCGCGCCGATCCCGACCGAATCCCGCAACGATGGAATTGCCGATGAAACACGAACCCGCGCAGTGGCTGCAACGGCCCGAACCGCCGCTTCCCGACATCGAGCCGGACCCCGAGCCGCCCGACCCCGACGACGTGCCGCCGGACATGCCGGAGCCGTACCGGCAGCCGGAGGGCGATCCGCCCGGGCATGCGCCGCCGGAACGCGATCCGCCGTCGCGCGAGCCGCCGGTGCGGGCGCCGTCGGTGAGCGCGGCGTCGCGAACGACACCGGCAAGGGAGGGCCTGCGATGAGCATCCGCGTGAAACCCGGCCTGCTGCGCGACATCGCCGAAACGCTGGGCCGCCATTTCGAGGCGCGCGCGATCCCGTTCCATGTCGAGGAGCAACCGGCCGGCGCATTGCATATCGGCTTTCGCGTCGACGGCCATCCGGCGTCGCTGACCGTGACGTTCGACGGCGATGCATTCGCCGCGCTCGAACGGGCCGACGTCGAGCGGCAACGCGGCACGCTCACGCGCGTCGCGGCCGAATTCGACACGATGATGGCGCGCCGCGCACCGACCGCGTACGCGGGCGATTTCCATTTCAACCGGCTCTGAGCCGCGCCGCCACGGCGCGGCCCGCAGCCATGGGAGGAGCATTCGATGAACACGATCCAGACGATCCGCGTGGGCGCGTGTGCGTTGGCCGCCGCGTGCGCGCTGGGCGCATGCACGCAACCGGCCGGCGGCCCGTACGGCACGCGCGCGGCGCCGCCCGCGCCGCCCGACGGCCGCGGCGCGCAATCGACCACGACGATGCCGGACGCGAATACGCGCTACGACACGCGTCCGTCGCCGGGCAACACGATGCCGCCGGGCGCAACCGTCGGCGAACCGGTCGACGCACCGCCGCCCGGCCCGAACGGCACGCAGGGCGATCGGCCGCTGCCGGGCACGCCGCCGCCGATGCAGTACTGACAGGACGTTGCGGTGTGGCGCCGCGCCACGGCATGCGGCACCGCGATGCGGCCGGGGCAACGCGATGGCGAATCCGCACGAGCATCCGGCGCCATCGGCCCGGATCGTCGAGCGCTTTACTCGACCGGTCGGAGGCCGACCGCATCGATGCGAATGAGGACGGGCAGTCAGCCTAGGGCGGGGCCGCGTTTGCCCGAGCGAAATACGTGCCCCCAAACTTGCCCCGGCCTTGTAAAAAAGCAGGCTCCGGCGCGGGGCGACACGGGGTGCGAACCCCCGAGAGCCGCGCCCTGCCGCGCTTCGCGCGGCTGGCACGGATGCTGCATGACGTTCGGTAGAAGACACACCCGAACCGAACCGTCAGGAGGCTTTTGATGCCCGTCTCGCTTGCGCTGCAGATGCGACAGCATCTCGCACTCACGCCGAGGCTTCAGCAGTCGCTGCGGCTGCTGCAGTTGTCCTCGCTCGAATTTCAACAGGAATTGCGTCAGGCGCTCGACATGAACCCGTTTCTCGAAGATGGCCCGGGCGACGACGAAACCGCTGCCGCGACCCCCGAGCAACCGACCGAAGCGGCCGTGCCTGAAACGGCGCCCGAGCGCGACGAAATCCGCCCGCCGGACGGCGAGGTGCCGTTTACCGCCGCGCCCGCGCCGCGCGGTACGAGCCGCCAGGGCGACGACACCGACGGGTTGTCGCCCGGCGAATGGATGGCCGCCGAGCCGTCGCTGCATCAGCAACTGCACGATGCGCTGCGGCTCTATCCGCTCAACAAACGTGATCGCGAGGCCGCGCGCCTCGTGATCGATGCGCTCGACGACGACGGCTACCTGCGGCAGGAACTCCCTGAACTGCTGGTCGCCGCCGATCCCGCGTGGCTGCTGTCGGAGCAGGATCTGGCGGTCGCGCTGCGGCTCGTGCAGATGCTCGACCGGCCGGGTATCGCCGCGCGTTCGTTATCCGAATGCCTGGTGCTGCAACTGGACGCGATTCCGGCCGGCACGCCGGCGCTCGCGGAAGCGAAAGCGATCGCGCGCGAGCATCTGGAGCGGCTCGCGCGCCGCGAGACGGCCGAAATCCAGCGGCGCCTCGGCTGCAATCAGCAGACGCTGCAGGCCGCCTGCGCGCTGGTGCGCGGGCTCGACCCGCGCCCCGGCAATCACTACGGCAGCACGCGCGGCGACTACGTGGTGCCCGACGTGATCGTGCGTCAGGTGCGCGACGAGTGGATCGTCACGATCAATCCGGCCGTGCTGCCGCGTGCGCGGTTGCACGAGCGCTATGCGACGCTGTTCGCGCAGTCGAGCGGCGAGCGCGATTCGCCGCTCGGCCAGCAATTGCAGGAAGCGCGCTGGCTGATCCGCAACGTGCAGAAGCGCTTCGACACGATCCAGCGCGTGGGCGAATGCATCGTCGCGCGGCAGCGCGATTTCTTCCGCTACGGCGAGATCGCGATGAAGCCGCTCGTGCTGCGCGACATCGCGGAGGAACTCGACCTGCACGAATCGACCGTCTCGCGCGCGACCGGCAACAAGTACATGGCCACGCCGCACGGCACGTTCGAGTTCAAGCATTTCTTCCCGCGCAAGCTCGAGGCGGCTGGCAAGGGCGTGTGCTCGGCCTCCGCCGCGAAGGTGCTGATCCGCGACATGATCGCGGCCGAGCGGCATACCGATCCGCTATCCGACGTCGCGCTCGCCGAAAATCTCGCGGGCCGCGGCATTCTTCTTGCGCGTCGGACGGTGACCAAGTATCGCCAGGCGATGAAGATTCCGCCGGCCGACCTGCGGCGCCGCGACGCCGCGTGACGGCCTCATTGTTCCAACCATGCGCGCGCCGTCCGTCGCGTCGGCTCGCGCCAACGAGAGGAGCGCAATCATGCCAGCCAAATCCCAGGCGCAGCAGCGCGCCGCAGGGGCCGCGCTGTCGGCCAAGCGCGGTGACACGAAAATGAAGGATCTGAAGCCGCCGTCGAAATCGATGGCCAAGTCGATGAGCGAGAAAGAGCTCGAGAAAATGGCTTCCACGCCCACGCACGGCAAACCGAAACACAAGCACGATGCGTGAGCGCCGCCGACGTTTAGTGACGACCGCTGTCATCCAGGAGGGTTCCATGCTTCGATACGCCATCATCTTCTTCGTCATCGCGATCATCGCGGCGGTGTTCGGGTTCGGCGGCATTGCCGCCGGCGCGGCCGAGATCGCGAAGATCCTGTTCTACATCTTCGTCGTGATCTTCCTGGTCACGCTGTTGCTGGGGGTCGTGCGCCGATGACGGTCACGCCCGACCGGTCGCGGCGCGTCGCGGAACTCGAGCACGCGTTCGCGATCGGCTTTCCGTCGCAGTCGACCGTCGTCGTTCACGAGGACGACGCGTCGGGCCGGCTGACGATCCACGTATCGTGGGTGCGCGTGCCCTCCGACGAGGATGCGCGCGAATGGCGCTGCACGGTCGACATGCGGTTCGATGCGGACGTGATCGAGCGCTACGCGCAGCTCGACACGGCCGACCGGCTGCGCGTGCGCACGCAACTGTGCGACCGCGCGCGGCGCGCGGTGGACGAGCACAAGCCGCGCGTCGAGGATGCCGTGATCGAATGCAACGTGGCGCTCGACGTGACGGCCGTCGAATTCGACGCGGCGCTGCGCGCGCCCTGACGCCGCCGGCCCGCGGGCGCCCATCGGGCGCCGGGCCGGCTTTCCCCGCCGTTCGCACGCGCGCGCCGCGGCGCGCCGGCGTGCATGGCGGCTCCCCATTCGAATACCAAGAGGACACCTGACGATGACGAATCCCCCATCCGCCGGCAAGACGCCCCCGACGCAGCCGCACGACAGCGCGAAGTCGCGCCAGCTCGAAGCGAACCGTGCGCGGCCCGACGGCGAGGCGTTGCGCACCAACCAGGGCGTGCGGATCGCCGACAACCAGAATACGCTGCGAGGCGGCGCGCGCGGCCCGTCGCTGCTCGAAGACTTCATCATGCGTGAGAAGATCACGCATTTCGATCATGAGCGCATTCCGGAGCGCGTGGTGCACGCGCGCGGCTCGGGCGCGCACGGCGTGTTCCGCGTCTACGAGCCGATGGCCGACTACACGAAGGCCGCGTTCCTGCAGGACCCGGCCGCCGAAACGCCGGTGTACGTGCGCTTCTCGACCGTGCAGGGGCCGCGCGGGTCGGCCGACACCGTGCGCGACGTGCGCGGCTTCGCGGTGAAGTTCTATACCGAGGAAGGCAACTACGACCTCGTCGGCAACAACATGCCGGTGTTCTTCATCCAGGATGCGATCAAGTTTCCCGACTTCGTGCATGCGGTGAAGCCCGAGGCGCCGAACGAGATGCCGACCGGCGCGTCCGCGCACGACACGTTCTGGGATTTCGTGTCGCTGGTGCCGGAAACCACGCACATGGTGCTGTGGCTGATGTCGGATCGCGCGCTGCCGGCGAGCTATCGCGCGATGGACGGCTTCGGCGTGCACACGTTCCGCTTCGTGAACGCGGCCGGCGTCGAGCGTTTCGTGAAATTCCACTGGCGGCCCGTGAGCGGCGCGTATTCGCTGCTGTGGGACGAGGCGCAGCGCATCGCCGGCCACGACCCGGATTTCAACCGGCGCGACCTGTGGATGGCGATCGAGCGCGGCGACTATCCGGAGTTCGAGCTCGGCGTGCAGATGATCGATCCGGCCGATGCCGACAAATTCGACTTCGACCTGCTGGATCCGACCAAGCTCGTGCCGGAAGAACGCGTGCCCGTGCGGCCAATCGGCCGGATGACGCTGAACCGCAACCCCGACAACTTCTTCGCGGAGACCGAGCAGGTTGCGTTTCACCCGGGCCACGTGGTGCCGGGCATCGATTTCACGAACGATCCGCTGTTGCAGGGGCGGCTGTTCTCGTACACCGATACGCAACTGAGCCGGCTCGGCGGCCCGAATTTCCACGAGATTCCGATCAACCGGCCGGTGTGCCCGTTCGCGAACAACCAGCGCGACGCGATGCACCGGCAGACGATCAACGTCGGGCAGGCGTCGTACGAGCCGAACTCGACGAGCGGCGGCTGGCCGCGCGAGACGCCGCCCGCGCCGTCCGGCGGCGGGTTCGAAACCGTGCCCGAGCCGCTCGAAGGCCACAAGGTGCGCGTGCGCAGCGAATCGTTCGCCGATCATTTCTCGCAAGCCGCGCTGTTCTACCAAAGCATGACCGAGATCGAGCAGCGGCATATTCGCGACGCGTACTGCTTCGAGCTCGGCAAGGTGACGCAGCCGCACATTCGCGAGCGGGTGGTCAACGAAATCATCGCGCGCTTCGACGCGGGGCTCGCCGCGCAGGTCGCCGAACGGCTCGGGCTGCCCGCGCCGCAGGCGGCCGCGACGCCGGCCGTCCCGCGGCCCTCGCCGGCGCTGAGCCTGATCGGCCGCGCGAAGCCCGGCATCCGCTCGCGCAAGATCGCGCTGATCGCGACGCCGGGCGTGAACCCGGTGCTCGTCGAGCAGGTGCGCGACGCGTTGCAGGCCGCGCACGCGGTGCCGACGATCGTCGCGCCGACGCTCGCGCCGATCGGCGGCATCGTGCCGGAGGCGACGCTCGCCGGCATGCCGTCGGTGATGTTCGACGCGGTGTTCGTGTGCGGCGGCGACGGCGATGGCCGCGATCTCGCGCACAGCGCCGACGCCCGCCATTTCGTGCGCGAGGCGTTCAAGCACCTGAAGCCGATCGCGGCCGTCGGCTCGGGGCGGCAATTGCTCAGCGCCGCGCACTTGCCGGATCCGGCTGAAGGCGTGTGCGTCGGGCAGGCCGTCGATCTCGACAAGGTGCTGAACACGCTGTCGGATCACCTCGGCCAGCATCGCGTGTGGGCGCGCGAACAGCAGGCGGCGGAACTGCCGGCATAGGGCCGGCGGCGGTTCGTGCCGGACGGCGCGCCTGCCCTCGGGCGGGCGCGCATCGGGCAAGGAGGAACAGCATGGCACCGCGGATGATATGGAAAGGCGCGATCAGCTTCGGGCTCGTGCACGTGCCCGTGCAATTGTTTCCGGCGACGCGCACCGTGAAGCCGTCGTTCCGGATGCTCGACAAGCGCTCGATGGACCCGATCGGCTATCGGCAGATCAACAAGCGCACCGGCAAGGAGGTCACGCGCGAGGACATCGTGCGCGGCTACGAGTACGAGAAGGAGCGCTACGTCGTGCTGACCGACGACGAAATCCGCGCGGCGAACCCGGAATCGACGCAGACCGTCGACATCCTGACCTTCGTCGACGAGGACGCCGTGTCGTTCCTCTATCTCGACACGCCGTACTACCTGGTGCCGGACCGCAAGGGCGAGAAGGTCTATGCACTGCTGCGCGACGCGCTGAAGGACAGCGGCAAGATCGGCATCGCGCTCGTCGTGATGCGCGACCGCCAGCACCTGGGCGCGCTGATCCCGGTCGGGCCGATGCTCGCGCTCGATACGCTGCGCTGGCAGGAGGAACTGCGGCCGCTCGACGAGCTGTCGGTGCCGGCCGACGACGCGAAGGGCGCGGGCGTCACCGCGCGCGAACTCGCGATGGCGAAGAAGCTGATCGACGACATGTCCGGCAAATGGACGCCCGACGAATATCACGACACGTTTCGCGACGACATCCTCGAACTGGTCGAGCGCAAGGTGCGCGCGGGCAAGGTCGAGGAGATCGAGGACCGGCCCGCGCAGACGGGCCGCGCGGCGACCAACGTGGTCGATCTCACCGAGCTGCTGAAGCGCAGCCTCAAGGGCGGCGCCGGCGCGCGCGCGGCGGATCTGCGTGACGAGCGCGACGAAGCGGAAGAGGAGGCGTCATCGTCGTCATCGTCGCGCCGCAAGTCGCCCTCGAAATCCGCGTCGAAAGGCGCGGCGACGAAAACCGCGGCGAAGCGCGGCACCGCGAAACGCGCGGCGAGCGAGCCTGCGGCGAAGAAGACCGCCGCGCGACGCAAGCACGCGGCGTGATGCCGATGACGCCGACTCCGATTTCGACGAGGTGACGCGATGGCCGGCAAGCTCGATCCGTATCGCCGCAAGCGCCATTTCGGCGCGACGCCAGAGCCCGAAGGCGCGCACGGGAAGCGTCGCGCGAAGGCGGAGGTGAAAGCGGGCACGAAGGCGAAGCCCGCCGCGCGCGCCCGCCACCCGCTGCGCTTCGTGATCCAGGAGCACCACGCGCGCCGGCTGCACTACGATTTCCGGCTCGAGCTCGACGGCACGCTGAAATCGTGGGCCGTGCCGAAGGGGCCGAGCTTCGATCCGCAGGTGAAGCGGCTCGCCGTGCATGTCGAGGACCATCCGCTCGAATACGCGTCGTTCGAAGGCGAGATTCCGGCCGGGCATTACGGCGCGGGGTCGGTCGTCGTCTGGGACGAGGGCACGTGGACGCCCGACGGCGGCGTCGCGCAGGCACGCGAAGGCTATCGGGCCGGCAAGCTGACGTTCCGGCTCGACGGCGAGAAGCTGCACGGCGGCTGGGCGCTCGTACGCAGCGGGCGCCAGGAAGGGCGCCAGGAGCAGTGGCTGCTGATCAAGGAGCGCGACGACGACGCGCGCAGCGCCGATGAATTCGACGTGGTCGGCGAGCGGCCGGGCAGCGTGCATGACGGCGCGTCCGACGGCGCGGCGCACAAGCGAGCGGCGCGACGCGGCGGCTCGACCGGCGCGAACGGCGATTCACGGGCAACGCGACCTGCAAGCCGCGAAGGCAACGAAAACCTTCGCCCCACCGATCCGTCGCAAGTCGAGGGCGCGGTGCGCGCGCCTCTGCCCGAGCGCGTCGCGCCGCAACTCGCGACGCTGGTCGACGCACCGCCGACCCACGGCGGCTGGTGCTACGAACTGAAGTTCGACGGTTACCGGATCCTCGCGCGCATTGCAGGCAAGGGCGCGCGCCGGCGCGTCACGCTGATGACGCGCGAAGGCCGCGACTGGACCGCGAAGCTGCGCGCGCAGCGCGACGCGCTCGCGGCGCTCGACGTCGACGACGCGTGGCTGGACGGCGAGGCCGTCGTGCTCGGCGAAAACGGCCTGCCCGATTTCCAGGCGTTGCAGAACGCGTTCGGCACGGGCCGCTCGGATGCAATCACGTTCTTCGCGTTCGATCTGCCCTATCTCGACGGATACGACCTGCGCGACGCACCGCTCACGGCCCGTCGCGCGCTGCTCGAACCGCTGCTCGCGAACAGCGACCCGACGCGCGTGCGTTTTTCGCCCGATCTCGGCGAGGACGTCGCGTCGCTGATCGCGAGCGCCTGCGACACGGGCCTCGAAGGGCTGATCGGCAAGCGCGCGGAGTCGCGCTATCGCGCCGGCCGTTCGCCGGCGTGGATCAAGCTCAAATGCCGGCGCCGGCAGGAATTCGTGATCGGCGGCTTTACGGAACCATCGGGCAGCCGGCACGGCTTCGGCGCGCTGCTGCTCGGCGTGCACGAACCGCCGCCGGCCGGCAAGCGGCGGCGCGGGCCGGGGCCGCTGCGGTACGTCGGCCGCGTCGGCACGGGATTCGACGCGCGCATGCTCGACCGTCTCGCCGCGATCCTGCGCAAGCACGAGCGCGACACGATGCCGTTCGACGCACCGCCGCGCGAACGCACGCGCACGCGCGTGCACTGGGTCGAGCCGACGCTCGTCGCCGAATGCGAATTCGCGGAATGGACCGGCGACGGCATCGTGCGGCAGGCCGCGTTCATCGCGCTGCGCGACGACAAGCCGGCGGAGCAGATCGTCCGCGAAATGCCGAAACACACGGATACGGAGGTGACGATGGATCGACGCGAAACCACGCACGACGACAAACGCAAGCGCGCATCGCCTGCCGCTCACGAAACGGCCGCTCGCAAGCGCCCCGCACGTTCCGGCGCGGCCGCGCGCGCCGAAGGCGACGCGGCTGCGCCAGACTCGCTCGGCGGCGTGCGCATCACGCATCCCGAGCGCGTGCTCGACCCGCAAAGCGGCACGCGCAAGCTCGATCTCGCGCGGTACTGGCAATGGGTCGCGCCGTGGCTGCTGCCCGACCTGAAAGGCCGGCCCGTCTCGCTCGTGCGCGCCCCGGGCGACATCGCCGGCGAGCTGTTTTTCCAGAAACACGCGGAGCGCCGCGAGATTCCGTTCGTCACGCAGCACGAAGGGCTCGATCCCGGCCACGGGCCGCTGCTGTCGATCGACAGCGTCGACGCGCTGCTCGGCGCCGCGCAAATGGGCACGGTCGAACTGCACACGTGGAACGCGCATGCGTCGAACATCGAGCGGCCCGACCGCATCGTGTTCGACCTCGATCCCGATCCGGCGCTGCCGTGGCGCACGATGATCGACGCCGCGCAACTGGTGCGCGGCCTGCTCGACGAGCTGGGGCTCGTGTCGTTCTGCAAGACGAGCGGCGGCAAGGGGCTGCACGTCGTCGTGCCGCTCACGCGGCACGCGGGCTGGGACGACGTGAAGGATTTTTCGCGCGCGGTCGCGCAGCACGTCGCCGGCACGCTGCCCGAGCGTTTCACCGCGACGATGGGGCCGCGCCACCGGCGCGGCAAGATCTTCGTCGACTACCTGCGCAACGGGCGCGGCGCGAGCACGATCGCCGCGTATTCGGTGCGCGCGCGGCCCGGCATGGGCGTGTCGGTGCCGCTCGAGTGGGACGAGGTGCCGCAGACGACGGGCGGCGCACAATGGACGATCGACACGTTGCACGTGCGGCTGGACGCGCTGAAGCGTGACCCGTGGGAAGGCTATGCGAAGGCGCGCCAGCGCATCACCGCGGCGATGCGGGCGCGGCTCGGCGCGGACACGTGAACCGTCAGCGACGGCGCTGCTGCAACCGGTAATACCAGTTCATCAGCGGCGTCGCGGAGACCCCGTGCGCCACCACCGACGCGGACACGACGGCCAGCACGGGCGCCGCCAGCGGGCGCACGGCCTCGGACGGCCCGTGCTCGAGCGCGAACAGCAGATAGTAGAACGAGCCGATCCCGCGGATGCCGAACCACGCCATCAGCCGCCGCTGCGCATGCGTCGCCCGCGACCCGACGAGCGTGACCAGCACCGCGAGCGGGCGCACGGCGACGAACAGCACGGTGGCCAGTGCGGCGGCGCCCCACGTGAACAGCGGGCCGGGCAGCGTCGACAGCACGCTGCCGATCATCGTCATCACGATCGCCTCCGCGATCCGTTCGAGCTCGATCGTGAAGCCGAGCACCGATTCGGCCATGAACGCATGCGCCTTGTCCGGATGCTTTTCGGTCGCGACGACGTCTTCCGAATCGATCTGGCCGATCACTTCGCGCGGCGGACGGTCGCCGCTCGCACGATGCTCGACGCGCCGCATCGCGACGCCGGCCGCGAACGTCGCGATGAAGCCGAACGTGTGCGCGAGCTGTGCGGCGCCGAACGACAGCACGATCAGCGCGAGCGCGAAGAAGCCTTCGAGGCCGAGCGCCTGCGCGTGGCGCGTGCGCAGCCAGCCGATCGTCTTCGTCATGGCCCAGCCGAGCCCGCCGCCGATCGCCGTCGCACCGGCGATGCCCCACAGCGCGACCAGCGCGAACGTGCCGGACAGCGGCGGGATGCCGTGCGTCGCGCCCGGTGCGCCGCACAGCGCGAGCCCCGCGAGCGCGAACGGCAGCGCGATGCCGTCGTTCATCCCGCCTTCGCCGGACAACGCGAAGCGCACCAGATCGCGGTCGCCCGGGTCGTGCACCTGCACGTCGTGCGCGAGCACCGGATCGGTCGGTGCGAGGATCGCCGCGAGCAGCAGCGCGGGGCCCCAGCCGACGCCAAGCGCGAGCACCGTGCACGCGGCGAGCAGCGGCACGGTGACGACCATCGCGAGCAGCCCGAGGCGGCACGGCACGAGCCACAGCTTGTCGGACAGTGGCACGCGCAGCCGCAGCCCGATCGCGAACAGCGATACGAGCAGCGCGACTTCGACGATCGCGCGCAGCAGGGGGCCGTCGCGTTCGAGGTCGAGATGCAGCAGGCCGGCGCCGCTCGGGCCGAGCGCGACGCCGAGCACCAGGTAAATCATGGCCGAGCTGCAGGGCAGGTGGCGCAACGCGGACGTCACGACGCCCATGCCCAGCAGCACCGCGCCGATGATCAGGTACCAGAGGGTTTCGTGCATGTGTGATCGCAGCGGAGGGAAGACGGGCGACGCGCCAGCCGTCAGGGCTTGCGGCCGAACGCTTCGCGCAGCTTGCGCTTCGCGCGTTCGAGCGTTGCACGGCGCGTTTTCGGCAGGTTGCGGCCCGCGCGGTTCACGTAGAAGTTCAGCATCGACATCGCCGACTGGAACGGCGACGCCTTGCGGCGGCGGCTGTGTTCGGCCGAGTGCTTCAGCGACGCGGCGATCGCCGCCGGATCGTCGGACTTGAAGATGTCCGGCTCGATGTCGAGCGCATCGCTTTTTTGCGTGACTTCGCCGGACCAGCGCTTGCGGTGGTTCGGGTCGGCGCCGCGCGCGCGGCCGGGGCGGCGCGTGTGGCGCTTGCCGTGCGCGTGGGAAGCGGAAGCAGAAGCGGAAGGCATAAGGCAGAGGCTCCGTATGGGTCACGGACAAGTCGTGCGCAGCAGGGGAGCAAACCGCGTGCCGCATCGCGAACGTCGCCGGTGGCGGCATGGGCCTTGCTGAAAGACCGGAGCAGGAATTTCCATCACGCGATCGTCCATAGGGAGAAAACGCCATGAAGTCAGTATTCGAATCGAAGTTCGTCGCGCGGCACGTGCTGGGCTGCGCGGCCGTCGCGATCGCCGCGGCCGCGCCGGCCGCGTGGGCGCAGAACTCGCAGCGCTCCGACGAGGGCACCGGCGCGCCAAACCCGTCGATGGACATGTCGACGCCGGGCACCAACGGCAATACGGCCGCGCCGCCGCCGCCGGCGGGCACCCAGCGGCATGGCGCGAAGCACGGAATGCGGTCGCACAGCGGGTCGGCCGGCCATGTGAAGCCGGGCGGCGGCCCGAACGGTGCCGGCCAGGGCGGCAGCGGCTCCCCCGGCGGCGGCGTCGGCGGCGGGTCCGGTGGGGCCGGCGGCACGGGCGGCTCGGGTGGCACGAGCGGGACGGGCGCCGGCAACGGCGGGTCGGCGGGCTCGACGGGCACGGGCGGCGGCGGGGCCGGCGGGACGGGCGGCGGTTCCAGCGGTTATTGACGGTGTCGTGCCGGCGCGGCCGGCACGGCGCGATGGCGGCGCGGTTACCCGGGACGGGCGCGCCGTCACCACGCAGGAGGACATCATGCAATCGAATTCCCGGATTTTTCTGGAGCACGACGAGATCGACGACGATGCAGGCGACATGGACGATCTCGACACGACGGTGCACGTGGACGTCGAAACGGGCAGGGTCATGTTTCATGCGGCGTGGGCGAACGCGGTCGAGGCGCCACCCGAGGCGGCGCGGCATTCGGTCGTGCTCGCGCTCGAATGCTCGACGATGGAACGCTATGCGGACCTCGACGACGGGGCGCGGATGCGCGTGCATGCGATGTTGCATGACGCCGTGCAACAGACGCTCGAACAGTTGCCCGATACCGACGAGAATCTGACGCTGACGGTCGAGCTGACCGACGCGATGCTCGACGCCGCGCGTCATTTGCAGTGATCGCGGCGCATCGAACGGGCGCACGGCGTCGGCTTACATCCCGTTGAAAAGTTTGCACCGCCGACCGTGACGAACGGGGCAGGCGAGACGACGAGAGGCATACGCACGCCGGCGCGCGGGTCGTTCCCCGATTGCAGGGCAATACAAGCGCGCATGGTTGCCGCGGCGTGCCGCCTGCGGCGCCTTGAGCACGCGGCACGCCGATTGCTGCGCGACGAACACGGCACGACGTGTGCCACACCTTCCACGGAGGCATTCATGAGCGGCAGGCTGGATCATTGCAAGGTAGCGATTCTCGCGGTCGACGGCTTCGAGGAAGCCGAGCTCGTCGAACCGCAGCGCGCGCTCGCGGCAGAAGGCGCGCAGGTGGACGTGATTTCGCAGAAGGGTGGCGAGATCCAGGGCTTCAGGCATGTCGACAAGGGCGAGCGCGTGAAGGTCGATCGCACGTTCGACGAGGCGCGCGAAGGCGACTACGACGCGGTCGTGTTGCCGGGCGGCGTCATCAACGGCGACGCGATCCGGATGGTGCCCGCCGCGCGCGAATTCGTGACGGCGGCGGTGGGCGCCGGCAAGCCGGTCGCGGCGATCTGTCACGGCGGCTGGCTGCTGGTATCGGCCGGGCTGGTCGACGGCAAGACGATGACGAGCTGGCCGAGCCTGCAGGACGACATCCGCCACGCGGGCGGCAAGTGGGTGGACGAGGAAGTCGTGCGCGACGGCAACCTGATCACGAGCCGCAAGCCGGCCGACCTGCCCGCGTTCAACGGCGCGCTGGTCGAGCGCCTCGCGGCGCGGGGGGGCGTGAGCCGATGACGACAGGTTCCCCGCGCGCCGTCACGCTGACCGACGAACCGCCTGCGTTCGACGGCGCGGCGCTGCAAATGCGCTTCGTCGTCGAGGTCGGTGGCGTGCCGCATGACTGCGCGATCACCGTCGAGGCGCTCGAAGACCATTTCGGCGCGCGCTCCGCGCTGGAAGCCGACTTGCGCGATGCGTTCGAGCGCGGCCGTGCGCGGATCGAAGCCGCATGCGCGGACGTGCTGGCGAGCGGCAACCATGACGTGGTGCTGCACAGCGGGTATTTCCGTGCGCCGGCAGGCGCAGCGAGGGCCGGGCTGTTTCGCTCGCGGCGGCCCTGAATCGGGCGGGCGTCCGCTCGGCGCCTTCAGCTTGAAACTCGACAGCCGGCTGACGCTGTTTCAGCGCGGCATGAGCGAAGTTGGGCTGCTCGCCTCTCGCTACGATCATGGTGCAAAGCACGTCAATCAGACCGGTCCGATTTTGCCTGTTCCGTAGCATTTGAGAAACGTTCTCCGTTTCTCAAAAATTATTCCGAATACGGTTCATCGATCTAACAAGTACCAGCGTCAGAGCGATGAACAAAGAGACCTACCGTCTGGTGCATTCCAGGCGCCGAGGGATGGCGGTCGCAGTCGCGGAAACCGCGACCACCACGGGGAAATCAGCGAGCGGCGACGCGCGTGCGCGCCGCACATCCCGCAGGGCGTCCATCGCGACGCTGGCCGCCGCGCTCGGTGCCATGCCCGCGATCCCCTGGGCGCAAATCGCACCGACGCCAGGCACCCCGACCCACGTCATCCAGACGCCGAACGGCTTGCCGCAGGTCAACATCGCCGCGCCGAGCGGTGCCGGCGTATCGGTCAACAACTACGATCGGTTCGATGTGCACCGCAACGGCGCGCTGCTGAACAACTCGCCCGCGATGGTGCACACGCAGCAGGCGGGGATGATCAACGGCAACCCGAACTTCGGCCCCGGGCAATCGGCACGCATCATCGTCAATCAGGTCAACAGCACGGCCGCCAGCCAGATTCGAGGCTATGTGGAGGTCGCGGGCAACCGCGCGGAAGTGGTGCTCGCGAATCCGGCCGGCATCGTGGTGGACGGCGGCGGTTTCATCAATACCAGCCGCGCCACCTTGACGACCGGGCGGCCGTACTATGGTGCCGACGGCTCGCTCGCCGGCTACCACGTGAATCGCGGGTTGATCACGGTCCAAGGCGCGGGTCTGGACGCATCGAGCGTCGATCAGGTCGATCTGATCGCGCGCGCCGTGCAGGCCAATGCAGCGATCCACGCGAAAAAACTGAACGTGATCGCAGGCGCCAGTCAGGTCGATCGCGATACGCTCGCCGCGACGCCAATCGAGGGCGATGGCGCCGCGCCGGGCGTCGCCATCGACGTCAGCCAATTGGGCGGCATGTACGCCGAGCGGATCCTGCTCGTCTCGAACGAACGCGGCGTAGGGGTGGCGAACGCCGGGACGATCGCCGCGCAGTCGGGCGATCTGACGCTGCAGTCGAACGGCCAGCTCGTGCTCGGTGGCAAGACGAACGCGACCGGCAATCTCGCAATCACCGCGCAAGGCGGTATCCGGAACGACGGCACGACGTACGGGCAGCGCAACGTGTCGGTATCGACGACCGGCACGCTGTCGAATAACGGTGCCCTGGCCGCACGGCACGCACTCAACGTCTCGGCCGACAGCGTCGCGTCGACGGGCTCGTTGGGCGCGGGCGTCAATGCGGACGGCGCGGTAACCCATGACGGCGACCTGATCGTCACCGCGACCGGTCAGCTGACGGCGAACGGCCGGAACGTCGCGGGCGGCAACGTCGCATTCACGGGCAGCGGCATCGACCTGTCGGGCTCGAAGACGGCTGCGAACGCAAACGTTTCGCTGCTTGCTCACGCTGGCGGCCTGAACCTGACGAACGCGACGACCAGCGCGCAACGTGCGATCGATGCACGTGCCGCAGGCGTACTCGTCAACGACCACGGTACGCTGTCGAGCCAGGCTGGCACGACGCTCGCGGCCCGCGCGCTGTCGAATCGTGGCGGACAGCTTTCGGCAGTCGGCCCGCTTGCAATCGATACATCGGGACGGCTCGAGAACCAGGGCGGCACGCTCGTCACGGACGGGGCGTTGACGCTCAGTGCCGGCGATATCGCAAACCGTGCCGGCACGATGCAAAGCGGCGGCGCGCTGTCGGTGAAGGGCGCGTCGCTCGACAACTCGGCGGGCCGGATCGTGTCGCTCAATGGCGACGGCCTGACACTGTCGGCGACCGGCCGGCTGACGAATGCCGGCGGCACGACGGCGACCGGTGTGCAAGGTGGCGTGATCGGCGGCAACGGAGACGTGACCGTGCAGGCGGGTAGTGTCGTGAATCACGGCAGCCTGACGGCACAGCACGCACTGCAAGTCACGGCGGCCCTGGTCGACAACCGCGACGGCGCGATGGCGGCGGATCGGCTGAACGTGAAGACCACGGATCTGCACAACGCGCGCGGCACGCTCACGCAGTACGGCAGTCAGGAAACGACGGTCGACGTCAGCGGCACGCTCGACAACGCGAGCGGTACGATCCAGACCAACGGCACGAACCTCACACTGGCACCGGCGGCGCTCGACAACGCGAGCGGGATGATCGTGCACGCCGGTACCGGCACGCTGGCGCTGATGCCGGGCCTCGGTTCGGGGCTGCTGACGAACGCCGGTGGCACGATCCTGAGCCGTGGCACCATCGGGTTGTCGGCAGGCGCCTTCGACAACATCGGCGGCACGTTGGCCGCGCTCGGTTCGATCTCGGCCCACATCGGCGGCGAACTGAACAACACGGGCGGCGCGCTTGCCGCGAACGGTGACGTGACGCTCGATGCCGGTTCCATGACCAACGGACGGGGCGGCCAATTGAACGGCGCGAATGTACTGCTTCGCGCAAATAGCCTGAACAACGACGGCGGCGGAATCACCGGCGCCGGCGGCGACGTCGGCATCACGACTGCCGGCGCAGTCTCCAACGCGGGTGGCCAGATCGGCGCGATGCGCGATCTGTCGATCCGCGCGAGCACGCTCTACGGCGGTGGAGCGTATAGCGCGGCGAACGATCTGGCGTTGTACTTGCGCGGCGATTTTACGAACACGTCGGACTACCAGTTCAATGCAGGCCGCAATCTGGCGTTCACACTGCCGGGGACGTTCAACAACGACGCCGGTCTGATGAGCGTGAACGACCTGAGCGTCGATGCGGGCGACGTCGTCAACAGTGGCGCAATGGCAGCGGGCGGCCGGCTGCGCACGCAGTCGAACACGCTGATCAACACCGGCACGCTGGTGGGCGCAAGCGTGTCGCTCTCGGCTGCGTCTGCGCTGGCGAACGTCGGGCCGACCGCGCTGATCGGGGCGTCTGCCAGCGATGGGCTGCTCGAACTGCTCGCGCAAAACATCGAGAACCGCGACGACACGACGACAACCGATACCCCGGCGCTGACCGCGATCTACGGTCTTGGCCGTGTGGTGCTGGCGGGTGGCAAGGATGCAGCCGGCCAATACACGAAGGCTGCGCATATCCTGAATCAGTCAGGCCTGATCCAGTCGGACGGCGACATGGCGCTGCATGCCGATCTCGTGACGAACACGCGTCGAGACATGCAAACGGCATGGACCTCGCAAGTCGATGCCACGCTGCTCGAGCGGCTCGGGATCAGTCTGTCCGGCCGCACCGGCCAGGTCGGCGTCAAGGATCCGGACAGCATCGGCGGCGTCTACGTCGAGCCGCCGCATGGTGGCGAGTACAACAGCACGTACCAATACACGACCTATACCGGCACGCCGCTGGCGAACCTTGTCTCGAAGATCAGTCCGGCCGCGCAGATCGTGGTGGGCGGGAGTCTGAACGCGTCGTCCGTCGACACGTTCCAGAACTACTGGAGCCAGGTGACGGCGGCTGGCGATATCGAGATACCGCGCACGCTCGATCAGGATAGCTGGAGGGGACAGCTCGCGCCGCAGGTCAAGGTGACCTACACGGGCAAATATTGGTACCGAAACTACGACGGCACCAAGTTCTGGAGCTATTCGTTCTGCGACACGCCGGGCTGCAATGCGCCATCGGACATTCGCGAGTACGCGCTGCCGAGCTACGAATCGAGCTTCGTCACGAACGGCACGCTCTCCGGCACGGGCGTGAGTATCGACAACCCGGCCGGCAATGCGGGGCGCCCACCGATCGGCCTGCCGCCGGGTGTCGACGTTGGCGCGGTCGGCGGCGGCATCGACCGCGTGATCGCGAGCGCGACGGCGGTCGACGTGCTGAAGAACCTGACGATTCCGCAGGGCGGCCTGTTCCATCCGAACCCGGCGCCGAACGCGAACTACCTGATCGAGACGAACCCGGCGTTCACGAGCCGACGCGCGTTCATGTCGAGCGACTACTATCTGCAGCAGCTCGGGCTGAACCCGGAGCAGACGGCGAAGCGCGTTGGAGACGGGTTCTACGAGCAATGGCTGGTGCGCAATCAACTCACCTCCCTGACCGGCAAGGCGGTGCTCGGGCCGTACACGGACATCGAATCGATGTATCAGGCGCTGTTGTCGTCGGGTGCCGCGCTGTCGAAATCCCTCGATCTGCCGCTCGGCGCGAGCCTGTCGGCCGAACAGGTCGCGCAGCTCACGAGCAACGTGGTGCTGCTGGAGACGCGTGTCGTCGACGGGCAATCGGTGCTGGTGCCAGTCGTGTATCTCGCACAGGCGAGCCGGCAGGACATGAACGGCCCGCTGATCGCAGGCGGAAACGTCGATCTGAAGGATGTGCAGTCGTTCTCGAACAGCGGCACGCTCCGCGCCGCGGACAGCCTTTCGATCGGCGGCCGGAGCCTCGACAACCGCTTCGGTGCGCTGCAAAGCGGCGGCCGGATGACGCTGGCGACGACCGGGACAGTCGATCTGACCTCGGCAAGCGTGAAGGCCGGCGGTCTGGCGCTGGCAGCAGGCGGCGACCTGATCCTCGATACCGCGACGCACACGCGCAGCCAGGCGAGCGCAGACGGCGCGACGCGCGTGTCGACGACGCTCGGGCCGCAAGCGGGCATCGACGTGGCCGGCGACGCGGCGATCGCGACGGGCGGCAACTTCCGGCAGAACGCGGGCAATCTGAGTGTCGGCGGCGATCTCGGGATGCAGGTCGGCGGCGACTGGACGCTCGGCGCGCAGCAGGTCGGCGAGCACAAGGTAGTCGAGCGCGCGAACGGCGTGTCGGACACGGAAGTCAATCGATCCACCGGCAGTGCGGTCAAGGTCGGCGGGAAGTCGGCGATCGTCGTAGGGAGGGATCTCACCGCAAAGGGGGCGCAGATCGAACTGGGCGGTGGCGGTGCGGTCGTGGCCGGCGGCACCGTGACACTGGGCGCAGCGAGCGCGACGTCAACCGTGAACAGTACCAGCTCGGGTAGCGAGGGCAGCCGCGGCTATGCCGAGTCGCTGCACACGTCAGATCAGGCCCTGAGCGGCACGACGCTGACCGGTGGCGACAGCGTGGCGATCGTGGCGGGTAAAGACCTGAACGTGATCGGCAGCGCGATCGGTCTGGACAAGGGCAATGCGACGCTGGCGGCCGGGGGCGACGTGAACATCGGCGCGGCGACCGGCACGCACGAACTGAATGCGCACGAAACGCACAGCCGCAGCGGCGTGGTGAGCGGCACGAAGGTCGCGAGCGGGATCGACCAGACGATGACGCTGAACCAGGGCAGCCTGGTATCGGCCGATGGCGTGACGATCGCTGCTGGCCGCGATCTGATTATCCAGGGCAGCACCGTCGTCGGTACGAACGACGTCGCGCTGAGCGCGGCGCGCAACGTGACCGTCACGACGACGCAGGATGCGCTCGCGTCGTCGAGCTACTACCAGAAGAAGGAAACGGGGCTGATGTCTGGCGGCGGCCTGTCGGTGTCGGTGGGCAGCAGTTCGCTGAAGACGACGAGCCAGACGAGCGAGGTGTCGAATAATGGCAGCACGATCGGCTCGCTCAACGGCAATCTGAGCATCGTCGCCGGGAACGACCTGCGTGTGACGGGCAGCGACCTGATTGCCGCGCGGAACATCAGCGGCACGGGCGCGAACGTGACGATCGATGCGGCACAGGCCACTGGTCATCGCGCGCAGACGCAGGAAGTATCGAAGAGCGGGTTGACGCTCGCGCTGAAGGCGCCGGTGATCGACGCCGTGTCGAAGGTGGTGGGCCAGTCGCGCGCAGCCGGCAAGAGTCAGGATGGTCGTGCGGCCGCACTGCACGGGATGGCAGCCGCGAGCGGGGCAATCGATGCGGTGGGCGCAGGCGCGGCGGCATTGGCCGGAGGCGCGACACCCGAGTTCAAGGTCGAACTCAGCGTCGGCAGCAGCCACAGCAAGAGCGCGTTCAGCGAGGACAGCGTGACGAATCGCGGCTCGAATGTGAACGCCGGCGGAACGGTGGCGTTTGCGGCAACCGGCAACGGTCAGGCGGGCAGCGGCAATGTGACGATTGCCGGATCGAACGTGAACGCGAGCGACGTGATTCTGGCCGCGAAGAACGACGTCAACATCGTCAATACGACGGATACCGATTCGACGCGCAGCACGAACGAGTCGAAGAGCGCGAGCGTGGGTGTGTCGGTCGGCACGGGCGGGTTCGGTATCTCGGCGGCGATGTCGAAAGCCAACGGCGACGGTAACAGCGATCTGGCCACGCAGAACAACAGCCACGTGAATGCTGCAAACGGTGTGACGATCATGTCGGGCGGTGATACGAACATCATCGGCTCGAACGTGAAAGGCAATCAGGTGAATGCCGACGTAGGCGGAAACCTGAACATCGCCAGCGTGCAGGATACGCTGGCGAGCGCGGCGCATCAGTCGAGTTCGGGTGGCGGTTTCAGCATCAGTCAGGGTGGCGCCAGCGCGAGCTTCAGCCAGAGCAAAGGGAATGCGACGGGCAGCTATGCGGGTGTCGATGAGCAGGCCGGCATTCAGGCGGGCGATGAGGGCTTCAATATCAACGTCACCGGCAATACGGACCTGAAGGGTGGGTTGATCGCGAGTAGCGCGGATGCGTCGAAGAATTCGTTGACGACAGGTTCCCTCACCTTCTCGGACATCCAGAACCAGTCGCACTACGACGCGAGCTCGAGTGGCTTCAGCGCGGGCGCGACGACAGGCGACGGCGGGATGAACTACAGCACGCATGGAAGCGCGTCGGGCAAGAACGCGGGTGGTGCCGCGCCCATGCTTGGCCAGAACGACAGCGGAAGTGATAGCGCGACGACGAAGAGCGGTGTCAGCGCCGGAACGGTCACGATCACGGATTCGGTGAACCAGAAGCAGGATGCGGCGAGCTTGAGCCGCGATACGACGAACACGAACGGGACGGTCGCCAAACTGCCCGACGTGCAGAACCTGCTGGCCAATCAGTCGGACATGATGGCTGCAGCCAGCGCGGCCGGCGAAGCGGTGTCGCGCCGGATCGGAGACTACGCGGACAAGATGATGAAGGATGCGGCTGCCAACGGTGACCAGGCAGGTGTCGATGCGTGGAAGGAAGGCGGAGCGAATCGCGCGCTGATGCAAGGTGCTGGTGCGGCGCTGGTGACGGGCCTGGCCGGCGGCAACGCGGTTGGCGGTGCTGCCGGCGCGGCGGTCGCGTCGATTGCCGCAGGCAAGCTGAACGAACTGAGCAGCGCGATCGCAGGCAGTGATCCGACCGGCAATGCCAATATGAATCAGGCGCTGGGCAATATCGTGGCGAACGTGATCGCGACGGGGGCTGGCGCCGCTGTGGGCGGCGACGCGGGAGCGTTCTCGGGGTACAACGTCGATCGGTTTAATCGGCAGTTGCATGTTGAAGACAAGACGCTCGCGAAGCAGCTTGCCGATAAAAGCAAGGGGAAATACTCGCAAGCCCAGATCGAAGACCAGATGCGTATCATGGACGCCAATGTGAACGGGACGAACGCGTCCGGGGCGCCCACGACGCTGATTGGTCAGTTGCCCGCCGATTCGGGAGCGCGATGGGTGTCGGGCGGCACGACCAGTGATGGGAAAACGATCCTCACGCAGCTTACAGCACAGCCTAATCCAGAATTGCAGGCGTACATCGCGACGAATGCGGGATCGGTGCCGGCCGGTGACGTGCCGCGCGTTACTTACACTCCCAACGGAAACGGTGGAAGCTGGAACATAACGGGGCCGTTTACGAAGTTTGACAAATCGGATGCGAATTACGTCAAGGCGACGACGGGCGACCTGGCGTCGGCTACGTCGACAACGGCTGGATGGCTCGGAGCCGTCACTGGTGCACTAGCATCGGCACCTACGCCACTCGCCCCGACATTTGCAGGAATATCGTATGCGACCACTGTGGTTGGAGTGGGTGCCGATGCGGTGGGCCAGGCACTAAGTCCCAATGTCGGGCAATATTGGGTCACTGGTGGCGTCAATGTTCTATCCAATTACGTTTCTGGAAGATATCCGATTCTTGCGCCCGTGATTAACGCAATTGGAAACACATTTAACAACGATCAAAGCGTCGGGAAAGTTCAGGGTTGGATGAACTCATATTGGCAAGCCGTGGCAAATGGCATCTCGACCAATGGAGGAGAAGGTGCGAAAAATTAAAATCATTGAAAATGGAAATTTCACTGATTGGATTAGGTTGATTTTCATTGTTGCGGGTTTTGCGTTGATGTTCTGTGCATTTAAGTTAATTGCCCCGACCATCTTCGGTGGAATGGTGGCACTCATTGGATTCGCTCTCGCTCTGATCGGAGGATTTGCAAGTCGAGCACATATGCTGAATATTAAACCATTCGGCGGTTCGGCATGGCGTAAAGCAAAGAAGACATACCAGGAAGATAACCGTAAATGAGGCTTGTATAAATGGCTATCTTCATAGTAGCCAGTCGCAAGAATCGAATGCAACGTTTAGCCAATCCGGCGGCATCCAATTCCATCGCCATGGACTCTTCAGGGGTTTTCCAGTTGCGGGTCTGGTGAGGGCGGCCGTTCATCAGTTTGGCAATATCGTTCAGTTACGTCTGCGTGGCGCCTGATACATTCATGAGTAGGTGTGGGTTTTGGCGGACTTACACGTGCGCCAAATCTGGGTGGAGGTGGTTCCACCAGTGTTAGTTTTCCAGTTTTTACAATTCCTGGCATGCAACCTAAACGGAGATGATTGCTCGCATGACGAAGATGAAATTCGATAAACGAGCTTGGATGGTTGTTCGAGAAAAGTGGGCCAAGATGATGCATAGGCAAGAAATTGCTTACTGGGTTGCTGTAACCGCTGCCGGTGTATTTATTGGTGCACTGCTGATAAGGAAATGGTTTTTTAGGCGTTATACCTACTGACTAGATTAATAGGCGGTCGGTAAGCTAAACGAACTGAGGAGCGCGATCGCCGGCAGTGATTCGACCGGTAGTCATATCAGCAGCGCGGAACCCAACGGCGGCGACGTTACACGCCGTTGAAAACTTTGCAGCGGTTCACGATCGCCCCCAAGTGCCCTATCACGTGGCATCGGCGCGGCACGGATACCGGCCGAAGTATGCCACTTGGCACGGTCCCTGCATGCCCCTGACGTCGCCGGCGCACGATACGCGCCGCATGCCGATGCGACGCCGTCGTCGCATCGAGCGCAACCGTCAACCGGGGAAACGAGCATGCTGACCGCCCACGAATTCGCCGCACTGTTCCTCGCGCATCACGCGCCGGAGCAGATCCAGATCGATCGCGACGACGTCGTCGCGCTCGTCGAACGACGCCTGATCGTGATGGAGCACGACGACGCGTCGGGCGCGCACCGACCCGCGCTGACGGCCGACGGCCTGTCGGTGCTGCGGGGCGTGCAGCGTCATGACGACGCGGCTGCCCACGCAATCGGCCTGAACGAGGCGACCGACGGGTGATGCGCAGGGCCTCGCGCCGCGCTCACCGCGCGACCGCGACCGGCGCATTGACCTGCACGACGGGCGGCTTGCCTTCGAATGGCGGCGCGTACAGGAAGCGGTCGATCACGCCGGGCTCGAACAGCAGGCAGTAGGTCGAGCCGCCGAACTGGAAGTAACCAATCTCGTCGCCCTTGTCGACGCGCTGCCCCGGCACGACCTCGACCACGCACGACGATACGTCGCCCATCCCGACGAACACGGCCGCCACGGTGCCGATGCCCGGATCGTCGCTCGCGATCGCAATGACCGCGCGTGCGGCCACGGCCGTCATGTAGCCCTGCGAGTCGTTGAGCCCGGCCGGGTCCGGGCCTTCCGCTTCGGCGACCGAATAATAGGTGCCGTCGACTCGATACGCGTGGGTGACGACGCCGCGCACCGGCGCATGCCAGCGGTGATAGTTGTACGCGCTGAGGTAGGCCTGATAGACGTCGCCGCCGACGAAGCGCTCGGCGAGCGGCAGCCACGCGGGCGTGAAGAGGTCGCGCAGCGAATACGGCTGCGACTTGATCCAGAACGTGTCGCGCAGCTTCACGTTGGTTTCGGCGTGATAGGGCGCGGCTTCGCACGCGCTGACGATCACGTGCGGATCGTCCGGGGCCGCGACGGGCCGCGCGTCATCGCGAAAGCGCCGCGTGAAGAAGTCGTTCCACGAATCGAAGCCCCAGTGCGGCTGATCTTCACGATACTGGAACTGCGACAGCCCCAGACGCTTGCGTGCTGCGTCGCAGAACCATCCGTCGGGCGCGGACGTGTCGAGATGCACGCGCGAGTGCGGGCCGCCGAGGAAGTCGCACCAGACGTTCAGCACGCGCTTCAACTGCGCGTTCACGGCCGCGTCGCGAAACACCGCGTGGCCCGACGGCATGCACATCGGCCAGTCGAAGAACGCGTTCAGCGGGCACACGATCAGGCTTTCCTCGCTGAACGGCGGCGTGTAGGTCATCAGATGGTCGAGCACGGTCATCAGCTCGCCGATCGACGTGTAGCCGAGCCGGTATCCCGATTCGCACGCCTCGTCGATCGCGCGGGTCAGGCTCATGCGCAGCACCGCGTTGTCGTCGAACAGCCGCGCGAGGTCCTGCACGGCCGGCGTGCGCAGCCGCTCGCCGGCATGCGCGCGGGCTTCGTTCGCGATTTTTTCGCGGAACGCGGCCATGCGGGATTCCTCGGTGGCCATCCATCCGCCGAGGCGGCGGCGCGTGGCGGGCGGCGTGTTGCGATTCGTCGGCATCGTCACCTCCGGAACGGTTTCGGTCGAATCACCGGAGCAAGATGCTTGCCCGGCCGGCGGCACCGAAATTGCTGCGTTCGGGCGACCGGTTTCTTTCGATGACTCAGGAGAACGGAATGGCTACAGCTTCGAACGCACGACAGACAGACGATGCAGGCTCGACGGACGAGCGTCGCCGCGACGGGCAGCGGACCGTGACGCCGACACGTACGCGGGCTCGAGTGCGAGCGCAGGCGGCGCCGCGCGACGGCGCGCGGCGGGCCGAGCGCGGTGACCGCGGCACAAGCGGAAACGGGCCGGTGACGCCGAGCCGCGGAGAAGAGGCGGCGAAACCGCTGTGGGAAGACGACCGCGGCGAGATGCCGCCGGAGGAGTGGTCGTAAGGTCGCTGACGCAGATCGTCGGCCGAACAAACTGGCTAGCGATCGGACGTTTCGGGTGAAAGCCGATCACGCGTTTGAAAGATCGATTATTCGCGGCACGTTTTTGCACAAAATCGATCGCGGGCTGCTCCCGGGCTACCGTCAATCGGACATCGCCTTCAGTTTTCATGCCGCGCCGCGACGAGCACCGCCACAGGCAACTCGGCCAGACAGCGATCGAGCGCCAGCACGCCATCCGGCGCATCGATCGCGTCCCCGGCATTCAACGCGTCTGTCCAGGGCCCTTCGACGCCGCGCGGCAGCACGACGGCCGTATCACCCCATCGCGCCGGTTCCACGCGCGGCAATCCGGGCGCTTCGCCCAGCAACCGGCAAGCGAGCCGCGTCGCGACCACCACCACGGTCGCCGCATCGTCGCACCGCGCGAACGCCACCGCATGCCGCGCCAACTTGCCGCGCACGCGCAGCGGAACGTACACGCCATCCGCGAACGTCGTCGGCCATCGCGCCCGCAGCGCCAGCATCCGCTCGATCAGCGCGCGCTTCACGCGCGCGTCGGGCCACGTCGGCAGATACGACGTAACGGGCGCGTCGACCGCTTCGGCCGCCAGCGTCGCGAACGGCACGTCGCGCCGGTTGTCCGGATCGACGAGCGAGTGATCCCATGACTCGGTACCTTGATACAGATCGGGCACGCCGGGCGACGCGATCCGCAGCGCCGTCTGCGCGAGGCTGTTGACGACGCCGGCCGGCGCGATCCGCGCGACGAACGCATGCAGCCGATGCGGAAAATCCCCGGCGCCGCGCGGCGTCAGGATCGCGCGAACGAATGCCTCGCAGCCGCGCTCGTAGTCGGGCTCGGGCGCGAGCCAGTCGGTGTGCTGCTTCGCTTCGCGCAGCGCCTTCGTCTGCCATTGCACGACGCGCGTCGCGAGCGCGTCGAGGCCGGCCGCATCGTCGGGTGCGAGCGCGGGCGGCCAGCAGCCGACGAGCGTCTGGTACAGCATCGCCTCGGCGGCCGGCCCGGGCGTCCACGCGAGGTCGCGGTGCGCGCCGCCGCGATGCGGCAGGTTCAGCGCCGACCAGTCGAGCGATGCCGCGCGCCACGCATCGGGCGCCTCGCTGAGCACCGCGAGCCGCGCACGCGCGTCCTCGCCGCGCTTGTGGTCGTGCGTGGCCGTCGCGACGAGCCCGTGCGGCACGGTGCGCGCGCGACGCCGGTTGCGCGCATGGAACGCGCCGCGCGACAGGCTGAAGTCGCCGGCGTCGGCGCCGACCTCGTTGCGCGACAGCAGCCGGCCGTAGCGATAGTTGGCCGTATCCTCGACACCCTTCGCGGCCAGCGGCGCGGTGAGCTGCGCGAACGCGACGCGCGCCGCGACCAGCGCGTCCGCGTTCGCGCGCGGCACGCGCACGTCCGGCAAGCCGAGCCACGCGGCCACGCGCTCGAGCGCGAACCGGTCGGTCGGATCGACAGCCGCATACGCACCGTCATACGCGTGGGCGAGCACGCGCCGGTCGGTGTCGGCGAGTTCGTCGCCCGGCGCCGGATACATCCGGTACACGGGCAGCCGCACCGCGAGTTCGCCGAGCACGCGCTGGATCGCGAGCCGGCTCACGTCGCGCGTCGCGGGCGACGCCCGCGCGATCCCGTGCAGCAACCGCGCGACGCGCGCATGCTCGACGGCGAGCTGGCGCATCAGCACGCGCCGCTTGCCGTCGAGCGCTTCCTGCGCGAACGTGCGCGCCGAACCCGACACGGCCGCCCAGTGCGCGGCGAGCGGTGCGGCGCCGGCCGGGTCGTGCAGCAGCGCGCCGACGTCGTTCATGAAGTCGTAGCCGGTCGTGCCGTCGACGGCCCAGTCGCTGCGCAGCGCCTCGCCGGGCGCGAGGATCTTCTCGACCACGATGTAGGGCCGCGCGTCGCGCTGCGCGGCGAGCCGCGCGTGCAGCCGCCGGCAGTACGCGCGCGGATCGGCAAGGCCGTCGACGTGATCGACGCGCACGCCGTCGACCAGCCCGGCCGCGTGGAGGCGCAGCGGCAGCGCATGAACGGCGTCGAACACCGCGTCGTCTTCGACGCGTACGGCCGCGAGCGTCGCGATGTCGAAGAAGCGCCGCCAGTTCAGCTCGTCGGCGGCCGTGCGCCACCACGCGAGCCGGTAGTGCTGGCGTTCGAGCAATCGATGCAGGCAGGCGCGCGAGCGGGCGCGGCGCGGGTCGGCGCCGCGCAATACTGCGTCGAGCGCGTGCGGGCCGTGCGCGGCCGCATGATCGCGCAGCGCCGCATGGGCGGCGGCCAGCCGCGCGCTGCCGCGTGCCGGCGCGGCATCGAAGCGCTCGGCGAGCGCGTTCAGGTCCGCGCGGTTCGCGATGCGCAGGATTTCCGCGTAGGTGGCGGCGGCCACGGGCAGCCGCCGCCCGGGACACGCGATGTAGAAGCGGCCCGCGGCCGGATCGGCGCGCAGCGTGATGTCGCCGGCCGCGAGCGCATCGCCGTACGGCGCGCCGAGGCACGGCAGCAGCACCTTGCCGTCGAGCGCCGGGTCGGGCGGATGCCAGTCGATGTCGAAGGTGCGTGCGTACGGGCTCGCCGGCCCCCATTCGAGCACGTCGTTCCACCAGCCGTTCGACGACCCGCCGACGCCCATGTGGTTCGGCACGATGTCGATGATGATGCCGAGGCCGCGCGCGCGCAGCGCATCGACGAGCCGCAGGAAGCCGGCTTCGCCGCCGAGTTCCGCGCTGAGCGCGCCGTAGTCGACGGTGTCGTAGCCATGCAGCGAGCCGCGCTCGGCCGTCGACACCGGCGACAGGTACAGGTGGCTCACGCCGAGCCGCGCGAAGTAGTCGGCGTGCGCGGCCGCGTCGTCGAACGTGAAGCCCGCGTGCAACTGCAGGCGCAGCGTCGCGCGCGGCGTCATGAGCGGCGCCCCCGCGAACGGCGCGCATGCACGACGGCGGCGATGCGCGTGCGCACGTCGGTGTCGAACAGCGTGTCGACCGTGCGCGGCAGACGCTGCCGCCAGTTCGGATGGCCGCACGGCGGCCCCGGCAGGTTCGGCTGCGCGTCGAGCGCGAGCAGATCCTCGAGCGGCAGCAGCGCGAGCGGCGACGGGCTGCTCGCGACGTAGCCGAGGATCGCGTTCACCGGCGGCATGTCGGCCGGCGGCACCGCGGCGCCGGCCGGCGCGCACCCGGCCTGTTGCAGCGCGCGCCACAGCGCCGCGCGCTCGGTGGCGCGTTCCGCGTGGGCGGCGAGCAGCTCGGGCGGCGAAGCCGGCGGCGGCATCGGCTTGCCCGGCTCGGGGCGCTGCACGGTATCGTGTCCGAACGCCATGCGCTGCACGATCTCGTCGGAATCGTGCGCGCTCGCATCGTCCGGCGCCGGGGTGGCCACGTCGCGCGGCGGTGTGTCGTCGCGCCGTTTACCGGCTTCGGCGTCGGCGGCGACGCGTCGCCACCCGAGATCGACGCCGCGCCACCAGCCGGCCACGGTCGGCAAGTCGTGCGTCGAGGTGGTCGCGATCGCATCGCGATCCCATGCGGACGGCGGCCGGAACGCGCCGTTCGCGTCGCGCTCGAACCACAGCACGCGCATGCCCGCGACACCCTGCGCGCCGAGCCGTTCGCGCAATCCGGCCGGCACGGTGCCGAGATCCTCGCCGATCGCGATCGCGCGATGGCGGGCCGCCTCGAGCGCGACGAGCCGCACCAGATCGTCGAGCGGATAGCGCAGGTACGCGCCGCTGCGCGGCGAGCCGCCGTCCGGCACGATCCACATCCGCGCGAAGCCGAGCACGTGATCGATGCGGATGCCGCCCGCGTGCGCGAACGCGGCGCGCAGCAGCTCGATGAACGGCACGAAGCCGTCCGCGCGCAGCGCCGCGGGCGTCCACGTCGTCACGCCCCACGCCTGGCCGGCCGCATTGAACAGGTCGGGCGGCGCGCCGAGCGACACGCCGCGCAGCAGCGTCGTGCCGTGCGCCCACGCGTCGCTGCCGGCGCGATCGGAACCGACCGCGAGATCGGCGATCAGCCCGGTCGCCATGCCCGCGCCGCGCGCCGCGTGCTGCGCGTCGCCGAGCGCGCGCGACGCGCACCATTGCAGGAAGGTGTGGAACGCGATCGTGTCGGCATGCGCGTGCGCGAACGCGTCGACTTCCGCCGATCCCGGCATGCGCCATTGCGCCGGCCATTGCCGCCAATCCGCGCCGATCCCGTGCTCGATGCAGAACGCCTGCAGCGCATCGAAGCGCGCGTGCGCGTCGAGCGCCGCGCCGCCCGCCGCGCGAAACCGCTGGTACGTGTCGCGCGACGGGTCGTCGCTCGCTCGCCATGCGTCGAAGCATGCACGCAGACGGCGCAGCTTCGCCGGCAGCACGCGGGGCCAGTCGATCAGTGCGGCGTCGGCGACGGCGGCCGATGCGCGCGGCGCGGCATCGGCGCCCGGCACCGCGTCGCAGTCGAGATACGCGACGTTGTGCCAGCGCCTCGACGACGGCGAATACGGGCTGTCGTGCGCGGGGAGGGCCGGAAAGCCGGCGTGCGTCGGGCTGATCGCCACGGCCTGCGCGCCGTGGCGCGCCGCGTGCGCGGCGAGCCGCGCGAGCGTTGTGTAGTCGCCCGCGCCGTCGTCGCCGGTGCGGCGCAGGCCGTAGAGCTGCGCGGCGATGCCCCAGCGGCTGTTCGCGTCGCGTGTGCGCGCGAACGCGTCGAACGGCCGCGCGCGCGGCGGTGCGATCGCGAGCCCGATACGCTGCTCGCCGACGTCGAGCGCGTGATAGCCGGCCATCGCGAGCGGCGGCAGCGTGCCGTGTTCGCCCGTGCCGCCCACGCGCCCGTCCACGTGCCCGCCGCTTTCGAGCGAGATCCTGAAGCGCGCGCCCGGCGCCGCGACGGTCGCGGGCAGCGTCAGCGGCAGGCCGGCGTCGCCGGTCACGGTACGCGGCGGCGCCGCGTTCGCGTCGGCGAGCGCCGCCGCGCTGTCGACCCGCTGGATCGCGGTGCCGCACGGCCAGCCGAGCGCATCGACGAGCGCGACGAGCGCGTCGTCGTCCACGCGCCGCGCGACGCCGCCCGAGTCGGTCCAGTCGGGCTCCAGCCCGGCCGCACGGGCGAGCGCCGCGATCGGAACGTCGGTCGTCATGATGAACTCCGTCCGTTCGCGCGGTGATGCCGCGCATCCTGGTTGACCGCGCCGTCGCGCCACGCGATGCACGCGCGGGGCGGCACGTGCCCGCCCGGCAGCCGGTCGCGCGCGCGCGGCGGCGTCTCGAACACGATCTTGCCGACCGGCAGCGCGGGCAGCGTCGCGTCGTGCGAGCCGAGATTCAGCGCGATCGTCAGCGTGCTGCCGTCGCCGAGGCGCCAGCGCGCGGCGAGCGCGGGCGGGTCGCCGTCGCCCGCGAGCAGATCGACGCCGAGCGACCGCGCGCCGGCCAGGTGCGGCGTCACGAGCGCCGCGCGCACGGCCAGCGCGCTGCGGTAGAAGCGCCGCCACGCGGCCGCGTCGGGCCACGATTCGTCGGGCGGATGGTGCGACGACGAGCGCACGAACGTCGCGATGTCGTTCGGATCGGGAATCGCGTCGCGATGCGCGGCATCGGCGAACGCGGGAAACGCGGCGAATTCGCGGCGCCGGCCTTCGCGCACCGCGTCGGCGAGCGCGCCGCGATAGTCGGTGAAGAACTGGAACGGCTGCGTGCTGCCGTCTTCCTCGCCCATGAACAGCAGCGGAATCGACGGCGCGAGCAGCATCAACGCGGTGGCCGCGCGCACCGCGTCGTCGTTCGCGAGCGCGCGCAGCCGTTCGCCGAACGCGCGGTTGCCGATCTGGTCGTGGTTCTGCAGAAACACGACGAACGCGGTCGGCGGCAGGTGCGCGCTCGGCTCGCCGCGCGCGGCGCCGTCGTGCAGCGGCGACGGTTCGCCCTGATACGCGAAGCCTTCGCCGAGCGTGCGCGCGAAATGGCGCAGCGGCGCGTCGGCGTACGCGCGATAGTAGCCGTCGCGCTCGCCCGTCAGCAGCACGTGCGCGCTGTTGTGGAAGTCGTCGTTCCATTGCGCGTCGAAGCCGCCCGGGCCGAGCAGGCTCGCGGTATTGCGCTCGTTCTCCAGCACGAGATGCACGTGGCGCGCGTCGCCCGCGTGCGCGCGTACGCGGCGCGCGAGTTCGCGCAGCCATGCGTCGTCGCCGATCGCGTGCGCGGCGTCGATGCGCAGCCCGTCGAAACGGTACTCGTCGAACCAGTACAGCGCGTTGTCGATGAAGAACGCGCTCGTCTGCGGGCGGGAGAAGTCGATCGCCGGTCCCCACGCGGTCTGCCGGTCCGCGCGGAAGAATTCGGGCGCGTAGCGCGGCAGCAGGTTGCCGTCGGGGCCGAAGTGGTTGTAGACGACGTCGAGGAACACCTGCAGCCCGAGCCCGTGCGCGGTGTCGACCAGCGACTTCAGCTCCTCGGGCCGCCCGTACGACGCGTCGGGCGCGAACGGCAGCACGCCGTCGTAGCCCCAGTTGCGCGCGCCCGGGAACGCGTTGACGGGCATCAGCTCGACGGCGGTCACGCCGAGTTCGGCGATCGTCGGCAGCCGCCGCTCGACGGCCGCGTAGCCGCCGCACGCGCCGACATGCAGCTCGTACAGCACCGTCTCGTGCCACGGGCGGCCGCGCCATGCGTCGTGACGCCAGCGGTACGCGGTTGGATCGACGATCTGGCTCGGTCCGTGCACGTCGTACGGCTGGAAGCGCGACGCGGGATCGGGCACCGCGAGCGCGTCGTCGAGCAGGTAGCGGTACAGCGTGCCGGGGCCGCACGGCGCGACCGTCTCGAACCAGCCGTCGCCGGCCGGCGTCATCGGAATCGCGCGGCCGCCTTCGTCCTGCAGCTCGACGGCGGCCGTGCGGCTCGCGGGCGCCCACAGCCGGAAACGCGTGTGGTCGGCATCGACGCAGGTCGCGCCGAACGACGATTCGAATGCATGCGTGCCGGTTGGGCGGGCGGAACGGGATGTCATGGCGATCCTCGGGAAGGAGACTGATCGGGCGGCGGCACGGCCGCGACCGCGATCGCGGCCGCATGCGCGGCGACGTCGAGGCCCGCTTCCGGCCACGAGCGCGGGCCCGAGTCGGGCGTCGCGGTGTCGAGCAGGATCCGGTAATCGAGTACGGGCGCGGGCGGCATGAACGTGATGGTGTCGGCCGATGCGTTCAGCATCACGAGCAACGCCTCGGTGCGTCCGGTGCGGCCGGTGCCGACGCGCCGCATCGTCAGCGCGCGGCGTTCGCCGTCTTCCCACGCGGGGACGGTCAGCGCGTCGCCGCGTTCGTCGAACCATTCGATCTCGCGCATGCCCGGCGCGCCGTCGCGGTCGCCCGATGGGTAGCCCGGCGCCGACATCACCGGGTACATGCGCCGCAGCGCGGCGAGCCGCGACACGAAGCGGGTCATCTCGATGCCTTCGTCGCCGTGCGCCAAGTCCCAGTCGAGCCAGGACAGTTCGTTATCCTGGCAATACGCGTTGTTGTTGCCCTGCTGCGTGCGGCCGAATTCGTCGCCCGCCACGAGCATCGGCGTGCCGAGCGCGGTAAACAGCGTCGCGAGCATCGAGCGCGCGACGCGCCGGCGCACGTCGCGGATCGCCGCGTCGTCGGTCGGCCCTTCGGCGCCCCAGTTCGCGCTGCAGTTGTCGTCGCGGCCGTCGCGGTTGTCCTCGCCGTTCGCGTCGTTGTGCTTGCCCGCGTACGACACCAGATCGGCGAGCGTGAAGCCGTCGTGCGCGGTGACGAAATTGATCGATGCCCAGGTGCGGCGCCGCCCGTGATTGAACAGGTCGGCCGAGCCCGACAAGCGTGCCGCCAGTTCGGGGCGCTGGCCAGCGTCGCCGCGCCAGAAGCGTCGCACGGTGTCGCGAAACCGGTCGTTCCACTCGGCGAAGCCGGGCGGATGGCGGCCGAGCTGATAGCCGCCGGGGCCGAGATCCCACGGCTCGGTGATGAGCTTGCGCTGCGCGAGCACGGGGTCTTGCCGCAGCGCGTCGAAGAACCCCGCGCCGGGTTCGAAGCCGTGATCCTCGCGGCCGAGCGTCACGCCGAGATCGAAGCGGAAGCCGTCGATGTTGAACGCGGTGGCCCAGTAGCGCAGCGAATCCATCACCATCTGCACGACGCGCGGATGCGACATGTTCAGCGTGTTGCCGCACCCGGTTTCGTCGACGTGGTAGCGCGGATCGTCGGGCCGCAGCCGGTAATAGCTCGCGTTGTCGAGGCCGCGCCACGACAGCGTGGGCCCGAGCTGGTTGCCTTCGCACGTGTGGTTGTAGACGACGTCGAGCACGACCTCGATGCCGGCCGCGTGCAACTGGCGCACCGCGATGCGCATTTCGTCGAGTCGCCGCGTCGTCAGATACGACGGCTCCGGCGCGAAGAACGCCGCCGTGTCGTAGCCCCAGTAGTTGCGCAGCCCGCGTTTCACGAGCTCGCGCTGCTGCAGGAACGCGTGAATCGGCAACAGCTCGACCGTCGTCACGCCGATCGACAGCAGATGATCGATGAACGCCGGATGCGCGAGCGACGCGAACGTGCCGCGCTCCGGCGGGCGCAGCCCGGCGCGGCGCATCGACGCGCCGCGGACGTGCGTCTCGTAGATCACGGTACTGCGCCACGGCACGTTCGGGCGCCGGTCGTTGCTCCAGTCGAACGCTTCGTCGACGACCACGGCTTTCGGCATCGCGGGCGCCGAATCGCGGCGGTCCATCGACAGATCGGCCCGATTCGAATGCACGCGATAGCCGAACAGCGCGTCCGACCAGCGGAACTGGCCGACCAGCTTGCGTGCGTACGGATCGAGCAGCAGCTTGGTCGGATTGAAGCGATGGCCGTTCTGCGGCTGGTACGGGCCGTCCGCGCGAAACCCGTACACGGTGCCCGGATGCGCGTTGGGCAGGTAGCCGTGCCACACCTCGTCGGTGCATTCGGGCAGGTCGAGGCGCGCGAGTTCCTTGCGGCCGGTCGGATCGAACACGCACAGCTGAATGCGATGCGCGTGCGCGGAAAACACCGCGAAATTGGTCCCGAGACCGTCCCAGGTCGCGCCGAGCGGATAGCTGCGGCCGGATTCGAGACGGGTGGGGAGGGCGGTCGGCATGGGGCGGTTCTCCGTGTCGAGGGCGCGAGTGAGTGATCAGGCAGGGGTGAGCCACAGCGTCGCGAGCGGCGGCAGGCGCAAGGTCGCCGACCACGCCTCGCCGTGGGCCGGCACGGCTTCGGCCCACACGGCGCCGTCGTTGCCGGCGTTGGTGCCGCCGTACGGCGCGGCATCGGTGTTCATCAGTTCGCGCCAGTGGCCGGGCGCGGGCAGCCCGAGGCGGTAGCCGCTGCGCGGCACGGGCGTGAAGTTGCACACGGCGACGACGAGGTGCCCCGCATCGTCGCGGCGGGCGAACGCGAACACGCTGTTGTCGCGGTCGTCGCCGATCAGCCAGGAGAACCCGGCCGCGTGGCAGTCGAGCGCATGCAGCGCCGGTTCGGCCGCATACGTGCGGTTCAGATCTCGCACCAGCCGCTGCACGCCGCGATGCGCGGGCGCGTCGAGCAAGTCCCAGTGCGGTGTCGCATCGTGCGCGAACTCCGACCATTGCGCGAATTCGCTGCCCATGAACAGCAGCTTTTTGCCGGGATGCGCCCACATGAAACCGAAATACGCGCGCAGCGTCGCGAGCCGCTGCCACGCGTCGCCGGGCATCTTCGCGACGAGCGAGCCCTTGCCGTGCACGACCTCGTCGTGCGACAGCGGCAGCACGAAGCGCTCGGAGAACGCGTACACGAGCCCGAACGTCATCCGGTCGTGGTGATAGCGGCGGTGGATCGGGTCTTCGTGCAGGTATGCGAGCGTGTCGTGCATCCAGCCCATGTTCCATTTGAAGTCGAAGCCGAGCCCGCCGTCGGCGGTCGGCGCGGTGACGCCCGGCCATGCGGTCGATTCTTCCGCGACGGTGACGACGCCGGCCGGCGCGGACGCACCGTGCAGCGTGTCGTTCAGCCGGCGCAGGAACGCGACCGATTCGAGGTTCTCGCGGCCGCCGTACACGTTCGGCACCCACTCGCCTTCCTTGCGCGAATAGTCGCGGTACAGCATCGACGCGACCGCGTCGACGCGGATGCCGTCCACGTGATAGCGGCGCGCCCATGCGAGCGCCGACGCGACGAGGAATGCACTGACTTCGGTGCGCCCGACGTTGAACACGCACGTGTTCCAGTCGGGATGCATGCCTTCGCGCGGATCGGCATGCTCGTACAGCGCGCTGCCGTCGAATTGCGCGAGCCCGTGCGCGTCGTTCGGAAAATGCGCTGGCACCCAGTCGACGATCACGCCGATGCCGGCCGCATGCGCGCGATCGACGAACCGCGCGAAACCCTCGACCGGCCCGAAGCGCGCGGACGGCGCGAACTGCGCGAGCGGCTGGTAGCCCCACGAGCCGCCGAACGGGTATTCGGCGATCGGCATGAACTCGACGTGCGTGAAGCCCATCCCCTTCACGTATGGAATCAGCCGCTCGGCGAGTTCGTCCCACGTCGCGCTGCGGTCCATCTGTTCGGGGATGCGCTGCCACGATTCCGGATGGACCTCGTAGATCGACCACGGCACGCGATAGCGGTCGTCGTTGCGCGGCCGCGCGTGCATCCAGCCGTCGTCGTGCCATGCGAACGCGTGGAGCGCCGCGACGTCGGCGACCACCGACGCCGTGCTCGGCGGCGCCTCGGTCGCACGCGCGCACGGGTCGGCCTTGTGCGGCAGCACGCGCCCGTCGGCCGCGCGCAGCTCGTACTTGTAGCGCTCGCCCGCGCCGATGCCCGGCACGAACAGCTCCCATACGCCCGACGGCCGCCGCAGCCGCATCGGATGGCGGCGCCCGTCCCATGCATTGAAATCGCCGACCACCGATACGCGCTGCGCGTTCGGCGCCCAGACCGCGAAGCGCACGCCGTCGGTATCGTCGATGCGCACCGGTGCCGCGCCGAGGCAGTCGAGCACGGCATCGGGATCGCCGGCCGAGAAGCGCGCGAGCGCCGCTTCGTCGAGCAGCGTGCCGAATGCATACGCGTCGTCGGTGACCTGGTGCGCGTTCGGCCAGTCGATCGCGAGCAGGTAATGCGGCCAGCCGCCGTCGTGTGCGATCGTCCCCGCGAAGCAGCCGGCGCGATCGATGCAGGCGAGCGCGCCGAGTTCGGCGCCGTCCGGCGACAGCGCGCGCACGCGCTCCGCACCGGGCAGCAGCGCGCGCACGACGATCCGGTCGGCCTGCTCGTGCGGGCCGAGGCACGCAAACGGGTCGGGATGGCGGCCGGCGAGCAGCGCGTCGATATCGGCGCGTTCGAACAGCGTGTCGGTCATGGGTGTCCTCCGTCGTCGGGCAGCACGCCGTCGCCGAGCAGCCGGTCGACCAGCGCCGCGAGCCCGCCGACCGGCACGCTCAGCCAGTCGGGCCGGTTCGCGGCTTCGTAGCACAGCTCGTACGACGCCTTGTCGATCAGAAACAGCGCGAGCAGGCGGTCCGCGTAGTGCGGATCGACGAAGCGCGCGGGCGCGTGGTCCGCGGCCGCGCGATAGCATTCGACGAAGCGGTCGGCGGCGGCCTGCCCGAAGCGGTCGAACAGCGCGCGCTTGCGGCCGGCGGCCTGGGGCGGCGCTTTTTCGATCGCGAACTGCGCGGTCGCGCTGACGTATGACAGCGAGCGCAGCAGGCCGGCCACGTCGCGCAGCGGATGCGATTTCGCGCGACGCCGCTCGAGCGGGCGCGCCGGTTCGCCTTCGAAGTCGATCAGCAGTGCGTCGCCCTGCACGTCGAGCACCTGGCCCAGATGGAAATCGCCGTGAATCCGCGTGCATTGCGCGTCGAGCGTGCGCGGCACGAGCTCGCCGAGCGCCAGCACGGCCGCGTCGCGCGACGCGAGCAGCGCGTCGGCCGACGCGCGGGTGGGCGCATCGAGCACATCGAGCCGCGTGCGCAGCACGTCGAGCGCGCGCTCGAACGATGCGATCGCGTCCATGCACCAGCCGTCGATGTGATCGGGCGTCGCGCGCGCCGGCGCGAACGCGGGATCGTCGGACGGCTGCGCGAGCGCGACGTGCAACTGGCCGAGCCGCGTGCCGATGATGCCCGCGAACGCCGCGTAGCCGAGCAGCGCGTCGGGTTCCTCGTCCGTTTCGGCCGCCTCGCCTTCGTCCGCGGCCGGCAGCGCGAGTTCGTCGATCGCGCGCCGCAGGAAGTCGAACGAGCGCGTCCACGCATCGCCCTGGTTGTCGACGTAGCGCTGCAGGATCGCGACCGTATGCGGCGTGCCGTCCGGATCGACGTGCACGACTTCGCCGGCCAGCGTCGCGGTGTTCGCATAGCCGATGCGCGTCAGGTGCCGGCTCATTTCCGCTTCCGGATGAACGCCGTGCGCGACCTTGCGCACCAGCTTCAGCACGATCGCGTCGCCGATCACGAGCGAGCTGTTGCTCTGCTCGGCCGCGAGCCAGCGCACTTCCGCGTCGTCGCCCGGATCGAGCCCGGCGAGCGCGTCTTCCGGCAGAAAGGTGAGCCGGCCGCCGTCGGACGTGGGCACCGTCGCGCCGTCGCGCAGCTTGCGCAGCATCCCGCGCGCGAACGCCGGCAGCGCGAACGCGTCGGTCAGGTAGCCGACCGTATGGCCGCGCCGCACGCGCGCCAGCGCGAGTTGCGCGAACAGCGGATGGGACGTCTCGCCGCCCCACGCGGCCGCGAGCGGCACCACGTAGCGTTCGACGCCGCCGTCGCTCGCCGACACCCATGCCTCCGCATACTGGAACGGCTCGTCCGGAATCGGCGTGACGACGTTCAGCCACGCGTCGCCGATCTTGCGGTCCTTCGACGCGAACCAGCGCCGCCGCGCGAGCCATGACGCAAGCGCGTCGTGCGCGAGCGTGTGCAGTTGCGAGACGTCCGGCCGCGTGTCGCCGCGCCGCATCACGAGCGTCACGTATTCGGGCAACGGTTCCGCGTGCGGCTGCCGCCACGACGGCTCGCGGCCGTGCTCCGCGAGCACGAACCAGAGGAATCCGTACGGCGGAAAGGTGAGGAGATACGGGAGCTGGCCGATCGGCGGAAACGGCGAATCGGACGTCATCTCGATCGGCACGCGGCCCGCGAATTCGGACAGGTCGAGCTCGACCGCCTGCGATGCGCGCGACAGGTTCGCGACGCACAGCAGCGGCTCGTGGCCGTCCAGCTCGCGCAGATATGCGAGCACCTTGCGGTTGTCCGGGCGCAGGAAGCGGATCGTGCCGCGCCCGAACGCCTGCGACGCCCGGCGCGTCGCGAGGATGCGCCGCGTCCAGTTCAGCAGCGAATGCGGGTCGCGCGTCTGCGCCTCGACGTTGATCGCGTCATAGCCGTACAGCGAGCCCATCACCGGCGGCAGCACCAGCAGTTCGGGGTCGGCGCGCGAGAAGCCGCCGTTGCGGTCCGACGACCACTGCATCGGCGTGCGTACGCCGTCGCGGTCGCCGAGGTGGATGTTGTCGCCCATCCCCAGCTCGTCGCCGTAGTAGATCACCGGCGTGCCGGGCATCGACAGCAGCAGCGAATTGATCAGCTCGATGCGGCGCCGGTCGCGCTCCATCAGCGGCGCGAGCCGGCGCCGGATCCCGAGGTTCAGCCGCGCGCGCCGGTCGCTCGCATAGGTCTGCCATAGCAGGTCGCGCTCCGAATCGGTGACCATCTCGAGCGTCAGCTCGTCGTGGTTGCGCAGGAACACGGCCCACTGGTTGCTCGGCGCGAGCGCCGGCGTCTGGCGCATGATGTCGAGGATCGGGAAGCGGTCCTCGCTCGCGATCGACATGTAGATGCGCGGCATCAGCGGGAAGTGGAACGCCATGTGGCATTCGTCCTCGTTGCCGAAATATTCCTGCACGTCTTCCGGCCACTGGTTCGCTTCCGCGAGCAGCATCCGGTTCGGGTATTCGGCGTCGATCGTCGCGCGGATCCGCTTCAGGATCGCATGCGTCTCCGGCAGGTTCTCGTTGTTGGTGCCTTCGCGCTCGACGAGGTACGGCACCGCGTCGAGCCGCAGCCCGTCGATGCCGAGGTCGAGCCAGAAGCGCATCACCTGGATCACTTCGCGCACGACGGCCGGGTTGTCGAAATTCAGGTCGGGCTGGTGCGAGTAGAAGCGGTGCCAGTAATACTGGCCGGCCACCGGGTCGTGCGTCCAGTTCGACGTTTCGGTATCCAGAAAGATGATCCGCGTGCCCGCGTACTTCGTATCGGTGTCGGACCACACGTAGTAATCGCGATACGTGGAGCCCGGCTTCGCGCGGCGTGCGCGCTGGAACCACGGATGCTGGTCCGACGTGTGGTTGATCACCAGCTCGGCGATCACGCGGATGCCGCGCGCATGCGCTTCGCGGATGAAGCGCCGCACGTCGGCCAGCGTGCCGTAGTCGGGATGCACGTCGCGGTAGTCGGCGATGTCGTAGCCGTCGTCGCGTCGCGGCGACGGATAGAACGGCAGCAGCCAGATCGTGTCGACGCCGAGCTCGGCGATGTAGTCGAGCTTCGCGATCAGGCCGGGGAAATCGCCGATGCCATCGTTGTTCGAATCGTAGAACGACTTCACGTGCACCTGGTAGATGATCGCGTCCTTGTACCACAGCGGATCGTCCGCGCAGAGCGCGGGTTCGCGGCGGCGCGCGCGGCGCCGGCGCGGCGTGCCGGCCGGCGCGAGCGACGGGAATTGCGCGCGGCGCACGTCGTCGAGGGAATCTTCGCGTTTCATCATCCGTGGGCTCCCGAGGAAGGTCGGGCGTCGTCCGGCGCGGGCGTCGCCGCCCGCGCGGCGCCCGGAGGCGGCGCGAGCCGCCAGATGGCGTACGGCCGCACGTGCGGATCGAGCGACACGTACTGGCGCTGGCCGCGCCAGGTCTGCGCGTGCGCGGCGTCCTGTTCGAGCGCATCGAGCGGCTCGCCGTCGGCCAGCCCGAGGCCGCGCCACAGCGCCGCATCGAGCGTGAAGTTGGCGGCCTGCGGATGCCACGGGTCGAGGCTGATCGCGACGACCACCACGCTGTCGAACGCGGGCGTCGCCTTCATGAACACGAGCACCGAATCGTTGTCCGCGTCGACGAACGTGAGCCCGAGATGCGTCTGCAGCGCCGGGTGATCGCGCCGCGCGCGGTTCAGCCGCGCGATTTCCGCGCCGATGTGCGCGGCCTTGCTCCAGTCGCGCGCGCGCAGCTCGTATTTCTCCGCATCCGCGTATTCCTCGCTGTCCGGCAGCGGCGCCGATTCGCCGAGCTCGAAGCCCGAGTACAGGCCCCACGAGCCGGCCAGCGTCGCCGCGAGCGCCGCGCGGATCACGAACTGCGAGCGCGGCGCGTTCTGCAGGTGGCGCGGGTTGATGTCGGGTGTGTTGACGAAGAAGTTCGGCCGGAAGAATTCGCGCGCGGGGCCGGCCGTCAGCTCGGTCAGGTAATCGATGAAGTCGCGTTTCGATTCGCGCCACGTGAAATACGTGTAGGACTGCGAGAAGCCGACTTTCGCGAGGCGATACATCATCCCCGGACGCGTGAACGCCTCGGACAGGAACACGACGTCCGGATGCCGGCCGCGCACGTCGTCGATCATCCACGCCCAGAACGGCAGCGGCTTCGTGTGCGGGTTGTCGACGCGGAAGATCCGCACGCCCGCGTCGACCCAGAACAGCACCGCGTCGCGCAGCGCGAGCCACAGGTCGGGCAGCGCGTCCGGCGCGTAGAAATCGGGGTTCACGATGTCCTGGTAACGCTTCGGCGGGTTTTCGGCGAAGCGCAGCGAGCCGTCGGGCCGCCACGCGAACCAGCCCGGATGCGCGGCGAGCCACGGATGGTCGGGCGAGCACTGGATCGCGAAATCGAGCGCGATCTCGAGCCCGTGCCCGCGCGCGGCGTCGACCAGCGCGCGGAACGAATCGAGCGTGCCGAGCTGCGGATGCACGGCCGTGTGCCCGCCGTCGGGCGAGCCGATCGCATACGGGCTGCCGACGTCGTCGGGGCCCGCGGTCAGGCTGTTGTTGCGGCCCTTGCGGGCCGACATGCCGATCGGGTGGATCGGCGGGAAATACAGCACGTCGAAACCCATGTCGCGGATGCGCGGCAAATGCGCGATCACGTCGTCGAACGTGCCGTGCCGGTGCGGATCGTCGCTCGCCGAGCGCGGAAACATCTCGTACCAGCTCGAGAAGCGCGCCTTGCGGCGTTCGACGTCGACGGGGTAGGTCGTCGCGTCGTGCGTGACGAACGGGCGGTAGCGCAGCGCCGCGTACGCATCGGCGAGTTCGGGCGCGCCGATCAGTGCGAGGCGGTCGTCGGGCGACGCGTCCTTGAGCTCGGCGGCGAGCCGTTCCATCTGCTTGCGCGCGCGCGGATCGGCCGGCTCGGCGTGCTTCAGCGCGGTCGCGAGCAGCAGTTGCGCTTCGCGCACCTCCAGCGTGACGTCCTGGCCGGCCGCGCGCTTCTTTGCGATATCGGTGACGAGCGATGCCCAGTCGTCGCGCCACGCGACCACGCGGAATTCATGACGGCCGAGCCGGTCGAGCGAGACGCGCGCATGCCAGCGGTCGTTCGGCTCGGCTTCGAACGGCACTTCGCGCCAGGTATCGTCGTCGGCGGCGCGCCACTGAAGCACGGCCGCCAGATGCGCGTGGCCGTCGGTGAAGATCGACGCACCGACGACGAGCGGCTCGCCGATCACGCGCTTGATCGCGAAGCGGCCGCCGTCGGCCGACGGCTCGACGCGCTCGATCGCGATCCGGTCGGCTGCGAGCGCCGCCGACAGCACGGTGCGCTCACGCGCGGCGTCCGGGCGTGTCGTGACGGGCGGCGCCCGCCACGCGTGCAGCAGCGCATACGCGCCGGGCGCGAGCGTGAACGGTTCGAGCGCGGCAGGCGGGTGCGCGTGCGTGCCGGCCTGCGTGACGACGCGCGTGAAGCCGCCCGGCACGCCGGGCAGGATCGTCGCGGGGTCGAGCGTGGCGGGCGCGTCGAGATCGGGATTCAACGCGATCAGCAACGCCGCGTCGTCATGGTCGAGCGACGGGCCCGTACCGCGCAGCAGCGCGGTCGCGTGCGCGGCCGGCGCGCTCAGTTGCACGATTTCGCCGCGCGTCGCCGCGACCGGGGTGGCGCGGCGCCACGCGTTCGCATCGGCGAGCGCGCCCGACAGGTCGAAACGCGCGTGCTCGAATGCGGCGCGGTAACGTTCGGCATCCGCGTCGCGCGCCATCAGCGGCACCGTCACGCCGCGCTCGAATCCCATCGGCACGAGCCAGCCGGTGCCGACGGCCGCGGCCGTCCACAGCGCGCGGCGATACGCGCGGGCGACGGTGTCGTCCGACGCGTCGGGCCAGTCGTCGGCGAGACGCGGGCCGTCCGGCGCATCGGGGAACGCGATCGGCGCGCCGATCCGACGCAGCAGCCGGTGTTCGTCCGCGAACCACGGCGCGCGCAAGTCCCACCAGCGCACCGATGAAAACACCGCGTCGAACCCGGCGCCTTCGAGCTGCGCGAGCGCATCGCGCGCATGGCCGGGCACACCGGCGAGCACCGCGGCGTCCGGGCGTGCGCGGCGCAGCGCCGCGCGCCACCCCGGCCACCAGTCGGCCGGCAGATGATGCGGCGCGTCGATCAGGAAGCCGGCCGCGCCCGCGTCGGCGAACGCCGCGAGATGCGCGCACCACCATGCCGACAGCGCGTCGCGCACCGCTTCGTCGCCGGCGTTCGCATGCGCGATATCCAGCGCGTGCGCGGTGCCGCGCGGATCGATCAGCGCGTCGTCGTGCGTGTGCTCGACGTACCAGTCCGGATGCTCGGCGCGCAGCGGGTTCTCGCGTGCGATGCGATCGGGCACGACTTCGAGCAGCAGGCGCAGCCCGTGGCCTTTCGCCAGTTGCGCGAGCCGCGAGAAGGTTTCGAGCGCGCTCGCGCGCGTCTCGAACGACCGGGCCGGCCGCCGGAAATCGGCCACGTGGCGCGGAAAGCCGGCGACGCTCGCGGCCCAGAACGCGCCGACCAGCACGTGGTCGAAGCCCATCCCGGCGATATGCGCGAAGGTCTGCGGCCACGCGTCGAGCGGCCCGACGAGGCGGGCGTCGCAGAAGTAGAGGTGTGGAGCGAACGGCGGTGTGGAGTCCATGGCGTGGCGCGGGCGGATGGCGGCGAGCGGTAACGCAGCGGCATCGCAATCGGTGTGCCTGCTGCGCGATCACCGGCGGAACAGGGCGTGCACGGGAAGGCGGTTTGAAAGGGCCTGTCGTTTTTACATGACCGCCGAGGCCGCACCTGTATTACATGCGCGGGATGGACCGAATATCCGAGCTGTCGCCCGTCGCCGGATCATCGTCCGTATCCGGAATCGGCACACCGGGGTCATAGCGCACCACCTTGCCGTGCTCGATCCGGTGCGGGAACGACGGCGGCGCGTCCACGTCATCGCCGAAACGCGCACGCACGAACGCGCGCAGCAGCGCCACGCGCGTCTCGTGGCCGTGGGCGCCGCAGGTCGACGGGCCGTCGACGAAGGTGGCGTCGCATTCGACGTCGTCGCCGTGACGCGCGATCCGCAGGTCCTCCACGCGATCGAGCACCGCACCGGCGTCGGCCCACGACGCCGACGGCGCGAACGGCGCATCGAGATGCCGGAACGCGTCGCAGGCGGCCGTCACGACGACGGTCGGCGCGACGGCCGTGAAGCGCAGCGTGTCTTCATCGTCGGCGCACAACGCGCGTGCGCACCAGTAGTCGAGATCCTTTCCGTCGAGTGCGTCGGTTCGCATGGGCTGCCTCCGTCGGAGCGAGAAAAGGCTCACCGCGCAAGCGCCGTGCCCGTCGCGGGCGTCGCGCGCATCCGCGCGACCAGCGGATAGTGATCCGATGCGTGCCGCGCTCGCGCGCTGCGATGCACGACCACGTCGACCAGCAGCTCGCCCGGATGAATCCAGATCCGGTCCAGCGAGAACACCGGGCACACGGTCGGGAACGTGCGCGGCGCCGGCGCGCGCCGGAACCGGGTCACGAGCGCTTGCAGCGCGCGGCCGCGCACGAACCACTCGTTGATGTCGCCGAGCAGGATCACCGGCATCGCGCCCGTGTCGAACGCCGCAAGCAGCCGCTGCACCTGCGCGCTGCGTTCGCTCGCCGACAGCCCGAGATGGGTCGCGACGACGCGGATCGGGCCGGCGCTGCACTCGATGTCGGCGTCGAGCGCGCCGCGCGGCTCGCGCGGGTGGAACGACAGGTCGAGCGTGCGCGCCGCGCGGATCGGGCAGCGCGACAGCACCGCGTTGCCGTAGCGGCGCTCCGGCGTGTCGATCGTCGGGCCGGCCACCGCGTGCATGCCGGTTGCGTCGCGCAGATGCGCGAGCACGTCCGGCGCGCGCGTGCCGCCGAGCGGCACCTCCTGCAGCGCGATCACGTCTGCGTCGAGTTCGTCGATCACCGCCGCGATCCGGTCGGCCGCGCGCGCCGGCCACGCGCCGTAGCCGCCGCGGATGTTGTAGGTCGCGATCCGCAGGTCGCGCCCGCCCGGCGCGGCGGCAGGCGCCGCTTCGGCGGTGACGACGTGCGGCGGCGGGGCCGCGTGTTTGCTCAACGCCATCGTCGCAATATCCTCACGAGCAGGATCGACACGCCGACCAGCGCGAGGCCGATCGCCGCGAGCCACGCGAACGCGCCAGGGCCGGGATGGCTGAGCGCCGCGGTCAACTGATGCGCGAACGTGACGGTCAGCACGATGCCGGGCAGCATCCCGAGCGCGGTGCCGATCAGGAAGTCGCGCAGCCCGATGTGCGACGCGCCGGCGACGAGGTTCACGACGGTAAACGGCGCGATCGGCAGCAGCCGCAGCACGGCCATCGCGACCACGCCGCGGCGGCCGATGTGCTCGCTCAGCCGGTTCGCGCGGGGGCCGGCGAGCCGGCGCACCGCGTCGCGCCCGAGCCAGCGGCCGAGCGCGTAGGTCGCTGCGGCCGCCGCCATCGAGCCGACGCCCGCATACGCGAAGCCGGGCCATGCGCCGAACACGAGCCCCGTCGCGGCGATCAGCAGCGTGATCGGCACCGCGAAGGTCGCCGCGACCACGTAGGCCGCGAGCAGCAGCGCCGGCGCGGCCGGCAGCCGGGCGATGGCGGCCACCGCGTGCGACAGCGACGCGACGTTCAGGTGCGTGCCCAGCGGCGTGAAGCGCCACGCGAGCGCGAGCGCGGCGATCGCGAGCACGATCGCTCCGAGCACGAAAAAGCGCGCGGTGAGCGAGCGGTGCTGCTCGTGCGGCACGAATTCGCGCACGAACCGGTCCGGCTCGATCGGCTGCTCGGGATCGAGCCGCGCGCTGACCGGCACGAGCGCCTCGAATTGCGGCGACACGGCCGGATCGAGCGTGCGCAGCGTGCGGCCGGGCTTCGCGCGCAGCCGGTCGAGCACGACGTTCGGCCGCTCCCCGCCCGCGAACGCGTCGGCCACCGCGGCGGGCGTCGTGCCGAGATGTTCGGCCAGCAGCCGCTCGCGCATGCCGGCGATTGCCGCGCGAATGCGTGGATCGCCTGCCGCGACGAGCGCGATGCAGCATTCGGTGTCGAGCAGCATCGAGCGGTTGTTCAGGTTCGCGCTGCCGATCACGATGCATTCGTCGTCGACGATCGCGACCTTGCTGTGCACGTTCACGCACGCGTCGCCGAGCCCGTCGACGTGCGGATACAGCAGCCGGTAGCGGTCGAAGCGGTCGGCCGACGCGAGCGTCGCGTGCAGCCGCGCGCGCAGCACGCCCATCGTCGCTTCCTGCAGCCAGCCGCTCTGCACCCGCGGCGCGACGACCGTCACGTCCGGCCCGTGCGTATCGGCAAGGCGAGCGGACAACGCTTCGCGCACCACCGCCGCGGTGAAGTACTGGTTTTCGATATACAGGTGCCGGTGCGCGGCGCGGATCGTGTCCTCGACGAGCGCGCGCACCTGCAGCACCGGCTCGCGGCCGCCGTGGCGCGGCGCCGTATACGCGATGCCGAGCCGCACGTCGCGCACGTCGACGCGCGCATCGGGCGGCCACGGATCGTCGTCGGCCGCCCGCTCGAGATGCCGCTGCGCGCGGATCGCGATCGGGCGCCCGCACGCCTGCAGCCAGCGCGAGCGCGCCTGTTCGCCGATCGCGGCGGCCGCGTCGCCGTCGAACATCGCGTGCACGTCGTGGAACGGCGCGTACGGCATGCCGTGCTCGTCGCGGCGGCGCGGGTCGTCGGCCGCGTGGGCCGGCGTGTCCCAGCGGGCGCGCGTCAGGTCGAGGCCGCCGACGAACGCGAGCCGGTCGTCGATCACGACGAGCTTCTGGTGATGCGACGCGCCGCGCGGGTGCGCATCGTCGAGCCGGAACCGGATGCCGCGATGCGCGCGCCAGCCGGCCCGGTACACGGGCGGCCAGTCGCGCTCCAGCGCGTAGATCATCGCGAAGTCCCACGCGAGCACGTAGATGCGCAGGTTGTGGCGGGCGGACGCGAGCGCGTGCAGGAAGGCCGCGAGCGTATCGGGCAGCGTGTCGCCGGCGCCCGCGGGCGCGAGCCGCATCCGGCTGTCCACGTCCCAGCCGACGATGAACACGGTATGGCGCGCGCGCAGCAGCGCCGCGCGTAGCGTCGAGAAGTACGCGTCGCCGTCGACGAGCATCGCGAAGCGGTCCGCGCCGCGGATCGCGTCGCAGTTGCGCCCGCGTTCGAGCAGGCCGTGCCGCGGCGGGCCGTCCGCCGGCGCGGCGTCGATGCGCCGATCCTCGGCGCGGGTCACGCGGTCCGGCACGATCATCGTGCGCCGACGTCCCGGTCGCCGTCGATCCGCTGCAACAGTGCGTCGCAGCGCGCACGCAGCGCCTGCAGTTCCGGCGAATGCGCGTCGAGCCGCACGCGTTCGCCGTGCACGACCGCGATGTCGTAGATCTCCTGCGCGATCGTCGCAGACGCGTATGCGATCCTGATCCGGTCGAGCCAGTCGCATTCGGCGCGCCGGCACGCGAGCCACGCGCGCAACGCGCCGACCAGCTGGCTGGTCGTGAGCCAGGCGCCGGTGCGCATGCGCGCGGCGAGCTGGCTCGTCACGAGATAGGAGAGCAGGTCGGTCTGGGTCACACGAAACTCCTTGACGAGGTGTCGGGTTGACAGGTCCGCACGCACGCGATGTTTTGCAGCGTCTCGCAGATCGCCGCGAATTCCGGCCCGCTCGTGCGCGAGAACGAGACGGAGATGTCGTCGGTGTCCGGATCGTCGTCCGACTGCTGGACGATGAACCGTTTCACGCGCACGCGGCCGGGGCCGAGCGCTTCGTGCAGCGTGTTGAGCGTCAGGCCGCCGCGCTCGGCCACCAGCAGCAGCGTGCGTTGCTGGCGCTGCGCAATGAAACGGCGCTCGAGCGGCTTCACGCCTGCGAGGATAACGAGCACGATCGCCGTCGCGCCGACCGACGCAACGACCATGCCGCCGCCCGCGGCAAGCCCGACGCCGGCCACGGCCCACAGGCTCGCGGCCGTCGTCAACCCGCGCACCACTTCGCCGCGCAGCAGGATCGAGCCCGCGCCGAGGAAGCCGATGCCCGACACGACCTGCGCGGCGACCCGCGACGGATCGACCACGACGCCGTTCTGCCCGCGCACGTCCTCGAAGCCGAACGTCGATACCAGCATCACGAGCGCGGAGCCCACGCACACGAGCATGTGCGTGCGCAGCCCGGCGGCCCAGTTCAGACGCTCGCGTTCGAGCCCGATCACGCTGCCGAGCAGCGCGGCCAGCAGCAGGCGTCCAAGCAATTCGAGGTGACCGATCATGATGTGCATCCGTTCGGGCCCTGCGCGAGGCGGGCCCGGTAGCGCTTAGATGCGGAAAAGGGACGCAAGCAGCGTGCCGGCCGGGCACGGTCCGTGCGCGCAAGGACCGGGGTGCGCGCGGCGTGCATGCGGCGCGCATTTTTTGCATCGCCATCGCAGATAAGACAGGAGGCCACCTTGGCACATCAACAGGACGCACAGGTTCGGGACCCGTATCGCGGCCACGAGATTCTCGTGTGGGCGCGGCCCAACGAGCGCGGCGCATGGCGCGACGAGGTACAGGTATACGTCAACGGCGCGCGCATCGAGCTGGTGGTGCCGGAGGCAGCCGGCCCCGAATGGCTGACCGAGGTCGAGGCGCTGCGGGCAGGCGTCGAACGCGGCCGCTATTTGATCGATAAGCGCGTCGACGACGACTGATCGGCATGGCGCTTGCGGCGCCGCGTGCCGCGACAGTATCCCGCACCACTCCGAGAACCCATGCCGGCTGGCGCCGGGAGGAAACGATGAGCGATTCGCGCACCCTGCATATCTATCGTTACGACCCCGATCGCGACGCGCAGCCGTACCTGCAGCGCTACGAGATCGACGTGGACTCGGCCGACCGCATGCTGCTCGACGTGCTCGGCCGCGTGAAGCGCGACGACGAGACGCTCGCGTATCGCCGCTCTTGCCGGGAAGGCATCTGCGGCTCGGACGCGATGAACATCAACGGCAAGAACGGTCTCGCGTGCCTGACCAACATGCAGACGCTGCCGCGCGAGATCGTGCTGCGGCCGTTGCCGGGGCTGCCGGTGGTGCGCGACCTGATCGTCGACATGACGGATTTCTTCAATCAGTACCACTCGATTCGCCCCTACCTGATCAACGACACGACGCCGCCCGCGCGCGAGCGGCTGCAGTCGCCGGAAGAGCGCGACCAGCTCGACGGGCTGTATGAATGCATCCTGTGTGCATGCTGTTCGACGTCGTGCCCGAGCTACTGGTGGAACCCGGACAAGTTCGTCGGCCCGGCCGGGCTGCTGCAGGCGTACCGGTTCATCGCCGATTCGCGCGATCTCGCGACGGCCGAGCGGCTCGACGATCTGGAGGATCCGTACCGGCTGTTCCGCTGCCGGACGATCATGAATTGCACGGACGTGTGCCCGAAGGGGCTGAATCCGACCAAGGCGATTTCGGAGATCCGGACGATGCTGGTCAGGCGGACGGTGTAGGTACTACGGCCGCGCGGCGACCTCGTCCAGATGCCAGAGCAGATCCGCAGGATCGTCGTACACGCGCAGCGCGCCCGCCCGCTCCAGTTCGTCGCTGCCGTAGCCGCCCGACAGCAGCCCGACGCCCAGCGCGCGGCAGCGGGCGGCGGCGAGCATGTCCCAGATGCTGTCGCCGACCACCACCGTATGCTCGATCGGCACGTTCAGTTTCGCGGCGGCGGTCAGGAACAGGTCGGGGTCCGGCTTCGCATACTTCACCTGATCGCGCGTGACGACGACGTTCTTCGCCGGATCGACGCCGAGCGCCTCGAGATTGATCGCCGCGGTTTCCATTCGCCCGCTGGTCGCGATCGCCCAGCGAATGCCGGCATTCGACAGCGCGGCGAGCAACTCGCGCGCACCCGGCAGCGGCCGGACCTGCGCGCGCAGCCGCTGGTACGCGGCCGCATGCAGCCGCGCGAGCCGCTCGACGCGCTCCGCGTCGATATCACCGGCCGTCTCGCGCAGCAGCTGGTTCAGGAACAGGCCGCCGCTCATCCCGATCTTGCGATGGATGCGCCATACCGACAGTTCGATGCCTTCGGCATCGAGCGCTTCCTTCCACGCGAGCACGTGCTGATAGACGCTGTCGACGAGCGTGCCGTCGAGATCGAACAGAAATGACGTTTCAATGCGCATGTAACTCTCCTGGCCTGATGGTGGTCGGGCAAATCGTCGGTAAAACCCGATTCGTCACATTATCGGCGCGCGGCCGTGTCACCGCCATGTCCCGCGCCGCACGCGCCGCACGCGCCGCGCCCGGCGGCGGCGTGTCGAACAGCGCTGGTACAATCGCGCCGATGCGCCGGGCGGGCCGCCCGCGCGCGCCCAACCTTCGTCGAATCCCCGTATGGCAACCCCCGACGCCGTCAGTTCCGAACAATCGTGGTGGGGCGTTCTGGCCCTGGCACTCTCCGCCTTCATCTTCAATACCACCGAATTCGTGCCCGTCGCGCTGTTGAGCGCGATCGGCGACAGCCTGCAGATGCAGCCGACCGCCGTCGGCCTGATGCTGACGATCTACGCGTGGGCCGTCGCGGTCGTGTCGCTGCCGCTGACCTTCGTCACGCGGCACGTCGAGCGCCGCAAGCTGTTGAGCGTGGCGCTGCTGGTGTTCGTCGGCAGCCACGTCGTGACCGGCTTCGCGTGGAATTTCACGGTGCTGATGATCGGCCGGCTCGGCATCGCGTGCGCGCATGCGGTGTTCTGGTCGATTTCGATCCCGCTCGCGGTGCGGCTCGCGCCGAGCGACCGCAAAAGCCGCGCGCTCAGCCTGATCGCGATGGGCTCGGCGATCGCGATGGTGGCCGGCATTCCGCTCGGCCGCGTGATCGGCGAGGCGTTCGGCTGGCGCATCACGTTCCTGATCATCGCGGGCGCGGCGGGCGTCACGCTGCTGTTGCTGCGCGCCACGTTGCCGTTGCTGCCGAGCCAGGGCGCCGGGTCGCTGAGCAGCATCGGCGTGTTCCTGCGCAAGCCGGCGCTGGTCGCGCTGTACGCGATCACGGTGCTGGTCGTGTCCGCTCACTTCACGTCGTACACGTACATCGAACCGTTCGTGCAGAGCATCAACCATGCGAGCAACAGCCGGATCACGTACGTGCTGATCCTGTTCGGCGTCGCCGGCCTGCCGGCCGCGGTCTGCTTCAATCGCGTCTATCCGCACCGGCCCGACGATTTCCTGCTGGCGTCGATCGTCGCGCTGTCGGGCTGCCTGCTGATCCTGTTCCCGTGCGCGCTGAACATCGTCACGTTGTCCGTGCACACGCTGGTGTGGGGCGGCGCGATCGTCTGTTTCGGGCTGGCGATGCAGGCGTGGGTGCTGAAGCTGGCGCCCGAGGCGACCGACCTGGCCGTGTCGATCTACTCCGGGCTGTACAACGTCGGCATCGGCGCCGGCGCGTTGCTCGGCAACCATATCGCGGGCGACTTCGGGCTGCCGTGGATCGGTACCTTCGGCGGCGTGGTCGCGATCTTCGCGGCCGGGATCGCGTGGGCCGCGTTGCGGCTGCATGAGCGGCGGGCAGTGGCTTAGCGCCATCGCCACACCGCACTTCATCCCGCATGGTCAATGCGCCCCGCCGTGCCTGATCCCCGCCGCATCGCGCTGCCGCAGTTTCGCATACAGCGTCGTGCGTGAAATGCCGAGTTGCCGCGCGGCCGCCGACACGTTGCCGTCATGCTCGTCGAGCGCGCGCCGGATCGCATCGAGCGACTGTTCGCGCAGGCTGGCGTTGGCGTGAGGGCGGCCGGCCGGCGCCGCGTGGCACACGTCCTCCGCGTCGGCGAGTACGTCGGCGTGCCGCGCCGCGGTCGTGCGATCGAGCGGGGCGCGCACGGTGCGCACCCATACGTGGCTGCCATCGTCGCGCGCGATCCGCTGCGGCGTGCGCGACGGTGTCAGCAAGCGACGCTGCTGCGCGGGTGTCGCGCCGGGAAACAGTTGGCGGTGACCGACCGGCGCGACCGGCCCTTCGGGCGCGAGATCGAGCATCCGGCGCGCCAGGCGGCTCACCGCACGCACGCGGCCCGCTTCGTCGAGCGCGATGACGCCGGCGAGCGGCGTGCCGAGCCAGCGCGGATCGAATTGCACCTGCAGCAGATGGCAGTCGCGCAGCATCGCATAGAGCCGCTGCTCGGCCGACAGCGACGCATGCCGGAACGGCTCGTGCAATTGCGCGACGTTGCGCCGGCCGATCCCGGTGATATCGAGCGCGCCGATCACTTCGCCGTCGAAACCGACGAGCGGCACCGCGAGACAGAACACCCGCGAGAACTCGTCGAGATAGTGTTGCGCGCCCGCGACGACGGCCTCGGCGCCGTCGTGAATCACGCAGCTCGGCGCGGTCGTGCCGATGTTCGGTTCGACGATCCGGCGGCCGGCGACGATCGGCGTCAGCAGCGCGTCGTCGCATTGCGGGCTGCGCCGCGCATGCACGATCGTGCCGCGTGGGTTGACGCACATGATCGCCCATTCGCGGCCGCCGAACGCGGCCCACAGCGGCTCGATCTCCTGCGCGACGCAGCGATAGAGCCGCCGGTCGTCGCGGGATTCGTCGCGCTCGCGCTGCATTTCATAGCGGGCGGCTTCCCACGGCCGCAGCCCGGCCGCGCGCGAACGCAGCCACGAGCGCGCGACGCTGGCCGGCAACGCCGTTTCCGGCAGCGGCTCGCCCGCAGCGAAGCGGGCGCGAAGCCGGTGGAGGTCGACCGGCCGTGCAGGGGATTCGGGGGCTGTATTCACGCTGCGCTCCAGTTGGGGTCGAAGGTCGGGGCTGGACGTGCAGGCCCCGTGTCGCGCGAATGCGTAATATAGCCCGGCGCCCCCGGCGCGGTATTTTCGCGGCGGCTACGCTGCCGTGCGAGGCCCCCGGCGGTCGCCATGTACCGCGCGGACGGCGGCGCATCGCCGCTCAATGCGGCAACCGCAGGATCGGCTTGAGCGTGCTTCCGTTGCTGCTGTCTTCCGCCGCCTGGTTGATCTGGTCGAGCGGATAGAACTTCACCAGCCGGTCGAACGGAAACCGACCTTGCAGATACAGCTGCACGAGCTGCGGAATGAACGTCTGCGGCACGCTGTCGCCTTCGACGATGCCGCGGATCGTGTGGCCGCCGAGCAGCAGGCTGTTCACGTCGAATTCCGCCTTCGTGCCCAGCTTCGGCGCGCCGACCACGCCCATCGTGCCGCGCGAGCCGAGCGCGTCGATCCCTTGCGACAGCACGGCCGGCAGCCCGGTCGATTCGAGCGCGTAGTCGACGCCGCCGCCGGTGATCTCGCGGATCGCGTCGACGACGTCGACTTCCCGGCTGTTGATCGCATGCGTCGCGCCGAGCTCCAGCGCCAGCGCGAGCCGCGACGGCACGATGTCGACGGCGATGATCGTCGTCGCGCCGGCGATGCGCGCGGCCATCACGGCGCTCATGCCGACCGCGCCCGCGCCGAAGCTCGCGAAGCTGCTGCCCGGGCGCACCGCGAGCGAATTGATTACCGCGCCCGCGCCGGTCTGGATTCCGCAGCCGAGCGGGCCGAGCAGTTCGAGCGGCGCTTCCTTCGGCACCTTGATCGCGTTGTTCTCGCGTGCGAGCGCGTAGCTCGCGAACGACGACTGCGCGAAGAAATGATCGTGCAGCGGTTGCCCGGCCTCGTCCCGCATGGCCGTCTGGCCCTCCGAGTCGGCGCCGCCGAAATTCAGCGCGAAGAACTGCCGGCAATACGCGCCGTGACCGCCGACGCACGACGCGCAGTGGCCGCACGCGCCGTAGGTCAGCACGACGTGATCGCCGGCCGCGAGCGTCTTCACGTTCGGGCCGACCGCCTCGACCACGCCGGCGCCTTCGTGGCCGAGCACGGCCGGCAGCGGCACCGGATAGTACTGGTCGCGCACGATCAGGTCGGTATGGCACAAGCCGGTCGCGACGACGCGCACGAGCACCTCGTCGCCGCGCGGCGCGCGAATGCGGGCGGATTCAATGGAGAAGGGTGCGCCGGCCGCGCGCGCGACGGCCGCGGTGACGGCGCGTGTATCGTGTTCGGTGTACATGATCGGTCTCCTCGTCAAATCGGATACAGCGGCGCTTCACCCTTGATCGTCAGCCACTGCCACTGCGTGAATTCCTCCCAGTTTGCCGCACCGCCGATGCTCGAGCCATTGCCCGATGCGCCGACGCCGCCGAACGGGTTGATCGCTTCGTCGTTGACCGTCTGGTCGTTGATGTGCAGCAGCCCGGTGTTCAAGCGCTCGCCGATTCGCAGCGCGCGGCCGACGTCGGCCGACAGGATCGCCATCGAGAGCCCGTATTCGGTTTGATTGGCGAGTGCGATCGCGTCCTCGTCGGTATCGAACGGCACGACGATCGCGACCGGCCCGAAGATTTCCTCGTCGAATGCCGGATTGCCCGGCGCGACGCCGCTCAGCACGGTCGGCTCGAAGAACAGGCCGCGATGGCCGCCGCCCGTCTCGACACGCGCGCCCGCGCGGCGGGCCGCGTCGACCACGCTCGCCGCATGGTCGCGCTGCGCGGCGTTGATCAGCGGGCCCAGGCCGACGTCGCCGGTGGCCGGGTCGCCCACGCGCAGGCTTTGCGCCTTTTCGACGAGCTTCGCGACGAAGCGGTCATGAATCGCGCGCTGCACGAGCACGCGGCCGGTCGCCATGCAGATCTGGCCTTGATGCAGATACGCGCCCCACGCGGTGTTGGCGACCGCGCGGTCGAGGTCGGCATCGTCGAGCACGATCAGCGAATTCTTGCCGCCGAGTTCGAGCGATACCTTCTTCAGATGGCGGCCCGCCGCTTCGCCGACCTTGCGCCCGGCCGCGGTGGAACCCGTGAACTGGATCATCGCGACGTGCGGATCGGCGACCAGCGCCGCGCCGGCCGCGCCGTCGCCGGGCAGCACGTGCAGCACGCCTTCGGGCAAGCCGGCGAGCTCGAACACGCGGGCGATCGCGATGCCGCCGCACACGGCGGTGCGCGGATCGGGCTTCAGCACGACCGCGTTGCCGAGCGCGAGCGCCGGCGCGACCGCGCGTATCGCGAGGTACAGTGGGAAATTGAACGGCGAGATCACGCCGACCACGCCGCGCGGGCGGCGGCGCGCGAGCGACAGCCGGACTGCCGTCGACGGCAGCACTTCGCCGGCCGCGCGCGACGGCAGTCCGGCCGCTTCGTGCAGCGCCTTGATCGTGACCGACGTTTCGAACGACGCCTTCGCGCGGGTCGAGCCGCTTTCGCGCACGAGCCAGTCGACGATCGCGTCGAAGTGCGTTTCGGCGACGGCCGCCGCGCGGCGCAGGACCGCCGCGCGGTCGTCGTAGGGTAGGGCGAACCACGCGGGCTGTGCGCGATGTGCGGCGGCCGATGCGTCGGCGATGGCCGCGCTGTCCGCGAGACCGATGCGGCCGAGCGTGTTGCCGGTCGCCGGTTCGATCACGTCGGCCGCGTGCGGGCTCGCGTGCCAGCGTCCGGTGAAGATCCTGCCGCGCCAGATGTCGGCGTCGAAGAGGGCGGGGTTCCTGCTGCTATCCATGTGCGCTCCTGGGGAAATTCGGATCGCCGGATCGGGTGTTGCCTGGCGTCGACCGGCGTGCGCGCGAGGGTAGGCCGGTGTGGGGAAGCGGGGCTATCCGGGTTTCTTCCCACGCGCGGCGCGCGCATGGTTTGGAGAGCGTTCGCGATTCGGTGTACGGAAACTGGACAGTCGGTGGGTGGATTGTTGCGGCGTGCCGGCCGATGACGCGGCAGGTAGAGCGGGTGCGGCGCGACGTGCGCCGTATCCGAAGGCTCGGCGCGCAAAGCGGCGCCAAGGCCCATGCTCGGCTTTTCTCGAGCCAGGCCACCTCCACCAGCAACAAGGCGCCAGACTTGCGCGTGATCGTCTCAGGCGTCGAGACCGGCGCCGCCTGCCGCCGGAACCCGACGCACACCAACCGCTCCTGCCATTCCGTCAAACTGGACGAATCCGTTCTTCACCTCCGATCCACGCCAGCCGCTTCGAAGGGGGCGATGCAACCGGAGAACGGAATCCGCGTGCTCAAACCAGCATCGATTGTTGGGCGAAGATACCCGCCATCGCGCCCTGCGACGATGCCTGGGTGACCGAGGGCAAGAATGGCGTGGCGAGGTCGCCGGCGGCGTAGATACCGGGCATGCTGGTTTGGCGGCGCGCGTCGACCTCGAGGACGATGCCGGTGGGCGTATCGACCGTGGCGAGGCCCAGCGATTCATGCAGGCTTGCGGACGGCTTGTTGCGCGGCTGGGCGAACAGGATGTCGACCGCGACATGGCGGCGGGTATCGAGATTGACGGTGGTGATATGGCCATTGCGATGGGCGATCTCCACGATCCGGCCATCGACGACAGGGATGTTGCGGCGGGCCAGATCGGCCTGGATATCCGGCGCGATGTCGTGACCATCGGCGAAGACGGTCAATTTGTCGGTCCAGTCGCGGAACAGCCTGACAGACTGGTGCGACTGCGGGCCGGACCAAACGAGCCCCCAATGCTGGCCGGCGGCTTCAAAGCCGTCGCAATAGGGGCAGGGTACGATGGACGTGCCCCAGCTTTCCGCGAAGCCCGGAACATCGGGCATCTGATCGGCGACGCCATAGCTCAGGATCAGGCGGCGCGCCGTCAGGATTTCGTTATCGTCCGTGACGACACGGAAATCGTCGATCGCGCCGGACACGCTCTCCGCCCGGGCATTGACCAGCGTGATCGTCGGATAGCGCGCCAGTTGCCGTCGCGCCTCGACCAGGATGTCCAGCGGCGGCTTGTGATCGTGGCCGAGCAGGCCATGTGAATGGCCGGCAAAGCGGTTGCGCGGCCGGCCGGTATCGAGCACGGTGACCGCGCGGCGGGCCCGACCGAGCTGCAGGGCGGCGGCGAGGCCGGCAAAGCTGCCGCCGATGATGATGACGTCGTTCATGGTGATGGGCTCCGTGTCGTGGATGGAGGGGGCGGGCTGATGCGCAATATCGTCCAGCGATACGCGAAGCCGACCCCATTGGCTTGCACATTTGTGATACTGCGTGGTATCGTAATGCTGGAATTTGAATACTGTCAAGTACTGGAATTGTCGTGACCGAAAACAACCCGGGCCGCCGCGGCCGGCCGGCGAACGAAGCGCTTCGCCAAACGATAGTCGACGCCGCCTCCGAACTCTTTGTGGAATTGGGTTTTCAAGCGACGACCATGGACAAGGTCGCCCAGCGGGCGAAGATATCCAAGCTCAGCATCTATCGGCACTTCGAGAACAAGGAGGCGCTGTTCAGCGCGGCCATGGTGGCTCGTTGCGATCAATTCGCACCGCAGACCCTTTCCGAAGGCGTCGACGGTTCGGTCGAAGATCAGCTCATGGCGGTGGGATCATCGCTGCTTCGCACGCTGTTGAGCCCGGACGTCCGCAGTGTCGAAGCCATGGTTTTGGCCGACAAGACGAATCAAAGGTCGTTGAGCAAGCTTCATTACGAAGCCGGGCCGGCCCGTGTCATCGCTCAAATCGAGGCGGTGTTGCGTCAGTTGCACGCGAAAGCGATTCTGAACGTGCCCGATGCTCACCGGTCCGCCCGCTTGTTTGCCGCGCTTTTCAAAGGATCCGATCTTCTGCTTGTCGCGCGCTTCGATGAGGCGCGCGCAGAGGACGACGACGAAATCGAGTCCTATTGCCGGTCGGCCGTCGCCATGTTCATTGCCGCGCACGGTGGCATCTAGGCCGCGAACGAAGGTCGCTTTCTGGGCGATAGCGCCCGTCGGCTTCTGACAGACGACGAGGGTCGTTCAAGAACGTCGGTAATCCGCCGACCCATTTCCTTCCGATCATTCGCAGAAGCCGACATCGAAGCTGAAGACCGGATGACCAGCCGCACCCTTTTCCCATCAGGAAAACCCTGATCGCCTCGGCAGGCCACCGGTTTCAGCGGGTTTTCCGCCTGCCAAAAGCAGTAGCAGTAAGCTTTCCGCTCAAACACCACCCCGAACCCGCACGACCGCGCTCCATCAAGCCTCCCAGCCAGCATACCTATCCAAAACAGGTATGGCGCACCGCCATATTTCGCGCAGCCAGTGCGATTTCAATACCTGCCAGGTATCGAAAATCCCGCCTAAAAGTATTGGACGCCCCGTTTCCCCGCCGCGTATAAATCCGTCCCATGAACCACCCCCACGCAGCGCACCCCATGTCCTCCGCGACCATCGAACGCATCGAAACCCGCCTCGTCGATCTGCCGACGATCCGCCCGCACAAGCTGTCGGTGGCCACGATGCACGGCCAGACGCTGATGCTCGTGAAGGTGTTCTGCAGCGACGGCGTGACCGGTATCGGCGAAGGCACGACGATCGCCGGAATGGCCTACGGCCCGGAAAGCCCGGAAGCGATGAAGCTCGCGATCGACGCGTACCTCGCGCCGGCGATCGTCGGCCGTGACGCGACGCGCGTCCAGGCGCTGATGGCGCATGTCGGCAAGCTCGCGAAGGTCAATCACTTCGCGAAGAGCGCGCTCGAAACCGCGCTGCTTGACGCGCACGGCAAGCGTCTCGGCGTGCCGGTCAGCGAACTGCTCGGCGGCCGCCGCCGCGACCGCCTGCCGGTTGCATGGACGCTCGCGTCGGGCGATACGGCCGCCGACATCGCCGAAGCCGAACGCATGCTCGACCTGCGCCGCCACAACGTATTCAAGCTGAAGATCGGCGCGAGAGCGCCGGAAACGGACATCCGCCACGTGGCCGAGATCAAGCAGGCGCTCGGCGAGCGCGCGTCGGTGCGCGTCGACGTGAACATGGCGTGGAGCGAAACGCAGGCCGCGCGCGCGATCCCGGCGCTCGCCGATGCGGGCTGTGAACTGGTCGAGCAGCCTGTGGCGTCGGCCGCGGCGCTCGCGCGCCTGATGCGCCGCTTCCCGGTCGCGCTGATGGCCGACGAAATCCTGCAAGGCCCGGACAGCGCATTCGAGATCGCGAAGCATCACGGCGCCGACGTGTTCGCGATCAAGATCGAACAGAGTGGCGGCCTGTTCGCCGCGCAACGCGTCGCGGCGATCGCGGACGCGGCCGGCATCGAGCTGTACGGCGGCACGATGCTCGAAGGCGCGTTCGGCACGGTGGCGTCCGCGCACCTGTTCGCGAGCGTCGCGAACCTGCAGTGGGGCACCGAACTGTTCGGTCCGCTGTTGATCACCGAGGAAATCCTGACGCAGCCGCTGGACTACAGCGACTTCGAACTGACCGTGCCGGACGGCCCCGGTCTCGGCATCGCGCTCGACGAGGACAAGGTCAGGCGCTTCACCCGCGACGGGCTGACGAAAGTCGTGCGGTAATCGAGTCAGGCCAAGACCGTCATCCCCCAATACACATGGAGACAGCATCATGAGCGTCAAGGTTTTCGACACGAAGGAAGTGCAGGACCTGCTGAAGGCCGCATCGAACGCGAGCGGGAGCGGCGGAAACGGCTCGAAGGGCGACGCACGTACGCAGCAGATCGTGCTGCGCCTGCTCGGCGACCTGTTCAAGGCGATCGACGATCTCGACATCACGCCGGACGAAGTGTGGGCCGGCGTGAACTACCTGAACAAGCTCGGTCAGGATGGCGAAGCGGCGCTGCTCGCGGCCGGCCTCGGTCTCGAGAAGTATCTCGACATCCGGATGGATGCCGAGGACGAGGCGATCGGCCTCGACGGCGGCACGCCGCGCACGATCGAGGGGCCGCTGTACGTGGCGGGCGCTCCGGTGCGCGACGGCGTCGCGAAGATCGACCTCGACGCGGACGAAGGCGCGGGCCCGCTCGTGATCCACGGCACGGTGAAGGATCTCGACGGCAAGCCGGTGACTGGCGCGCTGGTCGAATGCTGGCATGCGAATTCGCACGGCTTCTATTCGCACTTCGATCCAACCGGCGCGCAGACCGACTTCAACCTGCGCGGCGCGGTGAGGACGGGCGCGGACGGCAAATACGAATTCCGCACGCTGATGCCGGTCGGCTACGGCTGCCCGCCGCAGGGCGCGACGCAGCAACTGCTGAACCGTCTCGGCCGTCACGGCAACCGTCCCGCGCACGTGCACTTCTTCGTGACGAGCGACGACCACCGCAAGCTCACGACGCAGTTCAACATCGACGGCGATCCGCTGATCTGGGACGACTTCGCGTATGCGACGCGCGAGGAATTGATTCCGCCCGTCACGCAGAAGACCGGCGGCACGGCGCTCGGGCTCAAGGCCGACGCGTACCAGGACATCGAATTCGACTTCGTGCTGACGCCGCTCGTACAGGGCAAGGACAACCAGATCGTCGAACGCCTGCGCGCGTCCGCCACGGCATAACCCGCCGACGGCACGGCGGCGTGCGTGCGCCGACGCTGCCGGCCGGTTCCCCGAGACTCAACCGATACCGATGCGAGCGTGCTTGCAGGACGCGGCACGCGCATGGAAGGAGCCATCATGTCCGTCACGATCGACGCTACGACCGAACTGGATCACCTGCTGGAAACCGCCGTGCAGGATGACAAGGAGGCCGGCATTTTCCGCTGCCGCCGCGACATCTTCACGAACGCGGCGCTGTACGAGCTCGAGATGAAGCATATCTTCGAGGGCAACTGGGTGTATCTGGCGCACGAAAGCCAGATTCCCGACAACAACGATTACTACACGACGTGGATCGGCCGCCAGCCGATCGTCATCACGCGCGACAAGACCGGCGAGCTGCATGCGGTGATCAATGCGTGTGCGCACAAGGGCGCGATGCTGTGCCGCCGCAAGCACGGCAACAAGGGCAGCTTCACGTGCCCGTTCCACGGCTGGACCTTCTCGAACACCGGCAAGCTGCTGAAGGTGAAGGACGAGAAGACGACCGAGTATCCGGTGCAGTTCAACACGCACGGCTCGCACGACCTGAAGAAGGTCGCGCGCTTCGCGAACTATCGCGGCTTCCTGTTCGGCAGCCTCAACGCCGACGTGCTGCCGCTCGAGGACTACCTCGGCGAAGCGCGCGTGATCATCGACCAGATCGTCGATCAGGCGCCGAACGGTCTCGAAGTGCTGCGCGGCAACTCGTCCTACATCTACGAAGGCAACTGGAAGATGCAGATGGAGAACGGCTGCGACGGCTATCACGTCAGCACCGTGCACTGGAACTATGCGGCGACGATGGGCCGCCGCAAGGAAGCGGGCACCAAGGCGGTCGACGCGAACAGCTGGAGCAAGTCGGTCGCGGGCGTGTACGGCTTCGACCACGGCCACATCCTGCTGTGGACCAAGACGATGAACCCGGAAGTGCGGCCCGTGTACCGGCACCGCGACGAGATCCGTGCGCGCGTCGGCGACGTGCAGGCCGATTTCATCGTGAACCAGACGCGCAACCTGTGCGTGTATCCGAACGTGTTCCTGATGGACCAGTTCAGCACGCAGATCCGCGTGGTGCGTCCGCTCGCGGTCGACAAGACCGAAGTCAGCATCTTCTGCTTCGCGCCGAAGGGCGAGAGCGAAGCCGACCGCACGACGCGCATCCGCCAGTACGAGGATTTCTTCAACGTGACCGGCATGGGCACGGCCGACGATCTCGAGGAATTCCGCGCGTGCCAGGCCGGCTATGCGGGCATCACGGCGATGTGGAACGACCTGTCGCGCGGTGCGCCGCTGTGGATCGACGGACCCGACGAGAACGCGAGGAAGATGGGGCTGAACCCGCGCATTTCGGGCGAGCGCAGCGAGGACGAAGGGCTGTTCGTGTGCCAGCACGAACACTGGGTGCACGTGATGCGCGATGCGCTGAAGAAGGAACGCGGGGAGGTGGCGGCATGAGCTTCGATTACCGGACGATTTGCGCGACGCTGTATCGCGAGGCGCGTCTGCTCGACGATCGCGAGTGGGACGCATGGCTGACCTGCTACACGGAGGACGTCACGTACTGGATGCCCGCGTGGGACGACGACGATCGGCCGACCGACGATCCGCAGCGCCAGATTTCGCTGATGTACTACCCGGATCGCGGCGGGCTCGAGGATCGCGTGTTCCGGATCAAGACCGAGCGCAGCGGCGCATCGACGCCCGAACCGCGTACCAGCCACAACGTGACGAACGTCGAGGTGCTGGCCGAACGCGACGGCGAGGTCGACGTGCGCTACAACTTTCATACGCTGAATCACCGCTACCGCGTCACCGACCACTTCTTCGGCACGGTGTTCGTCACGCTGCGGCAGGCGGGCGACGCGCTGCTGATCTCGCACAAGAAGATCGTGCTGAAGAACGACTACATCCGGCAGGTGCTCGACGTCTATCACGTCTGACGCCCGTTGTTTGCCATGAAAGGAAGTGGAGGTGACGCGATGTCCAGCTACAAGATTGCATTGAATTTCGAGGACGGGGTAACCCGCTTCATCGACTGCAAGGCCGGCGAGAAGGTGCTCGATGCGGCTTTCCGCGCGAAGATCAACCTGCCGATGGATTGTTCCGACGGCGTGTGCGGCACCTGCAAGTGCCGCGCCGAAAGCGGCCGCTACGACCTCGGCGACGACTACATCGACGATGCGCTCACCGAGGACGAAAAGGACGGTGGCCTCGTGCTGACGTGCCAGATGGTGCCGCAAAGCGACTGCGTGATCGCGGTGCCGACGTCGTCGGTCGCGTGCAAGACCGGGCAGAGCAGCTTCGCCGCGACGGTCACGAAGGTCGAGCAGCACAACGATGCGGCCGTCGTGCTCGAGCTCGATGTCGGCGCGAGCGCACCGGCGTTCCTGCCGGGCCAGTACGTGAACATCGGTGTGCCGGGCAGCGGCCAGCATCGCTCGTATTCGTTCTCGTCCGCGCCGGGCGATACGAAGGTCGGATTCCTGATCAAGAAGATTCCGGGCGGCGTGATGAGCACGTGGCTCGAATCGGCGAAACCCGGCGACACGCTCGAACTGAACGGGCCGCTCGGCAGCTTCTACCTGCGCGACGTGCAGCGGCCGCTGCTGTTCCTCGCCGGCGGCACGGGCCTCGCGCCGTTCCTGTCGATGCTCGACGTGCTCGCGCGCAGCGGGTCGCGGCAGAAGGTGCACCTCGTCTACGGCGTGACGCGCGATCTCGATCTCGTGCTGGTCGACGCGATCGAGGCGGTTGCGGCGAAGCTGCCGAACTTCAGCTTTGCCACCGTCGTCGCGGACGCCGCGTCGAGCCATCCGCGCAAGGGTTGGGTCACGCAGCACATCCCGGCCGACGCGCTGAACGACGGCGACGTCGACGTCTACCTGTGCGGGCCGCCGCCGATGGTCGATGCGGTGCGCCAGTACTTCGACGAAGCGGGCGTGAAGCCGGCCAGCTTCCACTACGAGAAGTTCACCCCCAACGTCACGGCAAAGGCGGCATGATCATGCAACGATTCTCCGGCAAGGTCGTCGTTGTCACGGGCGCGGCGCAGGGCATCGGCCGCGGCGTCGCGCTGCGGGCGGCGGCCGAGGGCGGCAGGGTACTGTTCGTCGATCGCGCGGATTTCGTGGCCGAGGTCGCGGCGGAAGCGGGCGGCGGCGACACAGCCGGCTTCGTCGCCGATCTCGAAACGTACGAAGGCGCGCATGCGGCGATTGCATACGGGGTGCAGACGTTCGGCGGTATCGACATCCTGATCAACGGTGTCGGCGGCGCGATTCGCATGCGGCCGTTCGCCGAGTTCGAGCCCGCGCAGATCGACGCGGAAATCCGCCGTTCGCTGATGCCGACGCTCTATACCTGCCATGCCGTGCTGCCGCACCTGATCGCGCGTGGCGGCGGCACGATCGTCAACATCTCGTCGAACGCGACGCGCGGGATTCGCCGCGTGCCGTATTCGGCCGCGAAGGGCGGTGTGAACGCGCTGACGTCGGCGCTCGCGATGGAGTACGCGGAACACAACGTCCGCGTCGTCGCCACCGCGCCGGGCGGCACCAGCGCGCCGCCGCGCCGCGTGCCGCGCAATGCGGCCGGCGACACCGAGCAGGAACAGGCGTGGATGGGGGAAGCGGTGCGGCAGGTGACCGACTCGACGTACTTCAAGCGCTACGGCACGCTCGACGAACAGATCGCGCCGATTCTGTTTCTCGCATCCGATGAAGCGAGCTATATCACCGGGACGGTGCTGCCGGTGGCGGGCGGCGATACGGGTTGAGCGGCGCGCGCACCGATCCTCACACGAACAATCGGCCGGCGCTGCGAGTCCGGCCACGGAGACACTCATGCAACAACGCGAAGCGATCGTTCCGGCCGGCATGGAAGCCGTGTACGAAAAAATCGGCTATGCGCCGGCGGTCAAGGTGGGCGATACGTTGTACGTGTCCGGCCAGATCGGCCGCGACGCGGCGATGCAACTGGTCGAAGGTCGTGAAGCACAGATCGTGCAGGCGTTCGAGAACCTGAAGCGCGTGCTCGAAGCGGGCGGTGCGTCGCTCGACGACGTCGTGGATCTCACGACCTTCCACACCGACATGCGCGACCTGCCGCTGTTCATGCAGGTGCGCGACCGCTACCTCCGCGCGCATCCGAAGCCGGCGTGGACGGCGGTCGGCGCGCACATGCTGGGCGGCGCACCCGGCTATATCGTCGAGATCAAGGCGGTGGCGGTGTTGCAGCGGTGAGTGTCGGCGTCGCGGCTTGCTTCGCATCGCCTTCGATCCCGGCGACCGTCACCGCGAGGCGCCCCGGCGTTCCGGCTACCGCCCTCAGCCGGTACGCAAGCCGGTTCCGATGATGCCGATTTCCCTGGCGGGTGCCTCGTCCACGGACGTTTCGTCGGCCGGCCGCGTCACGCGAGCCGGAATTTTTTCCGCAGGCTCGCATCGACCGGGCCGGCCGGCATGAAGCGCCGCAACCTGCGCAGCAGCGACGCCTCGCCGTTGGGCGTGCGCCGCATCCGCCATGCCCCGAGCGCCGCGTCGACGACGGTGGCGGCCACGCCCTCGGGGTGCGGCGCGGCTTTCACGCTGTCGCCGACGGCGCGCGCCGCGAGCGTGCGCTCGCGGTCGTAATCGGCGATCGGCGCGCTCGCCTGCGGCGCGTTGACGTCCAGGTTGGTCCGCGTAAACGACGGCTCGACCAGCGTCGCGCGAATGCCGAACTGGCGCAGCTCGTGATCGAGCGATTCGGTCAAACCTTCCACCGCATGTTTGGACGCCGAATAAAGCCCCATGTACGGCGCCGGCAGAAAGCCGAGCACCGAGCTGACATTGACGATCCGGCCACGCCGTTGCGCCCGCATGTGCGGAAGTACCGCACGGGTCGTACGCAGGATGCCGAATACATTGGTGTCGAACAACGCGTCGGCTTCGTCCACCGACGTCTCCTCCACCGCGCCGATCAGGCTCATGCCCGCATTGTTCACGAGCACGTCGATACGCGCGGCGCGGTCGATGATCGTCCGGATGCCGGATCGAACGGACGCGTCGTCACGCACGTCCATCTCGATCAGCTCGACGCCGGCGACGGGCGCCGTTCGCGCGATGCTGCGCACGGTGCCGAACACGCGGCAGCCCCGTTTGGCGAATCGTTCTGCGGCGACGCGCCCGATGCCCGACGACACGCCGGTCACGACGACAACGGTGGAATTCGACATGGCTGTTTCCTTCGATACGGGGAATGGGGAATATCAATCGCGCGCATCCAGCGCGGGCTGAAGTGCGGTCGTGGCAGGCGCTGCCGGTTCATGGCCGCCGTGGCGGGCGGCGGCGGAATGACCGGGCCGGATCCTGAACCAGATCGCATACATCGCCGGCAGGAACATCAGCGTGAGGATCGTCCCGGCGAACGTGCCGCCGATCAGCGTGTACGCGAGCGTGCCCCAGAACACCGAATGCGTGAGCGGTATGAACGCGAGCACGGCCGCCATCGCGGTGAGGATCACCGGGCGCGCCCGCTGCACGGTCGCCTCGACGACCGCGTGGAACGGATCCAGCCCAGCCTGTTCGTTCTGGTGAATCTGGCCGATCAGGATCAGCGTGTTGCGCATCAGGATCCCCGACAGCGCGATGAGGCCCACCAGCGCATTGATGCCGAACGGCTGCCGGAACAGGATCAGCGTCGGCACCACGCCGATCAGGCCGAGCGGGCTCGTCAGGAACACCATCACCATCGCGGAGATCGAGCGCACCTGGAAGATGATGATGATCAGCGTCACCGCCAGCATGATCGGGAACAGCGGCAGCATCGCCTTCGTGGCCTTGCCCGATTCCTCGATCGAGCCGGCTTCCTCGATTCGATAGCCGCTCGGCAGCGCGGCGACGATCGGCTGAAGCTGCTTCGTGATCGCGGCCGACACGTCCGGCGGCTGCAGGCCGTCGGCGATGTCGCCGCGCACCGTGAGCGTCGGCACGCGATCGCGCCAGCGCATGATCGGCTCTTCCATGCGCACGTCGACCTTGCCGACCTGCGACAGCGGAATGCGCTGCCCGTTCGCGCCGGCGAGCGTGAAGTCGTCGAGCCGCGCCGGGTCGAGCCGTGCATCGCCGCCCGAGCGGGCGACCACCTGCACGGTCCGGATATCCTCGCGCACCTCGGTGACGGGCACTCCGGTCAACAGAAACTGCAGCTGCTGCGCGACCGCGCTGGACGTCAACCCGACGGCCTGCAGGCGGTCCTGCTCCAACGTGAAATGCAGCGCCGGCGCGCGCGTGCCCCAATCGGCATTGACCGTGCGCATCATCGGGCTGCCGGCCATCACGCGCTCGACGTCGGCCGCGATGCCGCGCAGCGTGTCCGGATCGGGGCCCGTGACCCGATACGCGACCGGGAACGGCGAATACGGGCCGAACACGAGCTGCGTCACGCGCACGCGCGCATCGGGCGCGAGGCCGTCGGCGATCGCCTGCCGCAGGCGTGCCTTCAACGCGTCGCGCTCGTCCTGGCTGTCGGTGCGCACGACGATCTTCGCGAACGACGGATCGGGCAGCTCCGGCCCCATCGCCAGATAAAAGCGCGGCGCGCCCTGGCCGACGTACGCGGTGACGATCCTCGCTTCCTTCTGCTTCGCGAGCCACGCTTCGACCTTCGACGTGGCCGCGCTCGTTTGCGAAATCGACGTGCCGTACGGCATCTGCACCTCGACGAGGACCTCGGGGCGATCGGAGATCGGGAAGAACTGCTTCTTGACGACGGCCATGCCGAGAATGGCGAGTACGAACAGGCCGACGACGGACGCCGCAACCAGCCATTTACGCGCAATCACGCGCGTCAGCACCTGTCGGAAACGGTTGTAGCGCGGCGTGTCGTAGATCGCATCGTGACCGCCTTCGAACTTCTTGAGGTTCGGCAGCATCTTCACGCCGAGGTACGGCGTGAACGCGACGGCGACGACCCACGATGCGATCAGCGCGATCCCGACGATCCAGAACATGTTGCTCGTGTATTCGCCGGCGGTGGAGCGCGCGAAGCCGTTCGGCATGAAGCCGACCGCGGTGACCAGCGTGCCGGCCAGCATCGGCGCGGCCGTATGGCTCCACGCGTAAGCCGACGCGGCCACGCGGTCGTAGCCTTCCTCCATTTTCACGACCATCATTTCGATCGCGATGATCGCGTCGTCGACGAGCAGACCGAGCGCGAGGATCAGCGAACCGAGCGTGATGCGATCGAAGTTCTTGCCGGTGGCGGCCATCACGACGAACACCACGGCGAGCGTCAGCGGCACGGCCGCGGCGACGACGAGGCCGACGCGCCAGCCCATGCTGACGAAGCTCACCAGCATCACGACGAGCAGCGCGGCGAAGAACTTGACCATGAACTCGTCGACGGCCGAGCTGATGTTCACGGACTGGTCGGTGACCTTGGTCAGGCTCATGCCGAGCGGCAACTCCGCGTTGATCGCGCCGACTTCCCGGTCCAGCGCGCGGCCGAGGTCGAGCCCGTTCCAGCCGTCGCGCATCACGACGCCGAGCAGCAGCGCGGGTTCGCCGTTGTTGCGGATCATGAAGGTGGACGGGTCTTCGTAGCCGCGCTCGACGGTGGCGATGTCCGACAGTTTCAACGTGCGGCCCTGCGCGACGATCGGCGTGTCGCGAATCTTCTGCAGCTTGTCGAACGCGCCATCCATGCGAATGAAGATCTCCGGCCCGCGCGTCTCGACGGAGCCGGCCGGCGTCAGCGCGTTCTGGCCATTGAGCGCGGCGAATACGTCCTGCGGGCTCACGCCGAGCGTCGCGAGCCGGTCGTGCGACAGCTGCACGTAGATGCGCTCCGCCTGTTCGCCGATGATGTCGACCTTCTTCACGCCCGGCACATGCAGCAGCCGCTGGCGCTGCGTCTCCGCATCGCGAACCAGCAGGCGCTGCGGTTCGCCCTTGGCCTTCAGCGCGAACAGCGCGAACGTGACGTCCGCGTATTCGTCGTTGACCAGCGGGCCGATCACGCCGGCCGGCAGATCGTTCGCGACGTCGCCGATTTTCTTGCGCGCCTGATAGAACTGCTCCTGCACCTCGGACGGCGGCGTGCTGTCGAGCAACGTCAGCGTCGTGAACGCGAGGCCGGGGCGCGTGTAGGTTTCGGTGCGGTCGTACCAGCGTAACGCCTGCAATCGCTTTTCGATCTTTTCGGCCACCTGGTCGTGCATTTCCTGCGCGGTCGCGCCCGGCCATGCGGTGACGATGGTCATCACCTTGACGGTGAAGGCCGGGTCTTCCGCGCGCCCCAGCTTGAAGAACGATACGAGCCCCGCGAGCGAAATCAGGCAGATCAGGAACAGCGTGATCGCGCGCTCGCGCACCGCGAGCGCCGACAGGTTGAAGCGGCGTTCGCTCACGGCCGTGCTCCTTCGTGTGCGGCCGTGGCGGCCACGCGAACCGCTTCGCCGTCGCGCAGCAACTGCGCGCCGAGCGCGACGACCCGCTCGCCTTGCTTCAGTGCGCCGGACACGCGCGCGCTGTCGTCGTCCAGATGCTCGACCGTGACGGGCCGCCATCCCACCTTGGCCGGATCGCCCGCGACGACCCACACGCCGGGCCCTTTGCCTGCATCCAGCAGCGCGCCGATCGGTACCTGCAGGCCGGCTTGCGGCGTCGTGCGCGCGTCGTCCGGCATGCGGATCGTGACGGTCGCGCCCAGCGGTGCGGCGGCCAGCGCGCCCTGCAACACGTAGCGCGCTTCGAACGTGCGCGTTCGCGCATCCGCGGCGTTGGACAACTGGCGCAGCGTCGCGGGGACACTCGCGCCCGGCTTGCCGAACAGCTCTGCCTGCGCGATGGATCCGACCGCGGGGCGCAGCGTTTCCGGCAGCTGGATCACCGCTTCCCGGCTGCCGGCGTGCGCGAGCCGCACGACCGGCTGGCCGGCGCTGACGACCTGGCCGGGCTCCGCGAGCGTTTCCATCACGACGCCGTCGCCGTCCGCGACCAGTTCCGCGTAGCCGGTCGCATTGCGCGCGACGTCGGCGTCGGCCTCGGCGGCGCTCAACTGGGCTTTCGCGGCGTCGGCCGCGGCCTTGACCTGGTCATAGGCCGATGCCGATATCGCGCCGGTGCCGCGCAGGTCGCGGTAGCGCGCTTCGTCTTCGGCGGTCTGCCGCGCGCGTGCCCGTGCCGCGGCCACCGCTTCATCGCGTGCGCGCGCCGCGAGCTTCAGGTCGACGGGGTCGATGCGCATCAGCGGCTGGCCGCGGCGGACGGTTTGCCCGGTATCGACGAGCCGCTCCAGCACCTTGCCGGACACCCGGAACCCGAGGTCGCTCTGCACGCGGGCGGCGACGGTGCCGGTAAACGACCGCGATGCGGGCGCGGCTGCGTGCACGATGGCGGTACGCACGAGCGGCGCTTCCGTGCGCGGATCGGAAGGCGCTTTTCCGCTGCAGGCGGCTAGCGCGAGGGGCAGCGCGGAAGCGACTGCAAGGAGAGCGAGGCGACGCCGGACCATGAAAGACCCACTGACGAGGTGATCGGGGCTTTCATTGTGTATCTAGTGACCAAAATAGTCAATAGTCACAAACGGTGTCGGTTCATGGGGCGAGGCTGCGGAGCACCAGGCTCGACAACTGCGCGGGCGCGGCGTCGGTCGTGTCGAGGTTGTACTGCAGCAGCAGCGGATTCAGGTACGGCCGCATCACGAGGTAGATCGCCGTCGCGGTTTCGTCCAGCGGCGTCTTGCGCTCGAACTCGCCGCTTTGCCTGCCCGCCTGCAGCACCTCCTGCAGCAGCTTCTGCACACGGGCCTCATAGGCCTGCACCGACTGCCAGTTGCCGGTGGCGGCCGACGCGGCGATGTCGTACAGCTTGCGGTCGCGGAAGAACAGCCGCAGGCTCGCTTCGGTAGAAACCTTGAACATGCGCCGCAGCTTTTCGGTGGGCAGTTCCGCTTCGGCGACGGCGGCGCGCACGTCGGTCTCGATTTCATGCAGGCAGTTCGAGCAGATCATCTCGCCGATCGCCTGTTTCGACTCGAAGAACTTGTAGATATAGGCCTTCGAGAAGCCGATGGACTTCGCGAGGTCGGACACGGTCGTCTTCTCGTAGCCGTACCGGCTGAAGTGCTCGGTAGCGGCGGCCACGATCTGGTCGCGCACGTCGTGATCGGCCGGGCCGCGTGCGGGCGCGGGGGAAGCGGAGTTTTCTTTCATGGGTTGCGGCTGGCAGGGATGGACAACGAGTGACTATTTGGTATTATAGTCACCACCTGATCTTGACTGAAACCGTCATGCTACCGAAACCCATCGTTGCCGCGCTGCTCGCCGCGCTCCTGTCTGCCGGATGCGCCGTCGGTCCCGACTACGTGCGGCCGGACGTCGCCATGCCGCAGCGCTTCCAGGGCCAGAGCGCCGTGGAGCAGCGGCGCGCGGCGGCCGACGCCGAACTCGCGACGTGGTGGACGGGCTTCGGCGATCCGCAGTTGACCCGGTTCGTCACGCTCGCGCTTGCACAGAACCTCGATCTCGCGCAGGCCGCGGCCCGCGTCACGCAAGCGCGTGCCGGGCTCGGGGCGGCCAATGCGGCGCTGTTGCCGTCTGGCAATGTGACGGGCCAGGCCGCGCGCGTCTATCAGTCGGTCGAAACGCCGTTGGGGCGCGTTCTGAATTCGACGCCCGGTTTCGACCGTCACGGGAGCGCCTACGAAGCCGATTTCAACGCGAGCTGGGAACTGGATGTGTTCGGCGGGCTGCGCCGCGGGCGGCAAGCCGCGCTTGCCGATTATCAGGCATCCGAAGCGGCGGCGGTCGCCACGCGCCTGGCCGTCGCCGCGCAGACGGCCGACATCTACATCACGATTCGCGGGTTGCAGGGCCGGCTGAAGGTCGCGCGGCATCAGGTGCGGACCGAACAGGATCTGTTGTCGACGATCAACCTGCTGTACGGGAAGGGGCTCGCGGCGGAGCTTCAGGTCAGGCAGGCCGAAGGTGCGCTCGCGCAGGTTCGTGCGACGGTGCCGGTGCTCGAGGCGGCGCTGGACACGGCGATGAATGCGCTCGACGTGATGCTCGGCGCGCAGCCCGGCACGCATCGCGCGGAATTGCTCGACGGCGGCGACGTGCCGGTGGCGCCGCGGATCGCGGCGACGGGCACGCCGGGCGAATTGCTCAGGCGGCGGCCCGACCTGATGGTCGCCGAGCGACGCCTTGCGGCGTCGAACGCGCGCATCGGCGTGGCGATTGCCGAGTATTACCCGAAGTTCTCGCTGAGCGGATTGCTCGGCAGCGCGACGACGATGGGCGCGGGCAACCTGTTTGCCGGCGGCGCGAACCAGGCGGCCGGCGTGCTCGGCCTGCGCTGGCGCCTGTTCGACTTCGGCCGGATCAATGCGCAGATCGCAGACGCCAAAGGAAAGGAAGCCGAAATGCTGGCCGCGTATCGGCTCGCGGCGCTGCACGCCACCGAGGATGTCGAAAATGCGTTCTCTGCGCTCGTCAAGCGCGACGAACAGGCGGCCGTGCTGGCCAGCGGCGTGGATTCGCTCGGCCGCGCGCGGGCCGCGTCGTTCGCGGCGTACCAGAAAGGCGTCGTCAGCCTGATCGAAGTGTTGCAGGCCGACGAAAGCTTGCTGCGCGCGTCCGACGAACGCGTGCAGGCGCGAACCGAATCGGCGCGTGCGGCGGTCGCGGCGTTCAAGGCGCTCGGTGGAGGATGGCAGGCGCCGGAGGCCGAGGCCGTTGCGAGCCGGTAGCGGTAGCGCCGGAGCCTCTGATCGGCATCGTGCGGGAAGCCCTGCGCGCGGTACGCGACTACCGATGGATCGCTCGCCGCAACCGCCTCACATCCTGCTCCGACACCGGCGCCGCCCGATTCCCCCACGCGCCGCGCACGTAACTGACCACCGCCGCGATTTCTCCGCTCGTCAACGTGCCGCGCATCGCCGGCATCCGCTGCACGGGGCCGTTTTCACCCGGCGCCGGCCGAGCGCCTTCGACGACGATCCGGATCGTGCTCGTCGGATCGGCGGCCAGCACGATCGAACTGCTCGCGAGCGCCGGCCCGTGATCGCGCACGCCCGTGCCGTCCGCGCCGTGGCAACGCGCACAGAACCCCGCATACACACCGGCCCCGGGCGCTTGCTGGCCGCTTTCCGGGCGCGGGCCGGCGGGCGTCAACCGCGGCACGCCGACGCCCAGCGGATTCGTCGCGGCGGTCGGTTGCGCGGGCAACGATTTGAGGTACACGGCGATCGCCCGACGATCGTCCTCCGTCAGCAACGCAGTGCTTTCTCCGACGACCGGGGCCATCGCGCCGAACACCGAGCCGCGCGCCGCATGGCCGCTGCGCAGGAACGCGGCGATGTCGTCGGTCGACCAGCGGCCGAGGCCGTCCGGGTCCGTGCCGGTCAGGTTCGGCGCGAACCAGTGATCGTTGATACCGCCGGTCAGGAACGCGGGGCTGCGTTCGTCGTAGCCGCGTTCGTTGTAGGCCGGCCCGCGCGGCGTATGGCATGCGCCGCAATGGCCGAGCCCCTGCACGAGATAGGCGCCGCGATTCCATTGCGCTGATTGCGACGGCTGGGGCGTGAACCGGTCGCGGTTCGCGAACGCGAGGCTCCACAGCCCGAGGGCCCAGCGCTGGTTGAACGGAAACGGCAGTTGCGTGAGCTTCGCCGCGTTCGGGGACGGCGCGACGCCGCGCATGAAATACGCGTACAGCGCGCGCACGTCGTCGTCGGTCAGGTGCGCGAGCGACGGGTACGGCATCGCCGGATACAGCCGGCTGCCGTCCGCGCGCACGCCGCGCCGCAACGCGTCGTCGAACTGGCGCAGCGTGTAGTGGCCGATCCCGTGCGTCGGGTCCGGCGTGATGTTCGGCGCATAGATCGGCCCGAACGGCGAATTCACCGGCTGGCCGCCCGCGTACGGCGTATGGTCGGCCGCGTCGTGGCACGCGGCGCAATCGCCGGCCAGCGCGAGATAGCGGCCGCGCGCGATCGTCGCGGCGTCGGCGCTCGCCGCCGCCGCGGCAATGACCGGGCGGCGGGCGGTCGACGCGGAAGCGGAGTCCGGCGGCGTGGCGGAAGCGCCGGACGCTGCCGAATTGGCGACACTCGCCTCCCGCTTGCGTGAAAGCCGCGGATCCTCTCTCGCACGAGCGGACATCGACGCACCGGCATCGGCCGCCGACGCGTGAATCCGCACGAACCGCCAGCCCGACGCGGGCTCGGGCGCTTCGGCCGCCGACGCGGCGCCGGCCGTATCGCCGGCTGCCGCTGCGTTGTCGTCGGGCTGCATGTCGCACGCGCCGAGCATGACACACAGCGCGAGCGCGACACCCGCACGGCGGCCGGGCACGCAGCACGAAGCGGACGAGATCAGCGCCATGGACTGCAAGGCCCCACGAAAGCCGTGACGATTCCCGTGAACACGAGACCGATCACGAAGCCGAGCGCGGCGAGCATTCCGCAGCGCGCGAGAAAGCGCGTACTGTCGTCGCGCGTCACGGCGGGCGCATCGGCATCGCGTCGATATCGGTGCCGCCACGCCCGCGCGAGCCACGTCGCGCAGGCCGCGGCCAGTGCGAACGCGCCCGCGGCGATCAGTGCGAGCCACACGCCGACGTGCGTCCAGCGCGGCGCGGCCTGCGCGACGCCGAGCGGATAGCATGCGGTGGACGCGAGCGTTTCGGACACGAGCATCTGCGCAAACCACAGCGCGGGCGCGCCGACGAGGCCGGCCGCGATCGCGAGCAGCGGGGTCCACGCGCGTCGGGCGTCGCTCATCCCGTGCTCCTCAGCCAGAACGGCGATACGTACAGCGCGGTGAAGATGAACAGCCACACGATGTCGACGAAGTGCCAGTAGAGCCCGCCGACCGTCAGCGCGACGCGTCGCTCGCGGCTGAAGAAACCGGCGGCCGTCCACCCCGCGAGCAGCGCGAGGATCGCGAGGCCGGCCACGACGTGCGCGAGATGGAACCCGGTGATCGTGAAATAGAGGCTGCCGTACAGGTGCGCGGTCGGGCCATACGGATGGTCGCGCCATTCGTGAAGCTGGACCAGCGTGAACGCGGTGCCGAGCACCAGCGCGACGACGAGCATCGCGACCGCGCGGGCCTGCCGCTCGGCCCGCACCGCGCGCTCGGCCAGCCACACGAACACGCTGCTCGACAGCAGCACGACCGTGTTGACGGCCGCGAGCCCGATCTTCGGCATCCCTTCGGGCGGCCACGGCGCGGACCATTGCGACTGCAGGTAGAAATAGCAGAACAGCAGATAGCCGAACAGCCCGGCCTCGGTCACGATCAGCGTGAGCACGCCCCACCAGCCGCCCGCGCGTTCGCCGCAACTGCCGACAGGCAGCGGGTCGAGGCAGGCGGCCGGCGCGCCGGCCGGCACCGTGGCCGACGGCGGTTCGGCCGGGTGCGCCCCGGCGGCCGCGGCAGGTGCCTGCGTGTTCGCGCGAGCGGGCAGTCGAGCACGTTGCCCGAGCGCGCGGCGCGGCCACAGCCACACGGCGGTGGCGACCGCGCAACCGGCCGCGGCCACGCACACGAGCGTTGGCGAGCGCACGAGCATCGCCGCGAACACGGCGGTCGCCAGCAGCGCGAGCACGAACGGCACGCAACTGTCGTCGGGCATCTTCAGGATCGCGCTCGGTGCCGCGGCGAGCGGCGTGACCGCGAGCGCCTCGCGCCCGTGTGCGAGCCGGTAGCCGATCCGCAGGCTGGTGCGCGTCGGATCGTCGCGCGTTTCCCACAGCGGATGCCGCGACGCGACGAGCGGCAGCACCGCGAAGTTGTACACGGGCGTCGGCGACGCGACCGACCACTCGAGGCCCGCCGCGCCCCACGGATTGTCGCCGGCGCGCACGCCGCGCCGTGCGCTCACCAGCGCGTTGACGACGAACATCACGATGCCGATCCCGAACACGAACGAGCCGATCGTCGTCAGCAGGTTCGACGTGTCCCAGCCCATTCCAGATGGATACGTATAGATGCGGCGCGGCATTCCGAGCAACCCGGAAACGTGCATCGGGAAGAAGCCGAGGTTGAAGCCGATCAGCACGACCCAGAAGGTCCAGCGGCCGAACCGCTCGTTCATCATCCGCCCGGTGAACTTCGGGAACCAGTACGCGACGCCGCCGAGCACCGGGAACACGTTGATGCCGAGCAGCACGTAATGCAGGTGCGCGACGACGAAGTACGTATCGGTGAGCTGCCAGTCGAGCGGCACGGCCGCCGTCATCACGCCCGACACGCCGCCGATCACGAACATCAGCACGAAGCCCGCGAAATACAGGAACGGCGTGCGAAACACGGGGCGGCCGGTCCAGATCGTCGCGATCCACGCGAACACCGCGACCGCGCTCGGGATCGAGATCAGCATGCTCGCGGCGCCGAAGAACGCGAGCGCGAGCGGCGCGATACCGGTCGCGAACATGTGGTGGACCCACACCTCGAAGCCGATCAGCATCGTCGCCACCGTCGATACCGCGACGGCCTCGTACGCGACGAGCGGCCGCCGGCAGAAGGTCGGTAGCGCGTCGGATACGATCCCCATCGCCGGCAGCACGACCACGTACACCCACGGATGCGCGAACATCCAGAACAGGTGCTGCCACAACAGCGGCCGGCCGCCATGCGCGACGTCGAAGAAGTGCGTGCCCGCATTGCGGTCGAGCCACAGCAGCAGGAACGCGAGGCTCACCGACGGCACCGCCACCAGGTTCGCGACCGACGCGGTCAGCGTGCCCCACACGATGATCGGCACGCGGTCGATCGACATGCCGTGCGCGCGCATCCGCAGCAGCGTGACGACGAAGTTCGCGGCGCCGCCGGTCGTCGAGATGCCGAGCAGGATCATCCCGAGCGCATAGATGTCGATGTTCGCGCCGGCGCTGTAGTCGAGCGACGTGAGCGGCACGTAGTTGAACCAGCCGCCGTCCGGCACCGCGCCGAGCGGAAAGCTCGCGTACAGGAACAACCCGGCGAACAGGAACGACCAGTACGAGAACGCGTTCAGCCGCGGGAACGCCATGTCGCGCGAGCCGAGCATCAGCGGCCACAGGTAGTTCGCGAAGCCGGACAGCACCGGCAGCGCGTACAGGAAGATCATCGTGACGCCGTGCATCGTGAACAGCGAATCGTATTGCGCGGGCGTGAGCAGCGTCGCGTTCGGTCGTGCGAGCTGGATGCGCATCACGAGCGCCTCCACGCCGCCGAGCAGCAGGAACGCGAACGCGGTGACGATGTAGCGCAGCCCGATGCGCTTGTGATCGACGGTGCCGAGCCAGCCGCGCCAGCCGGGTTCCGATTCCCACAGCTCGGCCAGCGCGCGCTCGTGCGCGGAACCGGGCGGCGCTTCGCCGAGATCGGGTACGCGGTTGAGCGGGGCCGGCGTGTCGCGGGCAATGGCCATCGGCATCCTCGGTTCAGTGCAGCGTCGCCAGATACGCGGCGAGATCGTCGGCGTCGCGCGGCGCGAGCGCGATCGACGGCATCAGCGACTGCGGCTTGATCTGCTGCGCGTGCGCGACCCAGCGGCGCAGGTTGTCAGGTGTGTTGTCGAGCGTGCCGGCCGCGAGCAGCCGGCGCGTGCCGACGTGCGTGAGATCGGGGCCCGCGTCGCCCGCCGCGTCGGTGCCGCGCACCGCGTGGCAGCCCGCGCAGCGCGCGGCGAACACGCGCTGGCCGCGGCGTTCGGCGCTCGCCGCGGGGGCCGCGGCCGGCTGGCGCTGCGCGGCGAGCCACGCACGGAACGCGGCCGGCGGCTCGGCCACGACTTCGAACGCCATGTGCGCGTGCTGCGCGCCGCAGTATTGCGAGCACTGCCCGCGATAGACGCCCGGCCGGTCGGCCTGCAGCCATTGGCGATTGGTCTGGCCGGGTATCGTCTGCGTCTTGCCGGCGAGTTGCGGCACCCAGAACGCGTGGATCACGTCGGCGCTCTTCAGTTCGATTGCGATGGGTTCGCCCACCGGAATATGGATCTCGTTCGCCGTGACGAAGCCGGCCCCGTCAATATCGTCCGGATAACGCACGGCCCACCACCAGTCTTGCGCGGTCACGGCGATCGTCAGCGCGGGCGGACGCGGCGGCGCGGCGACGGCACCCAGCACCCGCAGCATGTAGACGAGCGCGCCGAACAGCAGCGCGATCGAGATCGCGGTGCCCACGGTCACGATCGTCAGCCCGCTGCCGTGGCCGGCGCCTGCCTGCGCGCGACGGCGAAACAGCGCGATCAGCAGCAGCACCGCGATCGCGACGCAGACGAACGTGCACAGCGCGAGCAGCGCCCAGCCGAGCACGAAGACCGGCTGCGCCGTGGGGCCGGCCGCGTGCACGACGTACGCGAGCGGCAACGGGGCGGACGGATTGCCGGGCTCGGCAGGCGCGGCGGCCGCGCGCGCGACGATCGGCACGATCGTCCACGCGACCGGTGCGATCCATGCGACATTGCGGGTTTTCAGGAACGGCGGAACGGGCAACGCGACTCCTTGCCGGGTTGGGCGGCATGACGACGGCCGTTCGCGGCGGAGCAAATTTCATGCGCGTGCGGCTCGCACGCATGCGGCCGTGGAAGGGCGGGATGACGTGCACGACGGCCGGTGCGTTACAGCCGGCTTGTAAATTGGGCGGCCATTCACGTCGCCGAACGCGCTTTTCGGCGGCCGGCTTCCGGCTCGTGCAGGTGTACCGGATACAGCGGCGCGACGACGATGCGCACGCGCTGTTCGAACGGCCACTCGGCTTCCGTGACGATGTCGGGCTGCGATCCGAGGAATACGACGTGAGGGCGCGGCGCATGTGCGGGATTTCCCGTTCACGCTCGCGCAAGTCAGGCGTCGTAAATGCGGTGCTCGGCGGTGCTCGGCGGTGCTCGCACGGCCGGGCGACGGGCGAGACGACGCCGACATCGGCCAGCATCGTCCCGCGCGCTTGCGTTACGATTCGCCTTTCCCTTCCTTGCCGCGCTTGTCGCCGTGCTCGCCGTTGCCGGGCAGCACGGCCGACAGCACCTGCCGCGCGGTCTCGACGATCACGTTCGCTTCACGCGGGTCGCCTTTCGCCAGCGTTTCGGCAAAATGCTTCGCCTGCTGCAGCGTCACGTGCGGCGGCAGCGGCGGCACCTCGGGGTCGCTCTTCACTTCGAGCACGACCGGCCGGTCGGACGCGAGCGCTTCGTCCCACGCGGCGCCGAGCTGCTCCGGATCGTCGACGTAGATGCCCTTGAGGCCGAGGAGGGTCGCGAAGCGGTAGTACGGCACGTTCGGGATCTGCTGCGACGCGTCGAACTTCGGGTCGCCCTCCATCACGCGCTGCTCCCACGTGACCTGGTTCAGGTCCTCGTTGTTCAGCACCATGCAGATCCAGCGCGGGTCGGGCCACTGGCGCCAGTACTTCGCGACCGTGATCAGCTCGGCCATGTTGTTCATCTGCATCGCGCCGTCGCCGACCATCGCGATCACCGGGCGCACCGGGTGCGCGAACTTCGCGGCGATCGCGTAAGGCACCGCGGCGCCCATCGACGCGAGGCCGCCGGACAGCGATCCCATCATCCCGCGCCGCATCATCAGGTCGCGCGCATACCAGTTCGCGCAGGATCCCGAATCGCTCGTCAGGATCACGTCGTCGGGCAGGCGCGGCGACAGCTCGGTGAACGCCCGCTGCGGATTCACACCGCGGCCCGCGCTGGCCTTCGCGGCCGCGCGGGCGGCGAGCGTCTCGCGCCAGTCGTGGTTCCATTTCGCGATCCGGTCGCGCCATGCGGTGTCGCGCCGCTCGTTCAACAGCGGCAGCAGCGCGCGCAGCGTCTCGGCGCTGTCGCCGACCAGATTGACTTCCATCGGATAGCGCAGGCTCAGCATGTCGGCCTTCAGGTCGATCTGCACGCCGCGCGCCTGGCCTTCCTTCGGCAGGAACTCCGAATACGGAAAACCGGAGCCGACGACCAGCAGCGTGTCGCATTCGGTCATCAGCTCGTAGCTGGGCTTCGTGCCGAGCAGCCCGATCGAGCCGGTGACCCATGGCAGGTCGTCCGGCAGCGCGGCCTTGCCGAGCAGCGCCTTCGCGGCGCCGGCGCCGAGCCGGTCGGCCACCGCGATGACTTCGTCGGTCGCCTTCAGCGCACCGGCGCCAACCAGCAGCGCGACTTTCGACCCTGCGTTGAGCACGTCGGCCGCGCGCCGCAGGTCGTCCGCGTACGGGACGACTTTCGGTGCCGTATAGCCGACCCCCGAATGCACGGTGCCGTGCGCGCGCTTCGGCGGCGCGTAGTCGAGCTCCTGCAGGTCGTTCGGCAGCACGAGCGCGGTGACCGTGTGCGCGCCGAGCGCGGTGCGCACCGCGCGATCGACCAGGTGCCGCACCTGGCCCGGTACCGTCGCAAGCTGAACGAATGCGCCCGCAACGTCCTTGTAAAGGGCCGGCAGATCCACTTCCTGCTGATAGTGGCCGCCGAGCGCCGCGCGCGCCTGCTGGCCGACGATCGCGAGCACGGGCATGTGGTCGAGCCGCGCGTCGTACAGGCCCGTCACGAGGTGCGTGGCGCCGGGGCCGGAGGTCGCGACGCATACGCCGAGCTCGCCTGTAAATTTTGCATGCGCGGACGCCATGAAGGCCGCCATCTCCTCGTGGCGCGCCTGGATGAATTCGATCTTCCCGTCCGCGCGGTTCAGCGCACCGAAAAAGCCGTTGATGCCGTCGCCCGGGTAGCCGTAGATGCGGCGCACGCCCCAGTCGTACAGCCGCTGGACGATGAAATCCGCCACTGTCGCCATGCCGTTTCTCCTTGGTTCGGGATGAGCCGATGCGGGGCTGCCGCGCAAGGCACGTGCCGCGCCGCGTGCGTCGGGCACGGCGGTTGCACGCGGCATCCGCGAGCAACGAGCAAGCTGACCGGAGCGCAACGATGGCCGCATTCGCACGCGCCTCGCGCCCGGCGACGCGCGTGCGCGATGGCGGTAACGCGGGTCGCGCGGCCTCAGCCGTTTCAATGCGTGCGAACGAAAGGGGGATGACGCACGCGGACCGTTCACTTTCTTGTCGAGGATTCGTCTCATGCCTGCATTCAACCGTTCATCCATACGCCGTTGTGCCGCCAGCGCGCTGCTCGCGGCTTGCGCGTCGGCGCTGCCCGCGGCCGCACAGTTGCGCCCGGCCAATCCGGTCAGCGTGCCCGACACGTCCACGCAGGCGTTCAAGCGCGCCGACCGAAAAATGATGGAAGCGATGGAAAGCGCGCCGTACACGGGCGACGCCGACCGCGATTTCGTCGCGCACATGGCGCCGCATCACCAGGGGGCGATCGACATGGCGCAGGTCGAACTCAAATACGGCAAGGACCCGACGCTGCGGCAGCTCGCGAGCCGGATCGTCGCCGCGCAGCGCGACGAGATCGCGTTGATGGAGCGCTGGCAGAAGGAGCACGGCAGCACGCCGTGAACCGCGATGCGAGACGGCGATACGCGGGCGGCCGTACCGGTGGTTCCGCACCCGGCAAGCGGCGACGTCGGACGCGCGCCGAGTCGATGGCCGCGCGTACGGGCAGGCACGACGGGAGGCGGGATGCATGGACGGTAAGCGCGAGAGCACAGGCCGCTCGATCGACAGCGTCGCCGACTACATGACCATGATCGGCGCGCAGCGGCAGACGATGGCGCTGCGGCTTTTTCGCGGCCAGTGCAATGCCGGCTGGCCGCTCGCGCCGGGCGTCGCGCGGCAGCACGCGTCGCCCGACGTCGAAGCGCGGATGCTCGACGAATTCACGCGGCGCGCGCTGCCGCATCTCGAACCCGGGCAGAACCTCGAGGCATGCGACTGGCTCGCGCTCGCGCAGCAGCACGGGATGCGCACGCGCCTGCTCGACTGGTCCGGCAACGCGCTGGCCGCGCTGTGGTTCGCGGTCAGGCGCGCGGGCGAATCGGGCGGCGACGGCGTGGTGTGGTGCCTGTCGCACGACGCCGACGACATCGCGACCGCCGCGGACCGGCGCGCGCCGCTGGAGGTCACGCGCACCAAGGTGTTCCGGCCGCGTCACGTCATGCCGAGGATCACCGCGCAGGACGGCTGGTTCACGATTCACCGTTATGACGCGCGCGGCGGGCGCTTCGTGCCGCTCGACGAGGACGCGGATCTCGCCGGCCGCCTCGTGCGCATCGCCGTGCCGGGCGCCCGGTTCGCGTCGATCCGGCAGGAGCTTGCCGGCGTCGGCGTGAGCATCGCGACGATCTTTCCGGATCTCGACGGCATCGCCCAACTGACCGACACGCGCTATTTCCCGGACGACGAGGACACGCACGCACCGCGCTAAAGCCGCGCTGCGCGGGCGTACGGGGCGGGCACGCGTGATGCTTCTCCCGACGGCGCGCACGCGGGACCGAACCCCCGAGCGGCCGCTGGCGTGCGGTTCGCGGCGGGCGGCGAGGCGGTTCATGCGCGCATTCAAACAGACTATCGATCCGGGAGGCATTCATGCGCGAACTCAACGAACCACCGAGCGACCGTCGCGACACGGCGTGCAAGCGCGGCGCCGGTTCCGGGCCGGCCGGGCACGCCGTTACCCGTGCGTTCGAACGTTTTGCGTCGCGCGTGACCACCTGGGCCGGCTCGCCGGTCGCGTTCGGCAGCGCGGTCGCGATTACCGCGATATGGCTCGTGAGCGGGCCGGTGTTTCACTACTCCGACGCGTGGCAGCTCGTGATCAATACCGGCACCACGATCATCACGTTCCTGATGGTGTTCTTGCTGCAGCGCAACCAGAATCGCGACAGCGTGGCGTTGCACCTGAAGCTCGACGAACTGCTCGCCGTCACGCGCGCGGCAAGCGACCGGCTGATCGGGATCGAGGATGCGTCCGAGGAGGAATTGCGCGCGTTGGCGCAGACCTACGTCGAAATGGCGCAGCGCGCGGCCGAGCGCGGCGACGACGAGCCGGGCGGAAAACGGGCCGAAGCGGCCGACACGAAAACGGCCGACACGCCGCCCGAATCCTGATCTCGCGATCGAGCGATGCGCGGCCCGATGATTTTTCAAACGCTTGTCGTTTCCGGCGCCGCATCGCGGCGCGACGGCTCGTTCGCGCCGCTCGCGGCGGGGAACGGCACGTGCTGCATGCCGACACGAAGCCCGGTCGTTCCGGGTATAGCCCAGGGTGCCGCCATGAACTCCAGAGTCTCGTCGAATCCGTTGTTGAATCTTGCGGTGGCCGTCGCCTGCGGGGCGGCCGCGATGTACTTCCTCGATCCTGCGTCTGGCCGGCGCCGCCGCGCGTATCTGCGCGACAAGGCGGCCGCGGGCCGGCACGACGTGGCCGATTATGCGAATACGCAGGTGAAGCGGGCGGCCGACCATGCGCGCGGTGCGATCGCCGGGCTGCGGGCCGACTGGCTCGCGGGCGACGCGAACGACGTACAGGTCGCCGAGCGCGTGCGTGCGGCGCTCGGCCGGCTCGTCGCTCGCCCGCGCGACATCGACGTGAGCGTCGAGCGCGGCAACGTGTGCCTGACCGGACAGGTCGACGAGGCCGAACGGCAGGCGCTGATCGACGGTGTCGCCGCGCTGCATGGCGTGCATCGCGTCGAGGACGCGATGGGCGCGCGCAGCGAATACAAGGCGCCGACCGACGGTCATTCGCAGTGACGCGGCCGCGGCTGCCCGCCCCGGCGGGGGCCGGTGAACGAGTACGACATGCATTCGGCGCACGCACGGCTGCCGGAACGACGGCAGCCTGGCGCCTCAACCGGAGCCACCCATGACCGAACGCCAGCCTCCCGACACGACGTCCGCGCATCCGGAGCCGGGCGCGCACGACGCGCTCGAACATCTGCTCGGCAGCCTGCATCGGCACGGCTTCCTGCGCTTCGCGAACGAGGTCGTCAGCGCGAACGCGCGGCTGGCCGACACGTTCGTCGACGCGCTCGACAGGCCCGGCATGCAGAGCGGCATGCAGAATCTCGCGATGCTCGTGACGGCGCTCTCGCGCATTCCGCCGGAACAGTTCGGTCGCGCCGCGTTCGCGGCGGCCGACGCGCTGCATCACGTCGGCGCATGGCAACCGGCGCAGCACCCGCACGTCGCGCCCGGCGTGCGCGGCGTCTACCGCTTGCTGCACGACGAGGCGCTGTGGGATGCATTGACGCCGCTGCTCGAAGGGCTGAAGGTCTTCGCGCAAGGGCTTGCGCGCGATCCGCAGCCGCCCGTCGCCGGGCTCAGCGAGGCGATGAAAGACGCGTGACCGCGCCCGGCCGCGGATCGCTCGCCACGCACAGACCCGCGAACTGACGGATGATGCGCTGCGTCGGCGCGCTCGCCGGCCAGTGCGGCACCGCGTCGATGCCGACCCAGCGGCACAGCGCGATTTCCCGGCCCGGGCAAGCGTGCGCGCCGCGCGGCAGGCTCGCGACGAACACGTGATGACGCTTCACGCTGCCGTCCACGTAGAAGAAATACGCGAGTTCGAGACCGGTGAGCCCGGTTTCCTCGCGAAGTTCGCGATGCGCGGCGTCGAGCGCCGATTCGCCGCGCCGGATCACGCCGCCGGGCAGCGTCCAGCGCGACGATCGCCCGCGGGCGACCAGCAGCACGCGCCGGTTGCGATGGCAGACGATCGTGGCGCGTTCCTTCGCCAGCGGCGCGAGCGGTACCGCGCGAACGGGGAAATCGGACGGGTCGGGTAGCGTCATGCAGGGCACGCGGCAGATGGGCGAAAGATCCATGCGCCCCCTGCCGCAACGTGCGTTCCCGCTTCGCTGTCGCATGTGCCCTCGTGCGAGTGTTTCGGGCCCGCTGGCCGGCCTTCGTCCGCGATTTTTCAACGGCTTGTCATTTCTGCCGCCGCCCGCTGCGGCCGTTTCGCGCGAGCGGGACGGCGGTATGGCGCGACGCGCGTCGATCACGCGTCGCCGCGTTCGGCAGAGGGCGTGCGACGCGGCGGCGCCCCGCTTGGCGGTGCGGCCGGCTTGCCTTCGGCCGGGTCGTGCGCGCTGCGCGGCGGTGGTGTGGCGGTGCCGCGGCGCTTGCCTTCGGGGCCGGGCGTGCTGTCGCCGCGATCTTCGTCGCGTGTGTCGGTGTCGAGCGGGGTCGAGCGTGTCATGGTTCGCGAGTCCTGTCGGGGCGGTCGAGGCGTACACGTCGCGCATCGCGCATGCCGCGGTGGACGACGCGCGTTGCCGGGCCCGCTGTTTGCTCGATCGCGCGCTTGAGGTCGGCGCGGGCAATGGCGCCCGCGGCCGCCGCCTGGAGCCCCGTTTCATGTCCGATGCGATCCTGTGCCCGTGGTCCGTTCGTGAGCGATCTTGCGTCGCGCTGCGGCGCGCGTCGACACCCGGACGGCGCGGCACCGGCGCGCCGGACGCGTTCGCGCCGGCGGTGGCCGGCGTCGTACTGTCGACGCCGCTGCCTACCCGCTGGCCTGCCGTCGTCGCCCGCGCGGGCGACGACCAGTCGGGCGGCGGCAGCGGCTCGGGAGCGGCGCCGGGCCGCAACGGCGAGCACCCGACCGACGCGCCGGGCGGCGGTGGCGGCGACGGCCATCCGCACGACGATCGCGGCGGCCGCACCGGCGGCGACGGAGACGGGGACGGCAACAACGGCGAAGGCGAACGCAAGCGGCCCAGTAAGAAAACGCTGATCATTCTCGGCGCGGTGCTGGTCGTGCTGCTCGTCGGCGGGCTCGTCTGGTGGCTCGCGACGCGCAACCAGGAAAGCACCGACGATGCGTACACCGACGGCAATGCGATCGCGGTCGCGCCGCACGTGTCCGGCTACGTGACGCGGCTCGCGGTCGACGACAACAGCTTCGTACGGCGCGGCGACCTGCTCGTCGAGATCGATCCGCGCGACTACCGCGCGCAGGTCGACGCGGCGCAGGCGCAGCTCGGTCTCGCACAGGCGCAGCTCGACGCGGCGCGCGTGCAGCTCGATATCGCGCGTGTGCAGTATCCGGCCCAGTACCGGCAGGCACGCGCGCAGATCGAATCGGCGGAAGCCGCGTACCGGCAGGCGCTCGCCGCGCAGGCGCGGCAGCGGGCGGTCGATGCGCGCGCAACTTCCCAGCAGGCGATCGATGCGGCCGACGCGCAACGTGCGACCGCCGACGCGAACGTCGCGATGGCCCAGGCGCAGGCGCGCACCGCGAGCCTCGTGCCGCAGCAGATCCGGCAGGCCGAGACGGCCGTCGAGGAGCGCCGCCAGCAGGTGCTGCAGGCGCGCGCGCAGCTCGAGACGGCCAACCTGAACCTGTCGTACTGCGAGATGCGCGCGCCGTCCGACGGCTGGGTCACGCGGCGCAACGTGCAATTGGGCTCGTTCCTGCAAGCCGGCACGTCGATCTTCTCGATCGTCACGCCGCGCGTGTGGATCACCGCGAATTTCAAGGAGTCGCAGCTCGAACGGATGCGCGTCGGCGATCGCGTCGACGTGTCGGTCGACGCGTATCCCGATCTCGACCTGCATGGCCACGTCGACAGCATCCAGCTCGGCAGCGGCTCGCGCTTCTCCGCGTTCCCGGCCGAGAACGCGACCGGCAACTTCGTGAAGATCGTGCAGCGCGTGCCGGTGAAGATCGTGCTCGACGGCCCGCTGCCGACCCGTCCGCCGCTCGGTCTCGGCCTGTCGGTCGAGCCGACCGTCCATCTGAAATGACCGGCCGCCGTGCCGCGGCCGGCGTCGACCGGAGCGATCCGATGCCCGATACCCGCATGCCGTTCCCGCCTCGCGAGGCCCGCCGATGAACCGGCCGCCCGACCGCGGCGGCGCGTCCGGCGGCGCATGGCGCCCCGCCGCGAACCCGTGGCTCATCGCGATCGTCGTCACGCTCGCCGCGTTCATGGAGGTGCTCGACACGACGATCGTCAACGTCGCGCTGCCGCACATCGCCGGCACGATGTCGGCGAGCTACGACGAGGCGACCTGGACGCTCACGTCGTACCTCGTCGCGAACGGCATCGTGCTGCCGATCTCGGGCTTCCTCGGGCGCCTGCTCGGCCGCAAGCGCTACTTCCTGCTGTGCATCGCCGCGTTCACCGTGTGCTCGTTCCTGTGCGGCGTCGCGACCAACCTCGGCGAACTGATCGTGTTCCGCGTGCTGCAGGGGTTGTTCGGCGGCGGGCTGCAGCCAAACCAGCAGTCGATCATCCTCGATACGTTCCCGCCCGAGCAGCGCAACCGCGCGTTCTCGATCTCGGCGATCGCGATCGTCGTCGCGCCGGTGCTCGGGCCGACGCTCGGCGGCTGGATCACCGACCATTTCTCGTGGCGCTGGGTGTTCCTGCTCAACGTGCCGATCGGCGCGCTGACCGTGCTTGCGGTGATGCAGCTCGTCGAGGATCCGCCGTGGCGGCGCGACGCCGAACGCGGGATCTCGATCGACTACATCGGCATCGGGTTGATCGCGATCGGCCTCGGCTGCCTGCAGGTGATGCTCGATCGCGGCGAGGACGAGGACTGGTTCGGCTCGACCTTCATCCGCGTCTTCGCGGTGCTGTCCGCGCTCGGGCTGATCGGTGCGACGCTGTGGCTGCTGCGCACGAAGAAACCGGTGGTCGACCTGTCGTGCCTGCGCGACCGCAATTTCGCGCTCGGCTGCGTGACGATCGCGACGTTCGCGGCGGTGCTGTACGGCAGCGCGGTGATCGTGCCGCAGCTCGCCCAGCAGCATCTCGGCTACACGGCGACGCTCGCGGGGCTCGTGCTGTCGCCCGGCGCGCTGCTGATCACGCTCGAGATTCCGCTCGTGAGCCGGCTGATGCCGCACGTGCAGACGCGCTATCTCGTCGGGTTCGGCTTCGTGCTGCTGTGCGGCGCGCTGATCTATTCGCGCATGCTGGTGCCGGACATCGACTACAAGCACCTCGTGATGATCCGGTGCGCGCAGTCGCTCGCGATCGGCTTCATGTTCGTGCCGATCACGACGCTCGCGTACCTGACCGTGCCGCGGCGGCTCAACGACGACGCGTCCGCGCTGTTCACGATGTTCCGCAACGTCGCGGGCTCGATCGGCATCTCGGTGTCGACCGCGCTGATCCGCGAGCGCACGCAAGCGCGCATGGCGCACCTGTCCACGCACATGTCGACGCTGTCGCAGAACTTCCAGGATGCGCTGCGGGAGAATGCGCGCGCGATCGGCGCGCTGACGGGCGCGCCGCCGCCGGCCGCGTTGCAGACCGCGACCGGCCGGCTCTACGAAACGTTCGTCTCGCAGGCGACGATCCTCGCGTATATCGACGTGTTCGCGATCCTCGCGGTGTTCTGCGCGTTCAGCATTCCGCTGACATTCCTGTTCTCGCCGGCGAAGGCCGCGCGCGGCGCGGGAGGGCATTGACATGCGCATGCGCCGCGACAATCGCAGCCACCGCCTGATTCGCCGCATCGTGTGCGGCGCGATGACGACGATCGTCGCCGGCTGCACCGTCGGCCCCGATTACCAGCCGCCGCACGCGGACGTCCCGGCCACCTGGCATGCGATGCAGGCGGACGGGCCGGCGGCGTCTCCCGCATCCGGCGTGCCCGCGCGGTCGTCGCCCACGATCGACGCCGATCCCGATCCGCGCTGGTGGCGCGCGTTCGGCGATCCGCTGCTCGACCGGCTCGTCGAGCGCGCCGCGCACGACAACCTCGACGTGCAGGCGGCCGTGCTGCGCATCGCGCAGGCACGCGCGCAGGTGCGCGCGGCCGCCGCGCAGGGCTTGCCGAACGTGCGCGCGAACGCGAGCTACCAGCGCGAGCAGCTCGGCCTGAAGGGCATCGTCGAGGAGCAGGGCATCGACCAGCGCGTCGATCGTCTCGGCGCGCCGGGCTCGCCGCTCGACCGGTTCGGGGCAGGCACCGGGGCAAGCGTGCAGCAAGGTGCGCGCGGCGCGCTCGATGCCCTCGAATCGCCGGTCAACCTGTGGCAGGCCGGGTTCGACGCATCGTGGGAACTGGACCTGTTCGGCCGCGTGCGCCGCTCGGTCGAAGCGGCCGGCGCGCAGGCGAGCGCCGCAGTCGCGAGCCGCGACGACGCGTTGCTGTCGCTCGAGGCCGAAGTCGCGCAGACCTATCTGCAACTGCGCGGCGCGCAAGCGCAGCGCGCGCTGGCCGACGACCTGCAACGCGCGCAGCGCGAATTGCTCGACCTGACGCGCGAGCAGGCCGCGCACGGTCTCGCGAGCGATCTCGACGTGCGCAGCGCCGACGCGCGGCTCGCGCAGATCCGCGCGCAACTGCCGCAGTTCGACCAGCAGATCGTGCTGCTGCGCAACGGTCTCGCCTATCTGGTCGGCGGCGCGCCGGGCGTGCTCGACGACTGGCTGGCCGCCCCGCGCGCGTTGCCCGCGGTGCCGCCGACCGTGCCGGTCGGCCTGCCGTCGACGCTCGCGCGCCGGCGCCCCGACATCCGCCGTGCGGAGGCCGAACTGCATGCGGCCACCGCCGACGTCGGCGTCGCGGTCGCGCAGTTCTATCCGGACATTTCGCTGACGGGGCAGGTCGGCCTGCGCGCGTCGCACGTGCGCGAGCTCGCGCACTGGTCGCATCTGTTCTACGCGTTCGGGCCGGCCGTGTCGCTGCCGATCTTTTCCGGCGGCGCGCTCGTGTCGAACCTGCGGCTGTCGCAGGCGCGCCAGGCCGAAGCGGCGCTCGCTTACCGGCAAGCCGTGCTCGTCGCGCTGCGCGACGTCGACAATGCGCTGGCCGTGTACCGCACCGACCAGGCGCGCGCGGCCGCGCTCGACGACGCGGTGAAGGCCGAACAGGGCGCGCTGGACCTCGCGCGCGATCGCTACCGGAAGGGCCTGTCGCCGTTCCTCGACGTGCTGGATGCCGAGCGGCAATGGTCGGAGGGCCGGCAGCAGGCCGAGCAGGGCGCGTTGCAGACGACCACCGATCTCGTCGCGCTGTACAAGGCGCTCGGCGGCGGCTGGCAGGCGGGGCCGGCCGCGAATGAGGATACCGGCACGGCGCGCGCGCAGTAGCCTCGCGCGCGCGGCGGGCATCGGTTGCCGCGCTCGCGCAACGCCGTCCGTCGGCCCGCGCGGCCTCAATCCCATGCGTGCTTGCTGAACTGATAGCCCCTGGAGCGGATGGTCTTGATCCGTTTCGGTTCGTTCGCGTCGTCGCGCAGCTTGCGGCGCAGCTTCGAGATGCGGCCGTCGATCGAACGATCGAGGCCGTCGAACGCGATGCCGCGCAGCAGCAGCGTCAGGTCTTCCCGGCTCACTACCTCGCCCGCGCGGCACACGAGGGCCCACAGCAGATCGAATTCCGTCGACGTCAGGCGCGGCATGCTGCCGTCAGGCAGATGCACGCGGCGATCGGCGCGGTCGATCGAGAACTTGCCGAACACGTATCGCTGCGGCGAAGCCTGCACGGCGTCGCCCGCCGGCGCGCGTGTGCGCCGCAACTGCGCCTTGATTCGCGCGAGCAGCAGACGCGGTTCGAGCGGCTTGCGGAGAAAATCGTCCGCGCCGAGTTCCAGCCCGAGCAATTCGTCGAACGGCTCGTCGCGGCCCGTCACCATGATCACGATGCCGTCGTACTGCATGCGCGCCGTGCGGCAGATCTCGAAGCCGTCCTTGCCCGGCAGGTTGATGTCGAGCAGCACCACGTCGGGGCGGCTCGCGACGATCGCCGCTGCCGCGCCGGCGCCGTCGCACAGCGTGTCCACCTGGTAATGATGCGTGCGCAAGTACTCGGCGATCAGCGCGGACAGCGGGACGTCGTCTTCGACGATCAGGATTCGGATGGGCATCGCTAAACGAAGGGGCAAAACGGGAAGGTGGCGAGCGGTCAGGCCCAGTCCGAGCGTGTCGTGGCCGAAGCGACGTGGATGATACTGCGCAACATTCCGATGGAATGTGGGGAAATCTGGATCGTTCGGTGAGCTTATCTGCGCGCCAATCGCCGCCATCAGAGGAAACGCGCGGGGCAAGCGACGCGGGGCCGCGCGTGAGGCTGAAACGGTTCGATGCGAGAGTCGGCGCGGCGCTCGGGACGATGCGCGCCCGCGCATCCGTCAGACGAAAACGTTTGCGCCACTTCGACGCCGCGCACCGTTCCCGCACCGCCCGACACCACGCCAGGCAAGGTTAGTCGACATATCATTACAAAATATTACCGACGTCGCCGCGTTCCGCTCCCTACAATCCACACACCTGATCCGCGCGTCGCGCATTGCGCCTGTTTCGCGATCGTATCGGCTACCGGTCTCGGCGAAGCGTCGAGTCATGTCGCTCACGTGACGAACCGGATGCGCGCGAGTCGGGTCGCCGCCGCGCCGGCTCCGATGGGCAGTCGGGCGGATGCTATCGATTACTGACGGGGGAAGCGAAATGACGCCGTTGCAAGTCGTCCAGAGTCTCGACGCACTCACGCATGCGATCGAAGCGGCGGTGGCGCGCGCCGACTGGAGCGAGGCCGTTCGGGCCGCCGAGACGCGTTCGGCGTTCATCGTTGCGCTTGCACCCGATCAACCGGACGAGGTCGTGTCGGCGCTGATGAAAGTGCAGGAGATCGATGTCCGGATTTCCACCGTCGCGCGCGACACGCTCGAGGCGCTCGTCGCGGAGGGCTGGATGGCGCTGCACGCAGCCCGCACGGCAACGAACGCGCTGAGGGCGCGGCAGCGGTCGCTCGATGCCGGCGCCGCGGCCACGCGACACTGAAATCCGTTTCATTTGGTGATGGCATGAAATTCAGAGAACGCGCCAGTCAGGTCGATGCAACACGGTGGTTCGCCGAGGGCGACCATGAACGGGTAGAGCGCCGTCACGGCCTGTGGGCGATCGCGACGCCGGAAGGCTGGCGATCCGTGAAGCCGGGCGACTGGATCGTGCGCGACGAATCCGGCAACTGCTGGCCGATGGACGACGGCCTCTTCATGCATCGCTACGAACCGGTCGCCGACTGACTTGGCCGCCGGTTCGACGCGCCTACCGGCGCTTGCGTGAAAACATCAATGAATCGGCGTCGTTGAAGCGGATGCGCCGCGGCTCGCCGTACCCGGCTTTCTCCGCGACCCGGATCGACGCGACATTCGTCGGCGCGATCAGACACACGCTGCGCTCGAACCGCTGTTGCGCGTCGAGCCATGCGAGCGCGGCCGCGAGCGCCTCGGTCGCATAGCCGTTGCCTTGCGCCCACGTCGCCAGCGCCCAGCCGGCTTCCGGCACGCCGCGGATCGGCGGGTCGATGTTGCGGTGGAAATCCGCGAAGCCGAGATCGCCGACGTAACGCCCCGACGCCTTTTCGCGAATCGCCCAGTACCCATAGCCGAGCAGCGGCCACAACCCGCGATACGCGAGCATGCGCATCCACGAGTCGCGCGGCGTGGAAGGCGTGCCGTTGAAGATGTGCGCGACGACGCCCGGTTCCGCCCACATCGTGGCGAGTGCGTCGAAGTCGCCGAGCGGGTGGCCTTCAAGGATCAGACGGGGCGTGTCGAGAACGGGCGGAGACGAGACGGGGGGCACGGCGCTGAATGTCATCGGGCGTTCCATGAGGAAGGGGCGGCGACGCAGGGCGCCGCGCTCGGGTCTCGTACGATACCGCGTAAACGGCGACGTGGACGCAATTCCCCGCCCGCATCGGGGCATGCGGGCGCATCGCGCGGACGGCGCCGGCCGGCGGTGCCCGCATGGATCGGCTCGCGTGCCGACGTCGCGGTCGGGTGCATCGCGCGGGGCGTTCGACGAATGCGTCCGTTCGTGGCCGTGTGGCAAACGCCTGTAGCGAACCCCGACCGCGGCGAGCGGTCGGCCTGCTTCCTGACGGTGGTCATCGGCACGCCCGCGTGCTGCGCGCAATGCGGGATCGCGCCCGTGCCGGATGGCGTTACTTGCGGCTTTTCAGGAACGAGCGCCCTTCGGCCGTGATCGATGCGCCGGAGCGGCCGTGCGGAGGATGGCTGACGAACCCGGCGTTGACGAGCTCCCGCGCGATCGACCAGCCGAGCGCCGGCGCATCGCGGCCGTAGCGAACATCGGCGAGGCGTTCGAGCGCCCAGATCGCGGAGGCCGACAGGTTGGGGGTGTTGGACGTGAGCGTATCGTTCATGGCTTCCTCGGGAAATGGCGTTTCGGGGTGGGCGGCACACGGCCGGACGGGAGGAGGTGCAAGCATCAGCTTGCCTGCAACAACGGCAGCAGCGCGTGCAGCGCCGCTTCCTCGTCGGGGCCGGTGGCGAGCACCTGGGCCGACGTGCCGCCGTGAACCTGCAGCGACGCGATCGCGCCGCTGTCTTTTGCGTTGCTGCCGTGCCCGTTCGCGATCAGCTGGATGTCGCTGTCGAAGCGGCGTGCCGCGTCGACGGTCGCATCGCGCGCGGCGCGGCCGCGATTGCGGTTCCATGCGGGGCCGATTTCAACGTACACAACGGTTGCCACGATGCTGGAAAGCCTCCGGACAAGTGGGCGGGGCGGCGCGCGACATGCAGGGTTACGCACGTGTAGCGGACATCGGGCGGCTGGCATGTCACGAATTCCCGCAGGGGCGCGGGTGCCGGCCGGGTGCATTGTACGCGCCATTCGGCGCGAACATGCCGACATCCGCTGCAAAGGCGTATTCAAATTCGCGGATTGTCGGAAAGTGGGGGATTATAATGCATCGGCCAGATCATGTGAATTACATTATAATGCCGTGTGCGCCGATGCCGGCCCGCGGCGTTGCCGGCGGGCGAGTCTCGGCGTAGCCGGGCGCGCAACCTGCTCGCCCGGCATCGTCGACCGACCCGAACTCCTCCCGAATGGAAGCCGCAATGAATGCCCCCGCCTGCCCGCAATGCGCGATGGAAAACACTTACCCCGACGGCGCGCTGACCGTGTGCGCGGACTGCGGCCACGAATGGTCGGCCGACGCCGGCGCCGAGGCCGGTGACGAACCGGCGGGCGACGTCGTCAAGGACGCGAACGGCAACGTGCTGTCGGACGGCGATTCGGTCGTGCTGATCAAGGACCTGCGCGTGAAGGGTTCGTCGATCACGCTGAAGATGGGCACCAAGGTCAAGAGCATCCGGCTCGTCGGCGGCGATCACGAAGTCGACTGCAAGACCGACATGGGCGGCTTCATGCTGAAGGCGTGCTACTTGAAGAAGGTCTGAGCGCACGGTCAGGCGACCGTTGCATCCGCGTTTTCAGCCGCTGTCTTTTTCATTCGACTACCCGCACATGGCCGAGGATCGCACTGCCTACGACGCGTTCGTCAGGTTCCTGGCGACGCCGCTGAACGACGGCCGGCCGTTCGTGCTGGAGACGCAGCACGCGGTCTCGCTGCACTTCGATCATTTCGGCACCCAGAGCTTCATGTCGCTGCATGATCCGGTGCGGCTCGCACTCGGTTATACGCGCGTGATGATGGGCTTCCTGCTGCTGCAGGCCGAGCCCGCACACATCTGCATGCTCGGGCTCGGCGGCGGGTCGCTCGCGAAGTACTGCTACCGCCACCTGCCCGGCACGAGGATCGATGCGGTCGAGATCAATCCCGACGTGATCGCGCTGCGCGACACGTTCAGGATTCCTGCCGACGATGCGCGCTTCACCGTGGTGTGCGCCGACGGCGCGGACCATCTGGAGCGGGCGGACGTCCGCACGGACGTGATCCTGCACGATGCGTTCGTCGCCGACGGCATGCGCGGCCGCTGTACGGGCGCTACTTTTCTCGATGCGTGCCGCGCACGCCTGAGCGAATCCGGCGTGCTCGCGATCAACTTCATGGACGACGATCCGGCGTTGCCGCAGCACCTCGAGCAGTTGCGATCGGTATTCGGTTCGTCGTATGCGCTGGTGCCGTGCGGCGACGACAACAACTTCGTTGCATTCGCATGGAAGGACGGCAGCCGGTTGCCGTCGTTGCGTATCCTGCTGGAGCGGGCGCTCGCGTGCCCGCAGGCCGGTGAACTGAAGCTGGCCGCCACCGCGAGACGCATGAAGCACGGCGAGGGCATCGATTCGCGGCGGCTGGTCTGGCGCGCGCAGTCGCACGAACGTTGGGAGATCGGCGCGTAGCCGTACCGAGGGGGCGGGCCGTGCTCGGCCTGTGCGGCCGTGCTTACTTCACGCGCTTGCCGATCGCGCTGCGGGTCTTGTACGTGACGCCGTGCCGGTCGAGATAGTCGCGGATCAACTGCCGCACGACTTGCGACGGCGTAAGGTCCTGCTCCGCACAGAGCATCTCGAAGGCTTCCTTCTTCGCGGGATCGATCAGGACGGTCAGGCGGGCGGTTTTCGTTTCCATGACGGGGCGAGGGTGGTCGATATGTTAATCAAATTATAATCGATCCGTTTTCGGCGTTACCGCGGCAAGCGCCCCACGATCAGCGTTTGCTGCGCACCAGCGCGAGCAGATCGTCGATCACCGGCACGACGGCGAGCGTGACGAGCACCGCGGCGAGCGGCACGGTCGACACGTAGCCCACGTGCTTGAAGCCGATCGCGCCGGCCAGGCCGCCGACGAAGAACGACGCGAGCATCGTCGCGTGTATCCGCAGTTTCGACCGGTTGGCGATTACCGCGTGCGCGTCGACGTCGATGGCCGAGCGGTTCCAGTAAAACAGCTTGCCGAGCTCGATGCCGAGGTCGGTCACGATGCCGGTGATGTGCGTCGTGCGGATTTCCGCGCCGGACAACTTCGTGATCGTCGCGTTCTGCAGCCCCATGATGAAGCACAGCAGCGTCACGGTCACCGGCACGAAGAACGTTTCCCACAGCGCGAGATGGCTGCCGAGCAGCCCGAACAGCAACAGCAGCGCGGCTTCGACCAGCAGCGGCAGCATGAACTGGCTGTGCAGCCCGCGGCGGCGGCCCCAGTTGACGAGGATCGCCGAACAGGCGGCGCCGATCAGGAACGACCCCAGCGAGCTGATGCCGGCGAGCGCGAGCCGCACGTCGCCGAGCGCCGTCTGGTCGGCGATCGCCGACACGATGCCGCTCATGTGCGACGTGTATTGCTTGACCGCGAGAAAGCCGCCGGCATTGGCCGCGCCGGCGACGAACGCGAGCGAAAACCCGAGCTGGCGGTTGGCGTCCGCGCTGCGGTGTTTTCCGGTCAGGTTTCGAAAGTACTGCGCTGGCATAGGGGCTTCGCTCGATCGTCGCGGATTCGCGGGTACAGGCGGAAAACCGGTGCCGGAGGGCGTGGCGGGCCCGCCGCTTGCGCCGGATGCCGGGGCTGTCGAATCATGTGATGGACATGATAATGTCATTATCATACTCTGTTGGCCGGATGGTGCATTCAGTACAATGACGGAAGGCGCCGCCGGCCGGCTGTTTCGCCGCCGCGCGGCGCCGATCACTTCTGCCCACCGCTTCATGACCCCGATCAAGTTCATCCTTCGCTACACGGCGATCCCGTTCACGGCCATCGTCGCCGTGGTGGTCTGGACCGTCATTCCATCATCGAAAGAGATCGATGCGAGACAATATGCGGCGCTGTCGCGTGCGTACGCGAGTTTCCCGCTGCCGTTCCGGCGCGAGATCTCGGACACGATGGCGCACGGCACGATCAACGACCGGCGCTACCAGGCGCTCGTGCGCGATTCGCTGGGCAACGGCGTCGCGCTGGACTGGCCGGCGTCGGGCGTCGGCGGCGTCGCCGACGAGCGGCAAAAACTGGCCGAACTGATTCAGGCCGATTCGGATCTTCAAAGGCAACGGCAATGAAAACCCTGCTGGTTTCTGTGGCATTCGCGATGATCATCGCGAGCCTGATCTTCGCGCTGTACTTCATGAATCACGATCGCGGCAAGTCCAAGCGGATGGCGTGGTCGCTCGCCGCGCGCGTCGGATTGTCGGTCACGCTGTTTCTGTCGCTGCTGATCGCGTACAAGCTCGGCTGGATCGAGCCGACGGGGTTGCCGATCGGGCGGTGAGGCGCCGTCGCGTCAGGGCGGGCGGCGTGAGCGGGCGACGTCGCGTTGCCTGACCCGGAGCGGCGTTAGCGCGTGCGCGCCGAATCCGTCGATATCGTTGGTGCGCGTGCGTTCGTCGCCGGGTTGCACCGGCAGGCAGCCGCGTCCAGTCGCGGCGATCGCCCGCCGCTCGTGATGAACTCGTTTCATTCAGTGACCGGCGAATCCGATGCCGACGTCGCGCGGCGGTTGCGCGACAAGCATGAGCGGATCGATGACGAACAGGGCAGGCTGAAGCTCGTCGACATGTCGGGCGGCGGCGTGGACCTGCGCGGCGTGGCGCTCGACCGGCCGCAGCGGGCGTTGCGGGGCGAGGCCGCGGCGGCGTGAGAGGATGACCCGCGCACCATGCGCGGGCGCTGGCCGGCGCGCGGTGCCGTGCATATCGCGCGATCAGATATCCATCGAAAAAATAACCATTTGGTACACGCGTCGGCGCGCATTACAGTCTCGCCTTCCGCCGGCTGCAACGCCGGTCGTTCCGACGTTATTCCAGATAATCGCCACATGAATCGTTCGATGCGTTCCAGGGTCCGCCGTGCCGCGGCCGCGCTGTTCGTGCTCGGCCTCGCGCCGGTTTCCCATGCGGCCCAGCCGACGTTGCGCGTCGGTATCGACGCCGAGTCATACCCGCCGTTCTTTTCGAAGGACGCCGCCGGCAAATGGAAGGGCTGGGAAGTCGACGTGCTCGATGCCGCGTGCGGGAAGCTGAACGTGCGCTGCGAGCTCACCGACATTGCGTGGGACGGCCTGATTCCGGCGTTGCAGAACCGCAAGATCGACGTGATCTGGTCGTCGATGACGATCACCGGCGAACGGCAGAAAGCGATCGATTTCAGCCGTGCGTATTACGAATCGCCGACGGTGTTCGTCGGTGCGAAAAGCGACCGGCGCCGCGTCGACTGCGCGGTGCCCGCGACCTTCAAGGGCCGCGTGATCGGCGTCGAGGCCGGCACCAACTTCTCGGCGTTCCTCGATGCCCGCTTCAAGCAGGACGCGCAGATCAAGGCGTTCGACAAGTTCGACAACGCGCTCGCCGATCTGGTGTCCGGTCGCGTCGACTACGTGCAGGAAGGCAAGGGGCTGTTCACGGCGTTCCTCGCGTCGCGCGACGGCAAGGACTTCGAGGTCAAGGCCACGTGCGCGGACGATCCGGTGCTGGGCCTCGGCATCGGCGCGGGCGTGCGCCACGGCGATGCGCTGCGCGGCAAGCTGTCGACCGCGATCGCGCAACTGCAGCAGGACGGCACGTGGGATGCGATCACCGCCCGCTATCCGAACCTGAAGGGCACGATCGAGAAAGGCCGCTGACCCGATGGCCGCGGACGATTCGCTGCTCGCGCTGCTCGCCTTCGGCGACGGCGGATATGGCCGCGTGTTCGCGAGTGCGTTCGCGCTGACGTTCGGCGTCGCGGCCGCATCGTTCTGCACCGGCGTGCTGCTCGGCATCGCCGGCGCGCTCGGCAAGCTGGCGCGATATTCAGCGCTTGTATGGCTGGCGCGGCTCTACACGATGCTCGTGCGCGCGCTGCCCGAGCTGTTGTGCCTGCTGCTGGCGTTCTACGCGGTCGCACCGGCCATCGAGAACGCGCTGCGCGGCAGCGGCATCGTGTCCGGCGACTTCGCGTTCGACCCGTTCGTCGTCGCCGCACTGTCGCTCGGCTTCATCCAGGGCGCGTATCTCACCGACATCTTCCGCGCGGCGCTCGTCAACGTGCCGGTCGGCCAGATCGAAGCCGCGCACGCGTATGGGATGACGTCCTGGCAGACGTTCGCGCGCATCCGGCTGCCGGCCGCCGCGCGGCTCGCGCTGCCGGGCGTCGGCAACGTGTGGCTGAACGCGACCAAGGACGCGTCGTTCATCAGCGTGCTCGGTTCGTTCACGGATCTGCTGAAGGCGAGCCAGCTCGCGGCCGGCGCGACGCGGCACTACGTATTCTTCTATCTGGTCACGGCCGCGCTGTTCCTGTTGCTGAGCGTCACGTCGGCGGGCATCTTTGCGGCGCTCGAGCGGCATGCGAATCGCGGCACGAGGCGTGCGACGACATGATCTTCTCGCTGCCTTTCCTGCTCGACACGGTAATGCCGAAGCTGCTCGCCGCGGTGCCGACGACGCTGGCGCTGACGCTTGTGTCGGGTGCGGCCAGCGTGCTGCTGGGCGTGCCGCTCGCGCTCGCCGCCGGCGCACGCCATACGCCGTTGCGCTGGTCCGTGCGCGGCTGGCTCATGCTGATCCGCGGCACGCCGCTGCTCGTCCAGCTCTATCTGTTGTACTACGGATTCGGGCAGATCGTCCCGCGCGAGTGGATGCGCGACAGCTGGGCGTCGCCGCTGCTGCGTGACGCGTTCTGGTACGCGATCGTCGCGTTGAGCGTGAACGAGAGCGCGTATGTCGCGACGATCCTGCGCGGCGCGATCGCCGGCGTGCCGGCTGGCGAGATCGAGGCCGGCCACGCATACGGGATGACGCGCGTGCAGGTGCTGCGCCGCATCGTCGGCCCGCGTGCGTGGCGGCTTGCGCTGCCCGCGCTCACCGGAGAGGCGATCCTGCTGCTGAAATCGACCGTCCTCGCGTCCACCGTGACCGTGTTCGACGTGATGGGCACGGCCAATACGCTGCGCTTCGAGACGTTGCGCGTGTACGAACCGCTGGCCGGTGCGGCGATCGTCTATGTCGTGCTGGTCGCGCTGCTGACCATTCCTGCCGCCCGTCTCGAGCAGCGCGTCAATCGCTACCTGACGCGCGCAGCCGACGAACGCATGCCCGCCCGGCGCCACCGCGCGTCGTCGGGCGCGTGGGCGGCGCCCAACTGATTCCTGCCCTGGTAACGAATTCCACGATGTCCGATCCTCGCCCCTTGCTGTTTTCCCTGTATGAACAAGCCAGCGTCGGCTGCGGCGGCGCGCCGAGCCTGTGGACCCATCCGGCTGATGAACGGCTGCGTGCGAATACGCTCGGGTTCTGGTCGAACCTCGCGCGCACGGCCGAACAGGCCGATCTCGACATGCTGTTCTTCGCGGACGTGCTCGGCCTGTACGACGTCTATGGCGGGTCGGCCGACGCGGCGCTGCAGTGGGCGGTCGAGGCGCCCGCGAACGATCCGATGATGCTGATCGCGGCGCTGGTCGCGCAGACGGAGCGGCTCGCGTTCGGAGTGACCGCGAGCACGACCTACGAGCACCCGTTCGCGCTCGCGCGCCGCTTCAGCACGCTCGATCATCTGAGCAACGGCCGGATCGGCTGGAACATCGTGACGTCCTATCTGACGAGCGCCGCACGCAACTTCGGGCTCGACCGGATGATCGGCCACGACGAACGCTACGCGCGCGCGGAGGAATTTCTCGACGTCGTGTACAAACTGTGGGAAGGGAGCTGGGCGGACGATGCGGTCGTCGCCGACAAGCACGCGCCGCGCTATGCGCGTGGCGACCGCGTGCGGCCGATCGCGCACGAAGGCACGCACTATCGCGTGCAGGGGCCGCACGTCTGCGCGCCGTCGCCGCAGCGCTCGCCCGTGCTGATCCAGGCCGGCTGGTCGGGGCGCGGACGCGCGTTCGCGGCGAAGCATGCGGAGGTGGTGTTCGTCGCGAAGTCGAACCCGCACGAGATTCGTGCGGGCCTCGACGAGATCCGACGACTCGCGGCCGAACGCGGCCGGGCGGCGGACGACGTGAAGTCGCTGACGGTGCTGCGGATCGTGACGGCGCGCTCGTCGAGCGACGCGAAGGAGAAATATCACACGCTGCAGCAACACTATCACCGGCACGCGCAACTCGTCAGCTATGCGGGCGACACCGGCATCGACATCGACCGCTATGCGGACGACGAGCCGCTGACGACGCACACGGAAGGGCTGACGTCCTACGTGGTGCGGCCGGACGGCAGCGGCAAGCCGCTCACGGCCGGCGACGTGCGGCGCAAGTTCGCGAGCGTCACGCGCGGCACCGACCTGATCCTCGTCGGCTCGCCCGACGAAATCGCGGACCAGCTCGCCGAGCATGCGCGGCAGTCGACGACGAGCGGCTACATGCTCAATCCGCTGATCAGCCCGGGCACGCTCGACGATTTCGCCGAACTGATCGTGCCGGAACTGAAGAAGCGCGGCCTGTACCGCACGACGCCGGCGAGCGGCACCTTCCGTTCACGGCTGGGCGGCCGCGACCGCCTGCCGGATACGGCCTACGGCGCTTCGTTCCGGTTTCCCGTGCCGGAAGCGGGCTGACGAGGCGATCGATGCCGGACGACCCTCAGCGGAGTTGCATGACATGACCGACGACGTACTGTTCCTGCTGCAACCGCGTCGTGCCGACCGGAATCTTCGGGCATGAATGGCGCGATGAACGAAACCATGGACACGACGCGGCGCGAAGATCGATCGCATCGATCGGCGTCGCCGCCCGTCCTGAGCGCCGCCGGCATCGCGAAACGCTTCGACGCGACCGTCGCGCTGGCGGCGCTCGATCTGTCGATCGGCGCCGGAGAAGTCGTCGCGCTGATGGGCGCGAATGGCGCGGGCAAGTCGACCTTCGTCAAGATCCTGAGCGGCGCGCTGCAAGCGGACGCCGGCACGCTGACGCTGCACGGCGAACCGTATCGGCCGGGTTCGCCGCACGCGGCCAAGCGGCTCGGCGTCGCGACCGTGCACCAGTCGGTGGCCGACGCCGTCGTGCCGACGCTATCGATCGCCGACAACCTGCTGCTGGACCGACTGTGCGATCCGGCCTCGCCGTGGCGCGTGCCGCCGGCCGCGCGGCGTGGCGCGGCGCGATCGCTCGCCGCGCGGGTCGGGCTCGACGTCGATCTGGCGGCGCCGCTGGCCTTGCTGTCGCTGGCCGACCAGCAGCGCGTGACCTTGGCGCGCGCGCTGGCCGGGCAGCCGTCGTTGCTGATTCTCGACGAGCCGACCGCCAGCTTGTCCGCAGCGGAGGCCGAGCGGCTGTTCGTGCTGGTGGACGCGTTGCGCCGCGATGGCGTCGCGATCCTGCTCGTGTCGCATCGGCTCGGCGATTTGCGTCGCATCGCCGATCGCGCGGCGATCGTCCGCGACGGCCGGATCGTCGCCGATCTGGCCGCGCCAATCGATTTCGACGCCGCGGTGGAAACGATGATCGGCCGGCCGCTGCCGCGTACGCGTGCCCTGGCGCCGGAGCGGGCCGCACAGGCCGAATCCGGGCCCGGCTCAGGCTTCAGCGTGCGGCAGATCCGGCTGACGCCGACCAGTACGCCGTTCGATCTCGACGTCCGGCGCGGCGAGATCGTCGCGATCGCGGGCCCGGTCGGCGGGGGCAAGTCGCGCTTCGCACGGACGATCTTCGGCGCGGTGCGCGCGGCGGCCGGCGAGATGACGCTCGACGGCCGGCCGTGGCGGCCGCGTTCGCCGGCGGACGCGATTCGCGCCGGCGTATTCCTGGCCGGCGAGGATCGCTGGCGCACGTCGCTGTTTCCCGACAGCGTGCCGTTCGCGTCGATCGCGGGCACGATCGGCTTTCCGTTCCTGTCGCGCTGGTTCGCGAGCGGCGCGGTGCGCCGAGCCCGCGAACGCACGGCGGCCGCGGCGGCGATCGCACGGTTCGGCATTCGCTGCGAGGGGCCCGACGATCGCGTCGCGCACCTGTCCGGCGGCAACCAGCAGAAGATCGTGCTCGCGCGCTGGCACGCCGAACCGGCGCGGCTGCTGCTGCTCGACGAACCGTTCCAGGGCATCGATGCGGGCGCGCGCGCCGATATCGTCGATACGCTGCGCCGTCATGCGCATGAGCGCGCGACGATCGTGTTCGTCAGCGATCTCGAGGAAGCCGCCGAGATCGCCGACCGTATCGTGCGGTTCGATCGCGCGACGCTCGATGGTCTGCCTCCGACTGCTTCCATCGTGGGTGCTTGCTCATGAAACCCGTGACTTCTTCCGATGTACGTCATGCCGCATCCGTCGAACGATCGTCGCGCGCCGGGCCGGCGCGCATCCGCGATGCGCTCGAACGAACCGGCATCCTGCTCGTGCTCGCCGCTCTCGTGGTCGTGTTCGCGATCAGGGACCCCGCGTTCCTGAACCTCGACAACCTGTTCAGCATCCTGCAGGCGGTGTCGATCGTCGCGTTGCTCGGCGTCGGCGTGACGGTCACGCTCGCGGCCGGCGGTTTCGACCTGTCGGTCGGCAGCGTGGCCGCGACCGCGCAGATGGCCGCCAGCTACGTGCTGGTCGTCTGGCACGGCAGCGCGTGGGCGGCCGTGATCGCCTGCGTCGCGCTCGGCGTGGCCGCCGGATTGTTCAACGGCGTGCTGATTACGCGGCTGCGCGTGCCCGACCAGCTCGCGACGCTCGGCACGCTGTTCCTGCTGGCCGGCCTGCAGTTGATCCCTACCGGCGGCCGTTCGCTGGCGACCGGCTCCGTGCTGCCCGACGGCACGGATGCGACGGGCGTGTTCCCCGACGCGTTTCTCGCGCTCGGCCGGCTGCGCGTGTTCGACGTCGTACCGTTGCCGGTGCTGGTGCTTGCGGCCGTGACGGTGCTGGCCTGCATCACGATGGAAGCGACGCGCTGGGGGCGCGTGATCTATGCGATCGGCGGCAACGAAACGGCCGCGCGGCTGGCCGGCGCACCGGCCGCGCGCTACCGCGTCGCCGCATATGTTGTGTCGGGTGCGATCGCGTCGCTGGGCGGCGTGCTGATCGCCGCGCGGGTCGGCCGCGGCGACGTGAGCGCGGGGCACTCGCTGCTGCTCGACGCGGTGGCCGCCGCGCTGATCGGTTACGCGGTGTGGGGCGCGAAGCGGCCCAACGTGTTCGGCACGGTCGTCGGCGCTGTATTCGTCGGCGTGCTGCTCAACGGGCTGACGATGCTGAACGCACCGTACTACATGCAGGATTTCATCAAGGGCGTGCTGCTCGTGCTGGCCCTCGCGTTTACCTTCGGCATCGGTCGCCGTGCGGACGCCCGGGCGTGATGGGTGAGGTCGCCGAGACTCGGATCAGGCATGGACGGGTTCGAAGAATCTTCAGGCTGGACCGTTTGCCATCCAAAGTAATATCGATTGCCGAATCGGTCGGTTTGAGTTTGCGTGTCGCGCTGATAGATTGAACCGATATCGTTCTATATGGAGACAGACGCGCCATGCGCTCATTGCTTCGCCGAAAGTCACGCATCGAACCGAAACTCGGCGCGCTCGCACTGGGCGTCGCGCTCGTGCTGGGTGTGCCCGCGGCGTACGCCGGCCCGCTCAAGGGCGCGCCGGCGCCATTCGACAAGGGCGGCGTGAAGATCGCGCTCGTCAACTACCTGTCGACCGGCGATTTCTTCCAGGCCTACGAAGCCGGCGCGCAGAAGCAGGCACGTGCGCTCGGCGTCGATCTGCGCATCTACGAAGGCCGGCAGGACGCGGCCGAGCAGCGCGAGCAGATTCAGCAGGCGATCAGCATCGGCGTGTCCGCGATCATCGTCAATCACGGCTTGCCGGAATCGCTGAAGGACGTCGTTCAGCGTGCGGTGGACAAAGGCATCAAGGTCGTTGCGTTCGACGTCGATCTCGCCAATCAGAAGGTGCCGCAGATCGAGCAGAACGATCGCGACCTGGCGAACCTGCTGCTCGATCAGGCCGTGAAGGACAACGGCGACGCGTTCGCGGCAGGGTACGTGTACGTGGCCGGATTCGCGCCGCTCGACCGGCGCGATGCCGCGTGGCGCGACTTCAAGCGTGCGCACCCGAAGGTGAAGGAAAAGGCGCGCTGGGGCACCGTCGACAATCCGATCGCGCAATCGGTCGCGAACCAGGCGGCGGCCGCGTATCGCGCGAATCCCGACATTCGCGTCGTATTCGCGCCGTACGACGAGTTCGCGCGCGGCGCGAAGCTCGCGGCCGACGAGGCCAGGCTGTCGTCGAAGCTGCGCATCTACAGCGCGGACGTATCGACGGCCGACATCGAGGCCATTCGCGCGCCGAACAGCGCGTGGGTCGCGACGGCCGCGACCAATCCGGCGGTCGTCGGCGCGGTGTCGGTGCGAGCGGCGGCGCTGCTGGTGGCCGGGCAAAACCCGGGCGCGCGCATCGCGGTCAAGCCGACGCTGATCACGCGCGACGATCTCGTGAAGAACGACATTCATACCGTGGCCGAACTCGGCGCGAAGTTTCCGGCGTTCCGCGCGAGCGATGCGGCGACGGCCGCGTGGATTCCGGCGGTCGACTGATCGCCCTGGCGCGCAACGAACCGATCGGTCGCCTGCGTGCCGCCTGCCCATGACTCGACCATGACGACCCTGAACGACTATCTCGTACAAAAGCGCGACGCCTGGCGAGCGAAGCAGCAGGCCGCCCGCAACGATCCCGATCTCAAGGCGACGCCGCTGAAGGCGACCGTGCGCGCGCTCGGTCGCAGCGGCGTGCGCGAGATCCGGATTCGCGACTTCCAGGTGATCAGCGACAGCCCGCCCGATTTCGCGGGATACAACCTCGGGCCTGCGTCGCCGGAACTGCAACTGGGCGTGCTCGGCAGTTGCCTCACGCACATCACGTTGATCCAGGCCGCGGAGCGGGGCCTGAAGATCGACGCGATCGAAGTCGAAGTCACCGGCGACCAGCATCCGCTCGCGCAGCAGCCGGGGTTCGAGCACGTTCCGGTATTCCCGCACAACATCCGCTATACGCTGGACATCGTGTCGCCGGAGCCGCCGGAGGTCATTCGGGCGTTGCATCAGGCGGTCGAAGCGGTGTGCCCGATCTTCAATTTGCTGAGGTTGCCGCAGCACATCGACGGGGAATTGCGGCATACGAACGGGTGATGCGCCGACGCATTGCTGCTCGGCCGAGTTTGTAAATGAAATCGGTGTATTGTGATAAGAATACTTATCCCGATGGCCGTAATTCAAGTGCCGGGCGTTGACGTTTTCGCACCACCGCGTGCCCGACGAGGGCCGTAACGACGCTAGTTGCCCGGTTCCTTCGTCACGTCATGACGATAGGCGCGCGGCGAGCAGCCCACGATGCGTTTGAACGCATGGCCGAACGCGCTATCCGAGTCGTAGCCGAGCCGCTGCGCGATCGCCGAGATCGACGCCGTGGAGTGGCGCAGTTCGCGCATCGCCAGCTGTATCCGCCACCGCAACACGTATTCGAGCGGCCCGAACCCGAGCCGCCGCTTGAAATGCAGCGCGAACGTCGAACGCGACACATGGCAGCAGGCCGCCAGCGCGTCGACGGTCCAGCGTCGCTCGGGCGCCGCGTGAATCGCGGCCAGCGCCGCGCTGACTCGCGAATCCGCGAATCCGGCCAGCCACCCGACGTCGCCGTTCGCGCCGGCGTCCACATAGCGCCGCAGGATCTGCACGAGCATCATGTGTCCGAGATGCCGAACCATCAGCGACCCGCCCGGCGACGCCGCGACGAACTCCCGTGCGAGTTGCTGCAGCGACCAGCGCAGGACCGCCGCCGGTTCGGAATCGCCGCTCACGATCACCACGGGCGGCAGGCTGCCGAGCAGCAGCGGCATCCGTTCCTCATAGGCGAAGCGGCCGCCGATCAGAAAGCAGTCGGCCGGTTCGCCATAGTGCGCGATACCGCGGTCGACATGCCGGTACACGTCGGCGGCGGGCACCGGCGCGACCGACGGATCGCTCGCCAGCGAAAATGCCCGCGGCGCGGCGAGCAGGAAGCAGTCGCCCGTGCGCAGCCGGACGGGTGGCCCTGCACCGTCGACGGTCAGCCAGCAACTGCCTTCGACCACCGCGTTGAACTTGATCCCGTCGGGCGGGGGCAGGTCGACGGCCCATGGGCCACCGGCCCGCAGGCCGGTGAAAAACGAGTCGCGCGTTTCCAGCAGCGACAGCACTTCCGATAGCGGGTCCACGCGCAATCCCGGACGATCTCGACGAAAAACCGGATTCTATTGCATTCACAGTCCGGATGCGCGGCCGGAGAATGGGCTCGTGCAGTGACGCGGCCGATGGGCGGCCACGTGCTTCGCACGCCGTTCCTGGAGCTTTCAATGACGAGCAGGCAGCAACCCCTTCATTCCGGATTCGACGCTGCATCGACGGCGAGCGACGTCCTGGCCGGTCTCGACCTGCGCGGCAAGACCGCGATCGTGACGGGCGGCCATTCGGGTCTCGGGCTCGAAACCACGCGTGCACTGGCGCAAGCCGGCGCGCGCGTCGTCGTCGGCGCGCGGAGCGTCGCGGCCGCGCGCGAGGCGACGCGCGACATCGCCGGCGTGGAGATCGCGACGCTCGATCTGGCGGACCCCGCGAGCGTGGATGCATTCGCGGCCCGGTTTGTCGACGCGCGGCGCAACGTACATATCGTGATCAACAGCGCGGGCATCATGGCCTGCCCCGAGACCCGCGTCGGCGACGGTCGGGAAGCGCAGATGGCCGTCAATCACCTCGGTCACTACGTGCTCGTCAACCGCCTATGGCCTGCGCTCGCGCACGGAGACGGCGCACGTGTGGTCGCGGTGTCGTCGCTCGGGCACCGGCTGTCGCCGATCCGTTGGGACGATATCGCGTTCACGCGCGGTTACGACAAATGGCTGGCGTACGGACAGTCGAAAACCGCCAACGCCTTGTTCGCGGTGCAGCTCGACGTGCTCGGTGCGCCATTCGGCGTTCGCGCATATTCGCTGCATCCCGGCAAGATCGCGACGCCGCTGCAGCGCCATCTGACGCGCGAGGAAATGATGGCGCAAGGTTGGGTGGACGAGCACGGTGTGCCGATCGATCCGACTTTCAAGACACCTGAGCAGGGTGCGGCAACCCAGGTATGGGTGGCGACGTCGCCGCGCCTGGCCGATCTCGGCGGTGTTTATTGCGAGGATTGCGACGTCGCGACAGTGACGCGCGGCAACGAGGAATCAGGCGTGCGGCCGCATGCGATCGATCCGGAGGAAGCGGCGCGGCTGTGGGCGTGGTCCGCGGCCGCGACGGGCGTCGATGCCTTTGCCGTGCGGCGCCCTGGCCGGGCGCCGCGCGGGCGTCCGGCGGCGGCACGACATCCGCGCGCGGCAGCCTATCCGCACGTCTACCGCAGCGCCCGCCCCATCTCCGCGATCGGCATCGCGACGATCGAATTCAGCAATCGCATTTCCCCGGCGTCCGGATGCGCGATGTGCCGCACTTCATCGAGCGCCTGAACGACGAGACGGTCGAGCGGTTCGAGAAAGCGCCGCAGTTCGCTGGCGGCCGCTTTCTCCCTGAGCCCGAGCGCCTGGCCGAACGCGACCAGTGCGTCCATGTCGATATCGGCGAACCGCGTCGCATGCCCGAGCGGCATCGTCAGCTCGCAGTGCGGCCAGTGTTCGCCGCGATGGTCGGGCCGGTGCGTCGGCGTGTGATACACGACCGTGCTGACGATGTCGTAGAACGGCGCGAGCCGGTAGCCGCGCGCGTCGACGAAGAACGACAGGTTCTTCAGGTGCGCGTCGGCATTGCCGACCACCACGTTGAACACGGTCCAGCGGAACACCGACAGGCGCGTGAGCGCTCTCGTGCTGGTGCGCTCGATCGCGCGGGCCAGTTCCTGTGCGTTCGCCCGCTGATATTTGAAACCGCGGTCGTAGTTGAGCAACTGCATCGCGTCGATCGTATGCACGCGCCCGGCCGGTTCGGACGCGACGTCGCGGTCGAACCGGTCGATCACGTAGCACGCGGACGGCGCGCGCAGGAAGTGCACGTCCGGTACGTCGAGCCCCATCTTCTTCGCGAGCCGCATGCAGAAGAACTCGTTGATCGCCGAATGCGGATAGCCGGCCGCACGCATGTCGGGTTTGAGGAGGTGCATCGACGGTTCGCTGCCGACCGGCTCGAACAGTGCGTAGTCGGGCGCGTCGCCGCGCAGCACCAGCAGCAGCTTCTGCTGCGCGCCGGCCGCCGACATGCGCTTGGGTGCCGTCGCCGTCAGCGCGCGTTCGGGCATCGCCTGGATTCGCCGTTCGAGCTCGTCGAGCGGCAGCGGCTGCAGGCCGCCGGGCGCTTCGCGTTCGCCATCGGCCAGCAGCGTCAGCGCGCCGGCCGATTCGCGGCCGAAGTACGCGAGCAGGCCCCACGCGTCGGCCGCATCGACCTTCGCCTCGCGCGCGAGCGACGTGCGCATGCCTTCCTCGGGCAGCAGGTTGTCGAAGAACCACTGCACTGGACGATCGGTCGACGTGTCGGTGAACACGCCCGCGCGCAGCGGGAACGCCGGCGACAGTGGATACGCGGCGGGTGACGCGAGCCATTGCGGGTCGTACGCGAACGACCAGATGCCTTTATCGTCGGTCAGCGTGCCCATGCGCACGCCGTTGGCGGACGCGATCAGCGTTCTAGCCGCCATGGCTGCTCCTGCGGCGTTGCGCGGCTTTCAGCGCGGTGGCTTCGGATATCTCGACCGACGACTCGGCGTACAGGCGCACGCCGAGCTCGGCCAGCAGCAGCATGACCTTGCCGATTTGCGCGGTCGGCTTGCCGGCTTCCACCTGACTGATGAATTTCGGCGACAGGCCGGTCGCGTTCGCGAGCTCGTCCCGCGTGAACCCCTGCTGGATCCGCGCGGAACGAATGAGGTGGGCGAGCGCGCCGATCGTGTCGACGGACTGGGACTCCGACATGACGTTCTCCGTGCTTCGTATCTGAGCGGGAACAGTATCGCATAACTCGCCAAGTCGGGCGGTAATTCGTATTCGTACGGGAACGAATAGATGCTTCCGACGCCGGGGGACGGCATTTCGTACCCGCTCGGGAACAGATTGTCTAGGAACGGCCGTTGGGAGCGGTTCGCGTATCTGATCGGATACGGAGCGAGGGCGCCCGGCGGATGTCCGCTGGCGGCGGGTCAGTTCTTCGCCGTCACGCGCCCGGCGTGGCGACGCACGATCATTCCGCGAACGGGCGCCGACCACCTCCGCCACGGTGGCACGGTGCGCGCCGAACCCCCTTTCTACAATTCCGTCCGACGTACTACAGGCGCCGCCGCACCCGAAAAGCAGGCCCGGTCCTTGCGCCGGGCAGGCGTCGCCGGCGGCGTTCGCGCCCCGACACATGACGATTTGCACGGGAGGCGCGCATGGAACCGATGCCGGTCGTACTGCAGTGGCACGACGTTCTCGTCAGGATCGCGCTGGCGCTCGTCGCGGGCGGGCTGATCGGCCTCGATCGCAGCGAATCCGGCAAGACGGCCGGGCTGCGGACGACGATCCTCGTCTGTCTCGCCGCATGTCTGTCGATGCTGCAGGTCAATGCGCTGCTGCTGCAGGCGGGCAAACCGGAGGGCGCGTTTTCGGTGCTGGACCTGATGCGGCTGCCGCTCGGCATCCTGACCGGAATGGGCTTCATCGGCGGCGGCGCGATCCTTCATCGCGATGGCCTCGTATCCGGCGTCACCACGGCCGCGACGCTGTGGTTCGTCACCGTCATCGGGCTGTGCGTCGGCGGCGGCCAGTTGTCACTCGGCGCGCTCGGGCTGGTGCTCGCCTTGCTCGTCGTCTGGCCGCTGCGGCTGGTCGAGCAGCGCTTGCGGCGCGTCCGGACCGCGCTGGTCACGATCGAATATCCGCCGGGCTCGGTTGCGCGCGAACAACTGATCGCGAAGCTGAGCCGGGCGGGATTCACGTGCCGGACGAAAAGCTTTTGCGAAACGGCTGCACGCGCGGTGCGCGAGGAAGAACTGTTCGTGCAGTGGCGCGAAGCGGCCAGCGCCGACGTGATGCTGAAGCAGTTGATGCGGATCGTCGAATCCGCGGGCCTGACGTCGGTCCGCTGCGCGACGGAGAACTGACGCGCGCGGCCGCTGGAACGCGCGATGCTCGTGCAGCAGGCCGCCGTGGGCGGCTTACCGAGGAGCGAAACATGACATGTGTATCGGAGGTGATGACACGCGACGCCGCGACCATCGGCCCGACGCAGAGCCTGCGCGAGGCGGCCCGGCTGATGAGCGAGCTGAACGTCGGCGCGCTGCCCGTTTGCGATGGCACGCGGCTGATCGGGATGCTGACGGACCGCGACATCGTTGTGCGCGCGGTGTCGATGGGCGTGCCGCCGAACGAGTCGATCGAGGGCGTCGTCAGCGGACCCGCGAACTGGTGTTATGAGGACGACGACATTTCAGTGGTGCAAAAGAAGATGGAAGATGCGCAGATTCGCCGCGTGCCGGTGGTCGACCGGCAGAAGCGGCTGCTCGGCATCGTCGCGCTGGGCGATCTGGCGACGGCCGCGGACGGCGCGATGTCGTCGACGCTCGGCGCGGTGTCGGCGCCGGCGCGCCCGGATCGGTGAATTGCCATGACAGACACGGAGAACGACATGAACGAAGACAGGGAAACGCAGGTCCGCGAGCGTGCGTACCGGCTGTGGCAGGCAGACGGCGCGCCGGACGGTCGGGCCGACGAATACTGGCAGCGGGCCGAGCAGCAGCTCGATGCCGAGGGCAGCAGCGCGGACGGGCGCGCCGGGCAGACGGCCGATTTGCCGGCCGAGCAGTCCGCGAAGCGCCGCATCCCGGGCGAGCCGCTGCAGGACGTCGATGCGGTGCCGACCGGCGAGCTCGCGCATGAAAGGCGGCGTACGCCGTGAAGCGCGGGTAAGGCCGAGCCGGAAGGAGGACGAAGATGACGGCGCATGCGGGCGAAAAGGCGGAAAAGACCGGTAACTTTCGATGCGAGAAATGCAATCGGTCGACGCACGTCCAGGCGGGGCACCCGATCCCGACGTGCCCGCATTGCGGCAACGACACGTACGGCGAGCGAACGCGCGAACCGGGCAACAAGCAGTAAGGTGATGCGGGCCGCGCACTTCGCTTCGCGCGACGCGCAGACCGGCAACGCGCGCCGCCGCGACACGCGTGCTAACCGTCCTCGCCCACTTCGGTCGGGTCCGGCAAGTCGGGCAGGTCGTCGTGACGGTCGTCGCGCTCCGGCGGTGGAACGTCCGGCGTGTCGGTCAAATCGTCGTCGTTCGGTGTCGCGTTTGTCGCGGGCGTCGTGATCATGATCGTCCTCCTCGGAGTCGAAAGGGCACCGGCGCGCAACCGGCATGTCGCTATCGAGCATCGCACGTGCCACGCGTATTGCCGTTCCTGCATCGGGTGATGCGTCGCTTGTAATTTCTTCAGCGGATTCATCCGCTGGCCGTGCGACGAGGCAGCCCGATAACGGCATGTCGCTTGCTGGAAGCGTTGCAGGCTGCCGCACCGCCCGTCGCCGCGTGGCGCGGCGCAGTCAGCATCCGGACAGGGAGAACGTCATGACGCAGGACACTCAACGACAGCACACCGCGTCGCCCGATGCGGCACGCGAGACGACCGACGCGCCGGACCGGCGCAAGCCGGCGCCCGGTGGCGAATCGACCGCGCGCCCCGGCCATGCGCCCGGTGGCGGCGAACTCGACACGATTCCGGACGACCAGGCGCGCAAAGTCGTGCCCGACGATCCGCGCCAGACCGAGGTGCGCGATCCGGCCGGCAAGCCGTGGCCCGACGAGCACGACGCGCCGGACGATTCGGGCAATCGGCCGCGGCCGCTGTAGCGCGCTGTAGCGGCGACGCCGGCCGAATCGTCGCGTCCCGCTCCATTCCGCCATCCACGCACCGGAGTCCACCATGTCATCAGACGAAGTTTCCGAATCCCGTCGCAAATGGGTGCAGGGCACGACGGCCGGACTGGTCGCCAGCGTCGCCCTGCCGACGATCGCGCAGACGGGCGGCGGCCCGGCCGATGCCGGGGATACGGCGCCGCGCGATCCGCGCACCCTCTATCCCCATGCGCCGTTTCCGCAGCAGCACCAGCCGTGGCCGGGCCTCGCGGGCCGCATGACGCCTCGGCCGGATCATGGCGAGCGCAGCTATCGCGGCAGCGGCCGGCTCGACGGCCGCAAGGCGCTGATCACCGGCGGCGATTCGGGCATCGGCCGCGCGGTGGCGATCGCCTGTGCCAGAGAAGGCGCGGACGTCGCGATCGTCTATCTGCCCGACGAAGAGCCCGATGCGCGCGAAGTCGTGGACCTGATCCGCAGCGCGGGGCGCAAGGCGGTGCCACTGGCGGTCGACATCCGCAGCGAAGGCGCGTGCAACGGCCTCGTCGAGCGGGCGGTCGCCGCGCTCGGCGGGCTCGACATCCTCGTGAACAACGCGGCCCGCCAGCAGAGTCACGAATCGATCCTCGACATCAGCACCGAACAGTTCGACTGGACGCTGCGCACCAACCTGTACGCGATGTTCTGGATCACGCGGGCCGCCATTGCGCACATGCCGCCCGGTTCGGCGATCGTCAACACGACGTCGGTCAATGCGTACGACCCGTCCGCGAACCTGCTGGACTATGCGATGACGAAAGCGGCGATCGCGAATTTCACGAAGGGGCTCGCGAAGCAGATGATCCAGCGCGGCATCCGCGTCAACGGTGTCGCGCCGGGGCCGTTCTGGACGCCGTTGCAGGTCAGCGGCGGACAGACGACGCACAACGTCGAGACGTTCGGCGAGCAGGTGCCGATGGGGCGGCCGGGACAACCGGCGGAAATCGCGTCGATCTACGTCGAGCTGCTGTCGTCGCGCTCGAGCTACGTGACCGGGCAGATCTATGGCGCGTCGGGTGGTGCGGGGCAGCCTTAGTCGGCTCGCGGTGCAGGCCGACGCCGAGATGAACCCGGGCGGAGTCTCCGGTCATCGGCACCGGTTGCACGACCCCCCGATCGGCGCCGTATGCGCGAGCAGCGATCTTTATCACCGCAGCAGATAAACGTATCCGAATCGCTTCGTTGACGCACGTTGGCGCGGCCTCGTAGATTCGCGTTTTGACCGAATCAGGGGCCGTGCCGTGACGACTACCGCCATCCGCGACGCTGCAACGCTTTCCGCCGGGCATCCCGCCTTGCGGCCGGACGGCGCGGCGCAGCATTTCGACATCGTGCCGTTCGACGCGCCGCTCGGCGCCGAGGTGATCGGCGTCGACCTGTCGCAACCGCTCCACGCCGACGATTTCGCGCGCATCCATCGTGCGCATCTCGATCACCACGTGCTGGTGTTTCGCGACCAGCGCATCACGCCGGACGAGCACATCGCATTCAGCCGCCGCTTCGGGCCGCTGCAGATTCACGTGCTGCACCAGTTCGCGCTGGCCGGCCACCCGGAAGTGCTGATCGTGTCGAACATCGTCGAGAACGGCAAACCGGTCGGGCTCGGCGACGCCGGCCATTTCTGGCACTCCGACCTGTCTTACAAGGAAAAGCCGAGCCTCGGCTCGCTGCTGCACGCGCAGGAATTGCCGGCGGAAGGCGGCGACACGCTGTTCGCGAACATGCACCTCGCGTGGGACACGCTGCCGGCCCACTTGCGCCGCGCGGTCGAAGGGCGGCGCGCCGAGCATACGTATCTCGCGCGCTATGCGGAGCTGCAGGCGCGCAGCCCGTGGCGTCCCAACCTGTCGCCCGAACAGATCGCGCAGGTCGCGGCAGTCGTTCATCCCGTCGTGCGCACGCATCCGGAAACCGGCCGCAAGGCGCTGTTCGTCAGCGAGCATTTCACGACGCGCATCGTCGGGCTGCCCGACGACGAAAGCCGTGCGCTGCTCGACGAATTGTTCGCGCACAGCGTGCGCGCCGAGCACCTGTATCGGCACGCGTGGCGCGACCACGATCTGGTGTTCTGGGACAACCGTTCGCTGATGCATCTGGCCGCCGGCACGCCCGACCACCTGCGCCGCAAGCTGTACCGCACGACGATCGAAGGCGACGCGCCTTTCTGAGCCGCGCGCCGCGTCCTTCATTTCCGTCCCTTCCTGACCGGAGTTCCGATGTCGTTTTCGTTCTTGCCGGCGCGCCGCGCGCTGGCGGCCACGCTCACCGCCGCGCTCGCCTTCGCGGGTGCGGTGATCCCGCAAGCCGCGCACGCGGAGGGCCGCATCCGTATCGCCGAGCAGTTCGGCGTCGTCTACCTGATGCTGAACGTCGCGCGCGACCAGCAACTGATCGAGAAGGAAGGGCGCAAGGCCGGCCTCGACATCAAGGTCGACTGGGTGCGGCTGTCGGGCGGCGCGGCCGTGAACGACGCGCTGCTGTCCGGCGCGGTGGATGTCGCGGGCGCGGGCGTCGGCCCGCTCCTGACCGTGTGGGATCGCACGCGCGGCCGGCAGAACGTGAAGGGTGTCGCGTCGCTCGGCAATTTCCCGTACTACCTCGTGAGCAGCAACCCGAACGTGAAGACGATCGCCGATCTGAGCGCGAAGGACCGCATCGCGGTGCCGGCGGTTGGCGTGTCGGTGCAGTCGCGCGTGCTGCAGTACGCAGCGGCGAAGCAGTGGGGCGACAAGCAGTTCGACAAGCTCGACGCGCTCACGCAGGCGATTCCGCATCCCGACGCGACGGCCGCGATTCTCGCGAACAGCAACGTGATCACCGGCCACTTCGGCAATCCGCCGTTCCAGGAGCAGGAGCTCGCCGGCAACCCGAACGCGCACATCGTGCTGAATTCGTATGACGTGCTCGGTGGCCCGAGCTCCGCGACAGTGCTGTACGCGACCGAGAAATTCCGCGACGACAACCCGAAGACGTATCGCGCGTTCGTCGCCGCGCTGGCCGACGCCGCACGGCAGATCGCGGCCGACCCCGAGCGCGCTGCCGATACCTACATTCGCGTGAACGGGTCGAAGATCGATCGCGCGCTGCTGCTGAAGATCCTGCGCAATCCGCAGGTGCAGTTCAAGACCGCGCCGCAGAACACGCTGCCGCTCGCGCAGTTCATGCATCGCACCGGGGCGATCCGCAACGAGCCGAAGTCGTGGCGCGACTACTTCTTCGACGATCCCGCGACGGCCGGCGGCAGTTGAACGGCGCCGATGCAGCGGCGCCGCGATCGACGCTTATGCGTCGGCGCGGTTTCGATATGCGCAATCGATGGTTGGTCCGCACGGTGTCCGGTCGTATGTTGATGCTTTTCCCGCAAGAGATTCGATCGTGAACGCCACTTCTTCCCGAACCTGGTTGCCGCCGTATGCGGCACGTGGCGGCGTGTCGCCGGCCGCGTCCGCCGTGCCCGATACACGTGTGGACGATCGCCCGGCCGCGAGCGCCGCACCGGCCGGCACGCACAGCGAACGCCTGCTGGCGATCGACCAGGTCAGCCTCGAATACCGCAGCGGCACGCGGATCGTTCGCGCGACGCATCAGGTGAGCTTCGACGTATACGGCAGCGACCGCTTCGTGCTGCTCGGCCCGTCGGGATGCGGGAAGTCGACGCTGCTGAAGGCGATCGCCGGCTTCATCGAGCCCGTGTCGGGTTCGATCGCGCTCGACGGCCGGCCCGTGCGCGGGCCGGGCCCCGACCGCATCGTCGTGTTCCAGGAATTCGACCAGTTGCCGCCGTGGAAGACGGTCGTCGAGAACGTCGCGTTTCCGTTGCGCGCCGCCGCGAAGCTGTCGCGCGCCGAGGCACGCGAGCGCGCGCTGCACTATCTCGACAAGGTCGGGCTGAGCACGTTTGCCGATGCGTATCCGCATACGCTGTCGGGCGGCATGAAACAGCGCGTCGCGATCGCGCGGGCGCTGGCGATGCAGCCGCGCGTGCTGCTGATGGACGAACCGTTCGCCGCGCTCGACGCGCTCACGCGCCGCAAGATGCAGGAGGAACTGCTGCGGCTGTGGGACGAATTCCGCTTCACGCTGCTGTTCGTCACGCACTCGATCGAGGAGGCGCTCGTGGTCGGCAACCGGATTCTGCTGCTGTCGCCGCATCCGGGCCGCGTGCGCGCGGAGCTCAACAGTCACGAACATTCGCTCGCGAACGTCGACACCGGCGACTTCCGCGACAACGTCGCGCGGATCCACCGCCTGCTGTTCGACACCGACACATCCCAGGCACCCACGACGGAGGACGCCGCATCATGAGTACGATCGATCCGGTCCTGCCGCCGCTGCCGCCCGTGCGCGCCGAATATACGCGCACGCTCGACACGCCGCCCGATGCCGAGCGTGCGGCGCCGGCGCCGCTGCTGCGCCGCATCGCCGGCGCCGCGTGGTTTCGCCGCGGCGTCATCGCGCTCGTGCTGATCGCCGTCTGGGAGATCGTCGCGCGCATCGTCGCGAACGATCTGCTCGTCCCCACCTTCGGCGCGACGCTGGCCGCGTTCGTGCAAGGCATCGAGTCGGGCGAACTGCTGGTCAAGACCGGCATCTCGATGTCCGTGCTGCTGCGCGGCTATGCGCTGGGCGTCCTGCTCGCGTTCGCGCTGACGTCGCTCGCGGTATCCACGCGCATCGGCCGCGATCTGCTGACGATGCTCACGTCGATGTTCAATCCGCTGCCGTCCATCGCGTTGCTGCCGATCGCGCTGCTGTGGTTCGGGCTCGGCACCGGCAGCCTGCTGTTCGTGCTCGTGCACGCGGTGCTGTGGCCGCTCGCGCTCAGCATGTATACCGGCTTCGCCGGCGTGCCCGCCACGCTGAAAATGGCCGGGCGCAATTACGGGCTCACGGGCCTGCGCCAGATCGCGCTGATCCTCGTGCCGGCCGCGCTGCCGTCGATCCTGTCGGGGCTGCGCGTCGGCTGGGCATTCGCGTGGCGCACGCTGATCGCGGCCGAGCTCGTGTTCGGCGCGAGCGCGGGGCAGGGCGGGCTCGGCTGGTACATCTTCCAGAACCGCAACGAGCTGTATACGGACCGCGTGTTCGCGGGGCTTGCGGCCGTCATCGTGATCGGGCTGCTGGTCGAGAACCTCGTATTCGATACGCTCGAACGCGCGACCGTGCGGCGGTGGGGCATTCAGCACTGACGCGTCCGTTCGCGATCAATCCCGGCGCGGGCATAACGTAAGGTGAAATCGGTTTTTCACGCGCAGTGGGCGCGTCTCTATACTTTGCGGACGCGTGTAACGGACGCCGTGTCGCGCGTTGCCGCGACGCTCCCCATCTCCCCAAACAAGGACCTGCCGAATGACTGCCCGTGACGCCGTCGATCCGCGTGAAGCATTGCGCGACGCGCTTGCCGCGCTGCCCGATCTCGCGACCGCGATCGGGCAGGATGCCGCACAGCGCGAGGCGCGTCGCGAGTTGCCGTTCGAAGGTTTCGCGATCTTCCGGCGCTCGGCGCTGGGCGCGCTTCGGATTCCGGTCGCGCGCGGCGGCCTGGGCGGCACGCTGGTCGACCTGTTCGATACGATCGCGACGCTGGCGGCCGCCGATTCGAATCTCGCGCACGCGCTGCGCATCCACTACGACCAGACCGAGACGCTGCGGCTGTCGCCTCGCACCGCATTCAACGACGTGCAGCTCGAGCGCGTGCTGGCCGGTGCGATCTTCGGCGGCGCGTCGACCGAGCGCGGCACGTCGCGCCCGGGCGAGAACACGACCGTGCTGCGCCGCGACGGCGATCACCATCGCGTGACGGGCCGCAAATACTATTCGACGGGCACCGCGTTCGCCGATTTCGCGCGCATCAACGTGGAGAACGAGCAGGGCGACGCGCTCGCGGTGATCATTCCCGTGGCGCGCGACGGCCTGCAGGTGCTCGACGATTGGGACGGCATGGGCCAGCGCATGACCGCGAGCGGCAGCCTGCTGCTGAACGACGTGCAGGTGTTCGCGGACGAAGTGGCTCCGCGCGATGGATCGACGCTCGTCGGCCGTCATTGCGGCGCGCTGCGGCAGCTTCATCTCGTCGCGACGGGCGCGGGCATCGTGCGCAACGTGGTGGCCGACGCGCGCCGCTATGTGCTCGCGCACGGCCGTCCCGCGCTGCACAGCCCCGCGCCGACCGCGCGCGACGATCATTTCGTCCAGCAGATCGTCGGCGAGCTGTCCGCACACAGCCACGCGATCGATGCGCTCGTGCGAGAAAACGCGCGCGCGCTCGACCGCTCCGCCGACGCAATCGAAGCGGGCGCAGCCGATGCGGATGCGCTCGTGCTCGACAGCGCGCTCGCCACTGCCCGCACGCAGTTGATCGTCAGTAAGCTCGCGCTGCATGCGGCCGAGCGGCTGTTCGAAGTGGGCGGCGCGTCGGCGACGGCGCGCACGCACAACTTCGATCGCCACTGGCGCAACCTGCGCACGATCTTCAGCCACAACCCGCTGCTACACAAGGCGCGTGTGGTCGGCGATTACGAATTGAACGGCGTGACGACGCACCTGACCGAAGGGCGCGTGTTCTGACGACGGCCACCGCCGGCTATGGCGGTGCCGGCGCGCCGCGTTTCAAATCGGGCTTCAACGCCGCAAGCCGGCCTCGCGCAGCAGCGGCAGCACACGCTCGCCGAAGAAGTCGAGATCGGGCTTGAAATCGTAGAAACTCAACTGGATACCGTCGATGCCCGCGCGGTGCAGCCGCACGATGGTATCGGCGACTTCGTCGGGCGCGCCGGTGATCGAGATGTTGCCGCCGATCGCGCGTGCGGCGGCCTGCGCACGCTGCTCGAAACCGCCGCGCCACGCGTGTGCGTCGCTGTCGAAGCGGTGGAAGCTGCCATCGTCCGCATGCGCGACGATCGCGTCGCGGTACGCGCGCGCTTCGGCCGCCGTCTCGCGGCAGATCACGAGCGGATTGAGCAGCGTGCGGATCGTGCGGCCGCGCGCGGCGGCGGCCGCCTTCACGCGAGCGGTGTGCGCGGGCAGCGCGTCGATCGCGCGTTCGGCGTCGGGGCCGGCCGGGCTCGTGACGAACACGATGTCCGAATAGCGTGCGGCGAACGCGATGCCCGCGTCGGAGCCCGTCGCGTTGATCAGCAGCGGGCGGCCATAGCGCGGCTTCGGCGTCACGAATGCGCCGCCCAGCCGCCAGCTCGACAGTTCCGGCGTGTAGCTGAAATTATCCGGTTGCGCCCACAACTGCTGGACCGCGTCGAGGAATTCCGCGGCCATCTCGTAGCGCCGGTCGTGTTCGATCCGGTTCCAGCCGAACATCTCGTGCTCGATCGCGCGGTGGCCGGTCACCACGTTGATGCCCCAGCGTCCGCGCGAGATGTGGTCGAGCGTCGCGGTGAACTTCGCGAAATGGAGCGGATGCCACGGCCCGTAGAGCACGTGGCTCGTCGCGACGAGGATGATCCGCTCGGTGCGCGCGGTCAGCGCGGCGAGCGTCATGAACGAGTCGAGCGCCTGACCGTCGAACACGCCGCCGTAGCCGCCTTTCGGCAGCCACTGCGACAGCGCGAACACGAGATCGAAGCCGAGCGCTTCGGCGCGCGCCACGAGATCGGCGTTGTAGTCGAACGTCCAGTCCGTTGTGCGTGGCAGCGTCGATGCACTCCATCCGCCGGCCTGGATCGGCAGGAACAGCCCGAGCATCAACGGCTGCGCGAGCGTGCGCGACACGGGGCTATCGGGGAAATCCGCCGGCGAACGCACGTCGACGAACGGCGACGGCGCGAGCGGGGCGGTGACGGAGGAGTCGCTCATCACGGGGTCCTTGCTGAAAGGTGCGGCGCGACGCACGCGGGTGCGCGGCTCGATGCGGCGGCAAGCGGTGCGGGACGCGTCATAGCTTGCCCGGCCTCGGATCGGGCACGAAGCCGTCGCGGTTCGGCATCCGCACGCGCGGCAGCGTGCGCGCGTCGAGCCGGGCGTCGCCGGGCACGATGCCGTTCAGGTGGAGAACATACGCGGTGACCGCATAGACGTCGTCCGCGCTCAGCGATTGCGGCGCGTTGTACGGCATCGCCCGGCGAATGTAGTCGAACAGCGTCGTCGCGTAGGGCCAGTAGCTGCCGACCGTCTTTCTGGGCTTCGCGCTCGCGAGCGAGCCGATGCCGCCGACGAGTGCATCGCCGACGCCGCCTTCGCCGCCGGCGCCGTGACACATCGCGCATTTGTCGGCGAACACATGGCCGCCGCGTACGACCGTGCCCGCGCCGGGCGGCAGGCCGCTGCCGTCCGGCGCGACGTCGATGTCCCACGCGGCGAACGCCGCGCGATCGACCGGCTGCCCGAGGCCCAAGCCGGCGCCGAACGCGCCCGACGTCATCATGCAGGCCGCCAGCAGGCAAGCGAGCGGCTTACGCATTGCGCACCTCGCCGTCCGTGTCGACACGCCAGTTCTGGATGCCGTTGTAGTGGTACTGCGAGTTCAGGCCGCGCGCGGCGACGAGCGCGTCGCGGGTCGGCTGCACGTAGCCGGTCTCGTCGGTCGCGCGGCTTTGCAGGTCGGCCGGCTCGCCGCGCCACACCCAGTCGGCCTCGAAACGCGTCAGCGCACGGTCGCGTACGTCGCCGGCGAGCCGCGCGGGGCGCCACGTGCGGCCGCCATCGGTCGACACGTCGACGGCGCGAATCCGGCCGCGGCCCGACCACGCGTAGCCGCCGATCGCGTAATAGCCGTGCGCGACGAGCCGATGGCCGGCCGACGGCCGCGTGATCACCGACTTCGCGTCCATCTCGAACACGAACTGCCGCGCGCAGCCGTCGGGCAGCAGGTTCGTGTATTTCGACGTTTCCTCGCGCGTCATCTCCGGCGCACGCACCAGCTTCAGCCGTCGCAGCCACTTGATGTTCGTGTTGCCTTCGAATCCCGGCACGATCAGCCGCACCGGGTAGCCGTTCTCCGGGCGCAGCCGTTCGCCGTTCTGCGCATAGACGACCAGCGCGCGCTCGAGGATCCGGTCGAGCGGCAGGCTGCGCGTCATCGCCGCGCCGTCCGCGCCTTCGGCGAGCAGCCAGCGTGCGTCGGGATCGATGCCCGTTTCGTCGAGCAGCGTCGACAGCCGGACGCCGGTCCATTCGCAGCACGACAGCAACCCGTGCGTGAACTGAACGGGCAACCCGCTCGGGCCGTTCCATTCGCTGCCGGTGTTGCCCGAGCATTCGAGGAAGTGGATCCGCGATTCGGACGGGAAGCGCAGCAGGTCGTCGAGCGTGAAGACGCGCGGCTCGCGCACGAGGCCGTGCACGACGACGCGATGGCGTTGCGCATCGATGTCCGGCACGCCCGCGTGATGACGCTCGTAGACGAGCCCGTTCGGCGTGATGTCGCCGAACAGGTCGGCGAGCGGCGTCATCGACGAGCCGGAACCGGGTAGCGCAGGGGGGCGGGCGCTGCGACGGATCACGTCGCGCTCGTGCTGACCCGGCACGCCGTACGGTGGCGACAGCAGCGGCGCGCCGGGCGCGCGCGTCCACGGCGGCACGTCGAGCGGCGGGCTTGCGAGCGCGCCGCCCGCAGGCAGCATCGCGGCCGCCCAGCCGCCGGCGAGCTGACGCAGCGCCGCGCGCCGGCCGCTTCGCGGTGCACGGGGAGGGAAACGGGAATCGGTCATGGTCGAACGCGTGTCGCGCGCGGGGGCCGCGCGCTGAGAAACGATCATTTTCTGCAACCGGGCGCGGCGCGGCAAACAACGATTCCCGCTTTGCTTATCGTGACGATTGCGCCGCGCCCGATGCGCATGCCGTCAGAACTTCACGCGCAGCCCGCTGACGAATGCAAGCTGACGGTTCGTCGACGATGCGCTGCCGATGTTCGAGATCGCCGCGATCTTGCGATAGCCGCCCGAGGTCGAGGTGCTCGCATCGCCGGCCGCGAGCTGGTAGATGCCCGACACGTAGATATCGGTGCGCTTCGACAGCGCATAGTCGAACCCGAGTGTGAACTGGTGCCAGCGCGGTTTCAGCGTCTGGCCGCTCGTGCCCGGCAGGCCGCTCGCGCGCCCGTCGGTAAACGTATAGACACCGATCAGCGTGGCCGCCGGCGTGAGCTGGTAGCGCGCGTTCACGTCGTAGTTGTTGAACTTGCGCGACGAGCCGTCGAGATAGTCGAGCTGCGTGTGGCTCCACGCGAAGCCGAGCGTCGCGCGGCCAAGCGCGTAGTTCGCGCCCACCGCGCCGATCTGCTGCTTCAGTACGCCGCCGTTCAGCCCGTAGAAGAACGCGCCGCTGTAGTCGTTGCCGGTGGTCGAGGTCGCACCGCCCACCGCGCCGCTCGTATTCGACGCCGCATTCGGATGATTGAACCGCACATAGCCGCCGCCGAACGACAGCGGCCCGTTCACGTAGTTCGCCGATGCGCCCCACGCGTTGTTGTTCGAGAACCCGGTGCCTGCACCGCCATTGGCCTGGTTGCTGAACGCATAGAGCAGGTCGGCCGTGAAGCCGGCGATCGTGTCGCTGCGGAACTTCACCGCGTTGTTCAGCCGGAAGCTCTGGTTCAGGTTGTCGTTGTCACCCACGTGCGTGGCCGGCGACCAGAAACCCGGCCCCGAGTACGGCGCGACGAGATCGGTGATCGGCTCGTACTGACGGCCGAACGTCAGCGTGCCGAGGCCTTTCTTGCCGAGGCCCACGTACGCGGAGCGGCCGAACAGGCGCCCGCCCTGGCCGAGTCCGCCGTCGCTCGGGCGGAACCCGCTTTCGAGCGTGAAGACCGCCTGCACGCCGCCGCCGAGATCTTCCGCGCCTTTCAGGCCCCAGCGGCTGCCGCTCAGCTTGCCGCTCGTCTGCTGGATGTTGCTCGCGCCGCCCTGGTTGTTCGTATACGCGATGCCGGCATCGACCACGCCGTACAACGTCACCGAACTCTGCGCATGCGCGCCGACCGAACCGATCGAAACCAAACCCAGTACCACCGTTTTTTTGATCATGACCATCCTCTGTTTTTATCAGTACGTTTGTGAGGATCACGATGCTATTGACGATGGACGCGCCGATGAACGGCCGATCCGTGGTTTGTAATTCGCTGCGCGGCCGATTTGTAATATGCGCTGCCGTCGGCCCGGCAGGTGCGCCGCGATCGCGTCCGGCGCGCCTGCTGCGGCGAACGCATCGCGCCGACCGCGAACGTCGCTCGCCGGAAATGCACGTATGCGGTCATATCGATCGATGAAATCATTCGATGTGCGCAATACCCGTCGTTTGCACGGCGATGCGTTTACGCAACGACCGCTAGGCGGCGACCGGACGATGCGCTATGCGCGTTCGCATATCGATTTCGCAAAACGTTGGTAGGACCGTGCAGGGCGCAACGGTAGAGTCTGGCATCCGGCCGCGGGCCAGCATGCCTCGTGAGCGGCAGGGCGCTCGGCATGCGCGCTTGCCGATTGGGCCGACCAACGACAAAGGAGCCGTTTGACATGAGTCGCGATGTACTGTTTCTGCTGGAACCGGGCTTTGCCGATCCGAAGTATCCGGGCCAGCGCTTCGTCTGTCCGCATGGACTGCCGATCGAGGGGCTGCTGGCGAGCGCGCCCGATCTCGCGGCGCGCCTCGACGTGAAGCGCGTCGGCTTCGAGCGGCCGCGGCCTGCGGTGATCGACGCGCTCGACGACGCGCACCAGGGTCTGCCGGTGCTCGTGCTGGGCCGCGACCGGCCCGCGCCGGACGATGCGCAGACGCTCGGCGACGTGCGCTTCGTCACCGACGCGCGCCGCATCCTCGAACTGCTGGCCGAGCGCCACGGCTTTCCGGCGCTGCATTGACGCGGCGGTTTCGCTTTCCATCCTATTCCATCCGATCGACAGGAGCATCCGATGTCGTCAATGTCGGCGGTACGTCGCCGCCTGCTGCTTGCCGGCGCCGCAGTCGCGGCGCATCCATTGGCCGCGTTCGCCGCGCCGGCCGCCGACGCCGATCTGGCCGGCACGACGTTGCGCGTCGCGACCTACAAGGGCGGCTGGCGCGCGCTGCTGCAGGCAGCCGGGCTCGGCGACACGCCCTACCGGATCGACTGGCGCGAGCTGAACAACGGCGTGCTGCATATCGAGGCGCTCAACGCGGACGCGCTCGATATCGGTTCGGGTAGTGAAATTCCCGCCGTGTTCGCCGCGCGCCAGAAAGCCAATGTGAGATTCATCTCGCGTGTGCGCGAAGACCTGAACAACCAGGTCACGCTCGCGCGCAAGGACACGCCGATTCGTGGCATCGCCGATCTGAAGGGCAAGCGCGTCGGCTACGTGCGCGCGACGACCTCGCACTATTTCCTGTATCGACAACTGGCCGAAGCCGGCCTGAGCTTCGACGATATCCAGCCGATCAACCTGTCTCCGACCGACGGGTTGTCCGCGTACGATCGCGGCGACATCGACGCGTGGGCGATCTATGGCTACAACGGCCAGCTCGCGCGCAATCGCTACGGCGCCCGCGTGCTGAAAACGGGGAAGGGCTATCTGTCGGGCAATTTTCCGGTGTACGCGAATCCGCGCACGCTCGACGACGCGCGCCGCCGCGCGGCAACGGGCGATCTGCTGCTGCGGTTCCGGCGTGCGTATGCGTGGGCGAACGGGCATTTCCGCGACTACGCCATCGCGCAGAATCGCGAGACGCGCGTGCCGGTTGCCGACCTCGTCACGATGTTCGACCAGCGCAGCGAGGACTACGCGCTGCTGCCGGTGACGCCCGACGTGGTCGCCCAGCACCAGCAGGTCGCGGACGTGTTTGCCCGCATCGGCGTGCTGGACGGGCTGGCCCATGTCGCGCCGTTGTGGGACACGTCGTTCAATCCGCTGGTCGCGGCGGGGTGATGCGAAACCCGCGGCGCCACCGGCCGCCTGTGCGTACAGGCGGCCGGTTGGCACGTTCCCGTCATTCACTCGAGCGCCGCGTGACGATGACCGAATCGCTTTCCTCCGAAGCAAGGCCCGCCACGCGCCGTCCGGCGATCGACGCGTTCACCCGCACGCCGTCAGTTCACCCCGACCGCGCTCCACGCGCGCGCGACCGTCGCGCTTTCGGCCGAGTTCACGCCGTACAGGTCATTCGCCGCCTGGATCGACGCACGCCGCGCGTTCGGGTAGCTCGAGTTGGCGTTCAGGTACACGGTCAGCGTCCGGTACCAGATCTTGCCGGCCTTGTCGCGGCCCAACCCGCTGAAGATCGTGTCGCCGTTGCAGACCAGTTGTGTCCTCGACAGGCCGGTGTCGGTGGACGGCACCGTCGGCCCTTCCGACAGCAGGTAGAAGAAGCGGTTGCCGACACCCGACGTGAAATGCGGATCGTGGCGAGGATTCGACCACGAGAAGCCGCCGGACGGGTAGCAACTGTACGACCGGCCGTCGAGATCCTGCTTGTACATCTTCCGCAGGCCGCCGCTCACCACGCGCGCCCCGATCACGTAGTTGCCGGGATCGTTCGGATTGTTCGCGTAGAACTTCACGAGCGTGCCGAAGATGTCGGACGTCGCCTCGTTCAGGCCGCCCGCGTCGCCCGAATAGTTCAGGTTGGCGGTGGCCTCGGTCACGCCGTGGCTCATTTCGTGCCCGGCAACGTCGACCGACACCACGGGTTTCGGCAGGCGCGTGCCCGGCTCGCCGTCGCCGTATGCCATCACGCGCGACGACAGCCATGCCGCGTTCGCGCCGGTCGTGCCGCTGCCGGTATTGAACACCACGTGGGCGTAGCTTTTCACGCCGCGGCCGTCGTTGAAGATGCCGTTGCGGTTGTGCGTGGTCTTGTAGTAGTCCCAAGTCAACGCGAGCCCGTAGTCGATGTCTGCCGCGACGGTCTGCCGGTCGGTGGTCGTATTGTTGCCCCACACGTTCGTGCTGCTCGTGAAGATCGGCAGGTCGGTCGCCTGTTCGACTTCGTCCGAGCTGAGCCCGCGGCCATCGTAGACGGAACCGCCGCCGCGGCCCGGGTCGAGCATCCGGTACGCGTTCGTGCCGGTCTGGTCCGTCGTGAGCGTCAGGTTGCCGTAGTACAGCGAGCGCCCGGTGCCGGTCGCGGCGGCGGTCTTGATCAGGTCCTGTGCGTCGAGCACGGTGCCGGTGCGCGCATCGACGTAGTACAGCACGGCGTCGCCGTGCGTGTCGGTCGCCTTGCCGTAGACGCGTACCGCATAGGCCAGCGTCGGCGTGACGTCGCGTGCGAACACGACGAGTTCCGGGTCGTCGACGCGGCGCACGTCCGAGTTGAAGCGCGCGGCCGCGATGTGCCTGGCCCGCGTCGCGCCTACGTCGGGTGCGTTGCGCACCGCGGCGCGGTTCCCGACCTTGCCGATCGTGCCGGCGAGATTGATCGGTGCGAGCTGCGTCACGCTCGCCTGCTTCAGTTGCCCGTTGCTCGAATGGACGACCACGTCGCCGCCTATCACGGGCAGGCCCGCATGGAAGCGATCGAAGCGCACGTGCTCGGTGCCGTCGGGATCGACGATCACGTCACGTACCTGGAACTGATCGCCATCGGTCGGTGCGGTTGCTTGCGGCCCCGCGAACTTCAACGTGCGTGCCGTGCCGCCGGTAGCCACACTGAAGGCGGCCGGGTTCTGCTGGATCAGTTGCAGCGCCTTGTCGACCGCGGCCGGCGGGTCGCCGGCCTGGGCAAAAGCGCTGAGACTCGCGATGGTAATCGCGGTGATGGGTAGCAGTCGAGACAGTTTCTTCATGTAATTCCCCAGGTTATGAATGGGTTTGTTCGAGGAATGCATCAAGTGATGACTTTTAAACAAGACATGTCGCGAACAGCAGGGGGATGCTAGGAGGTCGTTTTTATAATTACAAGATATTTTCTTTATTATTGATTTTTCATTTCGCTGCCGTTAATCAAGTCGGTATTTGGTGAGGAATTTTAAATGATTATGTCGGGTGCGGCGGGAATATCGGAGGCGGCCCACTGCGGTGGATAACGTCGAAACTTTGTGATATTCGGGCGAGGCAGGTGTGATCAGATGAAGTACCCGGAACCCCGCGCTGGTGGCGTTTGCGCGGTTGGCCGTCGGTGCATCAAAAACGACCTATTTAGAGAGAGGCCGGCGGGGAGGGGACTGCGATTTCCGGGCCCGGGGTCGGAGGCTCGTGCACCTGCCCCGGCCCCTAACCCGGCCCGGCCGGCCGACGTCCGCCCCCTGCCGGGCTTGCGGCCTCACAGGAATGCCCGAGACCGCCCCAACGGCCGGCGGCGCCAGCGGCCTGCTATCGCGTCGCCGGGAAGCAGGCCGAGATAGCCCATTTTGCTATCATTCACCCGTTTGGTGATATCAATTTCTGATATCGCCCACCCATGAAAACCAAACGCGCTCGCACGCTGACCGAGATCTATACGAAGCCAACCTTCGGCGGCATCGTGTGCGCGGATATCGAAGCTTTGGTTGTCGCGCTGGGCGGCAGCATTCACGCAAGCGCCGGGTCGCGCATCGCCTTCAAGCTGAACGGGGGGCGCCGATACCTGCATCGCCCGCATCCACGAGGCAAAGCGCTATCAGGTGGAAGATGCGCGCGACTGGTTCAACGAATAACGGATAAAGCCATGACAAACGCAATGACGTACAAGGGCTATTACGCTCGCGTCGATTTCGACGGCCGCGACAATATTTTTGTCGGGCACGTGCTCGGCGTCGACGACAAGATCAGTTTTCACGGTGAGACGGTCGCCGAGCTGACGCAGGATTTTCATGCGGCCGTCGACCACTATCTCGAAGAATGCGCACGCATGGGGCGATCGCCGCAAAAGCCTGCGTCTGGAAAGCTGATGCTGCGACTCAATCCTGAGACACACGCGGCCGTCGGTGTCGCGGCGGCCGTTGCAGGCGAGAGCGTGAATCAATGGTCGGAAGAGGTATTGGGGCGCGCCGCGCGCGAAGTGCTCGAACGTGCTGCACACGTCTGATAGAGGTTGGAAATATGACCCAAGATGTTCAATCGCGATGGCTGACTTGGCCGAAACGGGGGCTATACACGCTGACTAATGCTGGCCTCTTTGTCGCCGGAGCCGCGAACCTCTACGTTGGCACTCTCTCCGCTATCGAGACTAACGTCGCTGGTGCGGCGACGTCCCGCACTGCTGGCTTAGTATTGCTGTTTGCAGCAACGATCGATCGTTCCGAATCATTGAAGGGACTAGGTGTCGAGGCAAAAACCCGTCAGCTAGATGAAAAAATCAACGAAGCCGATGATGCTCGTGACAGACTTCGTGAGCTAACCGAATTGACCGGAGCGGCCATCGCTAATATTGGCATCAAGATGGGGCGTTGGGATTCGGTCCTCCCTCCACAAGAAGCATATCAAATCGCGCAGGGCGTTTGCGGCAAACACTGATGCGCATGGCCAGGCTCCTCGCCATCAAGACGCTCGATGACCTTTGCTACTGCCGACTTCGTTCTGCAAGCGAACACCATTTCCCGGGCGGGCCGGCGCATTCCTGCATACTGAGTGGTTGCCGATGGCGCCGGCCGCTGGGGGCGAGGAACGGGCACGTACTCGTTACAAAGATCGTTTGGCCCCACTGGGAGTTGGGTCGACGAGGAAAGCGTTCGCGATCGGTGCCTGCGAACGAGCGATATTGAGCGCAGGGCTGGCAATCGGTAAACAATCGTTAAACGGTCACGACGAACGAACGTGCTCTGCTGCGACGCCGACAAGTTTCGAGTGCGTGCCCACCGTTTTTGCTCGCTTGGCGATGGGCAACCGGACCTCCCGAAGCCCAGAGGGCTGTCACGAGGGCCATAGTGGCGACCCGCGCTTCATAAAATTGGCGGTCCTCATGGCTTGCGTATTTCGAGCATTCTGATTTGTTCGCCCCCGACTCGATAAATTCGAGATAAGCGTGCGCGGCGCCCGGTTAGAATCGCCGCGTCTACCTATGAGCACGGTACCGATTGACAGATCGGTGTGACCGTCTGAAAAGCGTATGGCCATCGAACCCGAGGATCTTCTACCGCATTTTGAGCGTGAGTTGGGTCTGCTGCGCCGCTCGACGCGCGCATTTGCCGAGCTTTACCCCAAAATCGCAGCTCGCCTTGCAATGTCCGGTGAGCACTCGGATGATCCACATGTCGAACGGCTGCTGCAATCGTTCGCGTTGATGTGCGCTCGGCACGACATCCGACTCGAAGATGAGGTGCCGGAGTTTACTCACGCGTTGATTGACTCAATCCACGGAGCGTTCCTGCGGCCGTTTCCGTCTTGTGCAATGGCCCAATTCCACGTGGATCGAGCCAGCAAGCAAGCCGAGCCGTGGCTTGTTCCACGCGGCACGCAACTGGTGGCGCCGAATAGCCGTCAGGTGTTCCGCACCGCCGCCGACGTCACGTTGGTGCCGTTGACGGTCTCCGGTGTACGTTACGCGACGTCGACCGTCGCGCCGATGCAAACCACACTGCCGCCCGACACGACGGGGATTTTGTCTTTCACCCTTGAGCTCACATCGCCGTCAACCCAGTTCTCGGATGCTCCGGACATGCTGCGGCTGCACTTGGCGGGGGAGAGGGAGGTGGTGGCCGCGCTCGCCGACGGCGTGCTGTTGCACGCCACGCGTGCCTTTGTTGAATTGGACGGCAACGGGCGCTGGCGTCGGATGGACATGCCGCTGACGGCCGCAGGTTTCGACGATGCCGACGCGCTGCTTCCGCCCCCTCGCGACAACACGATTGCTCCGTTTCATCTGCTGATGGAGTACGGCGCGTTTCCCGCTCGATTTGACAACCTCGATCTGAATTTGGCGCGGTTGAAACGGTTGGCGGTTGGCGCGCGCCGGATCACTTTGCATTTGGCCCTTGCCGGCATCCATCCGGACTCACGTCGCGCTCGACGGTTGGGCGCGGCGTCGACCGACAATCTCCGGCTTTTTTGCACACCAGTAGTCAACTTGTTCTCGAGCAATGCGGAGCCGATCGAAACGAAGGCCGGGCAAGCGTACTATCCGCTGAAACCGTTTTCGCTCAAGACCGCAGCCACGAGCGAGGTGTGGTCAGTTGATCAGGTTCGCATAGCGACCGCCCGGGGCACCGCGATTTTGCCGCCTTTCGAATCTCTGCAGCACGCGTTTGACGCAGCGCCAGGCCTGTATTGGGTTGTTTTGCGCGACGAAGCCCGGCGCGCGCCGAGGCAGCCGTCCGAGCCCGCCAAGCCGGGACAGGAAGCGCTGCGCGGACAGGCAACTGGAGCGCGCGCAGACGGGTTGCGTGGCTTGGAACTCGCACTTGTGAATGCTCGCGGCGAGCCCGTTGATCCGGCCGCTCAGCGCCAACTCGACATCGTGCTGTCTTGCACAAATGGCAACCTGGCGGACATACGCGAACGCCAGTTGGCCGTGCGTGACGGGGACTCCGGCGACGAAATCGAGCTATTGGCGCAGCCCAGCGCAAGTCCCGCGCCGATGCTTCGCCGCGGCGAGCTGTGGGAATTGCTGTCGTGGCTGGTTCCGCAGGCAGTGCGGCTGAACGCCGAAGGCCTCAATGAATTCAAGCAGCTGTGCACCCGCTTCGGCAAGTTTGCCCCCGACGCCGGGCGGCGTTTCGACGCGCTCGTATCCCTGTCGACTGAGCGGGTGCGGCGCTGGTTGCCGGGCAAGCCGGCTTCAGCGTTTGTCCAAGGATTGGAGATCCGGCTCGTGATCGACGAGCAGCGTTTCGTCCAGTTCAGTCTCGCCGGATTGGGACGCGTAATGGATCGACTATTTTCCCCGTACGCTCCTGTCACCAGCTTCGTGCAAATCGTCTTGGTCTCGGCGGAGACCGGTGCGGTATTGCGACGCGGCGAACCCTGCGCCGGCACCCAACCACTTATTTGATTGGCGGGTGGAAAGGGTATCAGCAGGGAAATTGCAAAGGAATTTCAGGTATCTTTCGCTGGCAAACGTTTTGTCCTACAGTAGCGAGGCCTCAAGTTGGCGATCAAATTGGGGACAGAACCTGAGACGAAAATAAAGGGAATTCAAATGAGTTTCGCCCCGAATGGCGGTATTCCGGCTGGTTCCGGCGGGAATCTATTCGGCTCGCTGAGTGCGCTCGGCGGCCTTGCCGGGCCGGTTGCGTCCACGGTAGCAGGCCAGATTGGCCCGCTCGCCGGCGTCGCAAGTCATATCGACACCGTGCAACGCGCCGTCCAGCTCGCGCAGACCGGTTTCTCGCTGATGAACAAGACGCCGGCCGCGATTGCGGACGCGCTCAACAATGCGGCCGGTGGCGTTGCTCGACTGACTCAGCTAAATCGATACGTGACCATCGACTCGCCGCTCGGTCCGGACGTGCTGCTGGTCAGCACCGCGGTTATCGACGAACACGTCAATCGATTGCCGGAGATCCACCTGGATTTGCTGTCACACCAGCATGATCTGGTGCCCGATCAATTGATCGGGCAACCGATCAAGATCCGATTCGACCAGAGCGCACGGCAATCCACGCTTGAGCGCATCGTGTCGTCAGGCGGGGCCGACAGCATCCGTTACTTCGACGGCTACGTCACGTCGTTCGATCGGGCGGGCAACCCGGGCAAGGTGACGCAATATCAAATGACGGTGGCGCCGTGGTTCTGGTTTCTGACGCGCTCGACCGACTGCCGGATTTTCCAGAACAAGACCGCGCAGGATATCCTCACCGAGATTTTCCAGGATCACGGGTTCACCGATTTCGAATTCGACATCCGGACTGCGCAAAAGCCGCTCGAATATATCGTGATGTATCAGGAGTCGTATTACAACTTCTGCGCGCGGCTGATGGAGCAGGAAGGCCTGATCTGGACGCACCGCTACGAAAAGGAAAAGCACTTCCTTGTCATTGGCGATACGAATTTCGTTTTCCGTCCGATCGACGGGCTGGCCAATTTGCCGTATGCCGCCACTGCGGCGAGTGAAGACAACGGCATCGACCAGTTGCATGAAGGTCGGCGCTTCGGCGTCGGCAAGATCGCCTTTCGTGACTTCAATCACCAGAACCCGTCGTCGCCGCTGATGCTGGTGCAGGCCGAGCCGGAGAATCTCCGGCATGCGGGGCTCGAGACAACGGAGCGTTTCGAACACCAGTCGTTGTTCGATCACGGCGATGACGGCGACCGTTACGCTCGCATTGCGATGCAAGCAGAAGAAGCAAGCGCGCATCGGTATACGGGCAGCGGCTATGCGTGGCGGATGACCACTGCAGGCAGCGTGACGGTGATGAACCATCCAGTCATGGCCAACAATCAGGAATACGCCATCCTGCATGTTCGTCACGAGGCCGTGAACGATTACACGGAACACAACGCAAAGCTGCCGTACCGCAATACATTTTCTCTGCTCCCGAAGAAGTTTCCGTATCGTTCACCCAGAAATACGCCCAAGCCCGTCATTCACGGCACGCAGTCGGCAATCGTGGTCGGCCCAAAGGGCGAAGAAATTCACACGAACGGCAGTGCCGTGAAGGTGCACTTCCTGTGGGATCGCCGCGGCAAGTCGGACGGCTCGGATTCGATGTGGATCCGCGTGTCCCAACCGTGGGCGGGCGACGGGTGGGGGGCGGCCGCCATCCCACGGATCAATCAGGAGGTCTTGGTCGCGTTTAATCAAGGGGACCCCGACAATCCGGTCATTGTGGGCCGCGTCTACAACGGCCAGCAGGGTAACCCTTATCACGGTGCTGCCGGACAGACGATGGGGATCAAGAGCCAGACCCACAAGGGCGCAGGCTCAAACGAATTGCGATTCTCCGACGTGAACGGCGCGCAAGAAGTCTTTCTGCACGCGCAGAAGGATATGAACACGGTCATCAAGGATTCGGAAACGCACACGGTCGAAGCCGGCGGCCGGACGGTGTCGCTGCTCAAGGGCAGCGAGACGAAGCAGATCGCGCAGGGCGGATTGAAGGAAACCATCGCGCTGACGCGCGACACCACGGCGAACGTGATCAATACGAAGGCCATCGCGAGCAAGGCCGGGCCCGGCATGCAAAGCCACCAGGCGAGCGACGGCATCGAGCATCGTGTCGGCGATGGCGTCGTGACGATGACGCCGGACAGCATCAAGCTGACCTTCGGTCCGTCAACGATCGTCATCAACGCGAACGGCATCTATCTCGACGGGCCTGTCATCCATCTGAATCGCGGCAGTGCGCAATCCGCGGAACAGGCGCTCGCGCTTGAGTGGGCAGCAGAGCAGGCGACGATCGCGAAGGGGCTGGCGAGCCCCGATCCGGCGACGCGCGCGGCGGCGGCCAAGCTGGCGAGCTCGCTGAAGGCGCAGCAACTGGCGAAGCTTGCAGATCACGTGTATCACCCGAACGATCCGCCGCCGACCGGGTGGAAGATGGCGACCAACGATCCGGAAGCGTTGAAGGCTTTCGGGCTCAAGCCGAGCGATTTCGAGAAAAGCGGTAGCAACTTCGGGTCGCAGATGTATATCCCGGATCCGAATGTCTTCGGCGACAGCATGAAGCCGACGATCGCGTTCAAGGGTACCCAGCAGCTCTTCGGCGAAGACATGAGCAACAACATGGCGCAAGGGCTCGGCGCCGATGCGCCGTACTACCGCAATGCGGTCACGATCGGCAAGAACATCGAGACCACGGGCGCGTCGGCCGGCGTCGATTTCACCGGGCATTCGCTCGGCGGTGGCCTGGCGTCCGCTGCAGCCGAGGCCAGCGGCGGTTCGGCTGTGACCTTCAATGCTGCAGGCCTCAATCCGGAGACGGTCGCGCAATACGGCGGAACAGCCCAGCCGGCCAACATCACGGCCTATCGCGTCGACGGCGATATCCTGACCGGCCTGCAGGAAGGCCGACTCGGGCCGATCAGCGACGGTACGGCGGCACTGATGCCCAAGGCTGTCGGTAGCCCCGTCACGCTCGATGGTGAGAGCGTGACCACGGTCGGCCGTCACCTGATGGGTGACGTGACGAACGGGATCAACCAGCAGGTCGCGAAGGATCAGCTCGACCTGCTCTCCCAACTGAATTCATCTCACTGATGCGATACAAGAAAGCGATAACCGCCGGCGCGATTGCCGCACTCGTTGGAGTGTCCTCGCCGCTGTGGTGGCCCACTCAAGCCCAAGGGACGAACATGACTGGCTTCAAGCGTTACGCACCGGAAGATTTCTTTTCGGGGCAGCAACTCACGTTGGCTCAGGCCATTCATGACGGCGATCTCACCCGCGTTCAGCAGCTCGCGCCCAAGACCGATCTGAATGCGCCGGGCGCGAAGAATACGACGCTGCTGTCGTATGCAGTTCAGGAAATCGTTCCGGTCAAGAACGACGCGTCTAATCCGCGCTACCAGATCATTTCGGTGCTCGTGAAGAACGGCGCAGATCCCAAGGCGCCGGTCGGTGCCAGCGGCGGATCGGTAGTCGACGTCGCATTGCGGGCCGATACGCCCAACCTCCTGCGCGTGTTGTTGAACAGCGGGCTCGATCCCAACTGGCAATACAACGGCGACACGCCGATGATTTTTGCAGTTGCAGAGAACCGGCTGCTGCCCCAGCTGAAGCTGCTGGTTGAGCACAAGGCGAACGTGAATGCTCGTGATTCGCTCGGAAAGACGGCACTCTTCGAGGCGACGATGATTCAGCAGTGGGATGTCGTCGATTACCTGCTCGCGCACGGCGCGGATCCGAAGATTGCCAGCCAGCTCGGCGTGTCGTACGGATGGGTGCTGCAGAACGAGTTGAAGAACCATACGTCTGCGGACTCGCCGGCGCGTACGCGTATCGAAGAGATTCGTCGCAAGATCGTTACGGCCGGCGCGCCCTGGCCGCCGCTCGATCCGAAGGCGCAACGCTCAGCGATGCGCGCACGCGGCGAGAAGGTCGTGACACCTGCCGGCCAGACAGATTGAACGCATGCGCGACCGTTGAAGTGTCGTGCAATGGATTCGGGAGATGACGAACGTTCTTGATTCGACGCCGCGTGTCAGGCGAGAGGTGGTCCTCGGCGTATCCGGGGCGCTGTACGCTCTCTCGCTGACGATGCCGGCGATGCATTTCGAGAAAGAAGCGTCGCTCAGCGGGCTGTCGGTTCTCGCTCAGGGCTGGTGGGGACTGTTCATGCTCAATCCGGCATGGCTCGCCAATCCGCTCTACGTCGTTGCGGCTGTCCAGCTCGCCCGGAGCCGATATAACCGCGCGAGTCAGCTTTCGGCCGCTGGGCTCGCGTGTGCGCTCTGTTCATTGTTCACGACAAAGTGGTACTTCAACGAAGCAGACGCGACGCCGATATCCGGCTACGGCGTCGCGTTTTACGTGTGGCTCGTCGCGCATATCGTATTGCTCGCGGGCAGTTTGCGCTTGCGCCGGGAAAGCATCGTCGCGTTGCAGGGAAAATGAGCGTCGGCGCGTGTGCGCGCCGATTTCGACCTATTCGAACAACTACACATCACGAGAGAACTAGCATGACGGATTCCGAAAACCGTATCCGGATTCACGAAGGCAGCATCGTTCTGCCGGACGGTTTCGAGGATCGCACGACGAACCTCTTCGTGCCGGCCGATACGGCTGCGCAACCGAACCTCAGTGTCGCACGCGACTGGCTCAAGGACGGAGAGACCCTTGCGCCGTATATCGATCGGCAGATCGCGCTGCTCAAATCGAGGTTGCAGGGACACCGGGTGCTTTCGCGTCAGGCTGAACGGCTTGGGCCTGAAACCGATGGAATGCCTGGGGAGCGCATCGACGCTGCCTATCGGAACGGTCCCAAGACCGTTTTTCAACGGCAAGGCGCATTCATCGTTGCCCCAGGACGCGTGCTGATCTTTACCGCGTCGAGCGCGAAGAGCTTCGGCGAAGCGCTCGACGCATTGTGGCGCAACTGGCTCGACGGTTACCGCCCGGCAGAACAAGAGTCGGCATAACAACAGCAAAGGACAATCATCGTGTACGAAGCCGCACGAGTCACTGACCCGATCGATCACACCAGCGCGCTCGCGGGCTTTCTGGTCGGCGCCGTGCTGGGCATTGCCCTGATCGCCGCGGTTGCCTTCGCCACATTCACATGCGGATTCGGCGTGGCGTTGCTGGCCGGCATGATGGCCGGTATCGGAGCGCAGGCTCTCCTATCAATAGGGGAGTCGATCGGGAAGATGTTCAGCTCGCAATCCGGCAACATCATTACAGGTTCGCCGGACGTCTACGTCAACTCGCTCTCGGCGGCCTATGCGACGCTGAGCGGCGTGGCTTGCAGCAAGCACAATCCCATTCCGCTTGTCGCGCAAGGATCGACGAACATCTTCATCAACGGGCGGCCAGCGGCGCGGAAGGACGACAAGATCAAGTGCGGCGCGACGATCTCCGGCGGTTCGCCCGACACCTTCTTTCACGGCGGCACGCAGACTTACCTGCCGGTCGACGACGAAGTGCCGCCTTGGCTGCGAACAACGACGGAATGGGCGTTCGTGCTGGCGGGGCTGGTCGGCGGCTTAGGTGGGTTGTTGAAGCAGGCTGGTGGGCTGTCGCGCGCGGTCCTTCCTTGCGCTGCGAAGTTCATCGGCGGGTACGTGCTCGGTGAGGCGTTCGGGCGGTACGTTGCCGGGCCCGCGATCAACAAGGCGCTCGGCGGGATGTTCGGCAACCCAGTCGACATCACGACCGGAAGAAAGATCCTGTTGGCCGAATCGGAAACAGACTTCGTGATCCCGAGCCCGATGCCGGTTGCGATCAAGCGGTTTTATTCGAGCAGCATCGACTATGCGGGGACGCTCGGGCGCGGCTGGGTCGCCCCGTGGGAGCTTCGTTTGCACGCTCGCGACGGACGCCTTTGGTACACCGACGCGCAAGGGCGCGAGAGCGGATTTCCGTTGCTGCGTGCCGGGCAAGCCGCGTTCAGCGAGGCCGAGCAACGGTATCTGACCTGTACGCCCGACGGCCGCTACATCCTGCATGACATTGGCGAGACGTATTACGACTTCGGCCGATATGAGCCGGACTCCGGCCGCATTGCTTGGGTGCGCCGCATCGAGGATCAGGCGGGACAGTGGTGCCAGTTCGAGCGCGATAGCCGCGGCCGCGTCACCGAGATTCTGACGTGCGGCGGATTGAATGCCGTGCTCGATTACGAGCAGGAACACGGACGGCTTAGCGCGGTCACGCTCGTTCATGGCAATGAGCGCCGGCTGGCCGTCGCTTACGGATACGATGAGAACGGCCAACTGGCGTCGGTGACGGACGCAAATGGGGCGGTCGTGCGGCGGTTCGCATATACCAACGGCCTGATGGCGAGCCACGTCAACGCACTGGGTTTCACGTCGAGTTACGTCTGGTCGACGATCGAAGGGCAGCCGCGGGTTGTCGCGACAAGCACCAGTGAAGGTGAGGACTGGTCGTTCGAATACGACGTAGACGGCCGGCAGACGCGCGTCCGGCACGCCGATGGTCGCACCGCGCACTGGCGCTTCGACGCACAGTTTCAGATTGTCGAGTACACCGATCTCGACGGCGGCTTTTACAAAATCAAATACAACGACGCCGGCATGCCCGTGATGCTGATGCTACCGGGTGAGCGCACGGCCGAGTTCGAGTACGACGACGCAGGCCGGATCGTTGCCGAGACTGATCCGCTTGGCCGCACGACACGCACTCGTTACGACGGCAACAGCATGCGGCCCGTGGAGATTGTCGGGCCTGACGGTGGTGCCTGGCGTGCAGAATATGATCCGCAGGGGCGACTTCTGTTGAGTCAGGATCCGCTTGGCCGCGAAAACCGTTACGAGTATCCGAAAGGGCTGACCTCGCTCCCGCTTGCACACATTGATGCACTGGGGGGACGTAAGACTCTTGAGTGGAACAGGCTCGGCGAGCTCGTCGCGCGTACTGACTGTTCCGGCAAAGCGACGCGAACCACTTTTGATCCGTTCGGTCTGCCGGTTATGCGTGAGAACGCGCTTGGCCAGCGCATCACGTACGATGTGCGTCCGACCGGCGAGCCGCTGCGTATCACCTATCCCGACGGAAGTTCGGAGGCCTTCGAATACGATGCAGCCGGGCTTGTGGTTCGGCATGTTGGGCTCGGCGGAAGGGTCCGACAGTCGCTGCGCAATGCGCGTGGCCAGGTTGTCGAGATAAGCGATCCAGCAGGGCGCTGGACCCGTTATCGGTACGATGCCGAGGGGCGCCTTCGAGAGCTACTCCGGGACCGCGCACGCTATGCGTTCACGTACAGTGCCGGCGGCCGACTCTTGACCGAGACGCGACCCGACGGCGTGCAACGGCGGTTCGGGTATGGGGACGCTGGCGAATTGCTCACGCTTGATATCGTAGGGGCGCCGGTCAATGGCGCTATTGCAAATCGCCCGATTCGCACCATTCGCTTTGAGCGCGACCGGATGGGCAATCTGAAGGTTCAGCATACGCCGACCGAGGTAACCCGCTTTGAGCGCGACAAAGGCGACCGGACGGTGAAGGTTGAGCGTACGCCAACGCCAGCCGGTATTGCGCTTGGCATCACTCCGGACGTCGTGAGCTTCGAATACGACAAAGCCGGTCGCCTTATGGCCGAGCACGGCGTGAACGGCACAGTCGAATATGTGCTCGATAAGCTCGACAACGTGACAACGCTCGCGATGCCGAACGACCAGACCTTGCAGATCCTGCGGTATGGTTCAGGCCACGTTCACCAGATCCGTTGTGGCGATCAGGTGGTGAGTGACTTCGAGCGTGACGATTTACATCGTGAGGTAATGCGCACACAGGGGCGGTTGACTCAGCGTTCTGCATACGATCCGCTTGGTCGGAAAGTCTGGCAGTCGGCAGGATTCCAACCCGAAGCGCTGGGTCGTGGGCGCGGGCACTTGTGGCGGAATTACGGGTACGACGCCGCTGGCGAGCTCATCGAGATGAGCGACGGCCTCCGTGGCAGTACGCAGTACAACTACGATCCTGCCGGCCAGCTCACCCAGCGGGTGAACACGATGGATCGGCAGGTCGAAGAATTTGCGTGGGACGGCGCCGGCAACCTGCTTGACGATGCGCAGCGCAGCAGCCGGGGCTACGTCGAGGGCAATCGTCTGCTCATGTGGCAAGATCTCCGTTTCGAGTACGATCCGTTTGGCAATCTGACGACGAAGCTGCGCGGAGCGAACCAGACGCAGCGGTTCGCCTACGACGGGCAGAACCGACTTATCGCGGTACGAACGGACGACGCGCGTGGCACGGTCGAATCTCGGTTCGAATACGACCCGATCGGGAGGCGGATTGCGAAGACGGATACCAGTTACGACCTGCGTGGCGTAAAACTGCGCAGCGAGACGAAGCGGTTCGTATGGGAGGGGCTACGGCTCGCACAAGAGGTGCGCGAGACTGGCGTGAGCAGCTACATTTACAGTCCAGATGCGCCGTACTCTCCAGTGGCACGCGTTGATGCGGTTATCGCGAACGCACTGGCGGTGGCAGCGATCGACACGGCGAAGCGGGCGTCGCGGATATACCACTTCCATACGGATCTGGTGGGTGCCCCATTGGAAGTTACAGACGAAGCTGGAGAGCTAGCGTGGGCGGGGCAATATACAGCGTGGGGCAAGGTCAAGCCGAACAGTCGAGAACTGACTTCGGCACGCACGGATCAGCCGCTCCGCTATGCCGGACAATATGCCGATGAAAACACGGGCCTTCATTACAATACTTTCAGGTTCTACGACCCCGATGTAGGCCGATTCATTAACCACGATCCGATCGGGCTGCTGGGTGGCGACAATTTGTATGCGTATGCCCCCAATCCGACAGGATGGATCGATCCGTGGGGCTGGTTTGGGGAGAAGCCGTTGAACTCTCCGGATGTAACGAAATGGCTCGAAAAAGGTGGTACCGTTCACGTCGAGGTGGAGTCGGGGACGTGGGTATATACCAACGCAAAAGGTACGGTTGTCCGTTATCCAAATGGTTATCCTGATTTCAAGCCGTATGAGGTCAGATCTGTAGACGTTGAGGGGCTGAAAGGAAATCATAGTAGGGCGCCAACAGGGGACTTTGGATTGGCAGATGCGAAGGCAGGAAGCCCTGCCGACTACACGAAAAATACTTGGCACCACCACGAGAACATGGTAACGATGCAGGAAATTCCGAAGGATATTCACAGTGAGTTCACCCATAGGGGTGGTGTCTCTAATTTGAAGAATCAACCATCGTGTTAAGGAGGTAAAGTGCCAGTCCTGTATGGAGCAAAACCTGCACAGCCGCTCCTCGCCAAATTGGAGTCGGAACTCGGATTCGTTCTTCCGACGGATTACAAGGATTTTCTGAAGAAGTGGAACGGAATATTCATTGGTGGCGCCGACTATCTCGATTTCGATTTTCCTGGTGTCGATAATGGAATGATTTCGTTTGCATCGCTTTTTGGAATCGGAGCGAGTAACGAAAATTTTGATTTAATCGAACAAAACGAACGCGTCAGAGATGAGATCGATTTTCTAAGCGATTTTTTTGTGATTGGAGATGATCCGGGGGGCAATTACTACGCGCTGGCACGATTTGATAACGTCCAAAAGGTTCTGTATTGGGATAGAACGCATCTGCATGCGGGTGACATAGCGAAGCCGGATATTGCAGAGGTATCGGAATGTGGCAACCTCTACAATGTAGCCGATGGATTCTCAGCATTTCTGGATATGATTGTCGCCGGAACAAAACAAATGCAGTTCGTCGCAGTCGACGACTGGCCAGGCTAAAATCTGGATGTCACTATCGCTGGAGTCTCGCCCTATGGCGGTATTTTCAATGATTAAAGGTTGAGGGCGATGAACGACGATTTTGAACACGTGCGAACGGTATTGCGATCGTTCATGCTGGAAATGAACCATTGGGAAAAGGATTTTTACAAGAAAAAACATAGTGCTCTGGAAAGTGGTGGCGATGTTTCTGAAATTGATGGTCGCGCACGGAAAGATCTTTCGGCTATTTTAGAGAAATTGGCGTTCCAAGAAAAACAAATCAAGGTCGCTTGATTGACTTGGGTTGTTCGGATCCGCCGACGTACGATCCTGAAACGGATGTCGAAGATAGCGCGGAATCCACCGACGGAGAGGTGGTTTTCATCATCCGTCAGACATTGGGAATGTTGACGATATCCCGATTCACGATGAAGGAAAAGGCGGGTAAGTGGATGGTGAAGAAAAAAGAGTTCCTTAATTTTAAGGATAAATGGCAGCGTTCAGTTCTCTAACACGGTCGCTCGACCTGTTGGCTTGGAGTGATTGACTTGTGAGAGTCATTAGTCGGGGCCTGTCGGTTTCCAGTCCCATATGCGCGAGTAGGCCGACGAAAGGAATTTAGCGGAGCAGCAACGTTGTCACTCGATCAGTTGAAGCGAATGCGAGAGGCACTTCGTCCATACGGACTGAAGTTGCTGGAATCAGAATGGAAAGGTTGGCACGCGCAATATCGATTTCGATGTCGCAAGGGACACGAATCCAGCCGATGCGGCTCCTACCTGTTCTACACGATGGTCCAGTGCCCGGCATGTCGCGTTGATGGGGTACTTCGTCAGATCCATCAACTCGCGCGGCAGGCCGGCGGCCGCTGTCTTTCGGAGCAGTATGCGGGCCGCGGCACACCACTCCAGTTTGTATGTAGGGCAGGGCACGTTTTCGAGAAGACCGCCGAGAATCTGCGAAAGGGCTCTTGGTGCGTGCTCTGCGCGAGGGCGCAACATTCGAAACGCATGGCCGATCCGGACGGGATGACGCGCATGCGAGGGGCTGCAAACGCGAGAGGCGGCAAGTGTTTGTCGACCGGCTACACGAAACTGACAGAGCGCTATCGTTTCCGGTGTGCTGCAGGACATGAATGGGAGACTTCCGGTAGTGAGATCGTGCGGGGCGCCTGGTGCCGCATTTGCGCGGACCGAGAGAAGGTACACGCATATCGTCACAAGGACGGCCTGGCAAGGTTGCGTGAACGAGCGAGGAGCCATGGTGGAGTCTGTCTCTCGAAGGTCTACGAGGGCAGCAAGGCCTACTATAGGTTCCGATGTGGTGCAGACCACGAGTGGGAGACGCAAGGCGCGAGAATCTTTCGTGGCGCTTGGTGCCCGGAGTGTCAGCGGGAGGCAATGCGCTTTGGGATCGAGCGCATGCGCCTGTGGGCGAGGGAACTCGGCGGGCGGTGCTTGTCCGAAACATACCGAAACGCGGCGACGCGCCTGAAATGGGAGTGCGAACACGGGCATCGCTGGGAGGCCGCTCCTGGGGCTGTTGTTCGCGGGCATTGGTGCCCAGTGTGCAGCCGCGACGGGTCCAGGCTCGGGCTCGAGCTGATGAAAAGCATTGCGCTTGAGCGCGGTGGGAAGTGTGTCTCAGCGACCTATGTGAATAGCGCAACCAGACTTGAGTGGGAATGTGCCCGAGGACATCGATGGCTCGCCACACCGAATACGATTCGACGTGGCCACTGGTGTGCTCGGTGTTATTTCATCAGTATCACGACAACCGAAAGGACTCGCCGCAAGCGGCGACATGAAGCGGTCGGGAGGTGAGCTATTCAACCAGATGTGCGGCGCGCCGGCGCGTTTCAGCTCAGTGAGGACGTCTTTGGCGAGCAATGACGCGATAGGATATGGGCCGTTGCTCAATCGCTCATGACGTCCTGTTTTGTTATGCTCTGGTGTGATCGTATGGAATCAGAGACGAACGATGCTCATTCGAGAACAAGGGCGCCTCATCAAGTTGCTTCGGGCCGAGCCTCCGAAGCGGCCTTCCATCAGGGCGCGGGCGCGCGAATGCGTCATCGGTACGTTTCGTGTCGATGAACCTGTCCCGACTGGGCTGCTTGACACTCTGTCCCGCGACGAGCGCAAGCTGCTCGATCGATGGCTTAAAGCATATCGGGAAAGCAAGGCGCGCGATCAAGTGCGCCCCGTGCTGGCCGGCGCACCCGAACAGCTCGAGAGGCTCGTTGGTGCGCTCGAAGTGGCGGCCGACACTTTGTCGGGGTAATCGTCCTTTTCGTGCAAAATCTGTATTAGCCGGGACTCGATCTGACAGGTAGTCGGACCGACAGGGCATGAGCCATCAATGGGGGGATGAGTTTCTCCTTAGCGAGATCGAGCGAATCGAGGAAAGTGCGCATATGGTTTTGTGCAGCCGTTCGACGATCCCGTTGGTTTGCGGCGACTTGGCCTTTGTCCGGGTATGGTCGATGTCCTCCAAGGCCAGATACAGCTCGTATATCGAAGTTAGGATTTAATTTTACATAATGCTGTCCGCCGTGACCCCATTTTCTTGTGCAGGTGCGGGTTGCGCAGGGGTAGGCGTCACTAATTTTGTGACAGCGGCGTCTGCCTCGTTAGGCGTCGTCGAATAGATCGCCAGTCCAAGGGTCACGGTCGCGGCTACCCCGGCCGCGCGCAGGTTTCCCAGGGCTCGTGCCCATACCGAAGCGTTCTTCTCGTCGAGTTGCTGCTCGACCTGCGCGAGCGTTTCGAAGGGCGGGAGTTCCGCCATCTCGGCAAGCATCATGATTTGGCTGGCGTTGGGCTTTTCTCGTCCGGATCGCCAGTTGGATAGGTTGGACTGGTGGAACCCGAAACGCTGCGCGATCACACCCAGCGATCCCTGTTTGCGCTTCGCTGCGTCCAGAAGTTCGGCAATCGTCATATCAAATCCCCTTGACTTTTTTGGTTATCACCAAAATAATCCACTCATGTGTTTGGCTTTTACCAAAAAGTTTTGGTGATAGCCCATAAGCGCGCAGTCTAGCAGTTTCGGCGGAAAGGTAAACCGCCGGGTTTCGTTGGTCGAGCCGTGCGGCCATCGCCTCGGAGCACGGCTGTTTTTGGACGGGCTTGGTCAGCCGTCCGTCCTTTTTATACGGGGTAGAAGAATGACAAGCGAGCATGACCGTCTGAGTTACGCCCTAGCAAACCAAGTGCCGGCGATGGGCCGGGGTTTCAGGATCAGCACGAGCTACGGCGACATTGAAATCGGCGCGGACGATGCGGACAAGGTTGCCGCCGTCGTTCGAATGGTGTTGGAGCGTCAGTTGCGTTCGTTGACTCGAGCCCGGGTTCAGCAAGGGGGCGAATGATGCCGCGCTTCGAAGTCCATGCCTATACGCCGCACGCGCATGCCCGCGTTGCGACGATCGAAGTCCGCGCTCGTGATGGCGAGAGCGCGCGTCAGAAAGCCCGTGCCGAGTTGTGTCGGCAGGGCCGTCAACCGAATTTCCTAACGCTCGTGCCCGTTGAAGTCGGTGCGACGTTCAATCCCTTCCGAGTGTGAGCCGTGGCGAAGAGCCCGACCGATTACGTCACGCCTGATCTGTTCGACGGTCGTACGTCGATGCCGCCGCGTCGGATGCCGATGGACGTGCGGCGTCGCAATGTGCGGACGGTCCCGGTGGAGGTCGCGGATGAGATTTGCGGCTGGTGCGGTGTTGACCGTGTTGGTGGTTGTGGTGCCTGTAGTGATCTGAGAGTCGTTGAGCGCTGAGAGCGTATTTTGTCGCCCGACATGGGCTTATTTCGTGTGATTAGTGATCCTAATGGAGAAAGATATGAACAAGCAAAAGCTGTCCATTCTGCAAGTCATCAAGCGCGACGGCGTGTCCCAGAAAACGGGGCGGCCGTGGGCGATTCATTCGGCGCAATGCGTTCTGGAGCAGGACGTCGATGGTCAAAAGCAATTGCTCGTTGGCACGATCAACTTGCCGGATCACCTCAAGGCCGTGGAGCCGGGTGAGTACTTGGCTGACTTTGGGTTCTTCCAGTCGATGGAGGGCCGGCTTGAGCCGCGTATCACGTCGCTGGTGCCGTTCGGCATGCCTGTTGCGAAACCCAAGCCGGCTGCGGGCGTGGGAGCGACGGCGTAAGGCCGTGGTGGCTCGATGCGGCTGCTCGGCGTGCACATGGGTGTACCTATGGCGCGCTCGGTTGCTTGACGCGCTGTCGGCAGGCGATCACGGGTTGGCGGCGTCGAGCCTTGCGATGCTCGGCGGGCTGTGTGGAGTGTGGTGAATGGAGAGTCTTCCGATAGATGCGTTGGACCGGATCGCATTGCAGTTGGCGTTGCTGAACGTACTTCTGTGTGTGTATCTCGTCTGCAAGGGTGTCGGGTACGCGTCGGCGGTCATCGGCCGGCGCGATCCGCCGAAGAAGTTGAATCGTTCGAAGCTGGCCCAATCGAACGGTTCCTAATCGGTGGGCTGAATCAGGGAGAAAGCAATGTTTCAAATCAAGAAAGTGATGGCTGGTTCGAAGCGTGCGGCTGTCGGCGTGGTGGCTGCGGTCGCTTCGGTGGGCGCGTTTGCGCAGTCGAGCGGTGGCACGACGGGTTCGTCGTTCGACGTTACGCCGATCGTCAACTCGATCAACTCGGTCGTGCCTGCCGTGGTTTCCGTTGGTGGCGCGGTGTTGGGCGTCGTCGCGGTGGCATGGGGTATCAAGATGGTGCGCTCGTTCGTCGGTCGCTGATCGGGGGCGGGTGGTGTTGGGGCGGCGTTCTGGTGTCCGGGGCGTCGCCCTTTTTGTTGGCGAGGGCGTGAGCATGGGCGGATCGATGAGGGCGGGTTTCGGTGTGCGGCGGTGGTATGCGGGTGCGTGGCGCGTGCTGGCCGTGCTCGTCGTTGCTCTCGTCGCTTCGGGCGCACGCGGTCAATCCTCGGCGCTGGCGGCAAACATTGTTGTCTGCGGTCCGCAAGGCTTGGCGGGTGTCACGTATGTGAGTGCGGCAGGTCAGTCGGTGTCGTGCGGTACGGATGCGAACGGTAATGCACTGGTTCTGCAGATGAGTACGCAATTGATCGCCTTGAACGCGAACGATACGACCGATGACGGTGGCGTTGTGGTCGGTTCGGCGATAGGCGCTGCGGTCCTTGGCGTGCTGGCGGTGGCGTACGGGTTTCGCGTGGTGCGTAATTGGATCAATTCATCGTCCGAGGGGTAAGCGATGCATATCGGCTTCTGGTTCGAAGTGGCGCTCATCGTTGGAACGTGCTGGTCGGTCGGTTTGATTCTCTTTCTTTGAAGCGATACGTGGGGGCGTCATGCGGTTTTCTCACTTCGTTTCGTCGTGCGCTGTTCTGCTGTACGGCATCTTTGCGACGATGCCGCACGACGTGGCTTATGCGCAGGTTTCGCCGGATTCGACGTCGGTGCCGCGTGCGATTGCGCAGTTGATTGCAAACAAGGCGGGGCAACTTGGGTACACCGGCACGGCGTTGGATGAGATTGTCGTGGCGACGGAACAGGCGATGTCGGCTGCTGCGCAGGCTGAGGCAGCCGTGGCGACAGGTGCATCGTGGCTGTTGGTTGGGCTACATGCCGTTGTAGGGGCGGGGCTAATGGCGATCCCTACATCGTTGGGTAACGATACGTTGACGACGTGGCAAATCAATAAGGACGGGACGGTGACGCTTGCGCACGGATCGGGGGCAACGGTTTCAAGTCCTTATCCGCCGTTGAATCCGGGGGTTGCCGTGTGGTGCTACTACTCGTGGTGCGGTTCCTCTGGCGAGGCCGCTGTACAGTCTTTTTCGCAGTACAACTCGGGTGTCCTTGCTTCACAAGGGCAGTCTGAGCACGTGGTGAGTTGTTCCGCCGGTTCGAGTAGTAATTCAGTAACATGCACTGTTGAAGTCGATCGAGCGTCCGATGGTTTCAGCTATACGCAGGACGGCTTGCTCGCAAACAGAAATGGCACGTATGGCGGCGGGGCATGTGCGAGCGGGATGCTCGATAAGGCCGGCACTTGTACAGCTTACGTGCCGCCGAAGACAACGACGCCGGCCCCGGTGACGGAGTCCTTGCCTCAGGCTATTAGCGGTTTGTCGAGCGACGAATTGAGTCAACCGCTCAACCCTGAGGTTCTCGCGGACATTGTTGATGCGCTTTGGCAGGATGCGTCGCAACAGTCGGGATATCAGGGCATTCCGTATCCGGTTGATAACCCCGTTACTTCATCGGATGCGGGCGCGGTTCAGCAGTCGAATCCTTCGGCATGGCCGACAGTCGGCAGCAGTGCGGCACCGGTTGCCGCACCTTCGGGCGGTGGTAATCCATACGGGATTTCGAGTCCGTCGACGGGTACCGGTACCGGTACCGGGACAGGTACGGGCACCGGCACCGGGACGGGTACGGGCACAGGAACCGGCACCGGAACGGGTACAGGCACCGGTACTGGGACGAGTCCGGGAACAGGAACAGGGACCGGCACCGGCACTGACCCGGGGTCCGGAGGTTCGTCCGGATCGTCCGACACGTCGGACCTGTGTCGATTGAACCCGTCAATTGTCGCGTGTCAGCAGTTGGGCTCTGCGTCGGCTCCGACGTTGCCGTCGAGCAGCGCATCGGTTTCGTTGTCGCCCGTCTCGGTGGGTGGTCCGTCGAATCCGGTCTGTCCCGCACCGGTCAGCGTCGATGTGTTCGGGAGCCAATTGCTGATTCAGTATCAACCCGAGTGCGATTTCATGGTCCGCGTTAGGCCATTTATCGTGGCGATGTGCGGGATCGTCGCGGCGGGGATTTTTGTTGCGGGGCTTCGATCATGACGATTGCCGCGTGGTTAATGTCTTTGGTCGGGCCGATGCTGATTCAGGCGCTGATTGCGCTCGGCGTCGGCGTCTTGACCGTCGCTGGAACCGATGTGGCGTTGAATCAGGCCATCGGATGGATTACGAGCGGCGTCGGTGGGCTGCCGAGCGACATGGCGAATGTGCTGGCGCTCGGCGGCGTTTTTCAAGGCGTCTCGTACATCGTCGGGGCCTTTACTGCGCGCGTGACGATGTTTGGCCTGTCGGCTGCTAAACGGTTCTTCCTGAAATGATTACGCTCATAACGGGGGTGCCCGGTAGCGGCAAGTCGTTGCGGGCCGTGTTCGAAATGTCGCGCGAGGTTAAGGCCGGTCGGCGGCTCATGGTCGATGGCATCAAAGACTTGGCGCTCGATCATGTCATGGTCGATGAGCCGTGGTTGCGCAAGTGGTTCGAGCACGCGCAGGCGCAGGACCTAATCGTCGTCGATGAGGCTCAGCGGATTTGGCCGCCTACGTCCGTGAGCGTGAAGCCGGGCGAGGATATCGAAAAGCTGCATGTGCATCGCCATATGGGCGTCGATTTCATCCTGATCACGCAACACCCACAGCGAATCAATAAGACCGTGCGCGATCTGGTCGGCCGGCATGTGCACGTGCGCAAGCTGTTCGGGCTCAATCGGGCGATGCTTTACGAGTGGGACCATTGCCATAACGTCGCGAGCCTTAAGGACGCGGTAAAGACGGTGTGGGCATATCCGCGCGAGGTGTTCAGGCTATACACAAGCGCCGAGGTCCATACCAAACCAAAGGCGGTCATTCCAAAGTCGCTGTTTCTGATTCCGATTGCTGCTGTCGTCGCGGTCGTCGCGGGATACGCCGGTTTGAAGTCGATTCATAGCGGCTTCGGTGCGACCAATAAATCGGGCGGTCAAGCATCGGCCACCGCCCCGGCACCATTGCCCGCCGCAGGGATACCGAGCGTTTCGTCAGCATCGGATAGTGCCTCGGAAAGTTGGCGAGTGGTCGGCCGCTATGCGTTGGGTAGCCGCGCGTTCGTAGTCCTCGCGAATGAACGCGGTGCGCTGCGGGTCGAGGATTCCGCGCATTTCGTGGGCGAAGGGTTGGCGACGGTCGGGACCGTTGACGGGCAACGCGTCGGGATGTGGTCGGGCAAGCTACGGGGAGCAGAAAAATGATGCGTGCGTTAGGCGTTGCGCTGTTGATGGTTTGCGGTCCTGTTTGGGCGGACGTGCCGGGTTTGCCTCCGTTGCCGCCGTCGCTCGCGTCTGCGCCTATGTCTGCGGTCGCGTTGAAGCCGCTGCCGCCCGTTCGCAATGGAGCGTTCGACCTGCGATTCGTGAACGTCGGTCAAGTGGTCGATCTCGTATATGGCGACGCGCTCAAGGTGCCGCACGTGATTTCGTCGGACGTGCTCGAAGATACCCGGCTCGTGTCGTTTCAGTTCGATAGCAGCAAGGGCGATTTGCACGAGTTCTTTAAGGCGTTCCTCGATTCGCAAGGGTTCGAAGTGGTGACGCGTAACGGCGTGGATTTCGTCGGGAAGAAGCGTGACGCGAGTCCGGCCGAACGCGAGACCTTCGTCTATACGCCGCGCCATCGCAGCGCGGGCTACCTGCTGAAACTCGTGCAGCCGCTTTTCGGGAGTCGGCTTGCGAGTGTCGCGCAAGTACCGCCGTTGCAGTCGGTCGCCGCGGCTGTACCCGTTTCGGCGTCCGGCGTTCCCGCGGCTGTGCCGAGCGCGGCCATGCCGAGTAATGACGGGCCGATGGCAGCGGCCGGTGATCAGCTCGTTTTCGTCGGTGCGCCAAGCGACGTGAAGCAAGTCAAGGCGCTGTTGCCCGAACTGGATACGGTGGTGGGCGAGGTCGTCGTACGGGGATGGGCGTATGAGGTTGACGATACGGACGGGGGGAATACGGGTTTTAGCATCGTCTCCCGGCTGCTCGGCGTGGGGGTGCAAGTCGGCGGGGGTTCGACGGCTATCGATACAACGGCTCTGCAATTCGGCGCGGGCCGACTGAGTTTCGCGATATCGGCGCTGAGTACCGATTCCCGCTTTCATGAGGTGTCGTCGCCGAACGTGCGGTGCGTGTCGGGGCAACAGGTCAAGCTCAATGTCGGACAACGTGTGCCCACAGTGTCAAGCATCAGTTACCAAGGGACGAGCGGCACGCCTGTGCAGTCCATTGAATACCAGGATGCCGGCGTTATCTTCAACGTGACGCCGACCGTGCTTCAAGACACGATCCAGTTGAGCATCGATGAAGAAATTTCCAGCTTTGCGGCGACGACGACGGGCGTGAACGGCTCGCCGACGAAAAGCACCAGGTCACTGCAAACCGTCGCGGCGCTCAAGGATGGCGAGGTGATCGTGCTCGGCGGGCTGATTCAGGATCAAGACAGCGAAACCCATAGCGGGCAGCGTTGGTTGCCGTCGTTCCTGCACGGGCATACGCGTTCGAAGGGACGAACCGAAGTTGTGCTCGTGCTGCAAGTGCAAAAGGTGTAAGTGCCGGCGTGCGGGCGGGGCGTCTAGCGTTAGGAGTGTCCCGCCGTGTTCGAAGCGACGTACCGCCTCGGCGGTTGTGCGAAGTCGGGGCGGCTGCGGCCTCTCAAGGCCCCTCGCGGGACCGAGTAGCGGGTATCGGCGCAGGCCGTGAACGTAGGCAGTGCGGCAATGCCGGGGCACCCCTCATTGCCAAGCCGATTTTCCGGGGCCTCTATCGAGCTATAGGGGCCGGCGTAGGGCGCTCTCGCGAGCCGGCCGATGGTTGTGTAGGGGAACATGCTGGCGGGGCGCGCGCGGGCCTCCCGCGAGCCGCAGGCCGCGAAGGCCGGCGCGCGCAGCGCGCCTAAACTTGTACCTCTAACACTTAACGGAAACGGCCTACGGCAGGGCGCTGGCAGCAAGGCGGAGACAGGCGGCAGTAAAAGAAAAACCCGGCGATCGCGGCAACGATCCCGGGCGGTGGCAAACATCGGATAAAGGGCTATCCAACGTGAGCAACGATATTGTAGTCGATGGTGGGCGTGAGTACGGCGATGGCTTGATGCAGTTTTCGCCGTTCAACGATGAGTACATTGTTCGCACGCGACGCTTCGCGGACGGTCAGCAAGAGGTCGTGTCGTTTGCTGCACGCATCCGACGGCACTTCCAAGAGATCCGGTTACGCCCGAGGGCAGCGCGGGGCAAGCGCGAGAAAGCCGACGGTGAGACTGACGAGCAGGTCACGGTGCGGGCGTCGAAGTCGTTGCAAACGTCGATTGAGCGGTCAAAGCGCATGGTGCGGTTGAGGTGCAAGGCGATCGGCGCCGACCGCATGCTGACGCTCTCAACGCGTGAGAACGAGACGCGCGTCGAGGTTTGGGCGAAGTGGTGGGATGAGTTTCGGCGCCGGTTGAACCGCATCCACGATTTCCATTACGTCGCGGTGCTCGAGCGACAGCAGCGTGGCGCGTGGCATATCCACGTGGCCGTGAGCGGCCGGCAAAACTGGAAACTGCTGCGCTCGATCTGGCTGTCGGTCATCAGCAAGGCGGGCACTGATGGCGCGGTCAATGACAGCACCGGCAACAAGAAATGGCGTGCGCTGGTGCGTCGGATGGGCGGCAAGGGGCGTGCGATGCGCCATCGGATCGCGACGTATATCGCGAAATACATTGGTAAGGACGCGGACGCATCGACGTTCAACAAGAAACGGTATTGGACGAGCCGGGGCATTGTGGTGCCCGAGGTCGAGCCGTATGCGCACCTGGGGCCGGAGTTTGGCGCGAAGGATGCCATTGTCGAGGCGCATCGCGCTGTGCTATCGGCCGGCTCCTCGTGCGATGGGGCGCAGTTTTACTGGAATCAGGGGATAGGTGTTTTCTGGATGGCGACGGGCAACGGGACGTAATGATTTTGAATGCGTCGGTAATGCATTCGAAGTCAACGTAACAGATTGCAACAGTTTGTTGGTAGTGTTTGCTTAAATGGCGGACATTCGTGTTTTTTGTCGGGGTGGGTATGCACGGATTGCTTCCGATTTTAGTGGTCGGTCTGGTTGCGCTTCTTTTTATGGCTGGTGGCGCTAAGAAAGGTGCCAGCGGTCCTAGACGCGACGGTTCTGTGCGTTACATTCGTCGTCGGCTCATGACGGCTCGGGAGTTTCAATTTTTCGGCGCGTTACGGGCGGCGCTTCCTGATGCGGTGATTCATTCGCAGGTGGCTATGGCTGCGCTTATTGATGTTGAGGGGGCGAACCGCTCGGCGCGAAATTCGTTCGACCGAAAGATTTTCGATTTCGTGGTATGTCGCGCGGACGGGGACGTACTGTACGTAATCGAGTTGGATGACAAGTCGCATGCGTCGGGGAGCGCACGTCGTCGTGACTCTGTTAAAGACGATATTGCGGCCGCTGCTGGTTTGCGTGTGGTGCGATATCGGAGTGTTGGCACGGACGCGGCCGTTTTGCGACGTGATTTCGAGTCGCTGGATGCGTTGGCGACGGGTAGCGCGAGGCGTGTCGCCTAGCTATGGTTCAATTGGAATTGTGGGAACGTGAGCCGTTGTCGGGATCTCAGTTGGCGGCGGTGGTCGGCGAGATACGGAATCTGTACTGGCATATTCGCAACACGCGTCGAGGGCTGCATGATGCACGTCGTCGGCGCGTGTATCGTCAAATCGCGGTTCAAAAAAAACGCCTGCTTGAGGCAGGCGTTTCGAGGCGTGAGGTGTTGGACCTGCTAGCTTGTTGCAGGTCGAGGAAATGCCGCGCGAAAGGCTGCCTTGGCTGCACGGATCGCGCGCCCAAGCATAGCCAGAATACTTGACATAATGCTGTTTATCAATTTAAAAGGGTCGAATCCCAAACAAGCCATAGACCTCATCCCCGTCGAGAAGGTATGCATATTGCACCGCAGCCTCGTCTTTCCCGACCAAGACAGGAGAACCGATGAGCGATCCCACCGCAAACTCCGGGACGGCTGCAAAAGCAGTACCGTCCCCACGAGACCCCCATCTTCGCGCGTTGGCGAACTGTATCCGCTTCCTCACCATGGACGCAGTACAGAAAGCCAACAGCGGCCATCCTGGTGCGCCGATGGGGCTGGCCGACGTCGCGACGGTCCTGTTCAAGGAGTTCATGCAATTCGATGCATCGGCGCCCCACTGGATCGATCGCGACCGGTTGATCCTTTCAAACGGGCACGCGTCGATGCTGCTCTACAGCCTTCTCTATCTCACCGGCTATGCCGACATGACCATTGACGAGCTGAAGCGGTTCCGGCAAGTCGGCAGCAAAACGCCGGGGCATCCGGAGTACTCGCACGCCGACGGAATCGAACTGACTACCGGTCCCCTCGGACAAGGCATCGCGGAATCCGTCGGCATGGCGTTGGCCGAGCGCGTGATGAATGCGCACTTCGGCGACGATCTCGTCGATCACTACACATACGTATTTCTCGGTGACGGTTGCCTGATGGAAGGCATCAGCCACGAGGCCATTTCGTTGGCCGGCCACCTCCGGCTGGGCAGACTGATCGCGTTTTGGGACAACAATTCGATTTCGATCGACGGCGCCGCCCGGCTCGCGGTCTCGGACAACGAGATCGAGCGCTTTCACTCGGCGGGATGGCACGTCCTGGAAATCGACGGTCACGACACGGATGCGATCCGGAACGCTATCGCGACCGCCCGCGCAACGCCTGACCGACCGACCCTGATCGCATGCAAGACGATCATCGGGTTCGGCTTTCCGACGAAGGCTGGAACCGAGAAAGCCCATAGCGATGCGCCGGGCGAGGATGAAATCGCGGGCGCACGCCAGGCCCTCGATTGGCATTCGCCGCCGTTTGAAATCCCGGATGACTTGCTGAAAGCATGGCGGCAGATCGGCGCGCGCGGCCGCAAGACGAGACTCGCGTGGGACGAGCGTGTCCGCGCGGCGCCGCAGGCGCTACGCACCGAATTCGACCGGCGCAATGCCGGAAAGCTTCCGGATAACTGGCAGGCGGCGATCGCGGCGGCACGGCAGGCATTTATTGCCAGTGGCAGTGCAATGGCCACCCGCAAGGCCAGCGGTGCGGTGCTCGATCATCTCGTCGACGCGATTCCGGAATTGCTGGGCGGCTCCGCGGATCTGACGCAGTCCAACAATACGAGGACGAAGAACCAGATCGCGATCGAGCCCGGCCGGTTCATAGGTTCATACCTCCACTACGGCGTGCGCGAACACGGCATGGCCGCGGCCATGAACGGCATCGCGCTTCATGGAGGCCTCATTCCGTACGGTGGCACCTTCCTGTGTTTTTCGGACTACTGCCGTCCGGCGATCCGGTTGAGCGCGATGATGCGGGTGCGATCCATCTTCGTGATGACGCACGATTCCATCGGTCTCGGAGAAGATGGCCCGACTCATCAACCCGTCGAACACCTTGCCGCCCTTCGGGCCATTCCCCAACTCGCCGTCTACCGGCCGGCCGATCCGGTCGAAACGGCAGAGTGTTGGGAGCTGATTCTCGAACAGCCCCGCCGGGCTGCACTACTCGCATTGTCGCGCCAGCCGGTGCCGCTTCTGCGCAACGAGCCTGGAAACGAAAACAAGTCGGCGCGGGGCGCCTATATCTTGCGGGAGGCCGATGGCGGGCCGCGCCGACTCACGCTGCTCGCGACAGGTTCGGAGGTCGACCTCGCCGTCCAGGCCCGCGACATCCTGCAACAGGAAGGAGTGCCGACAGCCGTTGTATCGATGCCGTGCCGCCTGCTCTTCGAGGAACAGCCACGCGATTATCAACGGGCCGTGCTCGGCACGTCCCCTGCGAGAGTCGCGGTCGAGGCGGCCGTCGAACTGGGATGGGAGCGGTACATCGGTCCGCAAGGCCGGTTCGTCGGAATGCACAGCTTTGGCGAGTCCGGGAAAATCAAGGACGTGTACGACAAGTTCGACATTACGGTCGACGCGGTTGTTCGCGCGGCGCATCAGACGTTATCCGAAGCGTGACATTGCCGCGATCCGCCTGAGATGCGATGACTTCGCAGGGCGCGTAGACATGCCTGGAGAAGTGGGCGGCCTCCATTTTCGGTGGATTCTCGCGTAGCGTTAGAATAGCGCCCCTTCTCATGGGAGACGACAATGTCCTGGTTCGTTTATGAAGTTCCCGAGTACCACGAAGACGCCGCGCGCATCGAACCCTTCAGCGACCTGCGTAGCCGCGTGCTGAAAGTCGGCGGCCCGGCCATGGCAGACGACCTGGAAAGCGTTCGCGAAAACGCCGCGGCGACGGCGGACACGCCGGAGCGCCCGCTGCGTACGCCGGAAAATCCGCAGGTCTTTCCGATTCCTTACGCCGACTCGATGATCCTGGTCGGATTTATCTTCGATCTGAAACGCGAATTCCGGCAACTGGTCGTGTCGCCCGTGGAAATGCCCTGGCTGAAAGACGCGTAAAGCGTGGCTCGGGCGTGATGTCGTACACGGCGATTCGTTCACGGATCGTCGTGACGATACTGTCCGGATCGGCACGCGCGCAGGCCGGTGCGCGCCGTTCGTACGCTAGAAGCGATGCCGCAGCCCTGCCAGCACCGCGATCTGACTGCCGCGTCCACGTACGAGCTTTATCTGCACTGGCATCCGCGCTTTCATCACGAGCCGGCCAACCGCTGGATCCGCGACGCGATGAGCGAACTCGTCAAGGGGCCGATGCAGCACGCGCCGTTGCCGAATACGAAGCGGATGCGGACGACGGGGGCGCAATAGCCCGCGCGGTGGCGGCGTGCCAGGGTGATCGCCGTGCGGCTCGCGCCGCGTGGCCGGAAAGGAGCAGGCGCGACCCGACCTCCACGATGGACGTAATCGCCGGCAGCAGTCCCTGGCCCAGCGGCGTCAATTTTCGGCGACAACGAATGGGGCCGTACCGCTCGGGTCGGGATCCGCATGCGCGTGGCCCGCGCCTTGCTCACTGCTAGGTGCGCAACATTCCCCGTTGCGACAAGGAGCGCAAAATGACACGTCAACAGCAACAGCCGGACAAACAGGACGGCGACGCGAAACCTGCCCAGAAACCCGACGACGGGCAGTCGACCTTCGAAACCGATATTTCCGAAACCGGCGACGACGGTACCACGGTGCGTCAGGCCGAGGTTCGCGAGGACGACCTCTCCGAAGTGAAGCCGCCGTCGGGCCCGGCGCGTTGAGCGCACGAAACCGGCGCGACGGCGTAGCCACGCCGCCGCGTCCATTCGCATGCGTTGCAAATTCCGCCTTTTCTTCCTCTCCGTGCCCGCTCTCTCCACCAGCCGCCAATGCGCGGCAGCGAGCCGGCTACGCGCCACGTGACCGACTACATGCGGATCGCGTGCGCTTACCTCTTGAAATTCGCGCGACGCATCCTATTTTAGGTATCGCTCAAGGCAGTCGCGGTTTACGCGCTGCGTGTTTCGATTTGTTAGTCAGCGACCCTCATCGCGGATGGACGAACTGGAGCGCGTGGTCCGGTTCATCCCCCGCAGGGGTACAACAGGAGCGAGTCATGAGCGATATCTTCTTCCCCTCCGATCTGCTGGCGGAATTCGACCGCCTGCAACGGCAGATGGCCGGCATGTTCACGGGTTTTCCGGCCAGCCTGCGCGCCCCGCGGCCCGGTGCGTTTCCACCGGTCAATATCGGCAGCACCGACGATACGGTCGAGATCGTCGCGTTCGCGCCGGGTCTCGACCCCGCGAAGATCGACATCTCGGTCGATCGCCGGCTGCTGACGATCAGCGGCGAGCGCACGCCCCCGGACGGCGCCACGGCCGACGACGAGCGGCGCGTCTACGCGAACGAGCGGTTCATGGGCGCGTTCCGCCGCGTGGTCGAACTCCCGCCGCATGCGGACCCCGACAAGATCGAGGCCCGCTATACGAACGGCTGCCTGACGATCACCGTCGGCAAGTCGGAAGCATCGAAGCCGCGGGCGATTACCGTCCAGTAAACAACAGCGCAACGTCACGAACGCATGACGGAGGACATCATGAGTGACACCAACACGACTGAATTGACGACCCGTTCGGCCGATACCGGGACGGCCGTGGCGAGCCGCGAACCGGCTCGGCGCGACACGCCGCGCACGCGGATTGCGCCAGCCGTCGACATCGTCGAGGATACGCACGGCATCACGTTGTACGCTGACTTGCCGGGCGTGCCGCGCGAAAAGCTCGACGTCCGCGTGCATGACGGCAGCCTTGCGATCGAAGCGGAGGCCGTCATTCCGACGCCACCGGGGCTGCGCCTGCAGCACGGCGAAGTGCAGCATCCGCACTTCTCGCGCGCCTTTACGCTCAGCCCGGACTTCGACGTGTCGCGCATCGACGCGCAACTGCGCGACGGCGTGCTGAAACTGAGCATCCCGCGGCGCGAAGAAGCGAAGCCGCGGCGCATCCAGGTGACGGCGGCATAAGCGGACGCGCCGGCCGCGTTTCATCGACCGGCGCGACCCGCGACGCTTGCCGGCATCCCGCGCTTGCGCTTGCGGCATGAAGTGCTGGCGCCCCGCTTTCGCGGCGGCGCCAGCGCGTCGTCACACCTGTCGAATTTTCCTGCAGGAGGCACCCGATGCATACCAACAGGACGCTCGAACATGGCGGATATGAGGTCCGGGCCGTGGTGACCGACACGGAGACGGGCCGCTACTCGGCGGCGGCGATCCTCACGGATCGCGACGGGGAAACCCGGACGCTCGGCGTCGACGGCGACTTCGCCGATACCCGCGAAGCATGCGACCAGGCGCTCGAACTCGCGGTCGCGTGGATCCAGCGACGGTCCGTCGTGTCGGACCGGTATGTCAGACGTAATCGAGCCGGGTCAAGCAGCGATTCGGATCGCGAACGGCGCACGCGACGCCAGGACGGTCGGCCCATCATCCGAGCCACGACCTGATAGTCGCTCGCATCGCGCCGACCGAGATCCCGTACCGCTCGTGCAACGTCGGCAACGCGCCCGCCGCGAGATACGCATCCGGCAGGGCGATCTGCCGAAACGGCACTGTAACGCCGGCCCCGAGCAGCGTGGTCGCCACCGCTTCGCCAAGCCCGCCGATCGCCGTATGGTTCTCCGCGACGATGACCATGCGCCCTTTGCGCGCGGCCTCGCGGAGGATGGTCGCCGTGTCGAGCGGCTTGATCGTCGGTACGTGCAGCACGGCGACGTCGACGCGGTCGGCTTCGAGCGCCTTCGCGACCTCGAGCGCACGCATCGTCATGATGCCGGACGAGATCATCAGAACGTCGTTGCCGTCGCGCAGCAGCTTGGCCTTGCCGAGTTCGAAACGGTAATCGTATTCGTCGAGCACGGCCGGCACGTTGCCGCGCAGCAGACGGGCATACACCGGCCCGTTGTGCGCGGCGATGGCCGGCACCATCTGCTCGATGTCCAGCGCGTCGCACGGATCGATCACGGTCATGTTCGGCATCGCGCGCATCAGCGCGAGATCCTCGGCGGCCTGGTGGCTCGGCCCGTAGCCGGTCGTGAGCCCCGGCAGCGCGCAGACGAGCTTCACATCGAGATTGTCCTCGGCAATCGCCTGATGAATGAAGTCGTACGCGCGGCGCGTTGCAAACACCGCATAGGTCGTGACGAACGGCTGCGCGCCTTCGTGCGCAAATCCCGCCGCGGCGCCCATCAGCAATTGCTCCGCCATGCCCATCTGGTAGTAACGCTCGGGAAATGCCTTCGCGAAGACGTGCAGGTCGGTGTACTTGCCGAGATCGGCCGTCATGCCGATCACGTTGCCGTTCGTGCGTGCGAGTTCGGTCAGCGCATGGCCGAACGGCGCGGCGCGGGTCGCCTGCCCTTCCGCCGCGATGGAGGCGATCATCGCCGAGGTCTTCAGGCGCGGCTTGTTGTCGACGGTGCTCATGCGTGTCTCCCTGCTTCGAGTGCATCGAGCGCGAGTTGCCACTCGTGCGCATCGACCCGGATGAAATGGCTCTTCTCGCGTGCTTCGAGGAACGGCACGCCGCACCCCATCCTCGTGTCGCAGACGATGATGCGCGGCTGCGGCGCGTGATGCCGGCGCGCGTGGCCGAACGCGCGCTTGACCGCATCGATGTCGTTGCCGTCCACGCGTTGCACGTACCAGCCGAACGCCTCCAGCTTGTCGACCAGCGGCTCGAACGCCATGACCTGGGTCGACGGGCCGTCGGCCTGCTGGTTGTTCACGTCGACGATCGCGATCAGGTTGTCGAGCTTCCAGTGCGCGGCCGACATCAGCCCTTCCCAGATCGCGCCTTCGTCGAGCTCGCCGTCCGAGAACAACGTATAGACGAACGCATCCGAGCCGTTGCGCTTCAGGCCGAGACAACGGCCGACCGCGATCGTCAGCCCCTGCCCGAGCGAGCCGCCGGACATTTCCATGCCGGGCGTGTAGCTCGCCATGCCGGACATCGGCAGGCGACTGTCGTCGCTGCCATAGGTTTCGAGTTCAGCGGCCGGCAGGATGCCAGCTTCGAACAGCGCCGCGTACAGCGCGATCGCGTAGTGCCCGTTCGACAGCAGGAAGCGGTCGCGCCCTTCCCATTCGGGATCGTCGGCGCGATAGCGCATCGCGCCGAAATACGCGACGGCCAGCACGTCGGCGATGTCGAGCGCCTGGCCGACATAGCCCTGCCCCTGCACTTCGCCCATCAGCACGGCATTTCTTCGGATGCGGTACGCGCGCTCGGCGAGCGTGACCGGTTCATGAATGGTTTCGGTATCCATCGATATCTCCATGTGGGAAGGAATACGAATCGAATCAGCGGTTGACGGATCGGGGCACGAGGAACACCAGCAGCGCGCCGGCCGTGATCGCGATGGAGATGAACACGAGTCCCGCGGTCGACTTGCCGGTCAGGTCGTTCAGCCAGCCGACGATCGCCGGCGAGAAGAAACCCGCGAGGTTGGCAAAGCAGTTGACCGCGGCGATGCCGGCTGCCGCCGACATCCCGCCCAGCAATGCGGTGGGCAGCGACCAGAACTGCGACGACGACGCGAGGATGCCGGCGGACGCGATACTCAGGCATACGATCGACGCGCCGACGCTACCGAGCATCGGCAACGTCGCAAAGCCCGCCGCCGCGACCAGCATCGGCACCGCGAGGTGGAAACGGCGCTCGCGGCGGCGATCCGCGCTGATGCCGATCAGCGGCAGCGCGACGATCGCGCAGGCATACGGAATCGCGGTCAGCAGGCCGACCCACAGCGGATCAGCCACGCCGGCCTTGCGGATGATCGTCGGCAGCCAGAACGTGAGGCCGTATTGCCCGAGCACGACGCAGAAGTAGATCGCCGCCATCAGCCAGAGGCGACGGTCCGCGACGAACGTACGGATCGATGCATGGGCGGTGGTGTGCGCGGCGTCGGCCGATACGTTGCGTGCGAGCAAGGCCTTTTCGGCGTCGGTCAGCCATGTCGCGCCGGCGATGCCGTCGTCGAGATACAGCAGGATCGCGAAGCCCAGCACGAACGACGGCAGTGCCTCGAGCAGGAACAACCACTTCCAGCCGGCCAGCGACATCGCGCCGTGCAGCGCATGCATGATCGCGCCCGACAGCGGCCCGCCGACGATCCCGGCGAGCGGAATCGCCATGAAGAACAGCGACAGCGCCTTCGCGCGCCGCGCGGACGGGAACCAGTACGTGAGGTACAGGATCACGCCCGGCGCAAAGCCCGCTTCGGCGACGCCGAGCAGAAACCGCAGCGCGTAGAACGCGGTGGGCGACTTGACGAACACGAAGCTCGCCGAGATCACCGCCCACGTCAGCATGATGCGCGCGAGCCAGCGGCGCGCGCCGACGCGATGCAGGATCAGGTTGCTCGGCACCTCGAACACGAAATAGCCGAGGAAGAAGATGCCCGCGCCCATGCCGTAGACGGCCTCGCTGAAACGCAGGTCGTTGAGCATCTGCAGTTTCGCGAACCCGACGTTGACGCGGTCGAGATACGCGCCGAGGTAGCACAACATCAGGAACGGGATCAGCCTGCGCGCCACCTTCGCGTACGTGGCGGTCTCGAAGGTCTGCGCGTCGTCCCGTTGCAGCGTCTCGCCCTGAACCGGCGGCGCGGGGTACTTTGCTCTCATGTCTGTCTCCTGCCATGGCCCCGGGTTGTCCCGGGTGCATGATGGTCGGCGCCGCTTATCGGGCGACGCCGTTCTCAGTGAATCAGCATCCCGCCATTGACGTCGAGCGTGACGCCCGTCAGGTAGCTCGACAGGTCGCTCAGCAGGAACAGGCACGCATTGGCGACATCGGCGGCATCGCCGAGCCGGCCGAGCGGAATGCCCTTGATGATGTCCTCGCGCATGTCGGGCGTCAGCTTGTCGCCGGTGATGTCGGTCTGGATCAGGCCGGGCGCGATCGAATTGACGCGGATCCGGTCGGCGCCGAATTCGCGCGCCATCGCCTTCGCGAGGCCGAGCACGCCGGCCTTGGCGGCGCTGTAGTGCGGCCCGCCGAAAATGCCGCCGCCGCGTTGCGCGGAGACCGACGACATGCAGACGATGCTGCCGCCGCGCTGCGCCTTCATCGCGGGCAGCACCGCTTGCGACATGTACAGCGTGCCGCGCAGGTTCACGTCGACGATCGCATCGAAGTCGCGCGCCGAGATATCCAGCGTGCGCACGGGCTGCGTGATGCCGGCGTTGTTCACGAGGCCGTCGATGCGGCCGAAGTGCTCCAGCGCCGCGGTGGCGGCCGCCACGCATGCGTCGCGGTCGGTGACGTCGCATGCGAGGCCGAGATGGTCGCGGCCGAGTTCGGCGGCGGCCGCTTCCGCGTCTTCGCGGCGAAGGTCGAGGATCGCCACGCGTGCGCCCTGCGCGGCCAGCGCGCGGGCCGTGGCCTTGCCGATACCGCGTGGCGACGCGGCGCCGGTCACGATGATGGCCTGGTTGTCGAGCAACATCGCTTGTCTCCTGTGTTGATGTGTTGTCCGGAGTGTCGGCTCACCGGGCACCCGCATCAACGCGGAAACGTTCAGCCATAGTTGAGAAAATTTCAGATATCGGCCGGCTGCCGGTGCTGCACCGCAATATCGGGGGCGGGCCGCCGGACGTGTCGTTCAATCCGCCCGCTCGTGAGCGGCGACCTCCCGCTCGATCCAGGCGAGGAAGCGCTTCACGCGCGGCAGTTCCGCGTTCTGCCGCGGGTACACGAGATGATGCGCGCCGACTTCGACCGCGTGGGCCGCGCCGAAGACCGGCACCAGCAGCCCTTCGCGGATCTTCACCGACGCGAGCATCAGGCTTTCGAGCGCGATGCCGAGGCCGAGCGCGGCGGTTTCGAGCGACATGTATGAACGGTCGAACGAAAAATCGAAGGTCTTCTGGGCCGCAAGCGGGACGCCGGTCCGCCCGAACCACTGTTTCCACTGGACCAGCGGCGTTTCGGAATAGATCAGACGATGCGCGAGCAGGTCTTCCGGCGCGTTCACCGAATGCCGTTCGAGATAGCGCGGCGACGCGAGCGGCGCGATGAATTCGCCGCGCACGGTCCGGACCTCGAGATTGTCCCAGTTGCCGTAGCCGTGCCGGACGTCGATGTCGTAGAAGCCATTCGAGAACGACACGTTTTCGTATGAGCACGCGAGGTTCAGCTGGATATCGCCGTTCGCCTCCTGGAACGACGACAGTCGCGGCAGCAGCCACATCAGCCCGAAGCTCGGGCTCGAATGCACGCGCAGGATATCGACTTCCGTGCGGCTCGACGCGCGCTCGGTCGCGCGGCTCAGGTCGGCCAGCGAGCCGGTGACGTCGGCCAGATAGCGCTCGCCGGTCGGCGTGAGGACGAGGCCGCGCCCGGCGCGCTGAAACAGCGGCTGACCGATCTGCGATTCGAGGTTGCTGAGCTGATGGCTCACGGCGGACGCGGTCAGGCCGAGCTCTTCCGCCGCGCGGTTGACGCTTTTGGTCCGGGCGACGCTTTCGAACGCGATGATGGCCTTGAGCGGTGGAATGCGCATGCTGGAATCCGTTGAAGAGAGCGGCTCGCCCGAGTGGCCGGCGCCGCGCCGAAGCATTGCCCGGCCAAAAGCGATACGGTACATCAGGAAGCGGCGCGGAACGATCGATTCGCGGCGCGGCCCTCGGCATCGTGGCCGGCCCGGCGGCACCCCACGCCGCGCGATCGCCGCCGCACGGGCGACGCCGCACGCATGATGCCGGCGGAATCATGCAAAATGCTGCGCATCCTGAGTGGCGGAGATTCACCCGTGAGCATCAACTTCGATTTGACGGACTTGCAGGCGTTTCGCGCGGTGGTGGAAACGGGCAGTTTCCGCAAGGCCGCCGATACGGTCAACCTTTCCCAGCCTGCGTTGAGCCGCCGGATCGACAAGCTCGAAGACGCGCTCGGCGTGCGACTCTTCGAGCGCACCACGCGCCGCGTCGCGCTCACCACCGTCGGCCGCGTGTTCGCGCAGAGCGCCGAACAACTGCTCGACGATCTCGACGCCGCGCTGCTCGGCATCCGCGACGTGTCGTCGAGCCGCCTGGGCCATGTGACGATCGCCTGCGTGCCGTCGGTCGCCTACTACTTCCTGCCGCCCATCATCGCCCGCTATCATCAGCGCTTTCCGCGCATCCGGGTGAAACTGCTCGACGCCGGCGCGAACGACGTGCTCGGCGCCGTCATCAGCGGCGAGGCGGATTTCGGCGTGAGCTTCCTCGGCAGCCAGGAGGCCGAGATCGAGTTCAAGGTGTTGCTCCAGGAACGGTTCGTCGCCGCCTGTCGTCGCGACCACCCGCTCGCGCGCCGGAAGCGCGTGACCTGGAGCGAACTCTACGAGCACGATTACGTGTCGGTGGACAAGACTTCCGGTAACCGCCTGCTGCTCGACCAGGCGCTGGCGGCCGTCGCGCCGCGTAAGCCGAGCGTGTGCGAGGCGCGCCACGTCACGACCCTGCTCGGCCTGATCGAGGCGGGGCTCGGTGTCGCCGCGGTGCCGTCGATGGCGATGCCGGGGCATGACCACCCTGTCCTCACGAGCGTGCCGCTCGTCGAGCCGGCCGTGAAACGGCGCGTGGGCATCGTCAAACGGCGCGGGCGCTCGCTGACGCCGGCCGCCGAGGCGTTTCACCGGATGATCGTCGACGCGAAGCGCGCCGCCGCCGCCGGCAACGGCACATCGGCATGACGACGACGGCACGCAAACGAAGGAAGACGGCATCGTGAGGTGGGCCCTGCTGTTCAAATCGCTCTACGTGCAGGTCCTGCTCGCGATGATGCTCGGCATCGGCATCGGTCACGCGTGGCCGGCCGCAGGCGCGATGTTCAAGCCGCTCAGCGACGCGTTCGTCGCGCTCGTGAAGATGACCATCGCCCCGATCGTCTTTTGCACGATCGTGTCGGGCATCACGTCGTTGTCGGACGGGCGGGCCATCGGCCGCACGATCGTGCGGGCGCTCGCCCTCTTCTATCTGTTGACGGCCGCCGCGCTCGCGTTCGGGCTCGCCGCCGCGTACGTGCTGCAACCGGGCGCCGGCATGCACATCGACGTTCATCATCTGGATGCGAGCATCCTGGCGCCGTATGCGAGGCATGCGGAGCCACGCAGCCTCGTGGCGTTCGCGCTCGGCGTGATTCCGGACACGATGCTCGGCGCATTCGCGACCGGCGAAGTGTTGCCGGTGCTGCTGCTGTCGCTGTTGTTCGGTTTCTCGCTGAATGCGCACCCGCGCGCCGGCCGGCCCGTTCTTGCGCTGATCGACGGCATCGCCCAGGTCGTCTTTCGCGTGCTGGCGATGATCATGCGGCTCGCGCCGCTCGGCGCATTCGGCGCGATGGCGTTCACGGTGGGCCGCTTCGGCATCGGCTCCGTCGGCTCGCTCGCGAAGCTGATGGTGTGCTTCTACGTGGCTTGCGTGCTGTTCGTCGCGCTGGTGCTCGCGCCGCTCGCGCGGCTGCACGGCTTCGCGCTGTGGCGGCTCCTGCGCTACCTGCGCGAGGAGTTGCTGATCGTCCTCGCGACCTCGTCCACGGAGCCGGTCCTGCCGCGCCTGATCGTCAAGCTGGAAGCGCTCGGCTGCGACAAGGGCGTGGTGGGACTCGTGCTGCCGGCCGGCTATTCGTTCAATCTGGACGGTACCGCGATCTATCTGACGCTCGCGGCATTGTTCATCGCGCAGGCGTGCGACATCCCGCTTTCCGCGCCGCAGATCGCGACGATGCTCGCGATCATGCTGCTCACGTCCAAGGGAGCGGCCGGCGTGTCCGGCAGCGGGCTCGTGGCGCTGGTCGCGACGCTTGCCATGATGCCCGACCTGCCCGTCGCCGGCGTCGCGCTGCTGGTCGGCATCGATCGCTTCATGTCGGAGGCGCGCGCGCTGACCAGCGTGATCAGCAATGCGTGCGCGGTGATTTTCGTGTCGTCGTGGGAAGGCGCGTGTGATCGTACGCGGCTGGTGCGGCGGCTCGCCGTGGCCGGGCCGGCGTCGGCGGACGCGGCCGATGAAGACGCTGCCGCCGCGAACGGCGGCGGTGACGGGAAGGCGGTCTGACGCCAGGCCTTCCGTCGATCGGGCTCAATGTGCGGAAACGGAATCCAGGCCGGTCGCTTTCACGTCGGCCTGCACGTCGGGCGACGCAAGATAGTCGAGCAGCGCCTTCGCTTCCCGCGGGTGCTGCGCGCCGACCGGGATGCCTGCGGCGAAGCGCGTGACGGACTGCAGCGATTCGGGAATCTTGCCGACGAAGGTCGCGCCCTTGACGGGCAGCAGCTCGCTGACCTGCTGGAAGCCGATTTCGTAGTCGCCGTTCGCGACGACCGACGCCACCGGAATCCGCGGAATCATCTTCGCCTTCGACTTCACCTGCTCCTCGATGCCGAGCTTCCTGAACAGCTCGCGCTCGACGTACACGCCGCTCGCGCTGTCCGAATAGGCGATCGATTTCGCGTGCAGCAGCACCTGCTTGAGGCCTTCGGCGGTGCTGATGTCGGGTTTCGCCGCGCCGTCGCGCACGACCATGCCGATGCGCGAATCGGCGAGCTCGACGCGGGATTCGGGGATGACCTTGCCTTGCTTGATCAGATCGTCCAGCGCGTAGCCGACCATGATGACGGCGTCGGCGGGCTCGCCGCGCGCGAGCCGGTTCGGAATCGCTTCGGGCGACTTGCCCATCGACGGGCCGAGCGCGGTCGCGAGCGTGTTGCCCGACGTGGACGCGAACCGCGGGCCGAGCACCTTGTAGGCGGCGGTGAAGCCGCCCGAGCTCATCACGTGCAGTTCGGCGGCCTGTACGTTGTGGACGTTGGCCGCCACCGCCGCGGTGGCGACGAGCGCGGTCGCGCAGAATTTCAGAAACGGATTTCTCATGGTCGTGGTCGTGCGGATTCGTGGGTACGAGTGAACGTTCCGGAGGAGCGGGACATCAATGCGCGGGCGTCAACGTCGCCGCGCGGCGACGATAGAGCGCGAACGTCGCGAGCAGCGCGCACACCGCGGCGAAGCTCATCCAGTAGCCCGGTGCGGCCTTGTCGCCCGTCATGTGAATGAGCCCGGTCGAAATGGCCGGCGTGAAGCCGCCGAACACGGCCGTCGCGAGGCTGTACGCGAGCGAGAAGCCCGCGACGCGCACCTGCACCGGCATCACTTCGGTGAGCGCGACGACCATCGCACCGTTATAGATGCCGTACATGAACGACAGCCAGAGCAGGACGAGCAGCATGTTCGCGAACGACGGCGCGTGAGCGAGGAACGACAGCGCCGGGTAGGCGGTCACGACGGCGAGCATCGTCATGCCGACCAGCAGCGGCCGGCGGCCGATCCGGTCGGACAGCGCCCCGCCGATCGGCAGCCACACGAAGTTCGACACGCCGACGCAGAGCGTCACGAGCAGGCTGTCGGCGGTGCTCAAATGCAGCACCGTCTTGCCGAAGGTCGGTGCATAGACGGTGATCAGGTAGAAGCTCGTGGTGGTCATCGCGACCAGCATCATGCCGGCGATCACGACGCCCCAGTTCTGGACCAGCGTGCCGAACACTTCCTTCATGCCCGGGCGATGCTTGCGCGCCTTGAATTCCCGGGTTTCCTCCAGGTTGCGGCGCAGCATGAAGATGAACGGCACGATCATGCAGCCGACGAAGAACGGCGCGCGCCATCCCCAGGTGGCGATCTGCGCCGCGCTCAGCCACTGATTGAGCGCGAAGCCGAGGCCCGCGGCAACGACGATCGCCACCTGCTGGCTCGCCGATTGCCAGCTCGTGAAGAAGCCCTTGCGGCCCGGCGTCGCCAGCTCGGCGAGATAGACCGATACGCCGCCGAGTTCGGCGCCCGCGGAGAAGCCCTGCAGCAGCCGGCCGATCAGCACGAGCACGGGCGCGAGCAGCCCGATCGTCGCGTAGCCCGGCACGAACGCGATCAGGATGGTGCCGCTCGCCATGATGGACAGCGTGACGATCAGGCCCTTGCGGCGGCCGACCTCGTCGATGTACGCGCCCAGCACGATGGCGCCCAGCGGCCGCATCAGGAAGCCGGCGCCGAACACGGCGAAGGTCATCATCAACGACGCGAATTCGCTTTGCGCGGGAAAGAAGACGTTGGCGATCTGCGTGGCGTAGAAGCCGAACAGGAAGAAGTCGAACTGCTCGAGAAAATTGCCGGCCGTGACGCGAAAGATCGCGGCGGCCTTCGAACGTTCGGCCGGAAGGCTGGACGAGGGATGCATCGGGGTGTCTCCTGAAAATCCTGGAATACGCGGGAGGGGCGGGTCGATTGTCGTTTTCCGGCATGTTGGCGCGGTATTGATGAAACGATAAGTGCGATTTTCGGAATGATTGATGCGATATGGTTATCAATCGACCGGAATCTCCACCGCTCCGGGAGTGGCCGCACGCGCCGCCGCGTCTCGCGATGCCGCGGCCGTCCACCGGCGGCCATGTCGGCCTCGATTTTCCGTTACCCGTGCCGTTAACCCGGATTTGCCCGGCGCAATTGCAGCCGGCATCGGAAACCGCACGCGAGCATGCCCGCCTTCACTTCGATCGAGAAAATCGCCGACTGGGCCGGACGCCACCCGCTCGTCGTCGGAGCGCTGGGCACGCTGATGTCGCTCGCGGCGCTCGGGATCAGCGCGGTGACGCTGTGGGCCGCGCGCAGCGAAGTCGTCGTGCACGCGCACGAGACGTCGCGCAACGTCGCGGCCGTGCTCGCGAGCCAGATCGCGCGGACGGTCGAAACGTCGAACAACGCGCTGATCGCGCTGGCTGCCAATCTCGGCCAACCGGCCGTGCAGCGCATGGACGCGGGGTTGCGGCACGACCTGCTGTTCGAGCGCACCGCGGCGCAATACGTGACCGGCATGGGCGTGACCGACAGGCGCGGCCGGCTGATCGACGGGTGCTGCGGCGCGACCCGGCAGTGGGACTTCGGCGATCGCGACTACTTCAAGGTTCATCGCGATGCGGACAACGTCGGGCTCTACGTGTCCCAGCCCTATCGCGCACGCTCGCGCGACGGCAAGGAATCCATCGCGCTGTCGCGGCGCATCGAGCGGCCCGATCATGCGTTCGACGGGATCGCGGTCGTCGCCATCGATCTCGCTTACTTCGAGCAGCTCCTGTCCCGGCTCGACGTCGGCCCGAACGGCGTCAGCGCGATCGTGCGCGCGGACGGCACGATCCTCGCGAGAAACCCGTCATTGAACGACGGCCAGATGAATCTCCTGCGTCGCTCGAAATCGTTCAAGCGGATGGTGAACAGCGAATCGGGCTTCTATCCCGCGCATTCGAGCATCGACGGCGTCGTGCGCCTGTATACATACCAGCGGATACCGGGCACGCCGCTGATCGCGGTCGTCGCGCCGGCCGAACACGACGTGCTGGCCGGCATCCGTCGCCTGTCGTGGACGGTCGGCGTGTCGGCCATCGTGATCAGCACGCTGTTCTGCGCGGTGGTCTGGCTGCTGGCGTTCGCATTGCGCGACAACCTTCGCAAGCAGACGCTGCTGACCGAGCTCACTCGAACCGACCCGCTCACGGGCCTGCACAATCGCCGCGCGCTCGATACCGCGCTGGCCGACGAATGGGAGCGGCTGCAACGGGGCGGCGACGGCAGTCTCTCGCTGCTCTTCATCGACGCGGATCACTTCAAGCAGTACAACGACCGGCATGGGCACGCAGTGGGCGACACCGCGCTGCGCTTTCTCGCCGAATGCATCCGCGCGCATACGCGGCGGCGCGGCGACCTGGCCGCGCGCTACGGCGGCGAGGAATTCGTCGCGGTGTTGCCCGATACGGACGAAACCGGCGCCGCGCAGGTCGCGGAGGCGATTCGCCGCGAGGTGGAACGCAACCGGCTCGACGGGTTTGCGGAAGCGGTGCCGCCCTTTACCGTCAGCATCGGCTGTGCGACTGGGCGGCGCGCGCGGCACGCTTCCGTGCACGCGCTGTCGCATCAGGCGGACATGGCGCTCTATCGCGCGAAGCGCGAAGGCAGGAATCGTGTGTGCCGTGCGCAGGCGGAGCCGGTCGCGCAGCCGGCGTGAAAGCGCCGGTTCGATTCCGAAAGGGCGCCGGCATCCGGCTCACGACATCGCGACGCGCGTGCGCTGCCGCGACCGCGGCCGTTTCACTGCCCGGGTTCGATATACGCAGCCAGTTCTTCCGGCTTGCCTGAAGGAAACGCCTCCTTCAGGTGATCGAGAAACGCGGAAACGCGCGCGCTCAATAATCGCCTGGACGGATACAACGCCCACAGCGCGATATCGGGCCCCGGCACGTCGCCCCAACTGACGAGTGTGCCGGCCGCCAGGTCGCGGCTCACGAGCGACACCGGCAGGCACGCGGCGCCCAGGCCGAGGCGGACCGTATCGCGCACCATGCTCAGCGACGACAGCCGCGCCACGGGCTCGACCGGTATGCGCGCCGTACCGTCCGGGCCCGCGACCTCCCATGCCGCAGGGCCGTCGCTTGTGCCGCGAACCACGGCCGGTGCGGGCGCGTCGCCGCTCGGCCGCGCCAGCTCGGGCCGCGCGACGACGACCAGCCGGTCGCGCAGGAACACGCGCCCGATCAGGCTTTCGTCAGCGGCCGGGTTCACGCGGATCACGAGGTCGTAGCCCTCCTCGATCATGTCGACGGGCCGGTCTTCGGTCGTCACCTCCAGCCGGACGTCAGGGTATTTCAGCGCGAACGTCGCCACGAGCCGCCCCATCGCGAACTGGGAAAAGACCATCGGTGCGCTGATGCGCAGCCGGCCACGCGGCCGTTCGCTTCCCGCTGCAATGGCCGACGCGCTGTCGGCGAGTTCCGCGAGCAGCGCGCCTGTCCGCTCGTAGAGCGCGCGCCCTTCCTGCGTGAGCTTCACGCCGCGCGAGCCGCGCTCGAACAGACGCAGCGACAGACTGTTCTCCAGTTCCGCGACGCGGCGCGACAGCGTCGCTTTCGGGCGATCGGCCACCCGCGCGGCCTCCCCGAAGCTGCCATGGCGGGCGACGAGATTGAAATCGGCGAGTGCGAGCAGGTCCATGTGTTCCACCAGTGAGACGATACGTCTATTTATCACATCTTCCGGATCGCATGTGGATCACTTAACTTACGTGGGCAGTCAACCCTATCGTTATCTCAGGAGCGAACATCATGACCATTCTCGTTACCGGCGCCACCGGCCGCGTGGGCCGCCAGGTCGTCCATCAACTCGTCGATCGCGGCGCCGACGTGCGCGTGCTGGTGCGCGATCCGGCCAAGGCCGATTTTCCGGCGGCCGTGACCGTCATGCAGGGCGACATGCTCGACGTCGACGCGCTTCGTACGGCGCTCTCCGGCGTCCGCACGCTGTTCCTGCTCAACGGCGTGGCGGGCGACGAATTCACGCAGGCGCTGATCGCGCTGAACCTCGCCCGCGAAGCGGGTATCGAGCGCGTCGTCTATCTGTCGGTGCTCCACGCCGACCGCTTCGTGAACGTGCCGCACTTCGCGGTGAAGTCCGGCGCGGAGCGGATGATCGAGCGAATGGGCTTCAGCGCGACGATCCTGCGGCCTGCGTATTTCATGGACAACGAATCGATGGTCAAGGACGTGATCGTCGGCCACGGCGTCTACCCGATGCCGATCGGCGGCAAGGGCGTCGCGATGGTCGACGTGCGCGACATCGCGGAAGTCGCGGCGATCGAGCTGATCCGCCGCAACGACGCGCCGGGCAAGCTGCCGCTCGAGACCATCAACCTCGTCGGGCCCGACACGCTGACGGGCGAACAACTGGCATCGATCTGGTCGGACACGCTGGGCCGCGCCGTTGCCTATGGCGGCGACGATCCGACACCGTTCGAACGCAATCTGGCGCAGTTCATGCCGAAATGGATGGCGTACGAAATGCGGCTGATGGCCGAACGCTACGTCAGCGACGGGATGGTGCCGGAGGCCGGCGACGTCGAGCGGCTGACCGCGATCCTCGGCCGCCCGCTGCGGACGTATCGCGCCTTCGCGGCCGCGCTGCTGCGTTGAACGCGATGCCGCGCCTTCATGCTCCGTGCGGGAGTGCAGGCGGTCGCCAGGCGGTTGAACCGGCATCGCGCGCGACCGGTTCGCCGCGATCGCCGTGCCGCCGCCGGCGACGGCGATCGCGCAGCGGCAGCGCGGAACACGTACCGGATGGCCCGGCATTCGGATGTCGGGCAGCGAAGCGGCGGCGTCGATACAATCGGTTGTTCCCGCCTGCCGCCACGATCGCCTATCCGGCCGATGGCCTACAACATCGCCTGACTGACGAGCCCGTACAGTCCGTAAATCGGGTCGGCCGCGCCCTCGTGCGCCGCGGCCGGCGCGTTGCGAACCATCTTCGAACAGGTATCCACCTGTTTCAGTCCCTGTTCGCTCAACCAGTCCGGCAAACTGCTCCCGTCAGGCACATCGATACGAACGAATTCACCGTCTCGTTTCGTCAGCCAATAGCCGATCAGCGCCTTCGCACGCGCATCGTCGCTCGAACGCGGCGCGACCACCGGACCGATCACGTCACCGCGACCGAAGCGCCGCAGCACCGAAAACCCGACGACCTCGCCGTCACGTTCGAGCACGACGCTTTCTCCCCGCTTCTGCAATGCGGACAACAGCGCCTCGCGCTCAAGGCCGGACGCACGCGTGGCGAGTTCGACCAGGCGCGGCCAGTCGGCCGGCGATCCGGCACGCAGCCGCTCGCCGTCGGGCACGACAACGGCGGCAGGCCGATCGACGTTCCCCTGATATTGGCCCAGCGACCCGCACACGGTGAACCCCAGTTTCTCGTAGAGCGGCCGACCGGCCGGCGTCGCGTGCAGAAACGTGATGCGCGGCCCCAGTTCGTCGAGCAGCGTTTCCATCAGTTTGCGGCCGATGCCTCGGCCCTGATGCGCGTCGGAGACGATCACATGCCCGATCGCCGCGCGATCCGCACCGTACTTCCAGCACATCGCCGTGCCGATGACCTCGCCGTTTTCCTCGGCCGCGAACGCGACCGACGTTTCCGCGGAAAACTGCCAGTCTTCCGCCCGGAACGGCCAGCGAAGCGCCATGGAAAGAGCATGGGCGGCGGGGACGTCCGCCGCTGTGAATCTGCGGTAGCGAAGCGCCGACGTCGCGCCGTGCTCCTTCACTTCATGTTCGTGGTTCATTCAGCAATCCTTTCAAATAGTGTCGCTGTGCGACACGGCACATCATATAAATGCACGGCGATGACATCGAAGCGGCTAAAAATTGCACGGCGCTCCCCGGCTGGCATGAGTGCACGACGATCAGGAAGCACGCCGTTCCCGGACTGACGCCCGATCGACCCAAACTCAGCCGGTGTCAACGCCACTCCGACGCATCACGGCGATCGCGTGAAATAATGCTGCGCCAGCGCGACCCAGTACCGGACGCCGGCCGGAATGATGTCATCGTTGAAGTCGTATTTCGGATGATGCAGCGCCGGTGCGCTCGTGCCGTCCTGCGCATTGCCGATCAACACGTAAGCGCCCGGCCGCTCCTCCAGCATGAAGCCGAAGTCTTCGGACGTCATGTTCGGCGGCACGTTGGCGGACAGGCGTTCGTCGCCGAACGTAGCGCGAATCACCGCTTCGCACAGCGCCGTCTCGGCCGGCGTGTTGACCGTCGCCGGGTAGTACTGGAAAAACTCCACGTCGACCTGCGCGCCGTAGGCGCCCGCGAGCCCTTCGCACGCGAGCCGGACGTCGTGCTGCAGCTTCTGCTGCAATGCCGACGACAGCGTGCGGATCGTGCCGCGCAGCTCGGCGGTGTCGGGAATCACGTTGTCCGTCGTGCCCGCATGGAACATGCAGACGGAAATGACCGCCGGGTCGACGGGATCCTTGTGCCGCGCGGCGATGGTCTGACACTGCAGCACCATCGAGCATGCGAGCGGCACCGGATCGATGCCCAGATGCGGCTGCGCCGCGTGCGCGCCCTTGCCCGTCACCGTGATCCTGAAGCGCGAGCCCGCGGCCATGATCGGGCCCGTGCGCAACCCGAAATGCCCGGCCGGCAACCCCGGCCAGTTGTGCATGCCGAATACCGCTTCCGTCGGGTATTGCTCGAACAGGCCGTCGTCGATCATCCTGCGCGCGCCCGCGCCGCCCTCTTCGCCCGGCTGAAACACGAAATGGACGGTGCCGGGCAACCGCGGCAGCGTCTTCAGCACGCGTGCGGCGCCGAGCAACATCACGGTATGACCGTCATGGCCGCACGCATGCATGATCCCGTGCGTGCACGACGCATGCGCGAAGTCGTTGGCTTCGTGAATCGGCAATGCGTCCAGATCGGCGCGCAGCACGATGCCGCGGCGCGGGTCCGCACCGGGCAGGCTCGCGACCACGCCCGTGCCGCCCAGCCCGCGCGATACCGCATAGCCGAGCGCCTCGAGCTCGCGGGCGACGACGTCGGCCGTCCGATGTTCTTCGAATCGCAACTCGGGATGCGCATGCAGGTCGCGGCGCAGCTTCGCCCAGTGCGCGTGATGCGTTTGCAGCGATGAGTCGGAGATGACGGGGTTGTCCAATTTCGGCACCTTCGGAATGTAACGGGCTTCCCACTGTACTGCCGGCGCGAATCGCGCGCAGCGGCTGCGTCAATCGTAAAAGCCGACGATCGACTTGACTTCCATATACTCCTCCATCCCTTCGATCCCGTACTCGCGGCCGTTGCCGGACTGCTTGTATCCGCCGAACGGTGCTTGAGGATCCCATGCCGGATAGTTCAGGTGCACCTGCCCCGCACGGATCCGTCCGGCCACCGCGCGCACCCGCTCCATGTCGGTGCCCTGCACGTGCGCGCCGAGCCCGTACACGGTGTCGTTCGCGATGGCGATCGCTTCGTCGACGGTGTCGTAAGGCAGGATCGCGAGGACCGGCCCGAAGATCTCCTGCTGCGCGATCGCCATGTCGGTGCGCACGTCGGAGAAAATCGTCGGCCGCGCATAGAAGCCCTTGTCGAAACCCGCGGGCCGGCCGGGGCCGCCGGCGATCAGCTTCGCGCGTTCGTCGATGCCCACGTCGATCATCTGCGCGACCCGTCGGAATTGCGCGCGATTGGCGAGCGGCCCGTGCGTCGTCGCCTCGTCGAACGGATCGCCGACGACGAGCGTTTGCGCGGTCGCGACGGCCAGCGCCTCGACCTCGCCGAGCGCGTCGCGCGGCACGATCATGCGGGTCGGCGCGCTGCACGACTGGCCCATGTTCCGGAACGCGGCGGCGACGCCCGGCGGCACCGCGCGCTGCAAATCGGCATCCGGCAACACGAGGTTCGGCGACTTGCCGCCCAGCTCCTGCGCGACGCGCTTGACGGTCGGCGCGGCCGCCTGCGCGACGAGCACGCCGGCGCGCGTCGAACCGGTGATCGACACCATATCGACTTCCGGATGCGACGAAAGCGCGGCGCCCACCGTTTCGCCGCTGCCGCTCACGAGGTTGAATACGCCGGCGGGCACGCCCGCGTCGGCAATCACTTCCGCGAACAGCAGCGCGCTGAGCGGCGACAGCTCGCTCGGTTTCAGCACCACCGTGCAGCCTGCGGCGAGCGCCGGCCCGACCTTCGCGGTGACCTGGTAGATCGGCCAGTTCCACGGCGTGATCAACGCGCACACGCCGATCGGCTCGCGCGCGACCGCGGTCGTCCCGCGCCGCTCGACGAACGGGTAGCGCGCGAGGTTGTCGCGTGCGACGCGGATATGTTCGGCCGCGAGCGGCACATGCGCGCCGCGTGCGTAGCCGATCGGCGCGCCCATCTCCAGCGCGAGCGCCGTGGCGAACAGCTCGGCGCGCGCCAGCATCAACGCATGGATACGATCGAGCAGCGCCGCGCGTTCCTGCGGTGACGTCGCGGACCAGCGTTCGAACGCGCGGCGCGCGGCCTGCACCGCGCGGTCGGCGTCGCGCGCGCTGCCGAGCGGAATCTCGCACAGCGTGTCTTCAGTCGACGGGCTGACGACCGCGAACCGGTCGCCGCCGTCGGGCTGCACCCAATCGCCGTCGATGAAAAAGCGATCGAGCCTGCCGGCTTGCATCAGGTGAACAACTGGGGAATTCATTGCAGAGTGTCCTTGAGTCGATACCACGCGCCGACGAACGGCAAGAACCACGGTTTGCCGAAGTGGCCCGGAATCGCGGGCCAGTCGAAACCCTTCCACGGGTTCAGCTCCGCGCGTCCGTCCATGATCTCCGCCATCAGCGTGCCCATCAGCGTGGCCATGTGCGTGCCGTGGCCGCTATAGCCCATCGAGTAGTAAAGGCCGTCGCGCTCGCCCGCGCGCGGCAGCCGGTTGGCCGTCATGTCGACCATTCCGCCCCAGCAGTAGTCGATGCGCACGTCGGCCAATTCGGGAAACACGGCGGCCATCTGCTGCCGCAGGATCGCCCCGCTCTTTGCGTCGGAATGCGGGTTCGACGCGGCAAACCGCGCGCGCCCGCCGAACAGGATCCGGTTGTCGGGCGTGACACGAAAGAAATTGACGAAGTTCTTCGTGTCGGTCACCATCCGGCGCGTCGGCAGCAACCGGTCGAGCAGATCCTTCGGCAACGGCTCGGTGACGATGATGAACGCACCGACCGGCACGATCCTGCGGCGAATCCACCCGAACGGCCCGACCTGCGAAATGCCGCTCGCGAGCAGCACCTGGCGCGCGCGGATCTCGCCGAGCGGCGTGTGCACCGCGTAAGCGCCGCCTGCTTGCCGCTTCAGGCCGAGCACCGGCGCGTGCTCGAGAATATGCGCGCCGCGGGTTTGCGCGGCGCTCGCCAGCCCGCGCACGTAACGGCCGACATGCATCCCGGCACTCTTGCCGAAAAGCAGCCCGCCGTGATAACGGTTCGAACCGATCTCGTCGCGCAGTTCGGCCTTCGTGACCATGCGCGTGTCGGGGTCCACGCTCGCCGCGAGCAGCGCCTGGCTGCGCACGAGCTTGTCGTAGTGCTCGGGTTTCGCCGCGAGCTTCAGCTTGCCGCGGCGCGCGAAATCGCAATCGATCGACTCCTCCCTGACCAGCCGTTCGACCGTGTCGACGCCCGCGTCGAACGCGAGATAGAGCCGGTTGGCGAGCTCCGTGCCGATGCGCTGCGACAGCGACGCGTAATCCTGCGCGAAGCCGTTGTTGCACATGCCGCCGTTGCGTCCCGATGCCGCCTGCCCGACGGTGCCCGCCTCGCAGACGATCACGCGCGCGCCCTTTTTGGCCAGCGCCAGCGCGGCGGCCGAACCGGTGATGCCGCCGCCCACCACCACCACGTCGCAACTTCCGCCGGGCAACGCCGGCGTGTGGCTCACGAATGGCTCCGACGTATCGAGCCAGTAGGAACTGAAACGCATCTGGAACTCCCAAGCTGTCGCATCGCATCACACGCGCGCTGACGAGCCGGCGAACGCTCGCCGCCCCGACCCGGTCGCGCGTGCGATCCGGACCGGCGCGACGGCCTTGTACTAGAAATCCGCGACCTTGCCCCACGCGGACTCGCTGAACCGCCCGGGCCGGTACGGCGTCGGGTCCACGAACGGCTGCGCGCCGGATGCGAGATCGGCGATCAGGTGCCCGGCGCCCGGCCCGATCCCGAAGCCGTGCCCCGAAAAGCCCGCCGCGAGGATCAGCCCCGGCACGCCCGGCACTTCGCCGATGCCCGGCACGCCGTCCGGCGTGCTGTCGACGAAGCCGGCCCATGCATGCGTGATCGTCGCTTCGCGCAGTTCGGGCAGCAGTTCGGCCGCGCGGCGGTAGGTTTCGGCGACCGTCGGCATGTCGGGCTTCGGATCGAGAATGCGCACCGCTTCCATCGGCGTCGGCGCATCGAGGCGCCAGCGCTTCAACGTTTCATGGCCGCCGCGCACGCCTTCGAGGCCGCCCGGCAGCAGGTTGCGCCAGCGCTTCGCGAACATCGGCACGAATTGCGGCGCGAAACGCAGGAACTGCGGCGTCGGGTCCACGCGCGCGCGGCCGCTGATCGCCAGCGCGTAGCGTCCGTCGCTGCGGCGCGTCACCGACACGCCGGACGTGTACATCGCATCCGGCAGCGGCGTTTCGACGGGCGACACGCTCAGGATCGACTGACGGATCGACGCCTGCGGAAACCGGATGCCGAGCTGGCGGCAGAACGACGACGCCCATGCGCCGCCGGCCATCACGGCCGTCCTCGTCCTGATGACGCCGGCCTCGGTGACGACGCCGGCCACGCGGCCGCCCTCGAGCTCGATGCCGCGCGCCGCGCAGTACTGATGGACACTGCCGCCCAGCTTCATCAGCGCGGCGGCCACGGCCGGCGCGGCCTTGCCCGGGTCGGCCGTGCCGTCGGTCGGCGAGAACACGCCGCCCTTCCACTGCCGCCCGGTCGCCCGTCCGCGCTCGGCGGCCTGCTTGCTGTCGAGCATGTACGTGGTCACACCCGCAGTCTTCGCGAATTCGCCCCAACTGGCCCAGCGGGACAGCTCGGCCTCGTCGTTGCTGAGATACAGCAGCCCGCAGCGATGAAAGCCCGTGTCTTCTCCGGATTCGGCGGCGAACCGTTCCCACAGATCGATGCTCTTGCTCGCCATCGGCAACTCGCGCGCATCGCGGTTCTGCTGCCGGCACCAGCCCCAGTTGCGGCTCGATTGTTCGGCGCCGATGCGCCCTTTCTCGACGAGCGCGACCGACAGCCCGCGGCGGGCCAGATAGTAGGCGGTGAAGACGCCGATGATGCCGCCGCCGATCACGACGACGTCGGCCGCGGCCGGCGGCGTGGACAAGGTTTCGATATGGCGCAGCGGAGGGGACATGCTCAGTCTCGTTCGGTGGAGGGTTTGACGTTCTGCATCACGTAGAACTTCGCCACGCGTTCGCTGCTTTCCCACCCGATCGACGCGCCGCGCGGCACGAACAGCGCATCGCCGGCGCCGAGCGACAGCACGCTGCCGTCGGGCGCCGCGAACCGTACGCCGCCGTCCAGCAGGAACATGAACTCGTTCGCGCGATGCGGCCGCACGATCCGGTGATAGGGCGTCGAATCCCACGTGCCCGCGCAGTATTCGGCGCCGTCGTCGGTGAACACGTTGTCGCTGCGGCATTGCGGCGCGGGGCTCAGCAGCACCTCGGCCGGCAGCGTGGCGGACGGCTTGAAGTCCGCGTCGGCGCGCAACTCGAAGAGGCCGCGTTTCGTCGGTGTCTCGCACGCTGCCGCGCAGAACGTCAGCAGCACCGGCGATTGCGCGGCGATGCGCAGCGCCGTGCCGCCGCCGATGACGGCGCCTTGCCCCGGGCCGAGCACCAGCGGAGCCGCCCCGGCCGCTTCGAGCGTCAGCTCGCCCTGGACGACGACGAGGGTTTCGATGTGCGGAAAGATCGACACGTCCAGCTCGCCAACGAAGCCGATGCGTCCCGCAGCCATCGCGTCGGGGCCTTCCCACGCGATCTCGCGATGCGACGCGAACGGATCGTTCGCGCCGAACGCCTGCCGGCGAAACGCGGTGGAAGAAGGTGCGCCGTCGGCACGGTGCAACACGAAAGCTGCGGTCATTTCTGCTCCTGTGCAATGCGTGGCGGTCTGGTTCAACGCCGTCACGCGATATCGGAAATCGTCGTTCGCCGGCTCTTCTGCCGGAAAATCCTCAGCCAGGCATGTCGTCCATGCCGGGGCTTACGCCGCGTGACACGACGCATCGCGGCGTTCGCTGCGCAGGCGCGCCGATGGCGTTCGCATCGGCGCGCCGCCCATTCGGGCGACCACGTAATCGCGCGGCGTGATCCCGAGCACGCGCCGGAAATGCCGGCACAGATGGCTCTGGTCGAAGAAGCCGACGTCGGTCGCGACGACCGACGGCGCGAGACCGGCGCGCAACAGGTCCTGCGCCCGGCGTACCCGCACGAGACACAGATACCGGTGCGGCGACAGCCCGGTTTCGCTGCGAAAGCGCGCGGTGAAACGCGATACGCTCAACCCGGCCACGGCCGCGAGCGTGTCCAGGTTCAGCGGCTGCGCGAACGACGCGTCGATCGTGCGCAGCACGTCGTCGATCGCCGGCGAGACCGGCCGGGCGACACGAGGCGAGCCAATGAATTGCACTGTCATATCGGATTCTCCGGGGCGCTCGCTTCAATGCAGGAAATCCTGCATCCGGTAATACGCGCCGACGAGCGGCAGAAACCACGCGTGCCCGAAATGGCCGGGTATCGCCGGCCATTCGAGCTCGCGCCACGGGTTCGAGGCGGCCGCGCCATACAGCACGTCGGCCATCACACGGCCCATGTGCACCGACATCTGCACGCCGTGGCCGCTGTAGCCCATCGAGTAATAGAGCCCGTCGTGCTGGCCCGCGCGCGGCAGCCGGTCGGCGGTGATGTCGACGAGGCCGCCCCAGCAGTAGTCGAGCCGCACGCCGGCCAGTTCGGGGAAATAGCCCGCCATGCCGGCGCGCAGGACGTCGCCGCTCTTCGCATCGGAGCGCGGGCTCGACATCGCGAAACGCGCGCGGCCGCCGAACAGCAGCCGGTTGTCGGGCGTCACGCGGAAGTAGTTGCCGATCTGGCGCGACGTCACGTACGCGCGGCGGTGGGGAAACAGCCGGTTCAACTGCGCGTCGGGTAGCGGCTCGGTCACGACGATGAAGCTGCCGACCGGCGCGATGCGGCGCCGGAACCACGCGAACGGCCCATGTTGCGACGCGCCGGTCGCGACCAGCACGCGGTCGGCGACGATCGTGCCGCGCGTGCACGTGATCGTGTGGCGCTCGCCGTCGAGCCGCTCGATCTGCGTGACGGCCGCGTGCTCGTACACGCGTGCGCCCGCCCGCACGGCCGCCTGCGCGAGGCCGACGCCGAACTTGCCCATGTGCATCTGCGCGCCGTTGCGCTGCAGGAGCCCGCCGTAGAAACCGTCGGACGCGATTTCATCGCGGATCCGCGACGGCTCGATCAGTTCGATGTCCGGATCGACGTCGCGCCGCAACGCATCGAACGTCTTCGCGAGCCCAGCAAAGTGCTGCGGTTTCGCGGCGAGCTTCAGCTTGCCCGCGCGCCGGAAATCGCAGTCGATCGCATGGTCGGTCACGATCGTCTCGACGCTCTTCACCGCGCTTTCGTACGCGAGATAAAACTGCTTCGCCTGCGCGGCGCCGATGCGCGCGGCCAGCGACGCGTAATCCTGCGCGACGCCCGTATTGCACTGGCCGCCGTTGCGGCCGGATGCTTCGCCGGCGACCTGCGCGGCTTCGAGCACAACCACCGAGACGCCGCGCTGCGCGAGCGCGAGCGCTGCCGACAGGCCGGTGAAACCGCCGCCGATCACGACGACGTCGGCCCGCCCCTCGACGGGGCCAACGCTTGCGTCGCGAAACGCGGGGCGGGTATCCAGCCAGTACGATTCCAGTTTCATCGGATCCTTCTTGTGCATGCCGGCAACGACGATCGGCGACCGTTCAATGAGAATCATTTAATCACCGTCAAAAACCGCAGTTGCCGCGTATTCGCGCACGGCACGCGTATAAATTGCCGTTTTGCACGACCGCCGCGGCAGACTATGCGGCGGGCCGTTCACCGCACCGCGCGATGAACGGTTCGCGCGCCACGCACTACAACTGCACCGGCGTGACACCTGCGGGAATCGGCTCTGCCTGGAAGCGCGCGAGATCTTCCTCGCTGCGATGGCACAGCACCTGCGCGCCGTTGCCGAGCGTGCGCAGCGACGGCGCCGTCCGGTTGCACACGCCGTCCACGCGCATCGCGCAGCGCGACAGGAACGGACACAGCTCGGCCTCGTTCTCGCGCTCGCCGATCGACACCAGCGGCCGGTGGCAACGCTCGGCCGCATCGTCGAGCCAGCCCGCGCGCAGCTCCGGCGCGGACGACACCAGCAAGTGCGAATACGGGTGATAAGGCGGCGCGCACAGCGCGTCGCGGCTGCCCGTCTCCACGCGGTGGCCCGCATACAGCACGACGATGTCGTCGCTGATCGCGCGCACCTTCGCGATGTCGTGCGTGATGAACACGTACGACACGCCGAGCTTCGCCTGCAGGTCGCGCAACAAATCGATGATCGCGGCGCCGACGACGGTGTCGAGCGCCGACGTGACCTCGTCGCACAGGATCAGATCGGGCTCGGCCGCGAGCGCGCGCGCGAGGTTCACGCGCTGCTTCTGCCCGCCCGACAGTTCGCCGGTACGCCGCGAGGCGACCGCCGGCGGCAGCCGCACGAGCTCGAGCAGCTCCGCGACGCGCTGGCGTGCACGCGCGCCCTTGATCCCGTGATAGAACGCGAGCGGCCGCGCGAGCGTGCGCTCGACGGTATGCACCGGGTTGAGCGCGGTATCGGCGTTCTGGAACACGATCTGCACGCGGCGATGCTGCTCCTTCGTCCGTTTGCCGATATCGCGGGCGAGCGGCTCGCCGTCGAGCAGGATCTCGCCGCCGGTCGCCGGCACGAGGCCCGCGATCACCTTCGCGAGCGTCGTCTTGCCGGAACCCGATTCGCCGATCACGCCGACCGTCTGCCCGCGCCCGATGCGCAGGTCGACTTCATGCAGGATCACCTTCGCGGGCCAGCCGTTCGCGGCGCGGCCGCCGTAGCCGGCGATCGCGCCGCGCACGTCGAGCAGCGGCGCCGGCTCGGCCGGCGCTTGCGCCTGCGCCTGCGCATCGCGTCCGGCATCGTTCGGCGTGACCGCCGCGATCAGGCTCTGCGTGTACGGGTGCGCCGGCGCATGCAGGATCTGTTCGGTCGCGCCCGCCTCGCGGATCACGCCATCGCTCAGCACGACGATCCGGTCGGCCATCTGTGCGACCACGGCCAGGTCGTGCGACACGTACACCGCACTCATCCCGTAGCGCCGGATCACGTTCTTGAACGCCTGCAGCACGTCGATCTGCGTGGTCACGTCGAGCGCGGTGGTCGGCTCGTCGAGGATCACCAGCTCCGGATCCGTGATCAGCGCCATCGCGGCCATCAGCCGCTGCAACTGCCCGCCCGATACCTGGTGCGGATAGCGCTTGCCGATCGTCTCCGGCTCCGGCAGCGCGAGCGCGCGAAACAGCTCGATCGCCTTCGCCTGCGCGTCGCGCTTCGTCATCGTCCCGTGGATCAGCGCGCTCTCGATCACCTGATCGAGAATCGTGCGCGACGGGTTGAACGCGGCGGCCGCGCTCTGCGCGATATACGCGACCTTGCGGCCGCGCAGCGCGGTCAGCGCCGGTCCGGAAAGCGTGCACACGTCGGTGCCGTCGAGCTTGACCGAGCCGCCGGCGATCCGGCATCCGGCGCGCGCATGGCCCATCAGCGACAGCGCGATCGTCGTCTTGCCGGAGCCCGATTCGCCGATCAGCGCGAGCACCTCGCCGCGCCCGATGTCGAAATCGACGCCGTGGACGATCGTCGTTTCCTCGCCGCCCGGCCGGCCGCCGACCACGCGCAGCCCGCGCACCTCGACGAGCGGGTTCGATTCGTGTCGCATCAGTGTCCTCCGGCGGCGCCGGCCGCGCCCTTGCGGCGGCCGCGATGCGGCAGGCCGTCGATCAACAGGTTGACGCCCACCGTCAGGATCGCGATCGCGACCGCGGGCATGATCGCGACGGCCGAGCCGTCGCCGAGGCTCGCGATGTTCTCGCGCACGAGCGAGCCCAGGTCCGCATACGGCGGCTGCACGCCGAGCCCGAGAAAGCTCAGGCCGCTCAGCAGCAGCACGACGAACGTGAAACGCAGCCCGGTGTCCGCCAGCATCGGGTGGATCATGTTCGGCAGCATCTCCACGCACGCGATGTACAGCGCGCTTTCGCCGCGCGCCCTGGCCACCTGCACGAATTCGAGCGTGCTGATGTTGACGGCGAGCGCGCGCGCGATCCGGTACGAGCCCGGCATGTAGCTGACCGCGGCGGTAAGGATCAGCAGCGGCAGCGACGAGCCGAACGCGGCGACGAACATCAGCGCGAACATCTTCGACGGAATCGACGTGAGCGCGTCGAGCAGCCGGCTCATCGTCTCGTCGACCGCGCGGCCCGACACGGTCGCGAGCAGCCCGAGCGTCGTGCCGGTCACCGCGGCGAGCAGCACCGCGGCCAGCGCGAGCAGCACGGTCAGCCGCGTGCCGTACAGGATCCGGCTCAGCATGTCGCGGCCGAGGAAGTCGGAGCCGAACGGCAGCTTCGCGCTGAACGGCGCGAACACGTCGGGCGTGACGATCGCGCCGACGTCATGCGGCGCAATCAGCGGCGCGAACAGCGCGACGAACAGCATCAGGCCGGCCATCGACAAGCCGACGCGGCCGCCGGTCGTCAGGGCGATGCGCGCGGCGCGGCGCTTGCGCGGCTGGTCGGGGGCAGGCGCGGCAGGCGGCAGGCCGCCCCGCCCCAGGGGCGGATCGCCGGATGGCGGCAGCGCGCTGCTGCGTTGAACGGGTTCGATCGGTTGCATGGGCGGCATCTCGGAAGGAAGACGAAACACTCAGGTGCGCAGTCGCGGGTTCGACACGATCGAGCACAGGTCGGCGAACAGCACGAGCGTCAGGTAAGCGACGCAGAAGATCAGCGTGCACGCCTGGACCAACGGGAAATCGCGGTTGCTGACGGCGTCGACCATCAGGCTCGCGAGGCCCGGATAGTTGAAGATCGTCTCGACGACGATCACGCCGCCGAGCAGATACGACAGGCTCAGCGCGATCGCATTGGCGATCGGGCCGATCGCGTTCGGCAGCGCATGGCGCAGCACGACGCGCGCGGGACTCGCGCCTTTCAACACGGCCATCTCGACATACGACGCGCTCAGTTGCTCGATCACCGCGGCGCGCGTCATCCGCGCCATCTGCGCGATCACGACCGCGCACAGCGTGAGCACCGGCATCGCATACGCACGCAGGAAATCGTGCAGGCTTTCGATCGGGCCGCTGTACGACAGCGCGGACAGCCAGTGCAGCTTCACCGCGAACACGAGCACGGCGACCGTCGCGATCAGGAATTCCGGCGTCGCGACGAGCGACAGCGTGCCGAGGCTGATCACGCGGTCGACCATCGACTCGCGCTTGACGGCCGCGAGGATGCCGAGCAGCAGCGCGATCGGCACCGACACGGCGGTCGTGATCGCCGCCAGCGTGAGCGACTTCGGCAGGCGCCCGCCGATCAGCTCCGACACCGGCATGTCGCCGGACAGCGACCGGCCGAAGTCGCCGTGCGCGAGCCCCGCGAGCCAGTGCGCGTAACGTACGTGCGCCGGCATGTCGAGACCGAACTGCTGGCGCAGCGCGGCGACCGTCTCCGGCGTCGCCGACTGGCCGAGCGCGGCCTGCGCGGCGTCGCCCGGCAGCAGGTTCGTGATCGTGAAGATGATCGCGGACACGATCAGCAGCGTCAGCGCGGTGACCGCGATGCGCCGGCCGATCAGCCCGATGAGGATTCGGTTCATGGTGCAGCACTCCCGAAAAAACCACGCGTGGCCGGCGCGGTGGCCCGCACCGGCCGCGCGACGGCGGCCAGCCACAACGTCATGCGTTCCACCACACGTTCTCGGCGAACGTGAAGCCCATCATCGGCCCGGTAGGGATCGAACCGAGGCCCGCGAGCCGCTTGTCGTAGCCGTCGAGGAAGCTGATGAACGCCGGAATGCCGACCCGGCCCTGCTGCGACACGATCACCTGCATGTCGCCGTACATCTGCTTGCGCTTCGCGTCGTCGGTTTCCGAGCGCGCGGCGAGCAGCAGCTGGTCGAACTTCGCGTTCTTCCAGCCCGACTCGTTCCACGGCGCATCCGACTTGAAGAATTGCGTGAACAGCACGTCGGCGCTCGAGCGCGGATTGATGTTGCCGAACGTGAGCGGGTGCTTCATCCAGTGGTTCGACCAGTAGCCGTCGGGCGACGCGCGGTTGACCTGCAGGTTCAGACCGATCTTCTGGCCGACCTGCTGCAGCAGCACGGCCATTTCGATCGACCCGTTCGCGTCGGACGTCGCATAGATCGGCGGCAGCGTCGCGCCGAGCGCGCCCGCCTTCCGGAGCAGGAATTTCGCCTTGTCCGGATCGTGCGGCCGCTGCGGCAGCGACGCGTTGAAGTAGCGGTGCCCCGGCGGAATCGGCTGATCGTTGCCGATCACCGAGTAGCCGCGAAACACCGCCGAGCGGATCTGCTCGCGATCGAACAGGTACTTCATCCCTTCGACGAAATCGGGGTTCGCGACGATCGGGTTGTCGCTGCGCATGATCAGGTCGGTGTAGAGGCCCGACTTGGTTTCCTTCAGCGCGTAGCCCGGCGTCGACGCGACCCGCTGCGTCGAGCGCGGATCGATCGCGTTGATCAGGTGCACGTCGCCCGACAGCAGCGCGTTCAGGCGCGCGGCGCTGTCGCTGATGCCGATCATCTCGATCTCGTCGAGATACGGCTTGCCCGGCTTGAAGTAGCTGTCGTTGCGCACGCCGACGGTCGACACGCCCGGCTTGAACGACTTCAGCTTGTACGGGCCGCAGCCGATACCGGTCGAGAAATCGGTCGTGCCGTCCTTGACGATCACGAGCTGCGGCGTCGCGAGGATCACCGGCAGATCGGCGTTCGCGCTCGCGAGCGTCAACGTGACTTCGTCGGGGCCGGTCGCCTTCGCATCCGCGAATTGTTCGGCGAGCGTCTTGACCTTCGATGCGGTGGCCGGATTCTTGTGGCGCATCAGCGAAAACACCACGTCGGCCGGGCCGACCGGCTTGCCGTCGTGGAACGTGACGCCCTTGCGCAGCTTGATGATCCAGGTCTTCGCGTCGGTCGTCTGCAGCGATTCGGCGAGATTCATTTGCGGCGTCAGGCTCTGGTCGAGCTGCGTGAGGCCGCTGTAGAACATGAAGAAGCGGGTGTAGTCCGCGCCCGTCGAGCCCTTGGCCGGGTCGAGCGTATCGGCCGTCGAGCCGGATTCGTTCGCGACCCGGATCTTGCCGCCGCGCTTCGGCGCGGGCGCGGCGAACGCCGGCTGCGCATCCACCAGCAGCCCGCCGCCGACGGCCATCATGCCGCTCGCCGCCATGACCTTCATCATGTCGCGGCGCGTGAAGCCGCCCTTGCCGTCATTGTCGATATCGTCGCTCATCCGAACTGCTCCTGACTGTGGGAAGTGGGTCCAAGGGTCCAGCGTGGTTGTTCAATCCCGCTACGTCCGCTTGCTGGTGGCGGGCGCGACGTCGTACACATGCAATTCATTTAAGCATCGCCAAAATGCGGTTTGTCGCGATTCGGGCCGCCCGCACGATACGAATCGACCGTTTTGGGCCACCCGCGCAGCATGAATTGCTGCGTGCGCGCACGTGTCGCCGTTGGCCCGGCGGCGTGTCGCGGCGGTTGCCGAACCCGTGTCGATGCAGGAAATCGTAAGGCCGCGGCCGCCGCAGATTGCGCCGACAAAATTGCTCATTCGGCATCCGGCGCGCGTTTGGCTCACCCAAACCGCACGTTTGTGTCGAACGGGCGTGCGCGTGCCGAGCGCGGTCGAAATGCGCGGCACGTTGCGGCAGATCGCCGCATGCACGGGCGTCGGCGGTGGCGGTCGCGACGGTACGTCGCGCAGGAAAGTTCAGAAGAATGCCGCGCGATCTGAACGGCGCTGGGAGAGGACGGGAAGATGACGGGACTGCCCGGGAACCGGGTCCGTGCAGCCGTCAGGCGCCGCGCCCGCGTGCCGCGGCGCGTGCGTCACCGGCATGTCGGCGCGCACGCCGGCGCGGCGCACGAGAGGCGGGAGATGCGCCGGCTACCCGCGGACGGCGCGAAGCCGTCAGGCCGCCAGCCGGAATACCGATACGGCGGCCCGCAGGCGCGCGGCCTGCTCGTCCAGCGACGAGGCGGCGGCCGCCGCCTGCTCGACGAGCGCGGCGTTCTGCTGCGTGACTTCGTCCATTTGCGCGACCGCCAGCCCGATCTGTTCGATGCCGGTGCTTTGCTCGGCCGATGCCGCCGAAATCTCGCCCATGATGTCGGCCACCCGGTCGATCGAGCGGACGATCTCCGTCATGCGCTCACCGGCCGTCTCGACGAGCCGGCTGCCGCTGCCGGCCCGCTCGACCGACGCGTCGATCAATCCCTTGATGTCCTTCGCGGCCGCGGCGCTGCGTTGCGCGAGCGAGCGGACTTCCGATGCGACGACGGCGAACCCGCGCCCCTCCTCGCCGGCCCGCGCGGCTTCCACCGCGGCGTTGAGCGCGAGAATGTTGGTCTGGAATGCGATGCTTTCGATGACGACGGTAATGTCGGCGATCCGTACCGATCCGTCCGAAATCTGCCGCATCGTTTCGACGACCGCCTGCACGGCGGCGCCGCCGAGTTCGGTCGCATCCTTCGCCTGGGCCACGAGCGCATTCGCCTGGCGTGCGTTGTCGGCATTCTGTTTGACCGTGGACGTGATCTGCTCCATGCTCGCGGCCGTTTCCTGCAGCGACGCGGCCTGCTGCTCCGTGCGCTGCGACAGATCCAGGTTGCCTTGCGCGATCTCGCCGGTGCCGGTGGCGATCGAGTGGGTCGTGGTCTGGATTTCGGCGATGGTCTCGGTCAGCCGCGCCTTCATGTCGCCGAGCGCGACGAGCAGGCTGCCGGGCGCGGCGTGCGCCGTATCGAACTGCACGTCCAGCTCGCCGGCGGCGATGCGGGCGGCGATCTGCGTCGCATGCGCGGGCTCGCCGCCGAGCGTACGTCTGACGCTGCGCAGCACGCCCCATGCGATGGCCGCGAGCGCCGCGGCGATGACGAGCGCGACGGCGCCCAGCACCATCGCGAGCCGGGTAAACGCCGCATTGATGTCGTCGTAGAAAAATCCCGTGCCGATCCACCAGTTCCAGTCCGGAATCGCGACCACGCCCTGGAGTTTCGGCTCCAGGTCCGCATCGGGGCTGCGCTTGACCAGCACGTCGACGAGCGCGAAATGCGCCTGCGCCATGCCCGCGCGGTACGCCTCGCTGTCGGTCAGGCCGCTGGTCGTGCGGTTGCCTTTCGCGCGCGTGCCGATGAATTTCGCGTTCGGGTGCACGAGGTTGACGCCGTCGGACGTCGTGACCCAGAAGTAGCTCTTCGAATTCGCGTTGAGCGCCGACAATGCGGCCTTGGCCTGCTGCTGCGCCTGCTCCTGCGTGAGCGTGCCGTTCGTCTGCATCGCGCGATACGAATCGACCAGATGCTCGGCCTTGGTCAGCAGAATGACGACCTCTTCGCGGCGGCTGTCGATCAGCGCGTCGCGCAGCGTATGCAGCGACAACGCGGCGAGCAGAACGACGCCGAGCAGCGCCGCGACGACGAGCATCAGCAGTTTCGTGGACAACTTCATGCGGGGCCTCGCAATATTAACCGTTCGGTACATATATCGGCCCGGGCGGGCCGGCCTTGAACGATTCAATATCGGTAATTACCCTCGCTTCGTGCGCTGAACGAACGCGCGACGAGACGCGACGGGCCTCGGCGGCATCGCGGCCGCGTGCCGTCGCGCGTTCGATGGATCTGCCGGCGCCGGCGGCTTACAGCCCGAGCTGCGTCGCGAGATGGCCGATGTCCGACACTTCGTAATAGTTGTAGAACGGCGTGCCCGGCTCGTGGCCGCGGTTCACGAACGCCTTGTGCTTGATCCCGAGATCCTCGGCCGTCATCAGGTCGTAGCGCAGGCTCGACGACACGTGCAGCACGTCCTCCGGCTTGCAGCCGAGCTTGTCGAACATGTATTCGAAGCCCTGCATCCGCGGCTTGTACGATTGCGCCTGCTGCGCGGTGAACACGGCATGGAACGGTGCGCCGAGCTTGTCGACGTTGCTCATGATCTGCTCGTCCATCGCGTTCGACAGGATCACGAGCTTGTACTTCGACGCCAGCCGCGACAGCCCGGCCGGCACGTCCGGGTGCGGGCCCCACGTCGGCACCGCCAGATAGAAGCGCTCGGCCTCGGCTTCGTCGAACTTCACGCCGATCCGCGCGCAGGTGCGGCGGACCGCGTTGACGACGACGTCGCGGTACGGCTTCCACGCGCCGAGCACCTCGTCGAGCCGATAGGCGGCGAACGCGCGCACGAATGCCTCCATCGCGGCCGGCGTCAGCCGGTCCGCATAGATTTCGCGCGCCGTCTCGGCCATCCGGAAATGGGTCAGCGTGCCGTAGCAGTCGAAGGTGATGTACTTCGGTTCAAACTGGATCATGGTGACGTCCTGTCGGTGTGAAGCCCCGGCAGGGCCGGGGGCGGGCTGGGTTGTACGAAATTGAATCAGGGCAAAAAGTCGTTCGCGCGTCGTTCGGCGCCGCTCAAAACGCAGAATCGCCGCGTGTTGCGCGGCACATGCAGCACGATCTGCGGTGCGATCCGGCGGACGCCGCGGAGCCGGCCGATGGGCGCCGCGCCACCGCGGCCGGCTCGCCTGCCGGTGAGACCCTTCGGCAGGCGGCACTGCCGCCGTGTATTCATCGTAGCGGCATTCCCACAGCACGAATGGTCGGATCGACCGGCCGCGCCGGCACGATCCGCGCGTTCGTGCGCGCCGATCGCGCGGGTTTGCGTCGATCGTGCGGCAGCGCCCGCCGGCGCCGGAAAACAGGCGAATCGTCCTATCCGCGCCGCCACCGCGCTGGCAGAGTGAACGAGTCATTTCCACCCATCCGGAGTCCGGCGTGTCCGACCTCAATCCTTCCCGCACGCTTACCTATCGCCCGTTCGCCGAAACGGACCTGCCAGCCGCGCATCGTCTGTCGGAGGCCGTCAAGTGGCCGCACCGGCTCGACGACTGGCGCTTCGTGTTCCAGCTCGGCGGCGGCTTCGTCGCCGAAGACGAAACCGGCGTCGTCGGCACCGCGCTCGGCTGGCGCTTCGGCGAATCGCACGCGTCGCTCGGCATGGTCATCGTGTCCCCCGAGCGCCAGGGCCGCGGCATCGGGCGCGAGTTGATGACCCGCGTGGTCGACAGCCTCGACACGCGAACCATCTTTCTGCATGCGACGCCGGCGGGCGAGCCGCTGTACGCGAAATTCGGATTCGACGTGATCGATACGATCGATCAGCACCAGGGCGCCGCGTTCCAGCCTCCGCTGATCTCGCTGCCGCCCGGCGAGCGCCTGCGCCCGCTCGGCACCAACGACGGGCCGCGCCTCGCCGCGCTCGCGTCGCGCGCCGCCGGCTACGAACGCGGCGCGGTGATCGATGCGCTGCTCGACGTCGCGAACGGGATCGCGCTCGACCGCGACGGCGAGTTGCTCGGCTTCGCGCTGTTCCGCCGGTTCGGCCGCGGCCACGTGATCGGCCCGGTGGTCGCACCCGATGCACTGCGCGCGCAAGCGCTGATCAGCCACTGGCTCGCGCTGAACGAGGGCATGTTCGTGCGGCTCGACGTGCCGGGCGACAGCGGGCTGTCCGACTGGCTGCAGGGGCTCGGGCTGCCGCGCGTCGACACCGTCGTCGCGATGGCGCGCGGCGCAACGCCCGCGCGTGACCCGGCGCTGCGCACGTACGCGATCGTGAACCAGGCGCTCGGTTGACAGGACGCACGATGAGCTTTCTCTACAAGGCCGACCCGGTGCGCGGCGCGCAGTGGGCGGCGCGCTTCGCGCAACAGGCGCCCGATCTGCCGTTCCGGATCTGGCCGGACCTCGGCGACGCCGAAGCCGTCCGCTATCTCGCCGCATGGCAGCCGCCGGACGATCCCGTCGCGTTGCTGCCGAACCTCGAAGTCGTGTTCTCGGTCGGCGCCGGCATCGACCAGTTCGACCTGTCGCGCGTGCCTTCGCACATCCCCGTCGTGCGGATGATCGAGCCGGGCATCGTCGAAGGGATGGTCGAATACGTGACGCAGGCCGTGCTGACGATCCATCGCGACCTGTTCGACTATGCGGCCCAGCAGCGCGACCAGGTGTGGCGCGAGCATCCCGTGCGCGCGGCCGCGTCGCGGCGCGTCGGCGTGCTCGGGCTCGGCACGCTCGGCCAGGCCGTGCTCGACACGCTGCGGCGCTTCGGTTTCCCGTGCGCCGGCTGGAGCCGCACCCCGCGCACGCTCGACGGCGTCGACTGCTACGCGGGCGACGCGGCGCTCGACGCGTTCCTCGCCCGCACCGACATCCTGATCTGCCTGCTGCCGCTGACCGACAGCACGCGCGGCCTGCTCGGCGCGCGCGTGTTCGATGCGTTGCCGGCCGGCGCGTCGCTCGTGCAGGTCGGGCGCGGCCCGCAACTGGATTCGGCGGCGCTGCTCGCGGCGCTCGCGAGCGGCCGCCTCGATAGCGCGATCCTCGACGTGACGGATCCCGAACCGCTGCCGGCCGGCCATCCGTTCTGGACGCACCCGCGCATTCGCATCACGCCGCACATCGCCAGCGCGACGCGGCCCGACACCGCGGTCGACGCGGTGCTCGCGAACCTCGCCCGCCATCGCGCGGGCCAGCCGATGATCGGCGTCGTCGATCGCGCGCGCGGCTATTGACCCGACGCGCGCCCGGCCCGCCGGGCGCGCAGCAGAAAATGCCGAAGCGCCCCGTGCAAACGCCGCGTGCGTACGTTTCGGGCCGCAAATTGAAGACGCATGCGGATTTCTCGCCCGTTAGCATGAACTCACCGCTGACACCCGACGAGAGTCCTGCCCTCCATGAACCAAGCCGCGCTGATCGAAGCCGATCGTCAACACCTGATCCACCCCGTCGTCAATTACCGTGCGCACGAGGCGCGCGGCGTCACCGTGCTGGAATCCGCGGACGGCGTGTTCCTGCGCGACGCCGCGGGTCACACGCTGCTCGACGCGTTCTCGGGCCTGTGGTGCGTGAACGTCGGCTACGGCCGCGACAGCATCGTGAAAGCCGCCGCCGACCAACTGGCGAAGCTGCCCTACGCGACCGGTTATTTCCATTTCGGCTCGCAGCCGGCGATCGAGCTCGCCGAGCGGCTCGCCGCGCTGGCGCCGCCGTCGCTGAACCGCGTGTACTTCACGCTCGGCGGCTCGGACGCGGTCGATTCCGCGATCCGTTTCATCACGCACTATTTCAACGCGACCGGCCGCCCGTCGAAGAAGCAGATGATCGCGCTGGAACGCGGCTATCACGGCTCGTCGTCGATCGGCGCCGGGCTCACCGCGCTGCCCGCGTTCCACCGTCATTTCGACCTGCCGCGCGCGGACCAGCACCATATTCAGTCGCCCTACCCGTACCGCCATCCGCTCGGCGACGATCCGCAGGCGCTGATCGCCGCGTCGGTCGCCGCGCTCGAGGCGAAGGTCGCCGAACTCGGCGCGGACAACGTCGCCGCGTTCTTCTGCGAGCCGGTGCAAGGCTCGGGCGGCGTGATCGTGCCGCCGGCCGGCTGGCTGAAGGCGATGCGCGACGCGTGCCGGCGCCTCGGCATCCTGTTCGTCGCCGACGAGGTGATCACCGGCTTCGGCCGCACGGGCCCGCTGTTCGCATGCGAGGCCGAACAGGTCGATCCGGACCTGATGACCGTCGCGAAGGGACTGACCGCCGGCTATGCGCCGATGGGCGCGGTGCTGATGTCCGACGAAATCTACGAAGGGATCGCGGGCGATCGCGCCGATTCGCCGGTGGTCGGGCACGGCCACACGTATTCCGCGCATCCGGTGAGCGCGGCCATCGGCCTCGAGGTGCTGAAGCTCTATCACGAAGGCGGGCTGCTCGCGAACGGCCAGGCGATGGCGCCGCGCTTCGCGGCCGGGCTCGATGCGCTGCGCGCGCATCCGCTCGTCGGCGACGCACGCTCGATCGGCCTGCTCGGCGCGCTCGAACTGGTGACCGACAAGGCGCGCAAGACGCGCTTCGACCCGGCGCTGAACGTGCCGGACAAGATCGCGGCCGCCGCGTACGCGAACGGCGTGGTGTTCCGCGCGTTCGGCGACGGCGTGCTCGGCTTCGCGCCGGCGCTGAGCTTCACCGCGGGCGAATTCGACCTGCTGTTCGAACGCTTGCGCAAGACGCTCGACGACGTGCTGGCCGACGCCGGCGTGCAGCGCGCGCTCGACGCCGCGCATGCGCAGCCGGCCTGACGGGCCAAGGGAAAGCCGGGCTTGTGGTGGCCATCGTTCGACTCTAAAGTAACCGGACATTCCATTTTTCCGACTCACGTGAACATGACGGACAGCAAGCTGGATCGCATCGACCTGCGCATCCTCTCCCAGTTGCAGAAGCGCGGCCGCATGACCAACGTCGAACTGGCCGATGCGGTCGGGCTGTCGCCCAGTCCATGCCTGATCCGCGTGAAGCGGCTCGAGAAGGCCGGCTACATCGGCGGCTACGGCGCGCACATCCAGCTCGAGAAACTCGGTGACGTGCAGGTCGTGTTTACCGAAGTCACGCTGGCCGACCACCGGCGCGAGGATTTCGACCGGTTCGTCGCGGCGATCCGCAACGTCGACGAGATCGTCGAATGCCACCTCGCGAGCGGCGGCTACGACTATCTGCTGAAGTTCATCACGCGCAGCGTGAGCCATTACCAGACGATCGTCGAAGGCCTGCTCGAGCAGAACATCGGCATCGAGAAGTATTTCAGTTACGTGATCATCAAATCGCCGTTCGTCAAACGGCACTATCCGCTCGAATCGCTGTTCGGCGAACGTCACTGACGCACGGCCGCGTCACCCCGGAACGCGACAGCCCGCTGTTCGCGCAGGGGGCGTCGCGCCCCGCCGTGCCGCCTTCGTCACCGAACCGCCTCATCCAAGGACCTGCCATGCCGCTTACGCTGACCCGTACCGAACTCCTGCGCTCCGCCAACCTGATCGACGGCACGTGGCGCGACGCGCACGACGGCCGCCGCTTCGACGTCACCGATCCGGCGACGCTCGAGACCGTTGCCCACGCACCCGACAGCGGCGCCGCCGACGCACGCGCGGCGACCGATGCAGCGGCACGCGCGCTGCCCGCATGGCGCGCGACGCCCGCGCGCGAACGCGCCGCGATCCTGCGCGCCTGGCATGCGGCGATCGTCGCGCACACCGACGATCTCGCGAAGCTGATGTCGCGCGAACAAGGCAAGCCGCTTGCCGAAGCGCGCGGCGAAGTCGCGTACGGCGCGTCGTACGTGCTGTGGTTCGCCGAGGAAGCGACCCGCACGTATGGCGACCTGATCCCGCAGCAGCAGCGCGGCAAGCGGTTGAGCGCGGTGAAGGAGCCGATCGGCATCGTCGCCGCGATCACGCCGTGGAATTTCCCGCTCGCGATGATCGCGCGCAAGATCGCACCCGCGCTCGCGGCCGGCTGCACGGTGGTCGCGAAGCCGGCGGAGGACACGCCGCTGACCGCGCTCGCGCTCGCGTTTCTCGCGCAGGAAGCCGGCGTGCCGGCCGGCGTGCTGAACCTGATCACCGCGTCGCGCGAACGCGGCATCGAAGCGGCGGCGGACTGGCTCGCCGACGGCCGCGTGCGCAAGATCACGTTCACCGGCTCGACGCCCGTCGGCAAGCTGCTCGCGCGCGAATCGGCGGCGACGTTGAAGAAGCTGTCGCTGGAGCTGGGCGGCAATGCGCCGTTCATCGTGTTCGACGACGCCGAGCTCGATGCCGCGGTGGACGGGCTGATGGCCGCCAAGTTCCGCAACGGCGGGCAGACCTGCGTGTCGCCGAACCGCGTGTACGTGCAGGCCGGCGTCTACGATGCGTTCGCGCAGAAGCTCGCCGCGCGCGTGGCCGCGCTGAAGGTCGCGCCGGCGACCGATCCGGCCGCGCAGATCGGCCCGATGATCAACGCGCGTGCGGTCGACAAGATCGCGCGCCACGTCGGCGATGCCGTCGAACGCGGCGCGCGCGTGCTGACGGGCGGCAAGCGCCTGACCGAGCTCGGCGCGAACTTCTACGCGCCGACGGTGCTCGCCGACGCCACCGCCGACATGCAGCTCACCTGCGAGGAAACCTTCGGCCCGATCGCGGCACTGTTCCGCTTCGATACCGAGGACGAAGCGGTCGACGCTGCGAACGACACGCCGTTCGGGCTCGCCGCGTATTTCTACACGCAGGACGTGCGGCGCATCGCGCGCGTGTCGGCACGGCTCGAAACGGGCATCGTCGGTATCAACGAAGGCGCGCTCGCGAGCGAGGCCGCGCCGTTCGGCGGCGTGAAGGAATCGGGCTATGGCCGCGAAGGCTCGCGCTATGGCCTCGACGATTACCTGTCGATCAAGTACCTGTGCCAGGGCGGGCTCGACTGAACCGGGGTCGCCGCGCGTTCCGCTCCCGTTGGCGTGTCCTTGCGGGTGTGGGTGCAACGAGGCGGCCGGTGCGAGCGCCATGCCGAATCATGCGTGCGCGACGCGTCACCCCGTCGTCCCCGGCGGAGTCGTACCCGCCGCCCCGGGTAAAAACGCATTGCCAACCGGAATTTGTGTGCGCATTGTCGGCGGACGCCTCGTCCACCGCCGCACTCGCCATGCATTCCGCTCCGCTGTCGTCCGCCGCAAGCCTTGCCGACACCGCGCCTGACGCGCTGCCGTTGATCCGGCGCTTCGCCAGCGAGGATGTCGATACCCACGCGGAATGCACGCACGGCTGGTCGATCCGGCTCGATCAGTTGTCGCCCGGGCCGTTCCGCGGCACGCTGCACGAAATCCGCTTCGACGGCATGCAATTGCTGCGCGAACGCTTGAACCGCGCGCTGCTCAAGCGCGGCAACCAATGCGCCGGCAGGACGTCGTTCAGCATCCCGCTGGAAACCGCTGGCGCCGGCTTCTGCGGCGGCGCGCCGCTGCGCGACAAGGCCCTGCTCGTCTCCGGCGGCACCGCGCTGCCGGAACTGCGCACGCCCGACCATCAGGACGTCGTGCTGTTGACGGTGCCCAACGACACGCTGCACCGACTGGCGTGGCTCGGCGATCGGGACGAAGACGGCGACCGCGTATCGTCGGGCGACACCCGCATCCTGCGGGTGCCCGCCGCGCGCCATCACGTGTTGACCTCGTTGCTGATGGCCGGCTTCGACGCGGCCGATACGCCGGAGCGCCCGCTCACGCGGCCGCACACAGGCAAGTCGCTGCGCGACGCCATTCTGGTCGAACTCGTGCACGCGATGGAGGCGGCCGGTCGCCCCGTCCGGCTCGAGCCGTCCGCGCGGCACCGCGTCGTCGATCGCGTACGCGAGCTCGTCGCGGCGCGGCCCGATGTTCCGTTGACCGTGCTGGACGTATGCCGCGAAGTCGGCGCGAGCCGGCGCAAATTGCAGTATTGCTTCGAGGAAATCCTCGGCACGCACCCCGCGTGGTACCTGCGCGTGCTGCGGCTGAACGCGGTGCGCCGCGAACTGCGCGAACATTCCCCGGCGAGCGCGTCGGTCAGCGATGTCGCGTGCCGCTGGGGCTTCTGGCACCTGAGCCGGTTCGCGTCGCACTACCGGGAACTGTTCGGCGAACTGCCGTCCGACACGCTCAAACGCCCACCGCGATAATTACCAAAAGCGGATAACGCCCCGGATTTTGACGTTCCTAGACTCCGTACACATTTCAACTGTACGGGGAACGGCACGATGGAAATCCTCAGACGTCCGCACGGCGTGCGGCGCTGCCGCACACGCACCACCGCCGTCGCGATCGGCACGTTGGCGGCCACGCTCGCCTGCCAGCACGCCCACGCGCTCGAAAACGACGGCCCGATCACGCCGTTCGGCGTATTCGATTTCGGCGCGGGCATCACGCCGCCGCCCACGCCGAACGGCACGCTCGCCACCCGCTTCGCGTACTACTCGACCCGCACGATCCGCAACGGCGGCAACGCCGACTTCTCGCTGACGGTCGCGTCCTGGAGCCTCGCGTACATCCGGATGACGAACGCGAAACTGTTCGGCGCGAACGTCGGCTTCGGTGCGGTCGTGCCGTTCCTGAACCTGAACGGGCACGTGAACGTACCGACGCCGGCCGGCACGCTCGCGATGTCGGCCGATCCGACCAACATCGGCGACGCGGACTTCCAGCCGCTGATCCTCGCATGGACCTCGCCGAACCTGTTCGTCAACGTCGCCCTGCAAGTGCAGGCGCCGACGGGCGCGTATCGCGCCACCCGCCTCTTCAATCCCGGCGTCAACCACTGGACCTTCTCGCCCATCATCGGCGCGACGTACATCACCGATAGCGGATTCGAAATCTCGACCAGCATCGAGATCGATCAGAACACGACGAACCGCGCAACCAACTATCGCAGCGGCACCGGGTTCCGCCAGGAATTCGCGCTCGGCCAGCACATCGGCCCGTTCACGGCGGGGTTGGGCGGCTACATCGAGCGGCAGTTGAGCAACGACCACGGCCCGAACGTCGACGGCAACCGTGCGCGCGTGAATGCGCTGGGCCCGGCGATCAGCTACGTCGAGCCGGGCAAGCCCGCGGTCTGGCTGCATGCGTACAAGGAATTCGGCGCGCAGAACCGCGCGCAGGGTTACCAGGTCGCGCTGCGTGCCGCGCTGTCGTTCTGATGTTCCGATTCGGGAGCCGTCGATGAATCCGCTTTCCTCAACGCAATCCGCGCCCGCCTATACGCATACCGCCCGACAGGCCGGTACCCGCCAGGGCGCCGTACTGCTGCTCGGCAGCAGTCTCACCGTGATGGGCGCGGTCATGATCGCACCGATCCTGCCGAAACTCGCGGCGGAATTCGTGCCGGCCGACCCGCGGCTGGCCGCGCTCGTCCCGCTCGTCGCGACCGGCCCCGCGCTCGCGATCGCGCTGTGCGCGCCGCTCGCCGGCTGGCTGGCCGATCGCGTCGGACGCAAGACGTTGCTGTTGCTCGCGACGCTCGTGTATGGGCTCGTCGGCGCGGCGCCGGCATGGCTCGACAGCCTCGCCGCGATCCTTGTGTGCCGGCTCGCGCTCGGCGCGGCGGAAGCGTGCGTGATGACCTGCTGCACGACGCTGATCGGCGATTACTGGCATGGCGAACAACGGGTGCGCTACGTGAACCGGCAGGTCGTCACGATCGGGATCGTGGGAACGGTGTTCTTCGTGCTCGGCGGCGCGGCCGGCGAGCACGCATGGCGCTATCCGTTCTATCTGTACCTGTTGCCGATCCTGCTCGTGCCGGCGATTGCGACCGTGCTGTGGGAACCGCTGCGCGACGGCCTGCCCGCCGAACCGGCCGACAGCGACACGCCGCCGGCCGGCAACCGGCTCGCGCCGACGCTCGCGGTCGGCTACGGACTGATCTGCATCGGCATGGTCAGTTCGTTCGTGGTGCCGGTGCAGATGCCGCAGTTGATGGTCGACATCGGTCAGCGCTCGTCGACGATGATCGGTGCGGTCGCGGGCGTCGGCCTGCTGTCGACGCTGGCCGGTTCGATCGCGTGGCCCTGGTTGCGCGATGCGCTCGGCCGCCGCTTCGTCAACGTCGTGCTGCTGGCGCTGCTCGCGGCGGGCCTGTTCTTGCTGGCCCGCGCGCATACGGTGCCGGCCATCGTCGTGGCGGTCGTGATTCACGGCTTCGGCGGCGGCATGCTGGTGCCCAATGCGATTCTGCCGCTGATGCGCACGCTGTCGCTCGCGATGCGCGGCCGCGGCCTCGGCGGTTTCACGGCCGCGCTCTATCTGGGCCAGTTCGTCAGCCCGCTCGTCGTGCTGGGCTGTGCGCAGGCATTCGGCGGGTTGCGCGCGGCGGTGTGCGCGATTGCGTCGGGCACGGCCGTCGCCGCATTGTCGTGGTTGTTGCCGGCGCTTCGCCGTCGCGACGACGCATGACCCATTCACGTTTTCCCGTTCCCGAACCCTAGACCCATGAAAGATTTTCAGACGCTCATCGCCACGCACGACGGCATCGCCCTCGCGGCGCTCGTCCGTGCAAAAGAAGTACGGCCGACCGAATTGCTGGACGCCGTGCTTGCCAGTCTCGATACGCTCGACCCCGCGCTGAATGCCGTGGCGGAACGACTCGACGACCCGGCGAGACAGGCCGCGTCGTCCGTCACCGGGCACGAAAGCGTGCTCGCCGGCGTCCCGACGCTGATCAAGGACCTGTTCATGCCCGTGCGCGGCGCGCGGATGTCGAACGGATCGTTTTTGTTCGGCGACTACCGGCCGGACTTCGACGGCGAACTCGTGGCCCGTCTGCGGCGGGCCGGCATACCGATCGCGGGAACCTCGTTGTCGCCGGAACTGGGCACGTCGTATTGCACGTCGTCGGCGCGTTTCGGCGTCACGCGCAATCCGTGGCATCCGCACGTGAGCGCCGGCGGTTCGAGCGGCGCCGCGGCGGCGCTCGTCGCCGCCCGCGTGCTGCCGTTCGCGCACGGCAACGACGGCGGCGGCTCGCTGCGGGTGCCCGCGTCCTGCTGCGGCGTATTCGGGCTGAAGCCGACGCGCGGCCGAACGCCGAATGGCCCGATGATCGGCGAGGGATGGGCCGGCATGGGCATCAATCACGCGATCACGCGCTCGGTCCGCGACAGCGCCGCGCTACTGGACCTGACCGCCGGCGCCGATATCGGCGCGCCCTATGCGTCGCCGCACCAGGCCGACACGTTTCTCGCGGCCACGCAGCGCGATCCGCGGCCGCTGAGAATCGCCGTGATCGAGCAGGCGCCGCCGTGGCCGCTTCATCCGGCATGCCGGGCCGCACTGGACCATACCGTCGCGTTGCTGCGCTCGCTCGGACATGACGTCGAACCGCTCGACAGTCCCGTCGAGTCGGCCGCATTCTATGGCCACGTGTTCACGATCATCGGCGCGCAAACGCGCGCGCTGCTCGACACGATCGGCGCTCAGCGAAACGCGCCGGTACGCGGCGACGAAATCGAGGCGCGCACCCGCATCATCCTGCGCGAAAAGGGCAACGTGAGCGGCGCCGAATACGCAAGCGCGGTCGACTGGATCCATGCGTTGGGCAGGACGTTCGGCCGGTTGATGGAACGCTACGACGTGTTGCTGACGCCGACGCTCGCGATGCCGCCGCTCGCGCCAGCCGCCCTCGCGACGGTGGACGACGCGCAATCGCTGAGCGACGTCATCGATCGGTCGCATCGGTTTTCGCCGTTCACCGCGTGGTTCAACGCGACCGGCCAGCCCGCGATGTCGGTGCCGCTTTATTGGGACGAACAAGGTTTGCCGATCGGCAGCCAGTTCGCGGGGGCATTCGGCGCGGAGTCGCTGCTGTTCTCGCTCGCCGCTCAGCTCGAACGCGCCGCGCCGTGGGCCGATCGAGCCCCGCCGGTGTGCGTCGGGCTGTCGGGCGCGTGACCGGCTCGGTGGCGAGCGACAGGTGCGCGGCAGCCGGGTTTGAGCCTCGCGTGCGACGATCATCGGTGGTCGAAGCAGCCGGTGTGCCAGCCGCGGCCGAGCGTAGCGTCGCGCGAACGCGCTACCGCCCCACCGGCGGCGGCGGCCGTGCCGGAATCCGTGCCAGGGCGGGCTCGACTGATCCGGATGAATCCGGGCCGCCCGCGAGGGCGGCCATCGCCGTGCCCGGCGACATACACACGTTGACATCGGAATCGATCGGTCCATATAATGAATCAAACTTCAGACACCGCATCGTTTGCGAAACCGATCAATGGCAAATCCCGCTGGCGTGGGCCGTCCCCGCGAATTCGAACTTGGCGATGCCGCGCGCGACGCGATGGACGTTTTCTGGGATCGCGGCTATGAAGGCGCGTCCCTGCCCGACCTGATCGCCGGCACCGGCCTGTCGCGCGGCAGCCTGTACAAGGCGTTCGGCGACAAGAAGGCGCTGCTGCTGGCGGCGCTCGATCTGTATATGGCCGACGGGCTCAAGGCGACCGCGGACATCCTGTCGCAACCGGGCCCCGTGAAGAATGCGATTCGCGACTCGCTGCTGCGCTATGCGCGGCTCTCCGTCGGCGAGGCAGGCCGGCGGGGATGTCTCGCCGTCGCGATGACCACCGAACTGGCCGCGCGCGACGCCGATGTCGCGGAACGCACGGGGCGCCTGTTCCGGCGCCTGCAGCAACTCTATGCGGGCGCGATCGTCCGTGGCCAGGCGAGCGGCGAGATCCCCGAGCAGGACGAACAGGTGCTGGCACGTTTGCTCGTCTGCCAGATCGAGGGCATGCGCGTGCTGGGGAAAACCGGCGTGGCCGAAAGCGACATGCTCGCGCTGGTCGACCGCACGATGCGCATCCTCGACTGATATTTTTTTACCCAATTTGGAATCGATTGGTTCCGTATGGAGAGCCGCCCATGTCACGGAATGACCCCGTATCACCCGACCCGCGTCGCTGGGCCATGTTTTCGGTTCTGCTCGTCGGCGCGTTCCTGCCGCCGCTGGATTTCTTCATCGTCAACGTCGCGCTGCCGTCGATTCGCGCGGAACTGGGCGCCTCGTCGTCGGCCGAGCAACTCGTCATTTCGTCGTATGCGGGCCTGTACGCGGTGACGCTGATCACCGGCGGGCGATTGGGCGACCTGTTCGGCCGCGGCCGCGTGTTTTTTCTCGGGTTGATCGGCTTTGCGATCGCCTCGACGCTGTGCGGTCTCGCGAATTCGCCGTGGACGCTCATCGTCGGTCGCGCGTTGCAGGGCGTGACGGCCGCGATCATGGCGCCGCAAGCGCTCGCCTCGATCCAGGCGATCTTCCCCGAATCGGAAAAGCCGCTCGCGCTCAGCTTGTACGGCGCGGTGTTCGGCCTCGCCGCCGTGGTCGGGCAGGCGCTCGGCGGGATTCTGATCTCGCTGAATCTGTTGAATCTGGGTTGGCGCACGATCTTCCTCGTCAACCTGCCGCTGGCGATTCTGGTCGTCCTGTTCGGGATTCCGCTGTTGAAGGAAACGCGTGCGCAGCATGCGCGCAAGCTCGACCTCGGCGGCACCGCGCTGTCGATGCTGACGCTGGGCGCGCTGATCGTGCCGCTGATCGAGGGGCGCGAAGCAGGCTGGCCCGTATGGGCATGGGCGTCGCTGCTCGCGGTGCCGGCCCTCGCGTGGTGCTTCTGGCGCTACGAGCGCCGGCTGGGCAGCCGCGGCGGCGCACCGCTGCTCGACCCGGCCGCGCTGCGCGCACCGGGGTTGGGCCGCGCGTTGCTGATCGCGCTGGTGCTGTATTCGATCGGCGCGTTCTTCCTGCTGTTCTCGGTGTACCTGCAGAATGCGTTGCACGTCGACGCGCTGAGCGCGGGCCTCGTGTTCTTGCCGTTCGGCGTGGGGTTCCTGCTCGGCCCGTTGTCGACGCCTTTCTGTGCACGTGTCATCGGCGCTTACGTCAATCCGTTCGGCATCAGCCTGGAGATCGTCGGGCTCGTCGGCCTCGCAGGGTTGATCGATGCCACGCCGGTCGGGATGCCGCTCGCTGCCGCGCCGCTCGCCGCCGCTCTCTTCGTCATCGGTTTCGGACAGGGCCTCGCGCTTCCGACGCTGATGCGCATGGTAACCGGGCGCGTTGCACCGGCGCTGTCCGGCATGATCGCCGGCATCGCCAGTTCGACGCTGCAGGTCAGCACGTCGCTCAGCGTGGCGATCATCGGCGGCATTTTTTATGCGACGCTCGGCACGCACCAGGATCCGGCGTCCATCGCGCACGCGTTCATCGTCGCACTCCTGTCGATCTCGTTTTTCCTCGCTGTCGGCGCCGCGCTGGGCATCTCGCTCGCACGCGCGCCCGCCGCGCACACGTCGATGCGGGCTGCTCCCCGGCCGGCATTCAGCGCCGAACGCGAACGGCCGTAGTCGCCCGTCGTCGCACGTATCGGCACTCATCGCTGTGGCAGTCCGACCTGGAGGTTCCGCATGTATTTCGTCGTTTCCTATCGCCGAGCCGCGGGCACGCGGTTCGATTCACGTTACTACGTCGAGCAACACATTCCACTCGTGGAAAAATCCTGGAAACCGTACGGGCTCGAATACGTCGACGCTTTCTTTCCGGCACGTGAGGATAGCGAACTGATCGTCGTGGCGATCTGCCGCTTCACGGATCGAGCCGCGCTGGACGCCGCGTTCGCATCCGCGCGGACGGCAGACGTCATGGCCGACATCGATGCGTTCACCGACATCGAACCCGATCGGCACATCGCGGACGTGTTCTCGCCGGTGCCGTAACGGCGATCGCGCGCTTCCGTGCATCGGTTCTGCCGGCACCATCGGTCACTTGTCCGATAGCGCCGCGAACGACCGGGTGTCAGGATAGGCAACCGTCACGCGAATACACTGACCGGGAGGATGACTGCAATGTCGGTACGTCAGATCTTCATCGTCGAATTGGCGAGCGGCCTGCCCCGTGCATTCGGCGTGCTCGCCGTCGTGACTGGCCTGTTTCGGATCGGCATCGCGGTGCGTCGCGGAAAGCACGCGGGAGCGCCGTCGCGAACGATCTCATGCGGGGCGCGGACCGCGCTGGCCGGCGCGCTGCTTTCGTGCGAAGCCGTCGGTGCCGTCTACTTCGCGATCGCGGCGTTGGGGTACGGTTGGGCCGACACCGACGCAACGGCCACGACTCGGCGGAAACGGGTGAACGACTGGCCGACTTGAACAGCGCAACCGCCATTTTCGACACGCGGGATAAACCATCGGACGAGCGGGCTTCAAAGGCCGCACCGGCCGGGCCGTCTGTCCGCGCAAACACACGCAAGCGTCCGCATCGCGGATCGCGTCAGAGCAGCCCCAGCGTCGATGCCTTGAGGGTCGCCGCGGCGCGTGTCGAACATTCGAGCTTGCGAAACGCCTTCTCGACATGGGTGCGCACCGTGCTCGGACTCATCGCGAGCGCCTGCGCGACCTGCTTGTTGCTCGCGCCGCGGGAGATCGCCCGCAGGACGTCGATTTCCCGCGCGGACAGGCGCGGGCCGGCGGACGACGGGCGCGTGGTGGTACGCCGGAGCGCGGGCGCGCCGCCCGTCACGAGCGCGGCCACCACTTCGCCGCATAGCCGGCCGCACGCTGCGTCTTCCTGCAACTGGCCGGCGGCGGCCGCGTCGCTCAGCGCCGCGCGCCACGGACGCGCCGAGCGCAACGCGACCCACGCGAGCGACGCCGCCAGCACACGCGCTTCCAGCGTCAGCGTCGCATCGCGCGCGCCGCGAAAATAGCCCGAACCGTCCCGCCGCTCGTAGGCATAGGACGCAAGCACCGCGGCTTCGCCGAGCGCGCCGGTCTGCCTGCCGGCGCGCTCGGTCCAGTACGGCACGAGTCGCACCTTTTCCCAGGCGCTCGCGGGCAGCCGCGCCGGCAGATTCCACACGTCGTTCGGCACCGCGGCCCTGCCGATGCCATGAATCAGCCCGGCGCGGTACACGCGTTCGCGCGCGGCCTCGTCCGGCGAGAGACGGCCGTAACACGCGGCCGCCGTCGCGGCGACCGAACGCGAAAAACCCGTCATCCACGGCAGTTTCAGATCGATGACGTCTGCAATCAATTCGGCGGACGTCGCGCCCTGCATGTCCGGCGTGGCCAATGCGGCGTCCAGGTCGGCAGGCGCCATGTGCTCGAGCGCCGCCAGCCAGCGCGGTGCGTCGCGCGCAGCCGTCTCGACGAGCACGGCCGGATAGCGTGACCCCGCGCGTTGGCCGATCAATTCGAGGGCCCGTTCGATGCCGTACGTGCGGCTGAACACGTCGAGGTCGCCCGCCAGTGCGACGATCGACACGGCGGGCGGCACCTGTTCGCGCGCGAGCCGCGCAGGCAGCCCGTTGCCGTCCCAGGTTTCGAAAATGTGGCGCAGCGCGGTTTCCGTCGCGCTGGACAGACCGAGTATTCGCGCGACCTCGCCCGAGACTTCGCAATGAATCTGCGCGAGCGGGATCAGCGCGACACCCGCGCCGCCGATCGCTTCGGCCATGCCGGGCCGGCTTTCGAGCATTGCGGCGCGGATCGCGACGTCGTCGCCGAATACCTGCGCGAAGCCCGCCGCGTTCGCCGTGCAGCCCGACCAGCGCAACAGCGCCACCTCGCGAGCCGTGTCGCACACCGATGCGTCGAATCGCGCCGCGTGCGCGAGCTGTGCCGCCAGCCAACTGGTGCGCGGCGAATGGTCGGTCGGTTGGCCCATGCTGAGATCGCCGATGAAGGCCAGCGCGCGTACGGCGTCGACTATGCGCAGCGGGGCGTGATGGGCTTCGGCGTCGGGCATCGGGTGGGCGGAGACATTCGCGAGGGCGGGAAAACGATCATACGCGACGGTGCGGCGGCGTGCATGCGCTTGCGCCTCGGCGGCTCGCCGCAGCCAGCCCGGCGCGAGGTTCGCCCGTATCGGTGCAAACAACCGGCAGTGGACTTCACTATCGGACATCTGACCGATGGCGGCAGGCGCGGACGATTGCGATACTCGGCGCACTGGAGATCCGGTCGGCGCCGCATCTGCGTGGTGGAAACCCTGCATGCCGGCCGGAACGACGATTCAATGTACGAAGGAGTGCAAATGGCTGACCGCTACCCCGAATTTCATCCCCCTGCCGACGAACAATGGCTGAAACGGTACTACTTTTCCCGGGCGGTGTTCTCGCTGATCTGGGTCGCGCTGGCGTTTTCCGTCGGCCGGCAGAGCGCGGCCGGCGCGGCGGTCCTGCTGGTCGTTTATCCGGCCTGGGATGCGCTCGCCAATTTCGTCGACCTTTCGCGCAGCGGCGGGATGGCGGCAAACCGCACGCAGGCGGTCAACGTCGCGATCAGCGCTGTCACGACACTGGCGGTGTTTCCCGCGTTGAATGCGGGCATGCCCGCGGTACTCGCGGTGTTCGGCGTCTGGGCGATTCTCTCCGGCGTGCTGCAACTCGGCACCGGCGTGCGGCGCTGGAAGCTTGCCGGCGCACAGTGGGTGATGATCCTGAGCGGCGCACAATCGGCGCTGGCCGGGTTGTTCTTCATTGTCCAAAGCCATGCGGCGATGCCGCCCGCGATCGTGAAGATCGCGGGATACGCGGGAGTCGGTGCGCTTTATTTTCTGATATCCGCGATTTGGTTACAGGTGCGGGGGATGCGGCGCAGTGTGTCGTGAGCCGGCGGTCGGAAGGAAGATGTCGTTCCACAGGTCGGCATCGCTGTGCCTGCGGTCAAGGCCACGCGTTGTGGAAAGCATGAGGTCGGGCAGATGGCCGCAGTGGTGAAAACAAGCGGCAGAGAACGGCAGTTGTGGCGCGACGCGAGCGGGTCTGAACGACGTGACCCGCTGCTGGCGTCCATTCGGCAACGCCTGGCAGCTATTCGCTAAGTGCCAGAAACCCCGGACATTCAGCCATGCTCTGCACACTACGCCTAAGAAGGCGCACCGTATCTTCAGCGCTAAAGGCGGCAACCTCGCCGACCCTTTCCCCTTCGGGGGCAAACAATACGGCCCAAACACGGAGTTGACGTAGCAACGTGATCAAGCCGAGTTCGAGCGGGACAAATGCCGCGTCGTCGTGGTGTGCTTTGCTCCAAAATGCGTAACTGCTCAAGGCCGCACCGGTCATCCACGCGTACTCCAGCCTTGCAGACCTTTCATTTGCAGGCAACTGGCTCCGAATAAAGTCGGTGACCGGATAAATCTGGAATTCGACACCGTCGAGGCCAGGAAACGCATAGCGATCAGGCGCGTCAACCTCCACGACCTCATCGCCCCAGGTTCTTGTCTCAGGAGGCAACCGTCGCAGCGTCGATTCCCGCTCGCTTTTATGAAGAACAATACCTAGATTTGCATTCATGACGTAAGGCTTGACCGACGGGGTCGGCTGTAGCCACCCCACAAGGGACGCTCGACTTTACCGGAGCGGCCATATAACTACGAGCAACATGGCCCATGTTGATAGCCACTCTGCCAATCGTACTTTACGACGAAGGGCGAATTCGAAGACCGGCCCAATCAAGCCGAAGGAAGCCCATCGAGATCGCGGGACCGTCTATTGGGAGAATGCAATATTCCGTACCACCCGGTGCGTAACCCAACTTACTCCAGTTTAGCGAGACCAGTTTTCCCCATGAGAAGCATGTAGTGCGCACAGCTTCTCGTAGTTTTGTCTTGCCAAGACCGGAAGAGTCGGCTTTGGCTAGAAGGTGTTCAACGACTTCGTTTTCGACGAAGATATGCGGCAAGAGGATCTCTACTACGTGAGGGCCTTTCTCGGCAAACCGCCCCGTCACCCCAATGACTTTGGCCGAAGTCTCACCTTGGATGACTGCAATTTCCTGCCGTATATGGCTCCAATCCTCGTTCATCCAATCGTAGTCGCCGTTACTCGGTGCGCTGATCAGCGCAGCACCGAAATCTAGCGTGAGTAGTCCGAGCGCGATGGAATACATGGAGGCGTGGAATTTGCACCATACGAGGTTGCTAGGCAACAATTGTCGGCGATTTCGGCTACGAAGTCGAACGGTCCGTAATGGCCGAACAGCGCCCCGAGCCGCCAGTGCATCGTCATCGCGACCACAGCTGTCGGGCAAAACCCACGCTGAATTCCGCTCTATATCGCTGTTCGCTGATTGTCGTGAGCGAGTCGCGCGGAGAATTCTGGCGTCTTGCCAAAGAAATATCGCACGATAAAGTCAATTGCGGCATCTTCGTCTGCGAACTGCCTGACGAAGTCGCCTGGTCCTGGGCCAGGCGTCCAATCCCAAACTGATACGTGCCAACGATCAGACGCATACCAGACCGTTGGAACGGGAGCGTCGGTATCATTGAGCATATGTCCATTTTTATAAGCGTTACTAAGACTGGCAAGCGAGTTCCCCTGGACACTAGTGGGTTTCATAATGAGATAACCCGAAGGATACGCACGATGATCCGGCGCGAAGAACGGTTCGCCGGGCAATTGCAGCCCCAGATCACGCAGCCTGTTGATGGAATCGCTTGAAAGTAGCATTGAAGTAGTCAATAAGAAACGTGGTGCCGATCGAAGCAGACTTCATTGTCAACGATTGGGGCGACTACGTCGACTGACCGCTCATGACTGCGGATTCAACCCGTCGGCGCTACGCACTTGGCATCAGCGCACGTGCGTTGACCATAGGGCTTCAAACTCGTCTGCGGAAATCATGGTGCCAGCGAATTCGGGATCCGCATTGATCTCTGAGAGCAACGGAACGGGAACCAAGCCGAGCGCAGTCCCACACGTCGCATGGCCGGCGCACGCATAGCCGACCTGCCCATCCCTAAAAAACTCGAGCTTTCGGGTTTCCATGCGATGTTCGTCCAGCTCCGAGACGAGACGCGTGGGTTCCGCTTCAAAATGATGGCGCCATCGAACATCAACGAATTCGAATTGCATGAGTTCACAGCCCTTTCGTTCGCGCGTGGTGGACGTCAAATTATTAACGAAGTGCATCGCACATGTCGACCGACCGTTCGTGGTCGATTGCCGACCGATGTAGCGAGTTGTTGCGGCCTCCGTCGGTTCTCCACGAAACCTCATCGAACACGCTCGGGACCTGCCGGGAAATTTTTCGGCCACTGGTCGCTCGGCATGGCCCAAATCAATCTGAGCTAGCTCCGATGAAGATGGTGGCTTCGGAAGCAGCCCGGAACAAGAATGCAAAGTCCCAGAAAACCGGATAGAAGGGGTGCCCCTCTTTTAGCGTGAACGCCTCAACCTTTATCGCGTGCGATATTGTGAGCCGTAAGTCGGATACAAGCTTCTCGAGCATCCCCATCAAAACATCCGATTCGAGCGTTTCTTTCGACGGTCCAGCAGCATCGTCCCCGGCGTAAAGGAGACAGCATTTCACCATCTCAATAACTGAGTCAGAACTTACCTCCGCAAAATCGATCGCAATCGCTCCGCCTCCAAGAGCCGTTGAGACTATCTCCGTAGATTGAAGCGGTTCAGCAAGCACAACGGCGTAGGCCTTGAGGAACACGCCGTAATTCAAGCTACCACCGCCCAACTCATCGGAAATATCATCGAGCAGTAACTGATCAATAGTCATTCTGTAGTATCTCGGCCGGATTCATGAAGAGGCAGTAGGTCACCGGAATAGTCCCGGACCCGATTGTCGACGATCCAGTCTGCAATGTCGAATGTCCGAAAATGCCGAATTCGGCCGACCACGGCGCAGCGACGCGCAGTCCTTGCAGGACGAGCGTAATCGATCATCAGTCGACCGATTACTATCGGCGGGTACTACGAAACATGACAACCCCATGGAGACCGACCTCGGCAAGGTCGATCTCCAGTTGCTTGGCCGATGCGACGTCCCTCACTGCGACCACTACCTCATGCCCGGCGAGACATTGATCGACCGCATGCTTTGCCTCCGCAAGACTTACGGGCGAATGTTGACGAATCAACCGTATCGCTTGAACCTTGTTCCCCCCGGCAGACCATCGCATGAGTCGAATCTGCGACTCTTCATAACCATTAGTGTCCCCGCATGCCCGGTAGGCGTGGATCGACTCGGCAATTGGCCTGTGATAGCTGATGGAGGTGGCTTGGCCATCAGCTCGACTGACAAATAATGGCGCATTCCCCGCCAGGCGATCTCTCATGTCGCCTGACTCAAGGAAGCGCGATGATTGATAGTAGAAGACCCAGCCAACATCGAACTCTTGAGTGTATTCGTCGATAACAACCGCGTCGCAGCCTTCCCCAACTGTCTTGGTGATGGCACGTTGGGCGACTTCCTTTGCTTGCTCGGCTGTGAGTTCCATCAGTCGTTAGTGTGGTGGAGTGTACGATCCGTCAGAGTTCGGCAGCGGGAAGCAGCCGCTCGGCGTTGGAGAGCACAAAGCGTGTAGACCTTTCGCGCTAGTGTGAACCAAATCACCGCGAGAAAAACCATGGACCGGTCGACGCCCCCCCCGGCTCGACCCACATCCCTACCGGCTCCGCAACGCCTGAGCCAGCGCATCCCCCGCAGCCAGAATATGCGCGGACAAAACCGCACACGCTGCGTCCACATCCCCCTCGCGTATCGCCCGAACGATGTCCCGATGCTCGTCGTTCGAGCGATCCTGCCACTCAAGTCGCTGCCACGTCGCATACAGATGCCGGGAGCTTGCCCGATGCATGTCGCCAATCGCGGCGATGAGCCGCGGCATCCCGCACCGCGCGGTCAATGCGCGATGAAACCTCAGATTCAGCGTGCCGAGCACGGCGATGCCATGCGCCGCCGACTCCTGATCGAGGATCGCATCGAGTTCCTCCAGCGCCCCTGCGTCGAGCGCGGGAATCGCCTCACGCAGCGCCAGCGCCTCGAAAGCAGCGCGCATCTTTGCCATTTCGATTACATCCGCCGGCTCGAGCGGCGCCGCCCGCACGCCTCGTCGCGGTTCCACCACGGCCAACCCCTGCGCTTCCAGCCGTCTGAACGCCTCGCGTACCGGCACATGGCTCGCGCCGAACTCTGCCGCGATGTGGTCCTGACGCAGCCACTCTCCCGGCGCGATGGCACCCGAAATGATGCGGTCCGCCAATGCGGCAGCGATCCGGTCGGCCAGCGAGCGATCCTCCTTGACTTCGAAATTCATCCCGACCACCATGCATATATTATCTATTAAATTGTAACAAAATCGGAGGCCCGATGCGCCACCACCGCCCTGCCCGTCTGCGGCACATCGCCGGAATCGGCGTCGATCGCATGGGTTCGATCGCCGATCATGCCGACGTCGACCTTCTGCGACTCGAAAATCTCGATACCGACATTCCGCCTACTGCGGAGGCACTCGCGTTCACCCGCGCGGCAATCCAGCGAGACTCGGCCAACTCCTATTTGCCATTCGTCGGTCAGGATCGGCTGCGCGCGAGCGCTGCCGCTCACGTGTCGGCGCTTTCGGGGCGGCACTTCACGGCCGACCAGGTGGTGGTGTCGGCGGGCGGTCTCTCCGGCATTCTGAACACGCTGCTCGCCACCGTCGAGACAGGCGACGAAGTCATCGTCACCGATCCGACGTACGCGGGTCTGCTGAATCGCGTCCGCCTGGCGGGCGGCGTGCCCCGGCAAGTACCGTTCGCCTTCACGCCGGGCGGCGAATGGAAGCTGGACCAGGCCGCGCTGCGCGCAGCGATCGGCCCGAAAACGCGAGCCATGCTGTTGATGTCTCCGTCGATGCCGTCAGGCGGTTTCTTCGATGCGTCCGACTGGCAACTGATCGCGAGCCTGTGTGTGCAGAACGATCTGCTGCTCATCCTCGACAGTGCGATGGAACGGCTGCTCTTCGATGGACGCACGGTGATCCATCCCGCAGGCCTGCCCGGCATGGCCGAGCGCACGGTCACGGTCGGCGCGGCGTCGAAAGAGCTGCGCATGATAGGCTGGCGGGTAGGCTGGATCGTCGCGCCGGAATGGCTGATTCCCGACCTCGTAGCCGTGTCGCTCGCCAATGTCGTGGTGCCGGTCGGCATTGCCCAGGAGGCCGCGGCGGTCGCGCTGGAACATTCCGCAGCCGATCTGCCTGGCTACGTGAGCGAACTCGAGAGGCGGCGCGACACGGTCGCCGCCGAACTGTCGGGGCTCCCGTTCGGCATGCCGGCGGGCGGCTGGTCGATGCTGCTGCGCGTCTCCGACTTCGGCCTGACCGGATCGCAGATGTCGGAGCGGTTGCTGAACCACGGTGTATGTGCAACGGCCATGACCGGATGGGGCGTTGCGCACGGCGACGCGTATGTCCGTTTCGTGTTCGCGAACGAACCGGTCGAGCGCTTGCGCACGCTCGGCGACAAGGTGCGCTTCGCACTGGAGGGCGCATGACGGCGCCCACGAGAACGCTGCGTAGTGCGCCGAGCGTCCCTGGCGGGAGGTATCACGGTTTCCGTTTGTAACGGTCGCACGAACTCACACGAGACACCGTCTTTTGCGAAAGTACCGCTCGTGACAATTCGCGTGGCGTGATGCATCCGGCGCCGGGGCGGCGCGATGTCCCCCTGGCCGGACGTCACATCGAGCGAACGCCCTACCGCCCGGCCGGCGGCTGCAGGATGTCGCGCGGGATCGCCGCAATCAGCACGCAACTGACCAGCAGGCAGGCGCCCAGCGCATAGGTACCGTTGTTGATGTTGCCGGTCATTTGCTTGGCGACGCCGGTGATCATCGAGCCCGTGAAGCCGGACAGGTTGCCCACCGAGTTAATCAGCGCAATGCCGGCGGCCGCGGCCGTGCCGGACAGGATCTGCCCCGGAAAGGTCCAGTAGATCGGCATCAGCGCGAGAATGCCGCAGGTGGCGATGGTCAGGAATACGATCGATAGCGCGACGTTCTGCGCGAACGCCGCGCTCAGGATCAGGAAGACGCCGCCGATCAGCGCGGGAATCGCCGCATGCAGGCGGCGTTCGCCGGTCTTGCGCGAGTGGGATGCGTTCCACACCATCGCGAAGATGGCCGTCAGATACGGAATGGCCGTCAGCACACCGATATGCAGTGGACTCTGCACGCCCGACGCGCGGATGATCGACGGCAGCCAGAAAGCCAGCCCGTAGAAGCCGGTATTGAACGTCAGCAGGATGAAGGTGAGCAGCCAGACGCGCGGGCTACGCAGCGCGGCGCCGATGCTGTGCGACTTGTGCACGGCCTCGGATTCGAGGTTGCGCGACAGCACCGCCTTTTCGTCAGCGGACAGCCACTTCGCCGACTGCGGGCCGTCGCCCAGGCAGGCCAGCACGATGAACGCCACCACGATCGACGGCAACCCTTCGAGCAGCAGCATCCATTGCCAGCCGCTCATGCCCGACAGGCCGTGCGTCTGCTCCATCAGCCAGCCGGACACCACGCTGCCCAGCGTCAGGCTCAGCGGGATCGCGACCAGGAAACCCGACATCGCCACGCTCTGGCGCCGCGCCGGGAACCAGTAGTTCATGTACAGGATGACGCCCGGGAAAAATCCCGCTTCGCACAGCCCCAGCAGGAAGCGCAGCGTGTAGAACATCGTGGTCGTCTGCACGTGGAAGAACTGCGCGAGCGGCACGATGAAGGCCATCGACGACGACACGATGCCCCACGTGATCATGATCCGCGCGATCCAGAAGCGTGCGCCGTAGCGGTGCAGCAGCAGATTGCTGGGCATCTCGAACAGGAAATAGCCCCAGAAGAAGATACTGGCGCCGAGCGCGTAGACGCCGTCGCTCAGGCTCAGGTCGTCGAGCATCTGCAGCTTCGCGAAACCCACGTTGACGCGGTCCAGGTAGGCCACGACGTAGCACAGCAGCAGCAACGGCAGGATGCGCCGCATGACCTTGCGGTAGAGGGCGTCTTCGGACGAGTCGGCCGCGGCCGGTGCGGCAGCGGCCTGCGTAAGGGATGGCATCGGTCTGTCTCCAGTTTGTGTAGGTCTTCTTCGTACCGGCGAGTGCGTTTGACGCATCGATGTTACCGATAACATTCCGTGGCAAAAAAAAGCCGACGAGGCGACGGGAGCGATCGGCAAGCTGATACCGGTAACAAATCTGAAGGTAGCATGTTGAGATACGCGCATACAAGTGCCGCCGAACGCGTGGTTTCCCTAGTACAGCACTTACCGCGACGAGCTCGCCGCGACCGTGTCTGCACGGTATGCCGCACCGGTATGATGTAGCCTTTCCAGCCTTCTCCCGACCGCGATTCCGATGCCCAGTCCTACCGCCGTCCGGCCCGCCGCGCCGCCCCGCATGTCTGACGTAGCACGCCTTGCCGGCGTATCGAAGATGACGGTGTCGCGCGTGCTCGCCGGCCACAGCGTGGCCGCGGAAACGCGCGCACGGGTCTGCGAGGCGATCGACCAGCTCGGCTACGTGGCCGACGCGGCCGCCGGTGCGCTGTCGTCGGGGCGGTCGGAATTCGTCGCGGTGCTGGTGCCGTCGCTGTCGAGCTCCAACTTCTCGGATACCGTGCGCGGCCTGACCGATGCGCTCGAGCCGCATGGCCTTCAGTTGCTGCTCGGCGACACCGACTACGACCTGGAACGCGAAGAGCGGCTGGTGCGCTCGATGCTGAGGCACCAGCCGCGCTGCATCGCGCTGACGGGGTCGCAGCACACCGATGCGACGCGCAAGGTATTGGAGCGCTCGGCGATTCCCGTGGTCGAGATGTGGGACCTGCCCACGCACCCGATCGACACCGCCGTAGGCTTCTCGAACGTGCGCGCCGCCCGTGCGATGGTGCGCCACCTGGCCGAGCGCGGGTACCGGCGCATCGGCTTTCTGGTCGGCGCCAGCGAACTGGATCGCCGCGGCCTCGACCGGCTCAAGGGATACCAGGCGGAGATCAAGGCGTTGGGGCTGGGCGAGCCGCGCGTCGTGCGGCTGGGCGAATCGCCGATCACGATGAGCCACGGCGGGCCCGCGATGGCGGCCCTGCTGGAGCGATGGCCGGATACCGATGCGGTGATGTGCGTGAGCGACATGTCGGCGTTCGGCGCGATCATGGAATGTCACCGGCGCGGGCTCGCCGTGCCGGCCGACATCGCCGTGGCCGGCTTCGGGAATTTCGAAGTGGCGACATGCTGCCACCCGACGATCACCACGGTGTCGGTCGACGCGTACGGCATCGGGCGGCGCACGGGCGAAGCGTTGCTGGCGGCGTTGCAGGCGCGCGACGGCGGCGCGCCGACCGAGTCGAAAAGGATCCGGATCGACTACACGATCATCCCGCGGGAAAGCGCCTGACCGGCCGACGGCCGGGCGCGTGCCGACACGCGGCATGCGCGGCTTCGCACCGATCCCCTGCCCCATACCTTCGCGACGCGCGCACGAAATCCCTTCCGCGACGCAAAAAACCCGTGCTAACATCCAGGCGATGTTACCGGTACCATCCGGCACGCAAAATCAACAAGGCCCTTCGGAGACAGCCTGCCATGTCACACCCCCCCCGCCGTCTGCGCAGCCAGGAATGGTTCGACGACCCCGCGCACGCAGACATGACCGCGCTCTATGTCGAGCGCTTCATGAACTACGGGTTGACGCGCGAGGAACTGCAGTCGGGCCGCCCTGTCATCGGTATCGCGCAAACAGGCAGCGATCTGGCGCCATGCAATCGTCACCACATCGAGCTCGCCGAGCGCACCAAGGCCGGCATTCGCGACGCGGGCGGCATTCCGATGGAGTTCCCCGTGCATCCGCTGGCCGAGCAAAGCCGCCGGCCCACCGCCGCGCTCGACCGCAACCTCGCCTACCTCGGGCTGGTGGAAGTCCTGCACGGCTTTCCGCTGGACGGTGTGGTGCTGACGACCGGCTGCGACAAGACTACGCCGGCCTGCCTGATGGCGGCCGCCACCGTCGACCTGCCCGCCATCGTGCTGTCGGGCGGCCCGATGCTCGACGGCTGGCACGAGGGCAAGCGCGTCGGCTCCGGCACGGTGATCTGGCATGCGCGCAACCTGCTCGCGGCCGGCGAGATCGACTACGAAGGCTTCATGCAGCTGACCACGGCATCGTCGCCGTCGATCGGCCATTGCAACACCATGGGCACGGCGCTGTCGATGAACAGCCTCGCCGAGGCGCTGGGCATGTCGCTGCCGGGGTGTGCGAGCATTCCCGCGGCCTACCGCGAGCGCGGCCAGATGGCTTACGCGACCGGCAAGCGCGCGGTCGAACTCGTTCGCGAAGACCTGCGCCCGTCGAAGATCATGACGCGCGCGGCGTTCGAGAATGCGATCGTCGTCGCGTCCGCACTCGGCGCCTCGACCAATTGCCCGCCGCACCTGATCGCCATTGCGCGCCACATGGGCGTCGAACTGAGCCTGGACGACTGGCAGCGCTTCGGTGAAGCCGTGCCGCTGCTCGTCAACTGCATGCCGGCCGGCGAATACCTCGGCGAGAGCTTCCATCGCGCCGGCGGCGTGCCTGCCGTGCTGCGCCAGCTCGATGCGGCCGGCCTGCTGCGGCGCGACTGCCTGACCGTGTCGGGCCGCGCGGTCGGGGAAATCGCCGACACCGCGCAGGACGCCGACCGCGACGTGATCCGTACGCCCGACGCGCCGCTCAAGCACGGCGCCGGCTTCATGGTGCTGTCGGGCAACTTCTTCGACAGCGCGATCATGAAGATGTCGGTGGTGGGCGACGCGTTCCGCCGCACATACCTGGCCGAGCCGGGCGCGGAGAATACGTTCGAGGCGCGCGCGATCGTGTTCGACGGCCCGGAGGACTATCACGCCCGCATCAACGATCCCGCGCTGAACATCGACGAACGCTGCATCCTGGTGATCCGCGGCTGCGGCACGGTCGGCTACCCGGGCAGCTCGGAAGTCGTGAACATGGCGCCGCCCGCCGATCTGGTGAAGCGCGGCGTGACGTCGCTGCCGTGCATGGGCGACGGGCGCCAGAGCGGCACGTCGGCCAGCCCGTCGATCCTGAACATGTCGCCGGAAGCCGCGGTAGGCGGCGGCCTCGCGCTGCTGCGCACGAACGACCGTATTCGCGTGGACCTGAATCGCCGCAGCGTCGACGTGCTCGTCGACGAGGACGAACTCGCGCGCCGCCGCGAAACCGCAAGCTTCACCGTGCCGCAGGCGCAAACGCCGTGGCAGGAACTCTATCGCCGGTTCGTCGGCCAGTTGTCCACCGGCGGCTGCCTCGAACCGGCCACGCTGTACCTGAAGGTGATCGAGCAGCGCGGCAACCCGCGCCATTCGCACTGACCCCACCGCCCCCCAATCTTGCCGAGCTGATCATGCGTACTCCTTCCGTTTCCGACTGCCTGCCGCACGACCTCGCCCAAGCGCTGCTGATCGGCCGCGTCTGGCGGGATGACGGCGCCCACGCGGGCCCGAGCGTCGTCGCCGTACGCGGCGGCGAAGTGTTCGACATCACGCGCACCGCGCCGACCACCGCCGACCTGTTCGACCGCCCCGATGCCGTTGCCGTCGCGCGCACCGCCCCCGGCGAATCGCTCGGCCGCGTCGAGCCTCTGCTGCAGGCGGCGCTGGACGGCACGCCGGGCGCCACGCACCTGCTCGCGCCGTGCGACGTGCAGGCCGTCAAGGCGTGCGGCGTCACCTTTGCCGTGAGCCTGATCGAGCGCGTGATCGAGGAACAGGCCGGCGGCGATCCGGCCAAGGCGCGGGAGGTACGCGACACCATCGCGTCGACCATCGGCACCGATCTGTCGAGGATCGTGCCCGGCTCGGAAGCGGCGATGCGCCTGAAGGCGGAACTCGAGCGCCGCGGCGCGTGGTCGCAATACATGGAAGTCGGCATCGGCCCGGACGCCGAGGTGTTCTCCAAGGCACAGCCGATGTCCGCGGTGGGCTTCGGCGCGGACGTCGGGCTGCTGCCCGTGTCGGTGTGGAACAACCCGGAACCGGAGATCGTGCTGGCCGTGGCCAGCGACGGCAGGCCGGTGGGCGCGACGCTCGGCAACGACGTGAACCTGCGCGACATCGAAGGCCGCTCGGCGCTGCTGCTCGGCAAATGCAAGGACAACAACGGTTCATGCGCGATCGGCCCGTTCGTGCGGCTGTTCGACGATGGCTTCACGCTCGATGGCGTGCGGGAATGCAGCGTGTCGCTGCGCGTCGAAGGCGCGGACGACGGCTTCGTCCTCGACGGCATCAGCCACATGCGCGAGATCAGCCGCGACCCGGCCGACCTCGTCGCGCAGACCTGCGGCGCGCATCACCAGTATCCGGACGGCTTCATGCTGTTCCTCGGCACGATGTTCTCGCCGATCCAGGATCGCGACGCGCCTGGCGGCGGATTCACGCATCACCTGGGCGACCGTGTCACGATCTCCACGCCCGCGCTCGGCGCGCTCGTCAACACCGTGCGGCTTTGCACGGAGATCGCGCCGTGGACCTTCGGCGTGCGCGCGCTGTATGCGAATCTGGCCGCGCGCGGGCTGCTTGCCGAATGAAACCGGGAGACGCGACGACATGAAGCCCTTCGCGAACGACATCGACGGGCAGCAGGCGAGGCGGTATGACACGAGGGCGTTCGCGCCGGCACACACGTAGCCGGCCTTCACTGCGCGACCTGAACACTCGCCGAGCCGGAGCGGCCGCCGCGAGCGGCGCCGCCAGCTCATCCCGCAACCCCAGATTCTTTCCGGCGGCGATCCACGGCTTCGATCAGCGCGATTCGCCCCACCGGCGCCTCGTCGGCTGCGACAATACCGCGGCCGAGTCAATTCGAGGTGTCGATGGAACTGAGGCAACTGCGCTATTTCGTCTGCGTCGTGGAACACGGCAGCATGGGCAAGGCCGCGCTCGAACTGGGCGTGGTGACGTCCGCACTGAGCCAGCAGATCAGCCGGCTCGAGAGCGAGCTGTCCACGCGCCTGCTGCAACGCACCTCCACGGGCGTCGTGCCGACGGACGCCGGTCTTGCATTCTGGCGACAGGCGCAGCTCGCGTTGCGCCACGTCGACGATGCGGCGCTTGCCGCGCGTCAGGCGCGCCTGTCGGGGCACGTCAGCGTCGGGCTTGCGCCCAGTACGACCGGCGTACTCGGTCTCGCGTTCATGCAGGCGATGCGGCAGCGCTATCCGGATGTCCGGCTGCGCATGGTCGAGAGCCTGTCGGGCTATCTCGGCGCAATGCTGAGTGCGCGGCAAATCGACCTGGCGATCCTGTTTCGCGAAGAACCCGCGCAGCGCTGGAGCGTGATGCCGTTGCTCGACGAGCATCTGTTCGTGATCGGCGCGCCCGGCCTGCCCGGCATGCCCGACGGGACGCACGTGCACCTGGCGAACCTCGGCGCCGTGCCGCTGATCCTGCCGAGCGGCCCGCATGGCCTGCGCGCATTGCTGGATGTCGCATTCGCCCGCACCGGCTTCACCCCGCACATCGCCGCCGAAGTCGACGGCCTCGCGATGTTGATGGATGCGGTGCGCGGCGGGCTCGGTGCAACCATTCAACCAGGCGCGGCGCTCGCGCGGCTAGAGAATGCCGCGCTCGCGAGCGTCCCGGTCGCGGACGACCACGCGACGAGGCCGAACCTGATCGCGAGCGTCTCCGACGATGAATTGTCGCCCGCCGGGCTCGCCGCGCGAGTCGTCCTCGCCGACGTGGCGCGCGAGATCGTCGCGTCCGGCGGGTGGCCCGGCGCCACGCTCCGCGAGCCGCCTCTTCACAAAAACTGAAGACGTGTTGCCGCGCCGCTGATGGCGGCTAACGAGGCCGATCCGTAGAGTGCGTCTCAAAGGAGACAACTCAGATGATCGATGTTCTCGTAATCGGCGGCGGCAACGCGGCGCTGTGCGCCGCCTTGATGGCGCGTGAAGCCGGCGCGTCGGTGCTGCTGCTCGAAGCGGCGCCGCGGGAGTGGCGCGGCGGCAACTCCCAGCACACCCGCAACCTGCGTTGCATGCACGATGGCCCGCAGGACGTGCTGGTCGGCGCCTATCCGGAAGAAGAGTACTGGCAGGATCTGCTGAAGGTCACGGGCGGCATCACGAACGAGGCGTTGGCCCGGCTCGCGATCCGCGCGTCGGCGAACTGTCGCCCGTGGATGCGCGCACATGGCGTGCGGTTTCAGCCGCCGTTGTCCGGCGCACTGCACGTGGCGCGGACCAATGCATTCTTCATGGGCGGCGGCAAAGCGCTGGTGAACGCGTATTACCGCAGCGCCGAAGCGCTGGGCGTACGGATTCGCTACGACACGCCCGTCGACGCAATCGAGCTCGACGGCGAACGCTTCGTCGCCGCGCGTAGCGGAAACCGGCGCTTCGAGGCGCGCAGTTGCGTGCTCGCGGCGGGCGGCTTCGAATCCAACCGCGAATGGCTGCGCGAGGCGTGGGGACAAAACCAGCGTGGCGAGTGGCCCGCCGACAATTTCCTCATCCGCGGCACGCGGTTCAACCAGGGTGTCCTGCTCAAGGCGATGCTCGACGCCGGCGCCGATGCGATCGGCGACCCGTCGCAGTCGCATTGCGTCGCGATCGACGCGCGCGCGCCGCTCTACGACGGCGGCATCTGCACGCGGATCGATTGCGTATCACTCGGTATCGTCGTCAACCGCGATGCGCAGCGCTTCTATGACGAAGGTGAAGACTTCTGGCCGAAGCGTTATGCGATCTGGGGCCGCCTCGTCGCGCAGCAGCCGGGGCAGACAGCCTATTCGATCATCGATGCCAAGGCCGTCGGGCGCTTCATGCCGCCGGTATTTCCGGGTGTCCGCGCCGATTCGTTGCCGGAACTCGCGCGCCGGCTGAACCTGCCCGAACGTGCATTCGTGGAAACGCTGCGCGCGTACAACACCGCATGCCGGGCAGGCACGTTCGATCACACCGTGCTCGACGACTGTCGCACCGAAGGCGTCAGCCCCGCGAAAACCCACTGGGCACGCCCGATCGATACGCCGCCCTTCTTCGGCTACGCGCTGCGTCCCGGCATCACGTTCACGTATCTCGGGCTCAAGGTCAACGAGCGCGCGCAAGTTCACTTCGGCGGACGGCCGAGCGGCAACCTGTTCGTTGCCGGCGAAATGATGGCCGGCAACGTGCTGGGCAAGGGTTACACGGCGGGCGTCGGGATGTCGATCGGCACCGCGTTCGGCCGTATCGCGGGCACCGAGGCGGCGAAGGCCGCGCAAACGACCGGAGTTCAACGTGAACGATATTGAAGAACACCTTCGCGACGCCCGGGCGCTCGCGCCCGCCGGCCGGCCGTCGACACGCGCGAGCGGCGCCGCCGTGATTCGCATCGCGCCCGTCACCGACAACGAAGCGGAAGTCGCGCGCCAGATGCAGATCTGCAATGCGTGCCGCTACTGCGAAGGATTTTGCGCGGTCTTTCCGGCGATGACGCGCCGGCTCGAGTTCGCGAAGGCAGACGTCAACTACCTGGCCAACCTGTGCCACAACTGCGGCGCGTGCTATCACGCATGCCAATATGCGCCGCCGCACGAATTCGCGGTGAACGTGCCGAAGGCGATGGCGCAGGTCCGGCTCGATACATATGTCGAGTATGCGTGGCCCGCCGCGCTGGGCAAGCTCTACAGGCGCAACGGCCTGACCGTCGCGCTCGCGCTCGCGATCGGGCTGGTGCTGTTCCTGATGCTCGGCGTCGCGATGCACGGCTCGCTGCTGAATGGCCCGTCGGGCGGCCGTTTCTATGCGGTCTTTCCGCACAATCTGCTCGCCGCGATGTTCGGCGCGGTGTTCGGGCTCGCCATTCTGGCGCTCGGGGTGGGCGTGACGCGCTTCTGGCGCGACGTGTCGTCGGGCACGGCAAGCATGCCGGCGGTTGCCGAGGCGGCGAAGCACGCGCTCGCGCTCACCTATCTCGACGGCGGCCACGGTGACGGCTGCAACGAATCGGACGATGCGTTCACGCTCGCGCGGCGCCGGTTTCACCACTTCGCGTTCTACGGCTTCATGCTGTGCTTTGCCGCCACGCTCGTCGCGACCTTCTATCACTACGCGCTGGACCTGCACGCACCGTATGCGTTCCTGAGCCTGCCCGTGCTGCTCGGCACCGCCGGCGGAATCGGTCTGCTGATCGGGCCTGCCGGCCTCTTGTGGCTCAACCTGCGGCGCGACCCCGCGCGGACCGATCCGGCACAACGCCCGATGGACCGCAGCTTCATTGCGCTGCTGATGCTCGTAAGCGCGTCGGGACTGGCGCTGCTCGCGTGGCGCGACAGCAGCGCAATGGCGGCGCTGCTCGCCGTTCATCTCGGCATCGTGATGGCCCTCTTCGCAACGTTGCCGTACGGGAAATTCGCCCACGGCATCTTTCGCTGCGCGGCGCTCCTCAAGTCGTCGATCGAAAAGCGCCAGGCCGACCGCCTGCGACTGGGCTCGGACTGAACCGGGCCAATCGAAGCGGTCCGGCTTCCGGGCCGCTTCGCACAATACATCCAACGGAGACATCCCATGCATCCCTCACCGTCGATCGCGCCGGATGGCGCGGCCGCAGGCACGTCGAAGCTCGGCGCGGTCCTGCGCGTGACCAGCGGCAATTTTCTCGAGCAATTCGATTTTTTCCTGTTCGGCTTCTATGCGACCAGCATCTCGCGAGTCTTCTTTCCGGCGGCAAGCGAGTTCGCGTCGCTGTTGCTGACGTTCGCCGTCTTCGGCGCCGGTTTCCTGATGCGCCCGCTCGGCGCGATCGTGCTCGGCGCCTACATCGACGAAGTGGGAAGACGCAAAGGGCTGATCGTGACGCTCTCGATCATGGCGAGCGGCACGATCCTGATCGCGTGCGTGCCGGGGTACGCGACGATCGGGCTCGCCGCCCCGGCGCTGGTGTTGCTGGGACGCCTGCTGCAGGGCTTCTCCGCCGGGGCCGAGCTGGGCGGCGTGTCGGTCTATCTCGCGGAAATGGCCACGCCGGGGCACAAGGGCTTCTATACGAGCTGGCAATCGGCAAGCCAGCAGGTGGCGATCGTCATCGCGGCGGCCCTGGGCTATCTGCTGAATCATCTGCTGACGAGCCAGGAAATCGGTGCGTGGGGCTGGCGCATCCCGTTCTTCATCGGTTGCGCGATCGTGCCGGTCATTTTCCTGCTTCGCCGAACGCTGCAGGAAACGGACGAATTCAAGGCGCGCACCCATCATCCGCGTGCACGCGAGGTATTCGCGACGATGCTGCGGAATTGGCGCACGGTGTTTGCCGGCATGCTGCTCGTCGCGATGACCACGACGACGTTCTACCTCATCACGGTCTACACGCCGACGTTCGGCCGGGCCGTGCTGAAACTGTCCACGGCGGACAGCCTGATCGTCACGCTGTGCGTGGGCGTGTCGAATTTCTTCTGGCTGCCCGTGGGCGGTGCGCTGTCGGACCGCATCGGACGCAAGCCGATTCTCGTGGCCATCGCGGTCGCGGCCATCGTGACGTCGTATCCCGCGCTTGCCTGGCTGTCATCCGCGCCCAGCTTCGGCCGCATGCTCGCCGTGCTGTTGTGGCTCTCCTTCTTCTTCGGCATGTACAACGGCGCCATGGTCGCGGCGCTGACCGAAATCATGCCCGCCAGCGTCCGCGTGGCCGGTTTCTCGCTTGCATTCAGCCTCGCGACCGCGGTCTTTGGCGGCTTCACACCCGCGGTGTCGACCTATCTGATCGAGGTGACCGGCGACAAGGCCGCGCCCGGATACTGGCTCAGCTTCGCCGCATGCTGTGGGCTGTTCGCGACCCTGTCGCTGTATCGCAAAGGCGGGGCCGCGCGGCGTTCGGCTTCACCTGCGTGAGAAGCGGTGCTCGCCTGAACGGACCGGTTTTGCGCCGCCGCGATATTCCGACAGGGCGTCGCACGAAGCCGACGCCCTGCGGCCCAGCCAACCGGACCGTCACGCCGGCACGGCGCGCTCCGCCAGCTTGAACTCGCCGACCGTCTGCGCGAGCCGGGCCGCCTGCTCGCGCAGCGACGTCGCCGCGGCCGCCGATTGCTCGACGAGCGCCGCGTTCTGCTGCGTCGTGTCGTCGAGCTGCGACACCGCCTGATTCACCTGCTCGAGCCCCGTGCTCTGCTCCTTCGCGGCGACGCTGATCTCGGCGATCACGCTCGTGATGTTGCGCACGCCGTCGACGATTTCGTCCATCGTCGCACCGGCTGTCTGGACGAGCCCGGAGCCGCCTTCGATCTTCTCGACCGACGAGTGGATCAGCTGCTTGATTTCCCGCGCGGCCTGCGCGCTGCGCTGCGCGAGCGCACGCACTTCCCCGGCGACGACCGCGAAGCCGCGGCCGTGCTCGTTCGCGCGCGCCGCCTCGACGGCGGCGTTCAACGCGAGGATGTTGGTCTGGAACGCGATGCCGTCGATCACGCCGACGATGTTGGCGATCTCTGCCGACGCCTGCGTGATGTCGTTCATCGTCGAGACGACTTCGCGCACGACCGTGCCGCCCCGCAGCGCGACATCCGACGCCGATTCCGCCAGACGGTTCACCTGGCTCGCCGCATCGGCCGAGTTGCGGGCCGTGCCGGCGATCTCCTCGAGCGCGGCGGCCGTTTCCTGCAGGCTCGACGCCGCGTGTTCGGTGCGGGCCGACAGATCCTGGTTGCCCTGGGCGATCTCGGCGCTCGCGAGATTGACCGACGCGCTGAACGCACGGATCTGCAGCAGGATCGCACTGATCTTCTCGGCGAACGCGTTGAACGCGTGCGCGATCTGCGCGGCTTCGTCCGCGCCGTCGGCCGGCAGCCGTTTCGTCAGGTCGCCGCTGCCGCTCGATACGTCCGTGAGCGCGTCGCGCACCATCAGGATGCGCTTGAAGGCCGCGTTCGTCATCGCGCCGACGAGCGCGGCCGCGATGACGGCGACGATCACGATCGCCAGCAGCGTGGTCGTCGCGACCGCGCGCATGCCGGCCGTCACGTCGCCCTTGTCGAGCGCGAGCACCAGCGACCAGTCGGTGCCGGCGATCGGCCGCGCACGCATCAGCTTGGCGGCGCCGTCGATGTCCACCGCGACGGGCGCGGACGCCGTCTGCAGCGCGCCGAGGCGATCGGCATTGAGTTCCGGCGACAGACCGGTGGCGGGCTTCATGATCAGGTCGGTCGTGGCCGACGCGATCACGCGAGCGCCCTTGTCCACCAGAAATGCGAAGCTCGCCGGCGTCGGGTGAACGGAGGTCACGATCGAGCTCACGTTTTCCATGAACAGGCTGGCTGCCAGCACGCCCTTCACCACGCCGTCGCGCACCACCGGCACCGCGAACGCGACGGCCGGCTTGCCGCTCGTCGCATCGCGGTAGAGCGCCGTCACGACCAGATGGCCCGCGCCGACGGCCTGCTTGTACCAGGGCCGCGCGGTCGGGTCGTAGCCGGGCGCGAGCGGCACGTTCGAGAACGCCGTCTTGTCGGGCAGGCCGAGCGTCAGCACCTCGAAGCCGCCCGACTTGCCGAGCAGCTTCAACGCCGGCACCGGGTCGCCTTCGCCGATCGCGATCGTATCCGCGAGCGCCTGGGTTTCGCGCGACCGGCTCGCCACCCATTCGTCGATCGCCAGCGCGTGGCCGGCCAGGATGGACTTGTGATTCTGGTCGATGGCCTCGTCGTTGTGGGTCTTGACGACGTAATAAACGAGCCCTCCTGTTACGGCCAGCGCCGTCACGACGATGGCGACACACGTCGCCAGTATCCGTGCGCGAATTGATGACAGCATGATGACTTCGGTCTCCGTTGCCGCGTGATTGAACTGGATCGATGAACGAGCCGACCCTTATTCACTTAACGGCACCGACGGCAGAAAATTGAGTCGTGCCGAATGGCCGGCGCGGAGGCCGACCATAAGGACAAATTCGCGGCCGGCAGCCGATACGATGCGTGCGATGCGGCCAGCCGCTTCGGTCGCACACGTTTGCGTCGCAGTGGGCGGATCGCGCGCGCCGACGGGGTCGCCCGCGGGCCTCGATTTTCGGTTAACCATGCCGTTAACCCGGATTTGACCCGCGCCGACGCCCCGGCAGCCGGCTTCCCCTATGAGCGCGAGCATGCCCGCCTTCACTTCGATCGAGAAAATCGCCGACTGGGCCGGACGCCACCCGCTCGTCGTCGGCGCACTGGGCACGCTGATGTCGCTCGCGGCGCTCGGGATCAGCGCGGCGACGCTGTGGGCCGCGCGCATCGAAGTCATCGAGCATGCGCACGAGACGTCGCGCAACGTCGCGGCCGTGCTCGCGAGCCAGATCGCGCGGACGGTCGAAACGTCGAACAACGCGCTGGTCGCGCTGGCTGCCGACCTGGGCAAGCAGGCCGTACAGCGCATGGACACCGGGTTGCGGCACGACCTGCTGTTCGAGCGCACCGCGGCCCAGTACCTCACCGGCATGGGCGTGACCGACCGGCGCGGCCAGTTGATCGACGGATGCTGCGGCACGACCCATCGCTGGGACTTCAGCGATCGCGACTACTTCAAGGTCCATCGCGACGCGGACAACGTCGGGCTCTACGTGTCCCAGCCTTATCGGGCACGCTCGCGCGGCGGCAAGGAGTCGATCGCGCTGTCGCGGCGCATCGAGCGGCCCGATCATGCGTTCAACGGGATCGTGGTCGTCGCCATCGATCTCGCTTACTTCGAGCAGCTCCTGTCCCGGCTCGACGTCGGCCCGAACGGGGTCAGCGCGATCGTGCGCGCGGACGGCACGATCCTCGCGAGAAACCCGTCATTGAACGACGGCCAGATGAATCTCCTGCGTCGCTCGAAATCGTTCAAGCGGATGGTGAACAGCGAATCGGGCTTCTATCCCGCCCGTTCGAGCATCGACGGCGTCGTGCGCTTGTATACGTACCAGCGGATACCGGGCACGCCGCTGATCGCGGTCGTCGCGCCGGCCGAAAGCGACGTGCTGGCCGGCATCCGTCGTCTGTCGTGGACGGTCGGCGTGTCGGCCATCGTGATCAGCACGCTGTTCTGCGCCGTGGTCTGGCTGCTAGCGTTCGCGTTGCGCGACAACCTTCGCAAGCAGACGCTGCTGACCGAGCTCACTCGAACCGACCCGCTCACGGGCCTGCACAATCGCCGCGCGCTCGATACCGCGCTGGCCGACGAATGGGAGCGGCTGCAACGGGGCGGCGACGGCAGCCTGTCGCTGCTGTTCATCGACGCCGATCACTTCAAGCAGTACAACGACCGGCACGGCCACGCGGTGGGCGACACCGCGCTGCGCTTTCTCGCCGAATGCATCCGCGCGCATACGCGGCGGCGCGGCGACCTCGCCGCGCGCTACGGCGGCGAGGAGTTCGTCGCGGTGTTGCCCGATACGGACGAAACCGGCGCGGCGCAGGTCGCGGAGGCGATTCGCCGCGAAGTCGAAGGCAACGCGCTCGACGGGTTCACCAAAACCGTGCCGCCCTTTACCGTCAGCATCGGCTGCGCGACCGGCCATCGCGCACGCCCCGCAACCGTGCACGCGCTGTCGCATCAGGCGGACATGGCGCTCTATCGCGCGAAGCGCGAAGGCAGAAACCGCGTGTGTCGTGCGGAACCGGAGCCGTTCACCCGCTCGGCGTGACGCACGCCGGGCGCCGTCTGAAATTTTTTTGACGGCGAGTCACTCGCAAACGATTGCCGCGCGCAGCGTTCCTAAACTGTTCATCCAGGGTTCCGATAATCAGGAAATCTATTTAATAACACCCCTGGATTCTTCCTATGAATGATCGACGGTTAACGGTTCGCATGAAGCTGATCATGGCTTTCGGACTTCTTACGTGCACGGTCGTGCTCGTCTCGCTCGTCGGCATCGTGTCGCTCGGCAACGCGAACGCGGCATTCGACGACTATGTCAACGGCATCAACGCCCGCGCGACCCTGGCGGACAAGGTTCTCGCCGCGGTCGACCGGCGCGCGATTGCCGCCCGCAACCAGGTCCTGGCGTCCGGGCCACGCGATGCGGACGTCGAGAAGGAAGCCGCACTGCAGGCCGACCGCGAAGTCGGCGCGCTGCTGGGTGAACTGACGAATACGGTCCGCGTCGGCAGCGGCGCGACCGACAAGGCCCGCGAACTGGTTCGGCAAATCGGGGCGATCGAGGCGCAGTACGGCCCCGTGGCGCGCGCCATCGTCGAAGCGGCGGCGAACAACCGGCGCGATCAGGCGATCACGATGATCAACGAACAGTGCCGACCGTTGCTGGCCCGGCTCGTCGCGGCCACCGATGCGTATGCGACGTTCTCGCGCACGATGGCCGCCCAACGGGTGAAGGAATCGGATGACCGTTACACGTCGCGAAGACTGATGCTGATCGCGATCTGCATCGCCGCCGCAGCCGCGGCCGCGATCTCGGGCCTCTTCATCACCCGCGGCCTGCTGCGCGCGCTGGGCACGGAGCCTGCCGCGCTCAGCGATATCGCCCGCCATATCGCCGCCGGCGATCTCGGCGCCGAATCCGCGACCGGCGCCGCGCCGGCCGGCAGCGTGCTGGCCTCCATGCGCGACATGCAGGCGAACCTGATCCGGCTGATCTCGGAAGTCCGTACCGCCTCGGGCAACGTCGCGACGGGGGCCGGCGAAATCGCGTCCGGCAACCAGGATCTTTCGTCCCGCACGGAACAGCAGGCCGCGTCGCTGCAGGAAACCGCGTCGAGCATGGAGCAACTGACGTCCACCGTGCGCCTGAACGCCGACAACGCGCAGCAGGCGAGCGGCCTGGCCGACAACGCATCGGAGGTCGCGCAGCGCGGCAGCTCGGCCGTCGGCCTGATGGTCGACACGATGACGGACATCAGCGCGAGTTCCGCCAAGATCGCCGAGATTACCGGGATCATCGAAGGGATCGCGTTCCAGACCAACATTCTCGCGCTCAACGCGGCCGTCGAAGCCGCGCGCGCCGGCGAACAGGGCCGCGGCTTCGCGGTGGTGGCCAGCGAAGTCAGAAGTCTTGCGCAGCGTTCGTCGAGCGCCGCGAAGGAAATTCGCGAGCTGATCTCGCAATCGGTCCGGAAAATCCAGGACGGCTCGCAGATCGCGAACAACGCGGGCGAGACGATGAGCCAGGTCACGCACGCGATCTCGCGCGTGACCGACATCATGGGCGAGATCGCCGCGGCGTCGAGCGAGCAGAGCCGCGGCATCGAGCAGGTCAATCTGGCCATTACGCAAATGGACGAGGTCACGCAGCAGAATGCGGCGCTCGTCGAGCAGGCGGCCGCCGCGTCGAAGTCGCTCGAGGAACAGGGACTCCGGCTTGCCGAGGCCGTCTCGCTGTTCCGGCTGGAGACGCGCACGGCGAACGCGTAGGCCGGCGCCTGCCACCCGTATCGGTGACGGACGACGCATGGATTCTCGCGTCCGTCATGTTCAGCACCGGAAATTAACCAAATAGTGGGAATTTCCGCCCGCTGCGTACGGCGCGAAACAATTCCGTAACGACCGCGTAACGATCGCTCACCACAATCCTCCATCTTTACCATCAGGATGGAGTCTTGCATGTTTGCGTCACGAAGCCGTTTCCCGCTGCACGTCGCGGCATTGTCGAGTGCGATCGTACTGGCTGCCTGCGGCGGCGGCGACGACGTCGCGTCGACCGGCACGATCGCCGCGGCCGTTCCGGCGCCGCCCGCCGACCCCGGCTTCGTCGACAGCGCGCCGATCCCGAGCGCGCCGGCTTTCGTCGACAACGTCGCGACCAACCAGCGCGGCGACGCGCGCTACGCGACGCTGTCGACCAACGCCGCGGTGCGCGTGCTGGGCCGCTTCCTCGATCTCTGGCAACCGGCGACGATGCTGGTCGACGCGGGCGTGAGCGCGCCGGCGAACGGCGCGTTCCCCACCATCTCGCCATCGCCCTGCTCCGGGCTGCCGAACAGCGGCATGCCGTGCGGCACGATCCTGAACGACGCGGTGCTGTCGGCCAACGTGCAGTACGTGATCAACGCGACGACCGCCCGTACGCCGCGACAGGCCGACGCCGCGTACTACGACGACCGGCGCGGCAAGGGATACAGCGTGACCGACGGCATGGGCCCGCTGACCGCCGCGTGGCGCACCGCCGCCCAGCAGACGACCAGCATCACCACCGTGCCCGCCGATGCGACGACCGTGCTGTACAACGACGCCGGCAACAACGTCGGCGTCGGCAGCAGCAGCGGTAACGCCAGCTTCGGGAAGGTCGTCGATCTGCTTAACGAAATGGGCAACAACGCGTCGACCGAACCGTCCAAGCGCTTCTTCAAATACGCGCGCCCGTACCGCTGGAGCACGAGCGTGGTCGTCGCGCCGACGCTCGTGCCGGCCGAAAGCGCGACGCCCGCGACCGACGGCGGCTTCATCAGCGGCCACACGGCCGAAGCGATGCGCGATGCGACGACGATGGCGTGGCTCGTGCCGGAACGCTTCCAGGAGATGATCAGCCGCGGCCTCGAGCTCGGCGAGAACCGGATCCTCGCCGGCATGCATTCGCCACTCGACGTGATCGGCGGGCGCATGCTCGCGCTGGCCGTCAGCGCGGCCAACCTGACCGCGTACGCCAGCGACGCGCAGGCTGCCTACACGCAAGCCCATCAGACGCTGCAACAACTGACGGGAACGAGCGCCACGACGTTCTCCGCATTCGCGCACTCGGGCACGACGGCCACCGACCGCTTCGCCGACTACGCGGCGAACAAGGCCGCGTTCCTGCGCCGCATGACGTTCGGCTTCGGTGCGATCGAATCGACGAACGCGCCGCCGGTCGTGCCGAAGGGCGCGGAGATCCTGCTGCAGACGCGCTTCCCGTACCTGAGCCCCGACCAGCGGCGCGTCGTGCTGAAGACCACCGAGCTGCCGTCCGGCTATCCGGTGATGGACGACGCGGAAGGCTGGGGCCGCCTGAACCTGTTCGCGGCCGCCGACGGCTACGGCGCGTTCAACGGCAACGTGATCGTATCGATGGATGCGTCGCAGGGCGGGCTCAATGCCGCCGACGTATGGCGCAACGACGTTTCAGGCGCAGGCAAACTGACGCTGCAGGGCAGCGGCACGCTGACGCTGGCGGGCAACAACGGCTACACGGGCGGCACGCAGGTGAGCGGCGGTACGCTGGCGGCCGCGTCGGCGACGGCATTCGGCAAGGGCGACGTGTACGTCGGCCCGGGCGGCAGCGTGCGGATCGCGGCCGCCGCGCCGGTGACGGTCGCGACCCGCTACACGCAGCTCGACAACACGACGCTCGAACTCGACATCGACGGCAACGGCGGCGGACGTCTGCGCGTGGGCGGGCCGCTCACCATCGCGGGCGGCACGCTGCACGTGAAATTCGTGAACGGCTACGCGCCGAAGGCCGGCGACACCATCGCGCTGATCGACGGCGCGGCGGCCGCCGCGAAGTTCGCGACGGTGACGGTCGACGGGTTCAAGGCCACGCCGGTCTACACCGCGGCGGGCGTGTCGATCACGTTGTCGGCCGCCTGACCGGCACGGAAGATCGATCCTGCAACGGCGCCGCCCACGGGCGAGACTGGCTACCGAAGCGCCGTTGCAGTTCGATGATCGTGGGCAGGTTGAAATCATGGACGTCCGGCGCGGCGCCACCCTGCCGCCGGCTCACCTCGACGCAGAGCTCCAGCGCACGCGCGCGGGTCTCGGCGAGCAAGCGCAGCGCCTCGTCGAGCAAGCCCTTCTCCAGTTCCGACAGCGAGCCGTCGTGGCCGGTTTCTCCGATCGCCGGCTCGCTCATGCTGGTTTCCATCGCGGATTTCTCCTTCGCTGTCCGATTGCGCGCAAGGCCGCACACCGACTCTAGCGTCACATGACCGCGCCGCGCAGCCACGGCACGAACTCGCGTTCGCCGATGCCGTTGTCCTCGCTGCGCGATCGTCGTCCGGACGCGACGTCGAGCATCAGCCGGAACAGCCGCGCGCCCGCTTCGTCGACCGTGAGCGAACCGGCGACGATCCCGCCGCTGTCGAAATCCATGTCCGATTGCATTCGCTCGAACAGGCCGCTCGTCGTCGCGATCTTGATCGTCGGCACCGGCTTCGAGCCGAACACCGAACCGCGGCCCGTCGTGAAGCACACGAGATTCGCGCCGCCGGCGATCTGCCCGGTGGCCGACACCGGGTCGTAACCGGGCGTATCCATGAACACGAGCCCCGCTTGCCGCACCGGCTCCGCATAATCGTAGACGGCGCGAAGCGGCGAGCGGCCGCCCTTCGACACCGCGCCGAGCGACTTCTCGAGAATCGTCGTGATGCCGCCGGCGAGATTGCCGGGCGACGGGTTGTTGTTCATTTCGCCGCCGTTGTCGGCGACGTAGCGCTCCCACCATTGCAACCTGCCGAGCAGACGCTCGGCCACGTCGCGCGACGCCGCCCGCGCGATCAGCAAATGCTCGGCGCCGTAGATCTCGGGCGTCTCCGACAGAATCGCGGTGCCGCCGTTGCGAACCAGCAGGTCGACGGCCGCGCCGAGCGCCGGATTCGCGGTGATGCCCGAGTAACCGTCGGAGCCGCCGCATTGCAGGCCGACGGTCAGCCGCGATGCCGGCACGGTGCTGCGCCGCGCGCCGTCGGCCGCCTCCACCAACTCCCGCACGATCGACACGCCGCGAGCGACGGTGTCGCGCACGCCGCCCTCGTCCTGGATCACCAGCGTGCGCACCGTGCCGGGCGCCGCCGCGTCGAGCCGTTGCGCGAGCGCCCCGACCTGGTTGACCTCGCAGCCGAGGCCGACGAGCAGCACGCCGGCGAAATTCGGGTTGCGCGCGTAGCCGACGAGCGTGCGCCGCAGCAGCTCGATGCCGTCCCCGGTCGCCGACATGCCGCAGCCGCTCTGATGGGTGATCGCGACGACGCCGTCGACATGGCCGAATGCATCGAGCGCGCCGTGCCGGTATGCATCGGCGATCGCATGACAGACGCTCGCCGAACAGTTGACGCTCGCGATCACGCCGACGTAGTTGCGGGTACCCACGCTGCCGTCGGGCCGCACGAATCCGTCGAAGGTGTCGCGGCGATCCGCGGGAACGTTGTGCGCGTCGCCGGCGGGCCCGTCATCGTGCGCATGCCGCTCGGGCATCCCGACGTTGTGCACGTGCACGTGCTCGCCGGCGGCGATGTCGCGCAGCGCGATGCCGATCGGCTGCCCGCATTTGACGATCGCGTCGCCGCGCGCGATCGGCGCGGTGGCGACCTTGTGGCCGGCCGGCACCGCGTCCGCCAGCCGCAACGGTGCGCCGCGCACGTCGATCGGCACGTCCGGCGCCAGCGCGTCGAGCGCGACGGCGACGTTGTCGTCGCCGTGAAGAATCACGATTGCCGGTTGCTTCACGATGCATCTCTCCCTGACGTTGCGATGCCGGCCGCCGGAGCGCCGGCCGCCGGTTCATGGCGGGCGACGAGTTGCCGCAAGCGCGGTTGTCCGGCCGACAGCGCCAGCGAATCCGCGAGCGCGAGCAACGGCTCGATCCGCCGCGCCACCTTCTCGCGATGGTTGACGGCGATATCGGCGATGCGATGGGCGAGAAACGGATTGAGAAAACGCTCGCGCACGCTGTCGACGTAGCGTTCGGCCGTTTCGCGCATGCCCAGCGCCACGAATACCGGCGCGACTTCATCGCGCCACACGGCCTCGAGACCGTCGCGTAGCCGCGCATCGTTCATCGCGTCCAGTACCGTCTCCGACGCGTCGCGCCCCGCCTCGAGCCACTGCTGCGCGAGCCAGCTGTGCCCGAGATTGAGGAAGAACAGCTTCAGGCGCTCGTGGCTGCACAAATCGTCGGTGACGACGATCTGCGCGTGCCGGCACGGCAGCGCCATGCCGGCACGCCGTTCGATCGCCCACAGCGCGTACGGCTCCGCGACCGCGCCGACCGGATGAAGCGGCTCGGACACGATGCGGTCGACGAGCGAGTTGACCCACACGCAGCGGTTGCACAGATAGTCGGCGAACGCGCCGGGCAGCCGCCACGCGCGCGCGAGGCCCATTACGATGTCGCGCAGCGTGTCGCCGTTGTTCGTCACGAGTTCGCACGGCAGGATGGAGACGCCATCATCGGGCCGCGCCTGCCAGCGCGCATGCAGCAGCGCCAGCAGCTTCGCCGGAAAACCTCGCGGCGCGTGCTCCGGCCGGGCCAGCAGGTCCGCGGCGTCGCGCGGATCGGCACGATAGCCTGCGTCGCCGGTATTCGACACGATCACGCGCACCGTCTCGATCGCTGCGCCGCGTATTTCCGCCCAGTCGCGCTCGGCATCCCACGCGCGATGCACGGCGTGGCACTCGACGATTTCGTCGACGACACCGCCGTGCTCGCGCCCGCGAATCCGCACCGGATAGCGACCGGTGGCGCGCAGCGCGTCGATTCTCGCGCGGCTGGCCGGATTGCCCGTCGTCTGCACGATGCCGATGCCGCCCATCGCGTGGCCGTCGTCCAGCGCCTGGGAGACGAACAGGTCGACGTGTGCCAGCAGGAATCGGCTCGTGCCGAACTGCAGGATCGGCGGCGTCATCGCGTGCGCTCCGCGTGCCCGATTCGATCGCTCAGCATTCGACGAGCGCCTTCACGACGGTCTGCCCCGCTTCCAGCAGCCGCGGAAGCGCGTCCGGCACGTCCTCGAGCCGCATCCGGTGCGTGTTCAGCGCGCGGTCGGGAATGCACCCGGCACGCATCGCATCGAGCACCGTCGCGAAATCCTCGGCCGTCGCATTGCGGCTCGCGAGCAGCGTGGTCTCCCGCTTGTGGAATTCGGGATCCGAAAACGCGACGTGCCCGCGCACGATCGAGATCAACGTGTATTTGCCGCCGTGCGCGACGAACTCGAAGCCGCGATTCATCGCATCGAGGTTGCCCGTCGCGTCGAACACCGCATCGAAATACTCGCCGTTCGTCAATTCCGCGAGACGCGCCGTATCGTCCGCGCCCACCTCCACCGTCGCGTCGACGGCCAGATGCTGCCGGCAGAACGCCAGTCGATCCGCCCGCGTGTCGAGGCACGTGACGTCGGCGCCGCGCAGTTTCGCGAAGATCATCGCGGCCATGCCGATCGGTCCGGCGCCGACGACCAGCGCCCGCTGCCCGGCGCGAATGTCCGCGCGGCGCACCGCATGCGCGCCGATCGCGAGGAATTCCAGCATCGCCGCCTGATCGAGCGAAATGCCGTCGGCCTTGTGCACGAACTGCGCGGGTACGCTCAGGTATTCGGCCAGCGCACCGTCGCGATGCACGCCGAGCACCTTGATGTTCACGCAGCAGTTCGTGTTGCCGTGACGGCATGCGACGCAGTGTCCGCACGACAGATACGGCATCACATACACCGCGTCGCCGGCGCCGAGCCCCGACGCCGGTTCCGCCTCGACGACGACCGCGGAAAGCTCGTGACCCATCACGCGCGGATATTCGAGGTAAGGCTGGTTGCCGGTGAAGATGTGCAGGTCGGTGCCGCAGATGCCGACCCGTTGCACGCGCAACAGCACTTCGCCGCTGCCGCGCACGGGCAGTTCGCGCTGCTGCACGCGCAGCACGCCGGGGGATTCGCAAATCACGCTGAGCATGTCGGGTTCCTTTCGTTCGGGTTCATTCGTCGTGGCGTGCGGTGTCGATCCGGTAGAAGCGGCATGCATTGCCGCCGAAGAGGCCGTCCAGCGCCGCGGCGCCGAGCCACCGCGCGCAATCGTCCTCGCACGCGGCCAGCCAGTCGCCGTAGCCGCCGCACGCCGACGCCAGCCGCAGCACCGGCCAGTCGCTGCCCCACATCAGGCGCGTCGGCCCGAACAGGTCGGCCAGTGCGTGGACATACGGCCGCGTGCGCGCCCGCACCAGGTCCGGGCCGGCAGACGGCCCGGCCTCCGTCCAGAGGCCGGACAGCTTGCAATGAAGATTCGGCAGGCTCGCGAGCCGGCGCATCGCCGACAGCCACGGCTGCAATTCGCCGCGCTCGATGAACGGCTTCGCACCGTGATCGATCACGATCGGCAGATCGGGATGGCGTCGCGCGAACGCGTGCAGCGCATCGAGATGGCGCGGCATCACCAGCGCATCGAAACGCAGCGCGTGCTCGAGCATCGCGGCGACCGCGCAATCCAGCCGCGAATCGTCGATCCATGCGTCGTCGGGCAGATCCTGCAGCATCGGGCGCAAGCCGCGCGCCTTCGGCGCGGCCGCAAATGCCGCGATCCGCGCCGCTGCGTCGTCGGCCTTCAGGTCGACCCAGCCGACCACGGCGCCGACCGTCGGGGTGTCGGCCGCGAGATCGAGCAGAAAGCGCGTGTCGGCTTCGCTCGGCAGCGATTGCACGAGCACGGTGGTGTCGATACGCGCGGCGTCGAGCAGCGGCGCCAGATCGGCGGGGCCGAAATCCCGGTGAATCGCGTCGAGCTCGGCCGGCGGCCAGCAGCCGGCCCGCGCGCCGATTCGCCAGTAGTGCTGATGGGCATCGATGCGCACGGTCATGCACGTGCTCCCGGAACCGGCGCGCGCGCGTCGATCAAGCCTTCGTCGCGCAACGCAGCCCACAGTTCGGTCGGCGCGGGGCGCTCGAGCCATTCGATGTTCTGCTTCAACTGGGCCACGCTGCGCGCGCCGATCACGCACGACACGACGGCCGGATGGCCGAACGGAAACTGCAAGGCGGCGGCGGGAAGCGGCACGTCGAAGCGCCTGCACAGCGCGCCCAGGCGCGTCGCCTTGTCGATCACGTCGGCGCTCGCGTCCGCATAGTTGAACTTGCCGTTGCCGGCGAGCACGCCGGAATTGAACACGCCGCCGATCACGATCGCCGTCCCGTCACGGGCGCACGCGTCGAGCAGCGGTTCGAGCGCCGTCTGTTCGAGCAGCGTGTAGCGGCCGGCCAGCAGCACGGCGTCGAGCGCCGCTTCGTTCAGCGCGTCGGCCGCGACTTCCCACTCGTTCACGCCAAGACCGAACGCGCCGATCTCGCCGCCCGAGCGCAGCGCCTCCAGCGCGCGAAACCCGCCGCCGCGGGTCAACTGTTCCCAGTAGTGCGCATGACGATCGCCATGCGTCATCGCACCGATGTCGTGCACGTACAGCATGTCGATCCGCGCGAGCCCGAGCCGTTGCCGGCTGTCCTCGTACGAGCGCAGGATGCCGTCGTAGCTGTAGTCGTAGACGGGCCGAAACGGCAGCGGCTCGGCCCAGCCGTCGTCGCCCGGCCGCACGCTCGGGTCGGCGCGCATCAGCCGCCCGACCTTCGTGCTGAGCGTGAAGGCGCCGCGCGCGCGCGGGGCGAGCCCCGCGCCCACGCGCCGCTCGGACAGCGTGTAGCCGTAATACGGCGCGGTGTCGAAATAGCGCAGGCCGGCCGCCCACGCGGCGTCGACGAGCGCGGCCGCGTCGGCCGCCGACATCGGCCGATACAGGCCGCCGAGCTGCGAGCAGCCGAGACCGAGCGCGGACACCGTCAACCCGCTGCGGGGCAAGGTGCGCGTATCGTTCGCGTTCATGAGCGGCAACTCGATGCGGGAAAGCGGCACGGGCGATCAGTACAGGACATTCTTCGCCGCCTGCGAATCGAGGTTCTGCTTGTCGACCATCACGACGCCGGTATCGATCAGCTTCGGCGCGGGCTTGCGCTCGATCACGTCGAGCGCCGTGCGCACGCCCTGGTTCCCCATCTGCCACGAACCCTGCACGGCGATCGCCTGCACGGTGCCGTCGCGCACGAAGCCCTGCAGGTCCTCGTTGCCGTCGAAGCCGATCGCCACGACCTTGCCCGCCTTGCCCGACTGCTTCAGCGCGCGGCCCATGCCGACCGCGGTCGGCTCGTTCGCGCCGAAGATGCCCTTCAGGTCGGGGTTCGCCGACAGCACGTCGGTCGTCTGGTTCAGCGCGGTCGCCATTTGCGATTGCGAGTAGTACGGGCCGACGATCTGCAGCTTCGAATGGCTCTCGATGTACTTGCGGAACCCGCCGACGCGGCTGACCTCGGACCCCGCGCCCGGCACGTACGACATGATCGCGATCTTGCCGGACTGCCCGACGCGATCGATCAGCGCTTTCGCGCACAACGCGCCGGCCTTCTCGTTGTCGGTCGACAGGAACGCCTGGTAGTACGGCTTGCCGGCATCCGAGATGGCCGAGTCGATCAGCACGACGGGAATGTGCGCTTCCCAGGCCTTCTTGATCGCGGGCACGAGCGCATCGGGATCGGACGGCGCGAGCACGATGCCCGCCACATGACGCGTGACCGCGTTGTCGACCATGTTGACCTGCCCGCTGATGTCGGACTCGGCCGCCGGCCCCTGGAACGTCATCGTGTAGCCCTTGGCGCCGTCGAGCGCCGCCTTCGCGCCTTTCTGCACGTTTTGCCAGTAGTTCGAATTGACCGTCTTGACGATCACGGCGATCTCGCCGCCCGCCGCATACGCGCCGCTGTTGCACGCCGCCGCGAACACGCACGCCGATGCCGCCAGCAGGATGGATTTGTTCATGTCTCGCTCCGCTTCTCGTTGGTAGGGACTGCTTGCCGCCGGTCAGGGCCGGCGATTGCGCAACTGGTCGATCCACACCGTGCCCAGGATCACGACGCCGATGATGATCTGCTGGATGAAGCTCGACACGCCGTTCATGTTCAGGCCGTTGCGCAGCACGCCGATCACGAACGCGCCGATCGCCGTGCCCGAAATCGTGCCGACGCCGCCCATCAGCGACGTGCCGCCGATGACCGAGCTGGCGATGGCGTCGAGTTCGTACATCACGCCCTCGTTCGGCTGCCCGGTGACGAGCCGCGACATCAACACGCAGCCGGTCACGCCCGCGAGCGCGCCGGACAGCACGTAGGTGAACAGCTTCACGCCCTGCACGTTCACGCCCGACAGCCGCGCGGCTTCCGCGTTCGATCCGACCGCGTAGATATGACGGCCGAGCGACGTTCTCGACAGCAGCACGGACACCACGACGAACAGCACGACCATGATCACGACCGGATACGGGATGCCGGGAAACGTCGTGTCGGGGAAGCCGTCCGCGCCGATGCGCGAGATCCGCAGCAGCGCGCCGTTGCCGAGCGCGCCGAACGCGTCGCCGAGATCCGAGACGGGCCGCGCGCCCGTGATCTGGAGCGCGATGCCGCGCGCGACGAGCATCATGCCGAGCGTCGCGATGAACGGCGGCAGGCCCATGCGCGTCACGCAGATGCCGTTGACGAGCCCGCATAGCGCACCGACCAGGATGCCGGCCGCCATCGCGGCAGGCACCGGCACGCCGGCCTTGACGAGCAGCGCCGCGCACACGCCGGCCAGCGCGAGCACCGAGCCGACCGACAGGTCGATGCCGCCCGTGATGATCACGCAGGTGGCGGCCACGCCCAGATAGGCGATGGACGTGACCTGCAGGCCGACGGTCATCAGGTTGTCGACCGAGAAGAACGCCGCGCTCGATATCGAGAACGCGAACACGAGCACGACGAGGCTGCCGAGCGCCGCGAACTTCTGGATCAGGTCGCGCCGCCGCTGTCGCGCCGCCCGCTCGTCGGCCTGGCTTCGATCGGATGTCATTTCAAGCATGGGAACGCCCCGACGCGTAGTGCATGATCTCCTCCTGACTGGTGTGTTTCGTGTCGAGCAATGCGGTCATTCGACCTTCGTGAAAGACGGCGATCCGGTCGGTCATGCCGAGCAGTTCGGGCAATTCCGAGCTGATCAGCACGACGCCGACGCCGTCGGCGGCGAGCCGGTCCATCAGCCCGTAGATCGCGAATTTCGCGCCGACGTCGATGCCGCGCGTCGGCTCGTCGAAGAACAGGATCTTCGAGCCGCGGTACAGCCATTTGCCGATGACGACCTTCTGCTGGTTGCCGCCGGACAGGTTGCGCACGCGCTGGTGCACGGACGGCGTGCGAATCGCGAGGTCCTGCACGTAGCGGCGCGCCACGTCGAGCTCGTCGTCGAAGCACAGGAATCCGAAGCGTGACGCGATGCCGCGCACGTTCGCGAGCGTGAGGTTGGCCGCGACGGGCATCGGCAGCGCGAGCCCCTCCTTCTTGCGGTCCTCCGACAGATACGCGATGCCGTGCCGGATCGCCTCGCGCGGCGAGCGGATCGTCACGGGCCGGCCGTGCAGCGCGATCGTGCCGCCGTCCGGGCGATCCGCGCCGAAGATCGCGCGGGCGATCTCGGTGCGTCCGGCACCCATCAATCCCGCGAAACCCAGGATCTCGCCGCGGCGCAGCGCGAACGACACCGGCCCGAACACGCCGTCGCGGCGCAGGTCCCGCACGTCGAGCAGCACGTCGTCCGTCGGCGCCGACTGCCGCGACGGATACGCGTCGTCGAGCGTGCGTCCGACCATGCGCGCGACGATGTCGTCGATGCTGACGTCGGCGAAATCGTCCGTCGAGATGTGGCGCCCGTCGCGCAGCACCGTCACGCGATCGACGATCTGCGCCATTTCGTCGAGCCGGTGCGAGATATACAGAATCGCCACGCCGTCGGCGCGCAGTTCCTCGATGATGCGAAAGAGCTGCACCGTTTCCGCTTCCGTCAACGACGACGTGGGTTCGTCCATGATCAGCACGCGCGCATCGAGCGACAGCGCCTTCGCGATCTCGACCATCTGCTGCTGCGCGATGGACAGCACGCCGACCTTCGTGGTCGGCGCGACGTTCAGGCCGATTCGCGCGATGCAGCGCGCCGCATCCGCATTCATGCGTTTCGTGTCGACGAACGGCCCGCGCCGCGGCTCGCGTGCGAGGAACAGGTTCTCCGCGACGCTCAGGTGCGGGACGAGATTGAGCTCCTGGTGAATGATCGCGATGCCGGCCGCCTGCGCTTCGGAGGCCGAACGAAACTGCACCGGCGCGCCGCGATAGTGAACGACGCCCTCGTCAGGCAGGTACTGGCCGCTGATGATCTTCATCAGCGTGGATTTGCCTGCGCCGTTTTCGCCGCACACCGCATGCACCTCGCCGCGGCGCAGATCGAGGCGAATGCCGTCGAGCGCGACGACGCCCGGGAAGCGCTTGCGAATCCCTTCCAGGCGCAGGATCTCCCGGTCCGCTTCGTCCTGTGCGGCCTGACCGGGCAGATTGCGAGGCATTGCCATTGCGTCTCCTTGAGGCGGATCGACCTCGGCTTCGCCTGGTCAGTCCAATTTGGATGAATTACAGCAATCAAACCCGTTTTGGTCAAGCCAATTTATCTATCTCAATCTGATCTTACCAATGGTAAAAACCCGGACACCCGGCTGAATGAGCCGCTGCATGGGGCGATGAGGCAGGCGTGATAGACTCCGCGACACGCGCTTGTGCCGAGAGCGCATTGACCTCAATCGATCGGATGAAATCGACAGAACCCAAGCGGCTTTACCAATCGGTCGCGGCCCAGATCGTCGCGTTGATTCGCCAGGGCGAATTCGCGATCGGCGAGCGGCTGCCGCCGGAGCGCGAGCTGGCGTTGACGCTCGGCGTATCGCGCCCGTCGCTTCGCGAGGCGCTGATCGCGCTGGAAATCGGCGGCCAGATCGAAATCCGGATGGGCTCCGGCGTCTATGTCCGCGACACGGCGGCCGACGCCGTCGGCCCGATGGCCACGCTCGGCGACAGTCCGTCGGAATTGATGCAGGCCCGCGCGGCCGTCGAAGGCAGCGTGGCAGCGCTGGCCGCCGCACGGATGACGGCCGCGATGCTCGAACGCCTGCGTCGCACGGTTCAGCGCATGAAGCGGCTCGCGGAGGCCGGCAAATCGCCCGTCGAGGCCGACCGGCAATTCCACATGCTGATCGCGGAAGCCGCCGGCAATTCGGTGCTCACCCGCTTCGTCGGCGAGCTGTTCGACAGCCGCCACGACCCGATCGCGGCCGCCATGCGCGGCCACGCGGAAAATCCGCAGACGTGGACCGCCGCCGTGCGTGAGCACGAGGACGTGCTGCTCGCGCTGCAGGCCGGCGATCCGATCGCGGCCCAGACGGCCATTCGCGCGCATCTTCGCGCGTCCGAAGCGCGGTGGATCGAGGGCGGGCTGAAAGCCGAGCCGGATTAGCCGCGCGCGTGCGCCGGCACGCGTGTCGTCGCACACCCCAACCCACCGACTCCCCGCCTCGACGCGCTGGAAATCGCGTTTCCGCACGCGCCACGACTGCCGTCGCGCCGTCCGTGGCGGTGCACATCACCCCATCTCAAAATTACGATTGCAAATGCCTCTCATTTGCATTAAATTGCCGCGCGAATGTACTGTTTGGAACACAGATGTCGGCGCAAGGCCGCCCGCCGTGCCCGAACGCGAACGACACAAAGAGGAGGGGTATGAGCAGGAGGAACTGGGCGGCCGCACCGATGGCCATCGTCGTCGGCACGGCCGGCATGGGCGCCGCCGACGCGCAGGAAACGGCGCTGCCGACCATCGAGGTGTCCGCGCAACGCGCGACGGCGCCGTTCCGCACGCGCGAATCGACGAGCGCGACGCGCAGCGAGGCGGACGTGATGGAGATTCCGTTCGCGGTCAGCAGCGTCGATACGAAGCTGATCCAGACCGTGGCCGCGACGCGCGGCGACGATCTTTACGACTGGGTCGCGGGCGTCTCGCGCCAGAACAACTTCGGCGGCCTGTGGGACAACTACGCGGTGCGCGGCTTCGCCGGCGACGGCAACACGTCCGGCACCGACTACCTGGTCAACGGCTTTTCGTGGAATCGCGGCATGAGCGTGCCGCGCGACACCGTCAACCTCGAGCGCATGGAAGTGCTCAAGGGGCCGGCGTCCGCGCTGTATGGCCGCGGCGATCCGGGCGGGATCATCAGCTATACGACGAAGCAGCCGCAGTTCACCCGCGCGAACACCCTCGGCGTGTCGGCCGGCAGCTACGGCGCATTGCGCCAGACGCTCGATTCGACCGGCCCCGTCACGAAATCGCTCGCATACCGCTTCGTCGCGATGAACGAGAACAACGGCAGCTTTCGCGACACGGTGTCGAGCAAACGCTACCTGTTCTCGCCGTCGTTCACCTGGGACATCGGCGCGGACACAACACTGCACTACGAATTCGAGAGTGCGCGTCAGCGCGCGCCGCTCGATCGCGGCGTGCTGGCGGTCAACGGGCAGCTCGGCGTGATCCCCGCGTCGCGTTTTCTCGGCGAGCCGCGCGACGGCGACTATGACGTGCGCAACACGGGCCACCAGTTCACGCTCGAGCATCGCATCGATTCAGGCTGGTCGATCAACGCGGGCGTCGCGCAACGCAACACCGACCTGTCGGGACGCTCGTCCGAAGCGTTCGCATTGCAGCCGGACGGCCGCACGCTGTGGCGCCGCTACCGGCAAGTCGCGTTTCATTCGAACGACCTGCAAGGCCGCCTCGAGACGACCGGCGCGTTCCGCACGGGCGGCATCGGCCATACGCTCGTGATGGGCGTCGATGCGTACCGCTTCAACTACGATCAGTTCGTCACGCGCTCCACGCCGAGCGCCGCGGCGCCGTATGCGATCGACATCTTCGATCCGGTCTACGGCCAGCCCGCGCCGACGCCGCGCACCGCGACCAACCTGCTCGAACGCGACGACGGTCAAGGCGTCTACGCGCAGGACACGCTCGCGTTCGGGCCGCACTGGAAAATCCTGGCCGGGCTGCGCTGGGATCGCTTCCACCAGTCGATCGACAACCGCCTGAAGGGCGTGACGACGAGCCAGTTGCAGACCGCGGTGAGCCCGCGTCTCGGCGTCGTGTATGAAATGAGCCCCGCGTTGTCGCTGTATGCGAACACCGCGTATTCGTTCCGGCCGAACAACGGCGCCGACGTCGGCGGCAACGCGTTCGATCCCGAAAAGGGCCACGGCTACGAAGCCGGCGCGAAATGGGCCGGCGCGCGCTCGCTCACGACCGTCTCGGCGTTCTACGTGACCAAGCGCAACGTGCTCACCGCCGATCCGGCGAATGCCGGCTTCTCGCGCGCGGCCGGCGAAGTGCGCAGCCGCGGCATCGAATTCGAATGGAGCGGCGACCTCGGCCACGGCCTGCGCGGCATCGCGAACTTCGCGTACGTCGACGCCGAGGTCACGCGCGACTCCGTGCTGGCGCCCGGTTCACGCCTCGTCGACGTACCGCGGCTGAGCGGCAGCGCACTGCTGATGTACGAGACGACCCTGCCGTTCGCGGACAAGGCCGGCGCCGGCGCCGGCGTGATCTACGTCGGGCGCCGGGCCGGCAACACGGCCAACACGCAGGACGGCTTCGAACTGCCGGCCTACGCGACCGTGCAGCTCAACGGCTATCTTCAGGTCAACAAGCACCTGCGTGCGTCGGTCGTGCTGAACAACCTGTTCAATCGCACCACGTACGTCAGCTCGTACAACAGCCTGTGGGTCACGCCGGGCGCGCCGCGCAGCCTGTTCGCGTCGCTCGCCTACTCGTTCTAGCACGACCAGGACGGCTGACGCGACGCGCATCGCGCGTCAGCCGCCGACCACGAATCGCGCGCCCAGCGCGAGCAGCAACGCAGGCGGCATCACGCACGCGCCGATCGCGAGAAATGCGCGGAAACCGACCTGCAACCCTTCGCGCCGGATCGCCGCCAGCCACAGGATCGTCGCGAGCGATCCGGTGATCGACAGGTTCGGGCCGAGATCCACGCCGATCAGAATCGCATCGATCACCGTTTGCGGGCTGTGCGCGGCCTGGATCGTCGAGCTCGCGATCAGCCCGGCAGGCAGGTTGTTGACCCCGTTCGACACGAGCGCGACCGCGACGCCGGCCGCGGCGGCGGCAATGTGCTCTCCGCTTTGCATCAACGCGTGCAGCAGCCCCGCCAGTACGCGCACCGCGCCGGTCCGGTCGAGCGTCTCGACGACGACGAACAACCCCGCGACGAGCGGCAGCACGCTCCATGAAATCGCGCGAACGATCGGCACGCACGCCGCGCGATCCCGCATCACCACGCATGCGACCGTGACGACACCCGCCAGCGCGGTCGGCAACCCGAGCGGGCGATCGAGGACCGACACCGCCATCAGCGCGACGGCCGTTGCCGCGATGCCCGCGAGCGCGATGCGCCCGCCGCCCGTCAGCGGCTGCACCGGCAGCCCGGATTCGCAGTGGCCGGCAAGCGCCCGTCGCTGCACGATCCTCAGCATCACGAACGTACCGGCGATCGACGCGACGGACGGCGCCGCGAAATGCGCGAGCCATACGCCGAGCGCCGGCATGTGCGCGCCGTACAGCACCAGGTTCGCCGGATTCGAAATCGGCAAAACGAAACTCGCGGCATTGGCGACGAGCGCGCAGCTGTACAGCAGCGGCATCGGGTCGGCCTTCGCGCGGCGGGCGGCGGCAAGGACCGCGGGCGTCAGCACGACGGCGGTCGCATCGTTCGACAGGAACACGGTGGTGACGACACCGACCCCGTAGATCAGCGCGAACAATCGCCGCGGCGAGCCCTGCGCGAGATTGACGACGCGCGTCGCGACCCAGTCGAACAGCCCTTCGCGACGGGCCGCCTCGGACAACAGCATCATGCCCGTCAGGAACAGGTAGACGTCGCCCCCTTTCGCGACGGCGTCCAGCGCCTGCGCGACGGGCAACAGGTTCAACACGACCAGCAGCAGCGCGCCGCTCACGGCCCACGTGGCCTCGGGCCAACCGAACGGACGCGTGATGACGCCCGCGGTGGCGAGCGCGGAAATCAGCCAGGCAAGCGAAACAGGATTCATGGGCAAGTCGACACAGGCATGGAAATCGAAATCGCTTTCACGATGATGTCGCCGATAGATCGGCGGGCTTGCCGCACGCGCCGCTCAGCGATCGCGCATGACCGAGCCACAGCGCGAGCGAGCCCGTCGACACGGCGCCCAGTACGACGAACGCGGCCGGATAGCCGAAGTGCTGCGCGAGCACGCCGCCGAGCACGGGGCTGAGCGCCGCGCCGATCCCCTGCGCGGTCGCGACGGCGCCCTGCCCGGCGTTCACGCGGCCGGAGCCATGCAGCAGGCGAACGACGAGCGCGGGCACGACCACGCTTTGCAGGCCGGCGCCGATGCCGTCGAGCATCTGCACCGGCCATACACCCGCTTCGCTCATCCACGCCGCGGCGACCGCCCCGCGCACCGGCAGCACGAGGTACGAGAACAGCAGCACGCGCCAGTAGCCGTGCGCGCGAATCAGCCGCGGCGCGAGCCAGGCCGCCGCGATCATCACGCACTGCGCGATGACGATGGTCTGCGCGGTGAACGCGCTCGCGTTGCTGCGATGCGTGACGACGACGCCCATCCCGTAGAGCGGCAGCATCGCGGCATTGCCGAGATGAAACAGCGCGAGCGACGCGCCGAGCAGTACCAGCGGCCGGTTTTCGGCGAGCGTGGGCAGGCCGCCGACGCGCGACGTCGACGCCGCGTCCAACGCATGCGGATGCGCAGCATCCGTTCCCGGTGCGAGGCCATCAGGCTCGAGACCACGTGCGCAAGCATGATCGATCGCCTGCCCGGGTATCGCCAACGTGCTCGCAACCGCAAGGACCGTGAACACGCCGACGAGCGCGAACACCGCGTCGAATCCGACATGCCAGCCGAGCCACCCCGCGAGCGCCGCGCCGGCGACGTTGCCGGCATGGTTCGCCATCTGGTTGCGCCCGAACTGCCGGTCGAAACCCTGCCGACGCACGATGCCGAGCGTCACGCCCGCGACCGCGGGCGCGAGCACCGCGCCGCCGACCGCCGCCAGGATCTGCGACACCGCCACCGCCGGATAGCCGCGCACGAACATCAGCGCCAGCGACGCGAGTGCCGTCGCCGCGGTCGCCGCGACGATCAGCGCCCGCTTCGCACGCACCGCGTCGACGAGCGCGCCGGCCAGCGGCGTCGCGGCCATCGCGGCGAGCCCCGCCAGCGTCATGACCGAGCCGATCGCATCGGCGCCCCAGCCGCGCGACAGCAGGATGACGCCGATGAACGGGCCGATGCCGGCCTGCACGTCGGCCACGAAGAAGTTGAGCGCCTCGAGCGCGCGTGCCGGTCTCACGGTCGCCGCACCGTCATGCGACATCCGCATCGACGAGCTCGGCAATGTCGCTTACGTCGAGCGTCGCGCCGTGCGGCGTGACGACGCCGTGCCCCCACGCCTGCACATGGATGCCGGCCTGCAGGTAGTCGTGCAATGCTTGCGCCGCATGCGGCGGCACCCGCAACGCGACGCCGCTCGTCAGCAACGCGCCGTTCAACTCGCCTTTCGGGCCGTACAGCCCGAACGCGACTTCTCCGCTGAATTCCATCGGCCGTCGAGCCGGTCGCGGCGGCTTCGGGACAGCGTGCTCGGGCCCGGCGTCGACGATGTCGACGCCGCCACGGCCGGTCAGTTGCACGGCCGCGATCATCGCCGCGCGACGCGGCTTGACGCCCCGCACGCGGATGCGGTCGCCCACCGCAACATGGCGCACCAGTTCGCGGCCCAGATGCGGCGGCACGTGAACCTGCAGGTCGCCGTTCAGGATCAGGCCGTCGATTTCTCCGTGCGGATCGAGCAGGAACTGCGTGACGCGGCCGCGCGTTTCGGGCAGGCAGGCGGGATCGATCCAGTGCATGACAGGACTCCTTTCGATGGATTGCGGAACGGCGCCGCGCGTTTCAGCGCACGACATCGTCATAGAGATTCACGACATGGCCCGGCGCGCCGAACGCCGTGGCCTGCAGCGCTTCGCCGTATGCGTTGCGCGTGCCGTAGCCGATCGCGGCCACGCGCTCGCCGGGCGCGAGCAGCGCGCCGAATTGCCGGGCGGCCGGCACGGTCAGCTTGACGATCGCGCCGCCGTCGAGCATCACGCCGTCCGGCTCGCCGCGCGGCGCGTGCGTCACGCGGCGCACGACGCCGGACACGCTCAGGCGCGCGAGGTTGACGCCGCGCAGCATGGCAGGCACGGGCGCGACGGGCGCGGGCGGCTGATCGGACAGCGACGCGCCGGTGCCGTCGTTGCGGACGACGCGTGCATGGATTTCATCGTCGAAGCGCCGTTCGCCGGCCACCGTGACACGCTCGCCCGACCGCACGAGCGCAGCCAGTTGCGAACCGAGATGCGGCGGCAGACGGACGAGCGTGCCGTCGGTCAGCACGAAGCCGTCGACGGTCCCTTCCGGATTGATCGTCAGGCGCGACAGCGTGCCGGAAACCAGCGCATCCGATCCGGTGTCGTTGCCGGGCCCGACGGGCAAAAGCGCACGCGGCCCGGACGGAGGCGGAGGTGGAGGTGGAGGTGGGGGTGGGGGTGGGGGTGGGGGTGGGGGTGGGGGTGGGGGTGGGGGTGGGGGTGGAGGCAGCATGGCGCCGGCCGGGTCTTGCGCGCGCGGCGCCGGCGGCACCTGCGCCACGCTGACCGTTGCGACGGCAACGAACGCGACGGCGCAGAGCATGCGAGACGACCGGCGAACGGCGGCGCGGCCTCGCGGCCGCGATCGAACGACAGGCGGGTACGGCTTCATGACGGGTTCCGGCGACGGGTTGCGATGCATCGATATCCGCAATACGCGTGCCAACCCGCGACGCACCGCGCGGCCGTGCGCCGAGCGCCTACGTACGCCCAACGTGTCGGGTTTTCCGACACGTGGCTTCACCGGCTGTCGGCCATTCCGACAGTCGAAACCGCGCGACTCGACGCCTAGGGCGTGTTCACGCTAATAACGGGCTTGCGCTGGCCCCCAGAAGGGCCGAGCGCGAGGATTGCGACGAAGCGAATACTCGACGTATTCGCGAGGAGCATGACGCAGCGATCGGCCCTTCTG